>DGWD01000013.1:3176-12996 GCA_002395155.1 Treponema sp. UBA4267
TTGTGTTCGTCGCTTCTTGCGCGGATAAAATCTGACATGGGGATAGTTTAGCACAGTTTAGTAAAGCTGACAATAAGCAACGGTGTGTTATTTATTTTATAATTGAGAAATAGAGACTGTCCTACTCTTTATGATTTAGTAAATTCTGAAATCTTAATTCACGAGAGTACTTTTGCAATAAACGGATAGTCTGTTTATTTTTATTTTTTATAGTATCAATACACACTATAATTGCTGCAATTCCACCTCCGAGAACTATATAAACAACGATAAAAACTAACGCAGTTATTAACAATCCTAACCAAAAATCACTTACACATTTGAAGTTATCATGAATCCAATTAGTCATATAAGTTGCAAATACTGGAGCACCTACATAAGCCATAACGGGTTTAAAAATCTTAGTCCATCTGTTCTTCTCATATTCATTCTGCTCTATCATTTCTTGTGTTAACTCATTAATTACTTCTGGAGACATCTTTAGCTCTGATATTGTTTTGGCGAACATCCGATACCTGCATGTTTCACATCTCTCTTTACATGCAGATTTGTAAATCTCTTTAATTTTCTGAATTAAATCTTCCATTTCCATCAGTATTATTCCTCCAATTTTTTCACAAAGATATCTATAATTTCTAGGCGGAAAATTGCTTCATAAAGTTCATCAATAGAAATTTCTTTTCAATCTTTTCTGTAAGCCGTTTATCTTTTGCAATAATAGTTTCAGATTTCATCAGATTTACCATTGCAGTAAAAAGAATAGAAATAGTTGTGATTCTCTGCTATCCAGCAATTACAAGATAGTCAGACTTACCGCCTTTATTTGCCGAAGAAGTAACAATACTTCCAAAAAAGTGAGTCTTGCGGTCCTTCTTAATGATTTGCGCAAGGTCACTAAAAAGCTGCTCACACTGTTTTGGCCGCCAGTCATAATTACGCTGATAAACTGGAATGATATAGCGGTTATCAGAACCATCGAGGAATTTTAGTAAAAGCTTGGCTTCTCCGTGCATAGTTTAACTCCGTTTTGTGTATTCAATACCTTTTTCCGTAAGCCGATATTTTTGTGTAGGACTTCTTGGAGAATCTGGCTGCGTCATTTCAATTAAGCCCAAATCAAGTGCTGGTTTTATATAATCCTGTTCCAAAGTAGGTCTATGCTTCATGTCTAATGCAACAAGGATTTCTTTCTTCGACAAAGTCTTTCCTTTCATGCATTCAATAAGTTTCTTTACTTGTTCGGTTACTTGTCCGGTTACTTGTCCGGTTACTTGTCCGGTGCTTGCAGAACTTTCAATAAAGCCATCAACCTTATATTCAACAGCAAGTTTTCTATAAACCTCAGAAGCATTACAAACAACAGAGAGTCCACCTGTTAATACAGTTGGCTCTGGAAGACTAGCCTTAAACTCCTCACAGATACTCTTAATCTTAAAATATCCGCGTCCCCACGATTCAATAAAACCGCACTTAAAGAAAATATCAGCAATCTTTGGATTTCTTGGAACAGAAGGATGTCTCTGATATAAATCTTTTATCTGCACAGTTTCTGGCATTGTACCAATATTCCAGATATCAATTTTATCTCTGTAAATCTGAATCTGTATCGGATACGGCTGCGTATAATCTTTATGAATCAAAGCATTAAGCAGTAGTTCTCGGAATGCACCACGCGGAAAAAAGTACAACTCTTCGCGGTGAATATCATTATAGCTGATTAAAGCCTTCATATATTTTGTGTAGATAATATCAATAGCATCTTCTACTTGAGTAAGCAAAGAACCGTGAACTTCATCCTGAAAAAGAATATCTGCATCATTCGCAAAGTATCCGATTTTTGTATAAGCACCAATTACCCATTTTTCAGGCTCAGGATGAAAAGCCATAACAGCAGCCCGCAAAAGTTCACCATTGTCATAAATACGCAGATTCTGTAAAAGCTCCTTATTAGATATCTGCAAATCTTCTTCGCGAAAACGGTTATTTCGAATTGCCCATGTCCTGAATATCTTAAATGCACGCTCATCAAGATCACTAATATCAACCTTTGGAATCCCAAGAGCATCCCAAGTAGTTCCATAAGCTTTTAAAATCAGTTCATTAAGTTCAAGCCCAGTTATTTCCTGAGTAGTTGAGCCAACCCGTTTGTAATATCTGCCATGGTAACTAACTGGAGATTTATATTTTTCAACAATAATCTCTAGATAATGTAAATCTCCATCATTCAAAATATTTACATCACACAAAAGACCCATAGACTGCCGGATTTTAAGAGGAATAGCTTCAGAAAGCTTATGAAAATCATCAATACCAACAACAGTTCCCTTATCATTTACACCAATATAAAGGATTCCACCCTGAGTATTAGCAAAGGCACAAACCCAATGCAGATATTTATCATCCCAAGATTCTTTGAATTCAATATCTTGGCTTTCTGATTTCTTGATTTGCATTTTTACACCTCCATAACATCTGGCTCAAATTATCTTACAATTTATTTAATTTTTTAGTCCGCCTTTAAATTAAACACCAGCTCCGATTTATCTTTACCATAAGCCTCAAAAACTCGATTAAGAATTCTTATTTTTGCATTTGTTGAGTTATGTGTGTAAAGATAAACGTCATCGGCAATTTTGAACCAGTCGCCTTGTTTTTCTGTGTTGGAGAGGACAATATATTCGTAAGTTTCATCTGCAGCGAGGATTCGAATTTGGCTGGAGTCTTCATCGTAGATTTGTTTTATTACATCAGTGAACATTTCTACCCACGAGTAAACTTCGCGTTCTTTCACGTTTCCATAGGAATATGAAACAAGAGTTCTTCCGGTCAGAATTTCATCATCATCTAAAGAAACTTCATCATCTTCTTTTTTTGCTGGAACAAAGTCAGTTTTAGGATATGGCCATAACTGTTCTGCCTGTGCGATAAGTTTTTCTAGACGGTTTTGCATTTCATTGATAGTCCAGTGGTCATAATCAAGCAAAGGCTTATTCAAATTCAAGCCGCTGTCTTTAAATCCTTTTTCACAGTTTTTCTTTTCTGAATATAGGCTGTTACTGTATTTTGAATTATATCCCGTCAGTGTCAGATTCTTTAATGTGTGAAGATTCTGGTCATAGACATTTTGATAATCAGTTCCTAGCTCTGCTTTCCATTCTTCTGTCAGGGTTTGCGGCATAATGTGTTCAATTGTCAAGTCGCCGTTTTCCATCATATCAATAACATTTACGCGTTCAACTGTGTCACCATTTTCAAGACGATCAAAAAGATACTCGCGGCTTTTCTTGAACATATGATAAACATCACGATTTGTAAGTGCATCAATAAACTCTTTGTCGGTTGGAAATCCGGCAGCACCGCTTCTGGAAAGCAGATAATAAATCAAAATTGAAGAATATGATTCGCTCGGATTTTCAGACTTCAACTTCATTACTTCTGAATCCAGAGAACAAAAAACTTTATTCAAAGCATTTGAAGTATAATTTGGGCACATAATACGGCGGCCAATATAAGATTCAAGAACCTTTAATGTAATTTCTACATCGTTTGCTGTAATTTCCGAACGCTCTTCATGACCAAACATTGCCAGCAAGAATGGATAACTAACAGTCATTTCAATATTGTTCAGTCTGAAAAGAATAGAAGAAATAATTTCTTTTGGATCATTCTTTGCAGTAATGATTTTGTTGTATATCTGAGAATAGTAAAGCATGTCTTTAAGAATTGCTTCACAATCATCCGCACTTTCTATGTTCATTTTTTCAAGAACATATTCTTTGAATGTAAAATAAACGTTATTTATATTAGGAATCTTTTTTTGAATCAAAGTAAGATAGTTTCTTATAAAGCCGCTTACATTATATGCAGTAAATTTTTCAATTTTATTCCAATAATTTTCGTAATACTCTTCCTGCTTTTTTGCATCAAGCCCCATAAGAATAAAGTTTCGGATTTTATCAGCTTCTGTAAGATCCAGTCCTGTAGAGTTCAGACTTTCAAAAATCAGCTGAGGATTATCTTCTTTATCAAGGAAGATATCTATAATTTCCAAACGGAAAATTGCTTCATAAAGTTCATCAATGGAAATTTCATTCTTCTTAATGCGATTTTCAAAATAATGATAGTTCTGAGTGATGTTTGAACTTTCAACAAATTCAGAAGGATTATTAGTTATGAGTTTATCAAAGGAAACACAGTCATCTTTAATTGGCTTGAGTCTAAGCTTACGTTCTTCTGTCTGATATTCATCTACCAGGAATTTCTTTTCAATCTTTTCAACAAGTCGTTTATCTTCTGCTGCAACAGTTCCAGACTTCATCAGATTTACCATTGCAGTAAAAAGAATAGAAATAGTAGTGATTCTTTGCTGGCCGTCAATTACAAGATAGTCAGACTTGCCTCCTTTATTTGCCGAAGAAGTAACAATACTGCCAAAAAAGTGAGTCTTGCGGTCTTTCTTAATGATCTGAACAAGGTCATTAAAAAGCTGCTCACACTGTTTTGGCCGCCAGTCATAATTACGCTGATAAACCGGAATGATATAGCGGTTATCAGAACCATCGAGGAATTTTAGTAAAAGTTTGGCTTCTCCGTGCATAAAACTATATATCTCCTTTTATATATTCTTCATTGTATTCAATATTTATGCCGGTTATGGAGCATGCCTTATTCCATAAAAATTCCTTTTTATTCAAATTTTTATTTTTCATTTTTTTAAATATAAACTGAATCTTTGTAAGGAAACTTTTACTAATATGATTTATTGTACTTAATAATGTTGATATTTGAGAATTGATTACAGCATTGTTTGAATCATTTTTACTTTTTTCTATTTGATCTGCCATATTTTTTTTGTGAATATCTTGGCTTTGTTCATATTCACTAATTAATTTGTTATAATCTGTCTGAGTTTTCTTAAGTTCAAAATCCTTATTTTGTAATTCCTCTTTTTGTTTTTCAATTACCTCTTTGTCTTGAAGTTCTTTTTGAGAAATAGAATTGAGCAATGTTTTAGAAATATATTCTTTATCCATTTTATTGTTTTTGATAGTTTCTGCAAAAACTTCATTTTCCAAAGTTGGATCATTAATTAACTGTTGATTAATTTCTACTTCAGCATTATATGCTTCAATACGTCTTGCTTCTCTATATAGAGCATCCTTAAAATTATCATCTATGGTGTTCAAAGCAAAACATTTACTTCTAAATAATGCCTTATTTAGTTTTCCATTATTAGATAAATTTTGCCAAAGGTTAAAAATGATTGTGTTTTCAAGCAATAGTTCGTTTTTTTTATTTCGTTCTTCTTTTTCTTTATAATAAGATTTTATTGCATTTACTAAAGCATAATTATCAACTAGTAAATAATATTTTCCATCTTCAAAATTTTCAATTTTTGTTATTTTATTTCTCTGTCTCAATCTTGATACTGCGGATATAGATTGTATATCTTTCTCAAGACGAGTTTTATATTTTTCATAATTTTCATCAGTTTTAATTACATGTTTACGATATGCATCAGGATCGAAATTCCATTCTGAATAATCTGTAGCATTTTCTAAATTATCATCGTCTGATATATCAAAAATTTCAATTCCTATATTTTCAATATTTTTTTGAATTATTTCTTTTGAAAGTGATAATTCTATTTTTCTTTCTGTAATAAATTGTTTTCGAGCTTTTAGAAATGTATTTACACCTTTTGCATCAAAAATATTTTGAGAAACACAACGCTTAAAATTAAAAAGGATACCCCACAATTCTTCAAACGTATGTGTAAAAATCTTTAAAGTAGCGCCAGCTTTTGTAAGATCAGAAAAAAAGCTTTCATAAATATCGGATAACTCAAGACCATCATAACCTAATCTTTTCATAATGATTGGAGTATCCAAAAAAATAATACAACCATTTAAGAAATTAGTTTTATCTGTATCACCATTTAAAACTAAGTCCTGAATCTGATTAGCAACTCCGAAGTTTTCAATTATTTCTAACGCTTTTAGGTTATTTTCATATAAATAGGAAAGATACTTTTGAAAAACAAAATAATCTTTAGAATCTTTGGATTCTACATTTTTTTCTTGAGCAACAGTATAAATATACTCATTAAAAATATTTTTAGATTGCTCATTGTTATATTTGATATTAAATTTCTCGCTAGCAAATTTAATAAAATCATTTCTTATTTCAGATACTTGTTCTAAAAATATTTTTTCACCAGCTTCTATTTTTTCGATTTTATTGTCTAAACTTTCGCTGCCATTTTTATTTCTCAATCTTATTTTATTATTTTCTAAACAAAATTTATCATTAATCCATTTTGTTAAAATATAATCTTCTATCTCAATATTATATTTATCTTTAATTATATCTTTTATAGATTTTCCATCTGTGGATTTAATTCCAAGCTGGGTAAATTTATATTTGTAACTTTCAATTTCTATTATTTCTAGTAATAGATCCAAGGGTTTCTTGTTTTCATCGAGAGAGTTCAGATATGCAAGTCTATTGATTTTATCTGTCATTATATTTTACCTCCGTAAAATGGTTATCTATTTCATATAATTCTAATTTACTTGAATATACTTGTTTATTAATGCAATTTATTAAATATTTCATATCAGAATCACATCTTTTACCAAACACAATTTTCTTTAAATAATTAAATGTAAGAGGTTGATAATTGTTTTCTGCATTTTTTGTATATGTTAATAATCTCATTTCATCTTCATATTCAAATGACTTATCTTTTGTAAAAAAACAGGTTCTGAGAAGTTGTTCAAATTCTTTAGCAGAATAAGATACATCTTCAGTTTTTGAAAACACAGATTCAAAATCAGTGGCTAACTCTGGTTGATAATTAATATTAGCCAAATATGTTTTTGTATCGTCAAATGGCTGTTTATCCAAATAATCAAAATTTTCAGCTGGAACTTCATATTCGAAACAAATTCCTTTATGTGAATTTGCATAATGCGTCCACATAAGTATTTCAGCAGGAGTTAATTTATTACTTTTTCTTTTTCTTAAAATATTTTGATGATTTATAAAACAACTAATTCTAATTGTATCCATTATTTCTTTAGTTAATATTTTCTTACTCTCAGAAAAACAATCTGAATCACTATAATAAAAATATGTATCAATGGGATCATTAAAAAGTTTTGGAGCTACACAATTTATTTGTTGTTTCGATAAATTTTCTAAATCATACACAGATCCAGATACGTACTTTCTTAGAGTATAAATTTTCTTTTCCATAATTTATATCTCCTTTTTCCCGGTTACACATTCGTAAATTAGGGACTTCTTATATTCTGTTAGTTTTTCTATTAGCTTTTGTTTTTGTTCTATGGCTGTGTCGATGGCGGTGCATTTTTTATTAAGTAAATCAATTACACTTTCTTGGAATCGTATATCAACTAGAGGAATCTTAATGTGTGACAATAAATCTTGATTAATATTTGAAATGTTTGAGCCTTGGCTTAAACGCTGTAATTCACTTCTAAAGTAATCACTTCTAAAAAAATAAAGTAAAAACTTACTGTTAATTTTTTTTGGTTCCTTATTTCTTAAGCGGATGCAAAAGCCACTATAAGTAACTTTGAAATCGATATTATCTACCATAATTGCTCTACCAACTAATTCTTTACTTCCGTTGGAACGAACAAAAATAATATCTCCGTTTTTAAGATAATAATCATCTTCAATTTCTGTATCAGTAATTATATTTGAAAACATTGCTTCATCATTTAGTACAAAATAATTCTGAAAATCTCCAACACCTAAAAACTTAACTTCAGTCCCAAAATCTGATGCGTTGTAATTCAATCCATTTTTGAATTCAGCTATAAAACCAAGATTACAATATTTAAAATCTGGTATTTCGTTCTGGATTTTGATTTTGCCGGTGACGGCTTCGGTGATTAGGGATTGTTTGTAGGCTTTTAGTTTTTCTATTACCTGCTGCTGGTTCTGGATTGTTTCTTCTATTTTGCTGCATTTTTTATCCAGATATGAGGCAATGCACTGTTGGGTAGGTTTTGGAGGAAGTAGGATTGGTAGTGTTGCAAATTCATCATAATTTAAAGTGTATCGAATATTTTTTGCATAGTGATTGAATTTTCGTCCATCAAAAATATATGAAAACCAGTAATGAACAAAAAGAGGATTTGCTCTATCTTGGCAAGATAACACTTTATATGCAGGGGATATCATTCCATCATATTGGCTGAGGCCTGAGAAAACAGCTGACATATCAAGATCAAACAAACACATTACAACGTCATTCTTTTTAACATATTGATATGTATCAAAACTTTCAGGGAGTTTTCCTTCTGCATTATTTATATCTTTGCATTTAATACCACCTGTTGTTAATGATAAGAGTTGTGTATTATTCGAATTTTTGCCAACAATTTCTTTATTACAAACAAATGCATTTTTATTTCTGTAAACTTCCCAATCCTCAGGAATCTCGCCAATCCATTCTACGCCGCTATTTTTCATTTGTTGCCGTCCGTAAGAAGATTTTTGTCTTCGATGTTTTCCAGTACTTTCATCTGTTGAATTGCGATTTTGTTCAGTTTTTCAAGTCGTTCGCTTTGTGGCATTCCATCATTTATAAAAACTGCATTCAGATTTTCCATATTACTAAGGCAGATTAACTGGTTAATTGTAGCGTAATCTCGAATATTTCCTTTTAGATCTTGATTTGCTTCACGCCATTGTTTTGCTGTCATACCAAACATGGCAACATTAAGCATGTCGGCCTCATCTGCATATACAAATGATTTTTGAGCTGGACTTAGCTCTGGAGGAATAAGATTCTGCTTAATAGCATCTGTATGTATTCTGTAATTGATTTTTGCTAATTCTCGTTTTGCAGACCATCCAAGCAGTTTTTGTTCTTCTTCTTTAAGCCGCTGAAATTCTTTTACAATATAGATTTTAAATTCAGGACTTATCCACATTGCAAATTCAAATGCAATGTCTTTATGTGCATAAGTTCCACCATATCGTCCTGCTTTTGCCTGAATACTTATTGCATTTGTTTTTTCTACAAATTCCTTTACACTGATTTTAAAACTGTTTAATCCGGCCTGACTTTTAATTATGGCGAATTCGCCATAATTAAAACTTGGATTATATACTTTTTCCCAAATTCCTATATATTCAAGAGTATTTCTGTTTCTAAGCCAATCGGTAATAAAAAAATCCCCATCTTTGGCTTTTAACATATCTGTAAGACAAAGATAATCTTCATCCTTTATTTTTACGACTGTAATTTCTGTATCTTTTACTGTAAACTTTGCCATATTTTACTCCTCAGGAATTTCGCCTATCCATTCTACGCCGCTGTTTTTCATCTTTATCATTCTGAGGCCTCCATAAATAAATCCTGATTTTTCCAGTCGGCAGGGAATCCCATAGAAGGCAGTTGCGCTGGGCGGCACATAGACATAACTTCTTTTAAGTTCTTTCTGAAATTGAACTCTGGAGCACAGATATCCAAGAAATATGTAATTATACAGATTGATATATAAATTCTATCTTGTGCTGGAACATCATTTACCCACTTTACAGGTTTAGATGTCGGAAGCATTGGTCGGACAATAAAACTTCTACTAAATAGTCGTGAATAGTGTGCACAGATATTTCTTACAAGATTTAAATGCTGCATCCAGCTTATAAAAACTTTTGCAGACGCTTTTGTGAATCCAAAATAATTTGCAATTTTTGTTTTAGCAGGAAGCTCTTTTTTTATGTTTGAATAAATTTTTGAGACTGTACCAAATGTTGTAGTTTCAAAAATCATCCA
>DGWD01000021.1 GCA_002395155.1 Treponema sp. UBA4267
CCGCTGGACAGAAGATGTTCCAATGTTAGTTCCAGAAATCAACTACGAACACCTTAAGGTTATTGACGAACAGAAAAAACACCACGGCTGGGACAAAGGCTTTATTGCTGTAAAACCTAACTGTTCTTTACAGACATACATGATGCCTATTCACGCTTTGATTCAGGCAGGCTACCCAATCAAAAGAATGATTGTAACAACTTTGCAGGCTACATCAGGGGCAGGATATCCTGGAGTTCCTTCGTTCGACATGATTGACAACATTGTTCCATTCATTGGTGGTGAAGAAGAAAAAACTGAAAAAGAATGTCTCAAGATTTTAGGAACTGTAAAAGACGGTAAGATTGAAAACGCTAAGTATCCAATCGTTTCTTCTACATGTACACGTGTTCCTGTAATTGATGGACATACAGCTTGTGTTTCTCTTGAATTTGACTTGCCAGATGACAAAAAACCTTCTCTTGAAGAAATTGAAAAAATCTGGACTTCATATACATCACTTCCACAGGAATTGAAATTACCTTCAGCTCCTGAACATCCAATTGTTGTACGTCATGAAGAAAATCGTCCACAGCCAAGACGTGACCGTGAAACAGAAAAAGGTATGGCTTGTGTAATTGGAAGACTTCGCCCATGTAACGTATTTGACATCAAGTTCGTTGCATTGAGCCACAATACAAAGAGAGGTGCTGCTTTAGGTGGTATTCTTAACGCAGAACTTCTTAAGGCAAAGAATTATCTTTAATCTAAGATAAATGATTGCAAAATGCATCCTGGAAGCGTAAAAACTTTTGGGGTGCATTTTTTTTTACTTTTTGGCAACAATCACCATGGTTCGGGCCTTCTGGTCATATGGTGAAAAGTCAAAATCACCATAAACAGAAGCCTGCTTAAAACCAATCTTCAATAAAATATCCCTTAAATCTGCAGCAGAATAGAGTCTTTGAACAAAACGGTGGGTAAATTCAGGCTTTTCAGAAGGACCAGAACCAAGCGGATATAAATCCCAGCAGGAAAGTAAACCTTCCCAGGCTCCCACAACTTCAAAGTGAGTTTTTACGGTATAACCTGCTCTTTCAAACTCTTCACCAGGAGTCCAGTACATTATTGCGGTTTCACGACTGACACATTCAAGGATAAAAGTTCCACCATCTTTTAAAGACTCATAGATATTTTTTAGGATTTCTAAATCTTCTTCCTGAGTATCACAGTATCCAAAAGATGTATAAAGATTTACTGCACAATCATACAATTGAGGAGCCTTAAAAGTTCGCAGATCGGCCTTTATAAGATTTAGTTCAACACCTTCTGCCTGAGCACTGTCTTTTGCGGCATCAAGTTCATTCTGAATTATATCTACGCCGGTAACATCAAGACCAAGAGCAGCCATTTCAACTGAAATACGGCCTAAACCACATCCCGCATCTAAAACCTTGTCCCCTTTTGAAAGGCCTGCAATTTTCATTACATCTTCTGCAACATCGGGTGCTTCTGCCCATCTGGCTTCATCAAACATTATTGGTGCATAATGAGTCCAAAATTCATCTGATTCAAACCATTCCATATCAGCCTCTACTTTTTCTCCATCCTTTTGCAATATTCTTCAATATCAATTCTTTCACCTTCAAACATAAGTGTCAAAGCCTTTTGAACAGCCCTGCCCTTTTTATCAACATAAAGTTCAAGCTGCAAATCCATGTTATTAATCAGTGTTGAATTATCAACAATATCTGCATAGGATTCCTGAAGGTAATACTGATTATGGGTTTCTGCATAAGGTGATGAAGAATCTTCGATTACGAGCTGAACATAACGCCCCTTAAAAGGATGATATGGATCATAAACATGACAGGAAAGCCTAACAATGTTTCCGTCTTTTATTGCCTGAGATTTTATTCTCTGCGAAAAAGTTACAAGAGAAATAAGAACAAATATTTGAAAAAGAAAAGCTGCTGTGAATAAAACAATCTTATTTTTCATCTTTTACCTCCGAAACTTTATCAGCCTTTTTAATAATTTTGGGTAAAAGAAGATTAATAACAAGGATGATTATTCCGCAAAGAATAAAGGCTATTCCACGGGCAATAAGACTGTTTGTTGCTGTAAAAAACTTTACGCAGGCTAGAAAAAGAAGATAAACAGAATAAATATTTACACCAGCGGTTGACCCTTTCCTAATTTGAAAAATGATTTCTTCAAGTGCAAAGAACATGAGCAGAAGTATACATACTACTTCAAGAAGTCTGTTCAGCAGAGGTTTATTTTCTGCAAAGCTGCAAACTACCAGAAGTGAAATAAAGAAAAGACAGAAAGTGTAAAGGAATTGAGCATAATTTATCCTTTCATTTCTGCTCTTAAGTTTCAGAAATGGTCTGAACAGCCCAAGGAAGAAAAGATAAACATAGGTCAGAAAAAACTCTATATAAAACATCACTTCATTTTCATAATAAGGGGCTGAAATTGTTTCAATTTTAAAGGGCAGAAAAATTACAAAAAGTGTAGAAAAGATAAAAACAATCCTTCCTGCATTCTTTTTGCCTTTTTCTTGAAAAGACTGCAAAAACAGGCCAAGTACCGCAGATCCAAAAGCAAAGAACAAAATAATTACAAAGAAATTAAATCCAAACACTACATCAAGAATAAAAGTCAAAAGAAAAGCAGCAACAAAACCTGTTAGAGAATAATCCTTAAAACGGGTCAATTTGAAAGTAGCATACAATCCTGCTGTAGCAACAAGGAACTTAGCAATATTAACAGAAAGTTTCGAAGCATAGGTGAAAAAATCTGCATACGAAAGCACATAATACAAAGTGAAAACTAACAAAAGAATCAGAAATTCCAGCAATTTAAAACAGAGTTTTTTATCTGAAAAAAGTTTCTTCCACCCGAGTGCCAGAGTTCCAAAAGAAGAAAGGCCCATACAAATAAGGAGAAGGTTCTGTAAAAGCACAAGAGAACCTTTTCCTGAATATGCAATATAGGATTTACTTCCATGGAAAACCATAATTACATATCCAAGACTTAAAAGAGAATTCAAAATTATCAGATTTACATTCAAATCACAATCTTTTTGATTTAAGTGTCTGTAAAACAGAAGGACTGTATAAAGTAAAATATAAATTACAAGAGAAAGAGTTAAAAGTTTCCAGTTTCCCGCAAGAAGAAGTAAAAAAGTTCCGGCAGAAGTGATATAAAACCAGACTTTTTTAAGAAAAAATGCGGAATACAAATTATAAATCAAAAGAATTATAAAAAGCGGAATAAATGCATTAAAAGATTCCAGCTGGAGAGGAGCATAATTCAAGACTAAATTAAAAATTAAAACCACCAGAGGATAAACCAGAATCATAAGTTCATGGCTAAAACGCTTTTCTCTGACAGCAGAATAAATAAAAAATCCAAAGGTAAGCAAATTGAGGATAAGAAAAAGGCCTTCCTGCCTTAAAGAATAACCAGAGCCCCAGAAAGACGAACTCGAAAGAAATAGAAAAGGAATAATAAGCACAAAAAGAGAAGCGTATTTTACAATCAAAGCATATTCTTTTTTAATTTTCAGGTGTTTTGAAGCATAAAAATAAAGCAGAGAAGAAACAGGAATTAAGAAAAGAACCGATTTTTCTGCGATTGAAAATGAAATAAAAAGTATAAACGAAAGAATTCGGGAAGAATTTGTTTTTGTAAGCAGCATGATAAGGACAGAAGCAATTGTCCACAAAAAGAAGAGTAACTGCCAGCTTACAGGAAGCATGTAAATCTGACTTAAAAACTCTATGGAAGCGCCAAATAAGACTATCCACAAAGCTGAAACAAATTCCAGAAAGCCAGCTTTCTTAAAAATTGATTTTTCTTTTTTTGAAAAAAATACTGGAAGCATTAAAAAAGCCGGCACAAAGTTTATAATAAAAGCGCCTATTGTTTTAATGAATCTGGAGATGGAATGCCAGTTATAGGCAATTAAAGAAATAATTCCACCAGCAATAAACAGGGCCGCAATTACAGAAAGAATCAGACTTGCTCTAACAGGCTTTCTTTTATGCTCAGGCACTCTTTCAGGCACTCTTTCAGGAACTTTTTCAAGCTCATAATCCCAGAAAGGAGATTCTTCCACCTTCTGTTTTTTCTCATAAAAATCCAGAATCTTTTGTGCAGAAGCAGAATCAATAAGTGAATCCTTTTCCCACAAGGGAAGCTGACTTTTGAGCCAGTCAAAATGATTTTCCATACTTCCTCCATTTCGCCAGTAAAATTGACCTTTTTTTATGATTTTAATGTAACATAAGTTTTTCCTGCCCCACCATCTTCTGCCGGAGCATATTCAAAATCGGCAACAAAAGGACTGTGAGAAAGATAATCGCGAACTGTCTGCTGCAAAACTCCGTCCCCCTTACCATGAATTACACTAAAATGCATAAGATTATTTAAAACACAAAGATCTATCTGATGCTCTAAAGCCCGGACAGCTTCGTCTGAATACATTCCAAGAAGCCTTAGTTCATAGGCAGGTCTTTCCTTTTCCTTTTCATAAATGTAATTTCCGTTTACAAGGGAAGGACTAGAAATTTCAAAAGAAACATCAGGAGTAAGATTTTCATTCTGTTTAGCAGAAAGTTTCAAATCTTTTTCTTTGACTTCCATTTTCATACTGCCAAACTGAACCTGCCAGACTCCTTTTTTCCCTTTAGCAATAATTGTACCTTCAATTCCTGTGGTTTTAGAAATAACACGGGCACCAGGCTGAAATGTTTTTATTTGAGAAGATGCCGAAGCCCCATTTTCCTTAGACTTAGAAGCAGCAGCACCACTTGCAAGACTTTCTGCAGTAATTACAGAAGAGGCATACTTCAAAGCTTCTGCATTCGACATCTTTTTTTTGGTCTTTTTGTTTGAAGCCGGATGCTTTTGTTTAGCCAATTCCTTTGCAAAATTTTCTTCATCACGGGAAAGTTTTTCTTCCTCTGCTTCCACCTTATTTTCAAGTCGCTGGCTTTCCTGTGTCAGTTCATTGATAAAACTTTTTACACCCAGAGTTTTTTCTCTTGTAATTTCGCCTTCTTTCAAAGTACGAACGAGATTTTCCAACTGACGACGACTGTGCACCAGAAAATCATTCATTTCCTGAGTCTTTCCTTTTTTCAAATCATTTTCTTTACGGCGGAGATCTATTTCTTTTTGCTTAAGTCTCAGTAATTTCTCCTGAGCTTCGGAGGCCTGTCTTTCAGCTTCTTTTTGAACCTTATTCAATTCAATATGCTTGCGGTTCAATCCCCGAATTAAAGCAGAAACATCGGCCTGCTCTGTGGCAATATAATTTCTGGCGGCCTTACAGATTGATGATGGAAGTCCACTTTTTTGTGCAATATCAAGGGCATGACTTTCGCCAGGAACTCCCATAAGCAAATGATAAGATGGAGATAAAGTATCCTGATTAAACTCCACCGAAGCATTTATACAGGAAGAATTTGTATAACCATAATTTTTCAGAATTCCCTGATGTGTCGTAACAAGAACAAAACTCTGCTTTTTAATAAGTTCATCCAGAACAGCCATGGCAATTGCAGTACCTTCCTGAGGATCAGTTCCACTTCCAAGTTCATCAAGTAAAATTAAAGTATCGGAAGAAGCCGCGTTGACTGCCTGAGCAATATTTTTCATATGTCCGCTAAAGGTGGAAAGACTCTGATCCAAAGACTGATCATCACCAATATCAGCAAAAATATTTGAAAAAACTGGCAGAAAACTACCTTCCGCCGCAGGAATAGGAAATCCCGCCTGATTAAGCATAGAAAGAAGTGCAAAAGTTTTAAGACTTACCGTTTTTCCACCAGTGTTTGGGCCGGTTATAATAAGAACCCTTTTTCCTTCCATGAAGCGAATATCAATTGGAACAGCCTTATCGCCAAGTAAAGGATGACGGGCCTGAATCAAAAGAGGTGGCTGGTCTTTAGCAGGCATGGCATAGGTACAGTTATGTTCAGCCCCCCATCTCTGTGCTGCAAGAGTTGTATCAAACAAAATCATGACAGGAAGAGCATCTCTTAGCAAAGGAATTGAAGGCTGCAGGCTTGCAGTTGTTTCTGTCAAAATCCTTTTAATAACTGCGGCAAGTTCAAATTCCTTTTGAATTAATTCATTGGAACACAAAACGGCTTCTTCTGGCTCAATATAAACGGTCTGGGCAGACTGACTTACTTCGTGAATAATGCCTGGAATGCGGTTTTGCAAGCTGGCCTTTACAGCTAGAACCTGACGCCCATTTCGCAAAACTGGAACATTACTTTCCAGGACGCCAGATAGACGCTGGTCTGAAGTAAAGCCTTGCATAATTGTTTTGATTTTGGAATTCAGGCTGGCAATCTGCTTTCTTATATTTGAAATTTCTGGTAAGTCACGCATTTCTCCATCTGGAGTTATAACACGGAAAACTTTTTTTTCGGTTTCAGAAAGGTCTGGAAGCTTTTCCACTTCCTGTGGTAAGAGTTTAAGGCCCAAACTAACCTGATGCTGACTAATTCCCTGCTTCACCTTATTTACGCTAATAACCAACTGACCAATTGAAGCAAGCTGTTCAAGAGTAAGAGCGGCACCATTTGTTTTTATAATTGCCAGTAAAGGTTTTACAGGATTCCATGATGATAGAGGAGAGGCATGGGTTTGGCTTAAATAAAGCCCCCATTCTCGGCTTAAATTTTTTAAATGTTCTATTTCTGAAGATTTCTTAAAAGGTTCGCGAGATAAAAGAGAAGCCTTTCCTTCTTCCGAAAGACAATAAGATGCAACCTGATCCCGAATGCGGAAAAAATCTATTTCTGTTAGAGTTTTTGTGTTCATTATTAATCTTCCCAGGAACCTGTTAAGATTTCTCTGGATATTCTTTTCCAGCTGTCATAACGTTCTGGTGTAATTTGACCTTCTTCTACAGCTTTCAAAACTGCACAGTCCGGCTCTGTATCATGCTTACAATTTAAGCCAAACTTGCATTTACCAATAAAAGGTTCAAATTCACGAAAGTACAGAGCAAGGTCCTGAGCTTCAATATCATCTAAAACAAAACGACGAATTCCCGGTGTATCGATAATATCAGCTTTACGACCCTTTATACCTTCTGTAAGACTTTCGTTCAAAGTCAGATGGATTAAGGTTCCTTTTGTTGTTGTATGACTACCCCTTCCGTATTTTTTTGACAGACTTCCTGTTTTTAATACACAAGTATCGTCCATTACATTTATAAGACTAGATTTTCCAACGCCCGACTGACCTACAAAAGCCGAAAGATGGTCTTCCAAAAGTTCTGCAAACTGAGTCATTCCTTCTCCAGTCTTGGCAGAAATTCGCAAAACCTTGTAGCCTAAATCTTCCCAAATTGTCAGACGTTTTTCAATTTCTTCAAATTCTTCCTGGCGGCCATCTGTTTGCATAGCTTCTGCCAGATCCCACTTATTACAAACAATAACAGGAGTGATTCCCTGGTGTTCGGCCTGAGCTAAAGCACGATCTGTAAAGCGAGGACGGAAGGGTGGTTCATCTGGAGTTGTAACCAAAATCAAGTAATCCAGATTAGAGGCTAAAAGTTGGGGACAACGCCCCTTTACATTCCAGCGTAAAAATGTGTTCTTTCTTTCCTGTAAAGAAACAATCTGCCCCTTTTCTTCATTAATTGGATCTGGTTCGATTTCAACTTCATCACCAGGTGCTATAGGGTTATAAAATTCCCGTTCAGTTTTTACGACCTTCCCCTTAATTGTACATGCACGGATAAGTTCGTCTTCACATTCAACAGTAAATAAATTGTTTGTACCGGCTATAACGCGTCCCTTCAAATTAACTCCTACAGTAAAACTGCTAAATTACATTTTTTCCAGATAAGGAACAAGAATAAGATTCAAGCTGTTCTTGATAACCTGCAAAGTACACTGAGCCAAATAAAGACGGGCACCGGCAAGTTCCTTACTTTCTGCATTTAAGATTGATGAAGTCTGGTAGAACTTACTAAAAAGTTTTGCTGTTTCATACAGATAGCCTGCAATTCCACTTGGGTCAAGATTTTCTGCCCCCTTCTGAACGACTGCGGGGAAATCACCAAGCTGTTTAATCAGAGCCCATTCATCTTCACTTGAAAGAAGTGCCAGAGCTTCATCTGAAGTATTTTCACAAATGCCAGCTTCTTTTGCCTTAGCAAGAATTGAGTTGATACGAGCCCCCATATACTGAAGATAAGGACCAGTATTTCCATTGAAGCTCAATGATTCTTCAGGATTAAAGAGCATATCTTTTATTGGTGTAGCCTGAAGCAGATAATAATGCAAAGCACCAAGAGCAACTTTTTCTGCTACATCATCAGCATTTCCAACTTCTTCATCACGACCACGTTCTTTTATTGCTTTGAGGGCATCGGCATGTAAAGAATCAATTAAATCATCAGCATCAACAATTGTTCCTTCACGGCTCTTCATACGTCCACTTGGAAGATTTACAAGACCATAGCTTAAGTGATAAAGGTTCTTAGCCCAGTCAAATCCAAGCTTTTTCAAAATGTGGAAAAGAATCTTAAAGTGATAATTCTGTTCACTGGCAACTACATACACCAGCTGATTGAAAGCCCAGTCATCGTGGCGGGAAATTGCAGTTCCAATATCCTGAGTGATATAAACAGAAGTACCGTCTTTGCGGAGAAGAACTTTTTCGTGATTATCTTCATCCTTTCCTTTACCTACAACATCTGTAACATCAATGCGGACTGAACCATCTTCTGCCTTAAAGAAAACGCCTTTTTCAAGACCTTTAAGAATCTGATCTTTTCCCTTAAGGTAGGTTTCGCTTTCCATGTAAAGTTTATCAAAAGAAACACCTGTGCGGGCGTAAGTTTCCTTTACACCTTCCAAAGTCCAGTCATTCATTTTCTGCCAGAGTGCACGTACTTCAGGATTTCCTTTTTCCCATTCAATAAGCATGTCTTCTGCCTGCTGGGCTGCTTCTGGATGTGCAGTTTCAGGTTTATCTTTTTCGCCCTTAAGCCAGCGGTCAAATTCAACATAACACTGACCAACAAAATGATCTCCCTTCATTCCAAGACTTTCAGGAGTATCACCTTTTGCTTCGTGGAACCATTTATAAGCCAGCATAGATTTACAGATATGAACACCACGATTATTGATAAGATCTACCTTGTAAACTTCGGCACCTGCCATTTTCAAAATACGGCTAACAGATTCACCAAGAGCGTCGTTTCTGAGGTGCCCAAGATGGAGAGGCTTATTTGTATTTGGTGAAGAATATTCAACCATTACACGACGACCTTCCAGAGGCTTTTTTCCTTCCTGATTGAATGAGCCGTAAGAATCACCCTGCTTTGCAATTGCGGCTAAAATTGGAGCTGCTGCCCCAGCCTTGTCGAGTTTGATATTGATATAAGGACCTACTGCAAGAACTTTTCCAAGGCTGCATTCCTTAATAAATTCAAGAACCCCTGATGCAATCTGTGGTGGAGCCATCCGGGCAGATTTAGCAAAAACGAACATTGGAATACCCAAATCTCCCATTTCTGGATTAGGTGCATTCTGAACTACCATTTTATCCAGTAAAGAAGCATCAAGTTCTAAATTCTTTGCCTTAAAAAATTCAGTTACTGCTTTTGAAACAAGCTCTTTAAATTCTGATTTTGAATCTGCCATAAAAAAAACTCCTGTAAATTAGTAAATGAAATATTACCAATTTTCAGGAGTTTTAACAACGACAGGATTTTTCTGTCTGAATAAGTTAGAGTTTAATAAGATTATCCAAATCCCTGGATGCATCCTTAATTCTTGACGCAAGAGATTTAAGTTCCTGGGCCTGACTCGTAAGTTCCTTATTTTTACTCAATACATCATCGACAGCGGCTTCTGCCTGATTTGCATAATCATTTAATACCTTCATATTAGAAGAAACCTGACTAGAGTAAGAGGCCTGTTCCTGAGTTTCCGCATTAACCTTTTCCACAGATTCGGTCATATGCTTTGTAGCCTCATTAATTCTAACGCCAGACTGCTTTTGAACTTCCATACCACGGGCAGATTCCTGAACTATTTGTGCAGTAGACCGGGCTCCAGAAGAAACCTCATTCAAGGCTTTTTTTACATTCAAACTAAGTTCAAAAGACTTAGCAATATTCTCTGTAATTGCAACGATAATATCGTCAATTTTACTGGTCTGTTCACTACTTTGACCGGCAAGAGCATTAATTTCATGGGCAATAACGGCAAAACCCTTTCCAGCATCCCCAGAATGAGCTGCTTCAATAGACGCATTCATAGCCAGCATATTTGTCTTTCGTGAAAAATCAGAAACAATTTTAATTACATTCATAATTTCGGCGGAAGACTGCTTAATGCTATCAAGCAGCCTAACCAGGCTTTCTATATCGCTAGTACTTTTTTCAGTAAGTTGTCCTAGAGACTTGGCAAAGGAAGCGGCATTATCAATACCGGCAGCAGCCTGATTTACTCCTTCAACCATAAGTTTTGTTTCATTTACGGTTGTGTTTGCAACTTCATTTTCAAGTTGGATTTCTGAATTTACATTTTCAACAGACTGAACAAGTTTTTCTACTGCAGAAGAAGTATTTCGCATTGATTCATTTTGATTAGTAATAAAAGATGAAATAGACTGTGCTTTAGTTTCCGATTCCTGAGCAGCAAGGGCAACCCTTTGGACAGAATCATTCAAGAGTCCAGCAATTTCCATTGTTTCTGATGAAAGTCTGGCGGCATCCTGAATTACCATATTTAATTTATCTTTTTGTTCTGATGAAGAAACGGCTAAATCAGTAATCTGACGTTTATTTTCAATAGTCTCCAAAGAAACTACAATAAACATTGTTATATCAATAAAGAAGAAGGCAAAGCCCTGAAGCCAGGCAAATGGCATAACTCCAATAACCTGATAAACAATATCGTGAACAGCAAAAATCATAGCAAGGGAAATACCTATCAACATGGTTTTTGCATTTTTTGAATGAGCCTTATGGGCCTTTATAAGCATGACATAGATATAAATAAGTTCGATAAAGACAGGAGCCAAACCAATTGTAAATAAATTTTCAAGGGCTGGAGTATTTCTAAAACAAGCAATATAGGCAATAACAATTAAAATAAAACTTGTATAAACAAAATACTTTGGAGCCTTTCCCCTAATCTTAAACATTGAACGAATAAACATAACCAGGCCACCAATACTAAACACGAAACAAGTACGGGCAACAGAAAGCTGAATATTAAAAGGAAGGTATAAAATATCAGAAGCCATATCAAAAAAATACACCGCAACCGTTGCCAGTGTAAAACTGAAGGCTAAGCTGGCCTTATCCTTATGGTTAGCAATAAACTGAAAAAGAAAGTAAAGTCCTAAAAAGAAACAGATAGCAGCCATCATATAATAAACATAATTGTTTAAAAATGGATGAAAGAGAACAACCGTGTTATAACGTTCCTGATCGACTATATAGAAAGGATTAAAGGTTTGGTGACTTCCCTGTGTTCGGCACCGAATAGAAATATCTACCTTGCCATTTTTTATTGCATAAGAAGGAATTGTTGCAACCGTATCAGAAACATGGGAAAAATTTACTTTTGGATAAAGAGTTCCGTGATGGCCAGTCATTGCTCCACCAACGTATATCTCCATAGCTCCATAAGAATTACCAGATTCAAAATATACATTTTTATTTTTAAATTCGGAAGGAATCTGAACACTTGCCTTTAACCAGAAAACATCGCTTGGCTGGGTAGAAATATACTGAGGCATGTCTACAGATTTCCATGAAGAATCCAAATTATCAGATGAAAGATTCATCCAACTAAGATCGTCACCATATTTAAGTTTCCAATCAGCTTCTATTGGATACATTTTTCCTTTTGCAAATAATGGACATGAAAACAGAGTTAAAATGGCAATACAAATAAGACTTTTAAAAAACACTTTTTTCACAAATAATAATCTCCCACAAATAATTATAAGGGCTATATATCCATTCGTCATCAAAAAAAGCAGATAGATCTAAAAACTACCTGCTTTTTTGCACAAAAGTATTCTGTTGTTTGTTAGAAGAATCCCTTTAAGAGATTTCCAGCCTGTTTTTTTGCCTCTTCTTCCGCCTTTGCCTTGGCTTCGTTCATAGCCTGTTCAGCCTGTCTTCTTGCTTCCTCTTCCGCCTGGGCCTGTTTTGCCCTAAGTTCAGCCTCAGCTTTTTCCTGGGCAGCCTTCAACTCGGCTTCTGCTTTTTCTTGAGCGGCTTTCATTTCGGCCTCAGCTTTCTCCTGTGCAGCCTTTAATTCTGCTTCAGCTTGAGCCTGGGCCTTTTTCAGCTCTTCTTCGGCCCTTGCCTGAGCTTCTTTCATAGCCTTATCAAGCATTTCCTTTGAAGAATTTTGAATAGTTGACTGCATATTCTTCAACTGATTTTCAAGATCCTTAAGCATGTTGATGTAATATTCAACCTGCCCCTTTATTGCATCAAAGTTTTCTATATCACCTAAAGCGACCTGTGAGTACTCAGTAATTTTAGCCTTAAGTTCTGCAAGAGCTTTTTCTTTAATAGAATTAAGTTGTTTATTCATTTCATTTGTAAGGGCATTTACAAACTGCTTATTTACATCAGATGTAAGATTTACTGTAAGTCCTTTATCTGCCATAAAACCTATATTTGCATTTAAATCCATAGATTTAATCTGAGTCATAACTCCATTGTAAATATCATAAGCATAAAGAGGTTCAAAAGGCTTACTTTCAATTACAAGATTTTCAAAAAGTCCCTTTCCAGAAAGCAAAAATCCTTCATCTGCAAAAGCTTTAAATGCGGCAGTAACCTGAGTTTTTGCCTTAAATGATGGAGAACCTGGGCCTCCTCCAAACACAGAAGAATCCAGATTGAATGGATAATTATTTCCAGAATAAGCAACTGTTAGCAGAGCATCATCTGAAGTTTCACGAAGATCCAAAACTAAATCACAATGATGATCTATATTAAACAAAGACAGATTAACATTTGCGTTTGTAGTTTTATTAAGTTTATTCATGTTGTTTGTAATATCAGTTGCGGTAAAAGTAAAGTTTGTTCCAGAGCCGGCAATTTTTTTAATCCAAAGAGTTGGAACAGCATCTTCACGGTAAATTACATCGCGACCAGAAGCACGGGCAATTCCCTTTTTCTTTTCTTTAGCCTTTTGTTTTTCGCTGACCGGTTTTTTAGATGCAGAATCCTTCATCTCAATAAGCTTTTGAGACAGTTTTTGATAATAAGGATAATAAGAACCCATGAACTGGTACACCGCATTATTAAAGAGGTCTGTAATAAAATTCATGCCTGTATCTTTTAAGTTGAAAGATTTGATTTTATTAATTTCACTTGAAGCAAACTGAGTATCATGCTGCAGAGCAAGATAAATCTCATTCGAAAGATTCATAACCTGATCTGAATCATTTTTGATTTCATTTACCAAAGATTGTGAATTATCTACCACATTTTGAACAGTTTTAATACCAGAATCAAAAAGTTTTACCATTTCAGCAATTTTTGCAGGATCTGTTGAAATAGAGGAATAATCATAATAAATAAGATTTTCTACAGAAGCTTTTGTTTCATTGTAAAGTTTTTCAAGTTCTGCAGGTTTATTCTGATATCTATTTATAAAGTCTTCAACAGTTTCCTGAACTTTTGGAGCAAGTACTGGCGACTGTAAAGAATTATAGCAATTTTGAATGATTGATTGAGGGTCATACTGAGTAAAAAGGCCTGTTACAGAATCCACAGTGGAATTTTTTGCCGCATTCAGTCTTTTTTGCAGTTCCAGACTAAGTGCAGAATCTTTTTTTTCGGCCTTTTCTTGTTTAGCTTTCTTTTTCTTCAATTTTTTAAGTTCTTTTGGTGGGAGAGTTCCATCATAAGCACGGTCTTTTCCAGTTTCAACACCATTAACAGAAAGTTCGTTTGCCACAAGACGAGCACGAAGAGCCTGTATTAAATCAAAATCGAGAGCGATTGAATCAATATAGATTAAATCTTTCATTGGTGCTGATTTATTTGCAATTTCAAAGTCTTTGATAAAGAGAGATGCCCCGAAAAACTTTAAATCAACTTTAGCAATATCACAACGAGCTTCAAAAATATTTTCACAACTTGTCTTAATCACTTTTTTGATAACAATATTTTTTGTAAGTGTAAAAGTTGTAACCAGAGCTGCTAAAAAAATGGCTACAGCCGCAAAAGGAAGAAGTCTAACTCTCCCCTTCTGCTTCTTTATCTGTTTGGCAATAGTTTTAAGGTGCTTAAAATCTTTTTTAGTAAAAAGCTTATCTTTTGGAATTCCGTAAACAGGAATATTTTTCTTACCAATTTTTCCAGTTTCGACAATCAAGCTTTGTACATAAGTTTTATCAGCTGGCACAAAAATCTTTTTGTAAACTTTTGCCTCTAATTTTTTTTGCGTGTATTTTTTTCTAAAAAAAGAAGGAGTTTTTTTCTTCAGTTTCAAATTTTCTTGCTCTGGATTATTGTTCTTTATCATATTTTTATCATTCTTTTGCATTTTCCAGACTCCTTAGACTTCTGCAGAAATTTTTGAAATCTTTTTAATAAGTGGCACTTTTGATAAAGCTACTATAAATTTGGTTTTACGCATTACAGGTATAAGTTTGCTGCGAATGCCCCATATTGCTAAACGAGATAACCAATAAAGCGGAATATACAAAATCAGTCCACTTACTATAGCTCCTGCAACAATTGTATTATTGAAATGTGTAAAACCTACAAAAGGAACTTCAAGCAGATTTGCAAAAACAGGCTCCAGAAAACTTATGTGCAAAAACCACCATCCAATTGCATCCAGAGTCGGATCAAAAAGATGACTTAGCATAGAAAAAATTGCTGTAAATAAAATGAAGGCTCCTTTATTGATTCGAATAAAAAGACAAAAGACTGTGACAATATAAAAGATGATATTATTTTTGGGAATCAATCCTAAAAGAAGTGCAAGGCAAACCGCATGTGCTATTTCACCAGGATGTGAGTTACTATTCAAAGCTTTTAGCAAATTTATTAATTTTTTTAACATTTTTTCTCCTTTTGGTGTTGACACATTTTAACAGAAAAGATATATTAATCAAGCATTCGCAAGAATGAGTTGGGCTACTAGCTCAGTAGGTAGAGCAACGCCCTTTTAAGGCGTGGGTCACTGGTTCGAATCCAGTGTAGCTCAGAAAAAGGACTTTCGGAAACGGAAGTCCTTTTTTTTGTTTAAATCGTTATGTCATAAGGATTTAAACGGGATTACCATATCATTTTTTATGTAACTCTTCCTTTGGTGGAATGAGAGCATAAGCGAAAGTCTGAATCTAAGGCGTTGGTTTGGTTAGTTAACTGGTTAGTGTTCTGGTTAGTAATTGTGCCAATGTCTGAAAACGGAGGCTCTTTTTGCAACCATTCTACCTGTCTAAGAATTCGTCGGGGTTTTACAAAGCTTATTTTGTAAATACTGAAAAAGGAAAAGTTATTGCTACAAAAAGTACTCACTCCACTTGAAGCTTTTTTTACTTGTTTAACGAAGATTTAATATAACTTAAAGGTAATAAAAATATTTATTGAATATAATACAAAGGTTATTAAAGTGTTTACAAATATAACTCTTGTATTATATAATGAATTATCATTTATTACACATAGGTTATATTATGAACGCAAGGATAATGCAGATTAGAGCTTTAGACAAAAAAACTTCCTCTCTTTCCAATGCAAGAAATATCGTTCCAAAAGGAAATAGCTGGATAAACACTGTTCGTGAAGCACTTGGAATGACTGCTATGCAGCTCGCAAAACGTCTTGGAGTTACGCAGCCGCGAATTGCTAAAATGGAAGTGAATGAAGATAACCTGAAGCTTAGTACAATGAAGAAAGTTGCTGAAGCAATGAACTGTGACTTTGTGTACTATTTTAAGCCGAAGACAAGTTTCCAGGATATTGTTCAGACTCAGGCTAAGAGAAAAGCAGAAGAGATTCTCCTTGGTGTAAATCTTAATATGGCTCTTGAGAATCAGGATATCCAGACAAAAGAAGCCGTTAATGATATGGCTGATGATTTTGTAAATGGAAACACAAAAAGGATATGGGATTAAGGTATGGATATTTTTGAAGCTGATGACAATTCTACTCCTCTGACAGCAGAGGAAAAAGATGGATTGAAATTAAAATGGGTAACTCTCCGCACCGAGCTGAATGAAGCAGAAGCCCGCAATATTGCCCAGGCACAGGTCTGGCTTATGTCTAACAAAAATAAAGATATCTATTCTGATACCTTTTTACGTGAGTTGCATAAGAAGATGTTCGGCGATGTCTGGAAATGGGCTGGTGCTTACAGAACTTCAGGGCAGATCTTGTTTTGGAAAAACTTGAAGGAACAAAACTGTACTGGGGAAACACAAACCTGGTAAACGTTTCTGAAGTCCGCAGTTCCTATATTGCAGCATTGAGAAAAGCAGATGCAGGAGATTATGCGGATTTGATGGAATTTACGAAAGATAGTTAGAGATTATTGAAATCTGGATATAATTTTTTTTACCTGACGCAATATTTGCAACACCCTCTAATTTATACATTGTGTAACATAGCATTCCTTAATTTTTGGAAAGGGGGGGGGTGCTGGGAGTGCTCCATATGGTCCATTCAGTTTTGTGCTTATTCAAACATTTCTATTTTTTTAAGATATCTGACATGTTATCGTTTTTGCGGATTGCTTCTTTTATGCAATCAAATGATTCAACACTAATATCATGTTCGATTTTACAAGCATCTTCAACAGCAATTTCTTCTGGCACGCCAATTCGCATTAATAAAGCACTAAGAACCTGATGTCTTTCATAAATACGTTCAGCTATTTCGCGCCCTTTATTTTCAAGAGTAATTACTCCATCATCAGCAAGCTTTACATAATGTTCATCAGCAAGATTGTGTATAGTTACACTCACAGAAGGTCTGGAAAACCCCATTTCGCGAGCAATATCAATTGAACGAACTGGACCTTTTTCAGATAATCTAAGTATAGTTTCTAAGTACATTTCAGCAGATTCTCGAATTTGCATATTTACATCCTTAATTTTAATTATTTAAAGTATAGACAATTTTCCTAATAATTCAATCGTTTTACCAGATTAAATCTTTAATTCGTTTGAATCACGATTTTTCATAATCTCTAAAAACTCATTCTTTGGCACTGGCTTAGAAAAATAGAAGCCCTGTAAATAGTCACACCCCAATCTCTCAAGCCATTGAGCCTGATCACTCTCTTCGACGCCCTCTGCAAGCACTGTCATTCCCATCGACTTTATCATTCTGATTGTGGCAGCAAGTGCTTTTTCTGCCCTTTCATCTGCATATGCCGCCCAAACAATATATTTATCTATCTTAATCATCTTAAAAGGCAGATTAAGCATATAATTCATATTTGAATAGCCTGAACCATAATCATCAAGGGATAGTTCAAAGCCGGCTTCTGAAAGTTTTTGCATATTTCTTAAAAGAATTTCAGGTGTATGAGCCGCAGCAGTTTCTGTAATTTCAAGATTTATGATTTCTGTTGGAATGTTGTAAATACTTTGGATGGCAAGAATCTGTTCTGCAAGAATTTCCTGCATACATTGAGCAACAGAAAGATTGATATCTATTTTTTTAATTCCATATTCCTCTAAATCAATTACCGAAACAGTCCTACAAACCGATTCATAAACGAACTCTCCAATACGAAGAATTGTTCCTGTTTTTTCGGCAATAGGAATAAAGTCTTCCGGCGAAATAAAAAATCCGTCTTCATCCATCAATCTTATAAGTGCTTCTGCCCCAATAAGTTTTTTTTCGGAAACTGAATAAATTGGCTGATAATAAACATCAAAACGGTTATTCGAAAGCCCCTGTCTAAGGGCATGTTCAATATAAACGGTCCTTCTTTTATCTTCTAAATCAATTTCGTCGGCATAAAGTAAAGGGGTTTTATAGCGTTCATCACTAGAAACCATAGAAATGATATCCATAATATCGCTTGATGATGAAGCATCTTTTGGACAATCTATAACACACAATCTTGAATAAAGCTTTACTTCTACCGATTCATACATCCAGGTCATATTAAAACGATTCTGAATTATTTTTAGTGCAGCTTGAATTCGTTCTTCAGTCGAATTTTTTACAATGATACAAAAACATTCCTGGTTCAAGCAGAAGGTCTGGGCAAAGGAGAAACGGTCTTTTAAGAAAATGGCAACTTCTTTAAGCATCATGTTCAACTGATCCATACCAATTGTATTTCCCATAAATACTGTATCATCAAGTATTAATACAAGACAGGTAAAACTATTATTACGGGAAAACATCTGGTCTACTTTTTTGAAAAAGGAAACCTGGTTTAAAGTATCAGTTATACTGTCCAAAACCTTTTCTGGCCTCTGAATGTAAAAGAAGAACATTAAAAGAGCAACCGAAATAGCAAAGCACTGAACAAACATGCCATAATACCTGTATTGAATAAAAACAGAAAATAAAACAATGCCTATATAACAAAAAACAACTCTTAACTCTCTGGCAGAAATATGTTTTCTTTCCTGAATTAATTTAAGCAAAGATAAAATGACATAATAAGCACTAATACCATACAATGCATAGAACCAGAAGTTTTTATTTCTTACATAGCCTTCTTCTGGAGTAATTGAAAAGGCCATTGGATAAAACTTATCCAAAAAAGGACCTGTCCAAATTATTAAAAGCGAAATTACATAAGGGAAAATAATACAGAAAGTAACAAATAAAAGTTTTAGTTTTGTAAGCTTATGCAGGTAATCTGTTAGGGCAATGCAGTACATTATATAAATAATTCCAAAGGAGTTCGCTGCAGTAAAATATAAACACTGAAAAAACCATTGAAGACCTATAGGTACTGACGCATAATGATATTTGATGTAGATTGTCACCAACTCGAATACCGTACAGGCAACAAGAGTGAACACAATCATTATAAACAAGTTACTCTGCATTGAAGGGACGCTTCTCTTATAGTAATAGAAAAAGATTACTATTGATTCTATGAAAAGAGCTGCAATGTCAAAGTCAAAATTTAACACCATAAATTCAACTTTATTATAAGTCACAAAATCTGAACGGTCAAAAAAAGAAATTACCCCTATCATTCTCTTGTTGTGAAAGCTTTTTCAATTAACTATAATAACGAACATGAGTTATAAAATTTTTATTGATGGAAAAGAAGGCACAACCGGCCTCAAAATTTTTGAACGTTTTGCAGAAAGAAAAGATCTGGAAATTCTTAGTATTGATGAAGATAAGAGAAAAGATCCTGTAGAAAAAGCTAAACTTATTAACGCTTCAGATTACACTTTCCTTTGTTTACCAGATGCTGCTGCAATTGAATCGGCTAAACTTTGTACAAATCCTAATACTGTAATTATTGATGCCTCTACCGCTCATCGTGTTAATCCGGACTGGGCTTATGGTTTTCCAGAACTGGACAAATCATTCAGAGAAAAAATTGAAAAATCAAACAGAATTGCAAATCCAGGCTGTTATGCCTCTGGTTCAATCGCAATTCTTTATCCTTTAGTAAAATCTGGAATTATGCAGAAGGACTATCCTGTAAATATTCATGCAGTAAGCGGATATTCTGGAGCCGGCAAAAAAGCAATTGCCCAGTATGAAGATCCTGCTCGCAATCCAGAACTTGATTCACCACGTCTTTATGCTTTGACTCAATCTCATAAACATCTTCCAGAAATTAAAATTATTTCTGGTCTGGAATATGAACCAATCTTTAATCCTTATGTTTGTGACTATTACCAGGGAATGACTGTTACAGTGGGACTTCACGCACGTCTTCTGGCAAAAAAAGTTACTGCAAAAGATGTGTGGGAAATGTTTGCAAAGCACTATGACGGATGCAGATTTGTTCAGGTTGCCGGTTTCATGGGTGAAGGAGTTTTACCAGAACAGTTTATTCCTGCAAATACCCTGGCAAACACCAACAATATGCAGATTTTTATTTATGGAAATGATGACAGAATCATTGTTACAACCCGATTCGACAATCTTGGAAAAGGTGCAAGTGGTGCTGCCGTTCAGTGTATGAACATTCGAATGGGAATAGATGAAGGCTTAGGTCTTTAATCCCGAGGTAAAAATGGCTAAATACATTTCTTTAACATTTGATGATGGTCCAAACTTAGGCGATGACCATACTATGAATGACATGCTGGATCTCCTTGAAAAGAATGATGTAGTAGGTTCCTTTTTTTTAATTGGCAATAAAATTAACGACGAAAACGCAAAAGTTATTAAGAGAGCCTTTGATATGGGATGTGATATTGAAAACCATTCCTGGACCCACCTGGACATGACAAAACTCACCCGCGAAGAAATACTTGATGAATACAACAAATGTGACGAAGCCATCATCAAAATTACAGGAAAAAAGCCGGAATTCTTTAGGCCTCCTTACATTGCGGTAAACGACCTTATGCACCAGGTTATTCCAACTCCTTTTATTCAGGGACACGGTTGTAAAGACTGGGAGCCAGACGTTTCTGCAGAAGAAAGAATTAAGATGCTGGAAGAAGGAACTAAAGATGGGGTTCTTTATCTTCTTCATGTAATGGAAGGAAATATCAATACCCTTAAAGCCCTTGAATATTTGATTCCAAAACTTAAAAAGGAAGGCTACACCTTTGTAACTGTACCTGAAATGTTTAGAATAAAAGGCATTTCTTTCCAAGGTCACACTGGTAAGCTCTATACCTACTGCTAATTTTATAAATTACTATTTATCAATCATTATTACTTGCACATAGCCTTGTAAAAAGGTATAAATATACAAAAGGAATGAATATTTATGCAAATTAAATTCATAGAAGGGGGCGTTTGTGCTCCAGCAGGTTTTACTGCAAACGGTATCTTAACTCACATCAAGGCCAGCAGAACTAAAAACGACACTGCTCTTGTTTTTTCAGAAAGACCTTGTAATGCAGCAGGTGTTTTTACACAGAACAAGGTAAAAGCCGAAAGTGTAAAACTTTCTAAAAAACACCTTGCAGATGGAAAGGCTCAGGCTCTTATTGCAATTTCTGGTAATGCAAACTGTTGTACAGGTGCTCAGGGAGCAGAAAATGCTTTGCGTATGGCAAAATGTACTGCTCAGGAACTTGGAATTAAAGCAGAAGATGTAATTGTCTATTCAACTGGAGTTATTGGTGCTCAGTTTGATGTTACAAAAGTAGAAAATAATATTTCAACCCTTAAAGCAGGCCTTTCAAAAGAAGGTCACAAGGAAGCTCGTATCGCAATCATGACTACTGATACTCAATTTAAAGAGTGTGCAGTAGAATTTGAAATTGGTGGAAAAATCTGCCACATGGGTACTATGTGTAAAGGTTCTGGAATGATTCACATTAATATGGGAACAATGCTCAGCGTAATCACTACTGACTGTGCAATTTCTTCACAAATGCTGGACAAGGCCCTCCATGAATCAATTTTAGGTACATACAATTGTGTTTCTGTTGATGGTGATACTTCAACCAACGATTCCCTTACTATTTTTGCAAACGGAATGGCTGGTAACAAGGAAATTACCTCTACAGGTGCCGATTACGACTGTTTCCTTGCAGCCCTCAATAAAATGAACACTGTTATGGCTAAAAAAATTGCCGCTGATGGCGAAGGTGCTACCCGTCTGGTTGAATGCAACGTAAAGGGTGCAAAGACTGTTGAAGCTGCAAGAGGACTGGCAAAATCAATCATCTGTTCTTCTTTGGTAAAAGCTGCAATGTTTGGTTCGGATGCTAACTTTGGTCGTTTCCTTTGTGCCATGGGATACAGCGGAATAGACTTTGATCCAGATAAAACAAGCATCTGGTTTACAAGTAAGGCCAACTCAAAACGCTATTTCGAAAATTATGATGATTTTGAAGTTCACGGCGAAAACTCTATTTTAGTTTACAAAGACGGAGTTCCAACTGAACTTGATGAAGATAAAGCTAAAAAAATCATGAGTGAAGAAGCTGTTGAAATTCTTGTTCAGTGCAAGGATGGAGATGCAGAAGGAACAGCATGGGGCTGCGACCTTACTTATGATTATGTAAAGATTAACGGTGATTATAGGACATAATCACCATTAATCTTTTCGATTGTAAAAAAAAATAAGCACAGCTTATTTTTTGAGCCGTTCTTTCGTTGAACCTAAAATGACCCGCTCTCGCAGCTCATTTTTTAACGGTTCCTCGATTGTTGGCTTGTTAAGATAAATGGCGATTACAGAACGTAATCACCATTTATTTTTTCGATTATAAAAAAAATAAGCACAGCTTATTTTTTGAGCCCTTCTTTCGTTGAACCTAAAATGACCCGCTGTCGCAGCTCATTTTTTAACGGTTCCTCGATTGTTGGCTTGTAAAGATTAACGGAGATTATAGAACCTAACAAATGGTGATTATAGGACATAGCTTATGGATAATACTAATACACTTTCTACAGAGACTTGGTCGCAAGTCCTTTCGGAAGCCTTGCCTTATTTTAAGCAGTGGTGTGGTAAGGTTGTTGTTGTAAAGTATGGCGGAAATGCCATGCTCAACGAAGAATTAAAAGAAGCTGTAATGGACGATATCGTTTTACTTAATACAATTGGAATTAAAGTTGTATTAGTTCACGGTGGTGGTCCAGAAATTAATAAGATGCTGGATAAAGTTGGCAAGGAATCTAAGTTTGTAGATGGACTTCGCTATACTGATGCAGAAACAATGGAAATTGTTCAAATGGTTCTTACGGGAAAACTGAATAAGGATATTGTAGGAATTCTTTTACAGAAGGGAGGCCGTGCAGTTGGACTTTCTGGAGTAGATTCGGGCTTAATCAGAGCAAAAAAGACTGATAAAGACTTAGGCTACGTTGGTGATGTAACTCATGTAAATCCTGAAATTCTTACATCACTCTTAAACGAAGGCTTTATTCCAGTTGTTTCTACAGTTGCCCTTGGAGAACAGGGAGATGATGCTCGCTACAACATCAACGCTGATACAGCAGCTGCAAAAATTGCAGTTGCCCTTCGTGCAGAAAAGTTTGTACAGCTTACAAATGTACCTGGAGTTTTAAGAAATATTGATGATCCTTCAACCTTGATTAAGAGAATTGAAAAGTCTGCTCTTGGTTCATTAAAGGCTACTGGAATTATTGCCGGTGGTATGATTCCAAAGATTGACTGCTGTCTTACAGCACTTGAAGGCGGAGTTCCAAGAACTCACATCATAGATGGTCGTGTACCCCACAGTCTCCTGATCGAAATGTTCAGTGACCGTGGTATTGGTACAATGATTTATTAAAAGTCTTAAAGATTACTAAAACTTATACTCAAGACCTACAGAGCCGGAAATTGAATGTCTTTGATTTCCTGGCACTGTGAAGGTATAAGTTGAAGTATCCCCTTTTACAGTATTACTTACCTGAGGCAAAACATCCCATACATAATGAGCAGCAAAAACTAAACCAAAATGTTTAGCAACATAAGCAATCAAATTAGCACCAGCTGCAAAGCCCACAATAATTCCACTTGATTGAGAACCGTCTGTATGTCCAGAAAAATTAAGACCAACTCCACCACCAATTGTTATTGGTCTAATAGGCAGGTTGTACCAGATATAAAAAGGTGCATCTACAGTTTCATAATTCTGAAAACTTACTGAATTCTGAGCAAAAGTAACTCTATTTGTAAGAAGATTTACTTCACCCTGGAAACCAAGTCCCATAATCAAATCAAGATTAAAGAAAGCTCCTCCACCACAAACAAAGCCCTGATATTCAGAATTATCTGGAGAAAGGTTTCCTCCGAACAAAGCACGACCGCCAACTGCAAAATTAATAGCAAAAGATGATGTAGCAAATGTAAGTAAAACTGATAAAATAATAATAAATTTCTTCATAAAACCCTCCAAGGTTTATAGATTGGTTTATAGATTCTTTTCTAAGTTTATATATTCTTTTTTATTGCATTAAGTAATTCAGAATATTCAGTAAATGCAGGATATTGTGGATAATCCTTAATAATTTTTTCAGTAGAACGGAAAAGGAAACCTGCCTTTGAAGCCTGAATCATTCCAAGGTCATTAAAACTATCACCAGAAGCAATTGTTTCATAACCGATTGATTGTAAAGCCTTTACAGTTGTAAGTTTTGATTTATCACAACGCATTTTATAACCAGTAATTTCTCCATTATCTGCAACTTCAAGAGTGTTACAGAAAATAGTAGGCATTCCAAGTTTTTCCATTAATGGAGCTGCAAACTGTTCAAAAGTGTCACTTAAGATGATGGTTTGACAGCAAGAACGAAGCTCGTCAAGGAATTTTTTTGCACCTGGTAAAGGATCAATTTTTTTGATTGTATCTTGAATTTCTTTAAGTCCAAGACCATGTTCCTTTAAGATTGCAATTCTATACTTCATCAACTTATCATAATCAGGTTCATCTCGGGTTGTACGACGCAACTCTGGGATACCAACAGTATCAGCAAAAGCAATCCAGATTTCTGGAACCAAAACACCTTCAAGATCAAGACAAGTAATTACCATAATTTTTCCTCACGTAGTCATAAAATAGTGTATTTATTGAAATATGTCAAAGAAAGATATAATATTGAGAAGAATTATAAATCAATAAAAACTGATAAAAATGCCTGTAAAAAAAACAAAAAAAAGAAAAACAAATCGTAAAAGCAAAAAACCTAAGGTTTATATTCCAGCTTATAAAATAATTTTCCTTTGCTCCTTAATCATTTTAATTTGTATGGGTCTCCTTCTGTTCACCACCGTCAAAGAGCCTGATACTCCATCTTTAAGTCAGCGTTTTGAAGACAAAAAAACAGAATCTACAGTTACATCTACAATTACAACAGAAAAAACTTCCCAGACTGCAGAAAATCCTCCAAAAAAAACTGCACAAACTGAGAAGACAACTAATAAGGAAGATAAAGTTTCAGTAAAAAAAGAAAATACAAACAGTTCTTCAGTAAAAACATCTGCATCTAATAGCGAAGACACAAAAAAAGCCGCTCCTGCAAGTACTGTAAAAACTTTTAAGTATAATTTTCCTCAGGCTAAGAATGGAGCCCAATTAGTTTTTGTTTTTGATGATGGAGGCCAGAACCTTAATCATCTTAAAGAATTTCTGGAATTGCCCTTCCCAATTACAATTGCAGTATTGCCACAACTTTCACATTCTGTAGAATCTGCAAAACAAATCAGGACCTCTGGAAACGAGCTGATTCTTCATCAACCTATGCAGTCAATAAATGCAAACACAAACCCTGGCCCTGGTGCCATTAGCCCAGACATGAGTGAAAGTCAAATTATTGCAACCTTGTTCACGAATATAAACGAAATTGGGCCAATTGCAGGAATGAATAACCACGAAGGTTCTGCAATCACAGCTGATGCAGAAAAAATGGCCATTGTGATGAAGGTTGCCAGCGAAAATGGAATCTACTTTTTGGACAGCCGTACAAATTCCGAAACTAAGGTTCCTTATGTTGCAAAAGAATTGGGCTATTCCTACTACGAACGCAACATCTTCCTGGATAACGAAAAGACCAATGAAAACGCTCGCAAGGAATTAGAAAAAGGCCTTGCTATTGCCAATAAAAATGGAAGCGTTATAATGATAGGCCATATTTGGAGTGCTGATTTTCTTCCAGCCTTTTTAAAAGATGTTTACCCAGAATTGAAAGAAAAAGGCTACACGTTTACAACTGTATCTAAATCAAAAGCACTCAAAAGATAGAAGAAATTACAGAAGGAATAAAATGAAGGTTCTTGGTATTGAAAGTTCATGTGACGAAACTGCATGTGCAATTGTAGAAGACGGACACACAATTTTGAGTAACGTTGTTGCAACTCAAATCCCTTTTCATCAAATTTATAAGGGAGTTGTTCCAGAAATTGCCAGCCGAAAACATGCCGAATGGATTTTGCCGGTTGTAAAACAGGCCCTAAAAGAAGCCAATTTAACAATGGATGATGTTGACGCAATTGCCGCTACAAACAGACCAGGTCTTATGGGCTCCCTTCTGGTAGGTTTTACATTTGGCAAGACTTTAGCCTGGGCTACAAAAAAACCTTTTATTGCTGTAAACCATATGCTAGGTCACCTTTACGCTGCCCAGCTGCAAAAACCTGTTGAATATCCTTTCTTAGGACTTTTAGTTTCAGGTGGTCATACCATTATCTGTAAGGTAAACGGTTTTGATGATCTGGAAGTACTTGGAACTACTGTTGACGATTCAGTTGGAGAAGCTTTTGATAAAGTCGCAAAATTCTACGGACTTGGTTATCCTGGAGGAGTTATCATTGATAATCTTGCCAAAAAAGGTGATCCAAAAGCAGCCCGTTTCCCAGTTCCAAAGCTTGATGAAACTGAACACCGCTACGATGTTTCTTTCAGCGGCTTAAAAACAGCAGTTATTCATCAGTGCGATTTATTCTGGCAGCCTGGATATGAACATTCCACAGAAAACATGTGTGCAGCCTTCCAGGAAACTGCTGTAAAAACTCTGGTTGGAAAACTTTTAAGAGCGGTAGATGATACAGGGCTCAAAACAGTTGTGTGCGGCGGTGGTGTTGCAGCCAACTCGCGATTAAGAGCCATGCTCGCTGAACGTACAGATTTGAACTGCATATTCCCACCATTAAAACTTTGTGGTGATAACGGTGCCATGATTGCCGGAGTTGCATATCATTTCTTACAGCGTGGAGACAGAAGCGGCTGGGATACTGTAACTTGTGCAAGAATTCCTCAGTTCAAACGCGGACTTGATCAGGTAAACCACGAAAAAAATCGTAAGCAGGAAAACAAATAATGGATCAGCTTCTTAAAATAAAGGCCTACGCAAACCGGGAAGCAGTTCCTATCATGCAGGACGAAGGCTGTGACTTTATCTGCAATTACATAAAAGAGCACCAGGTAAAATCTGTTCTTGAAATTGGAACTGCCATTGGTTATTCTTCCATTCGTTTTGCAAGCCAGGCTGATGATATTTATGTTACAACAATTGAATCAGATATTGACCGCTACATAAAAGCTAAAGAAAATTTTCAGGCCTGTGGACTTTCAGATAGAATTACTGCAATTAATGATGATGCCCTGACCCACGATTTTGGAGATGCTAAGTTCGACTTGATTTTCATTGATGCTGCAAAAGCCCAGTACATCAAATTTTTTGAAAAATATAAAAACAACCTTTCTGAAACCGGCGTTATTATCAGTGATAATCTGTCTTTTCACGGAATGGTTGATGATTTAAGTTTGACTCATAATTACAGTACAAAAAAACTGGTAAAAAAAATCCAGAAATATGTCCAGTTCTTAAAAGATAATACTGAATTCCATACAGACTTTTTCGAAATTGGAGACAGAATTTCTGTCAGTAAAGCAGTTCATTAATTTTATTTAAGACCAGCTTTTTATTCATTGTCCATTTTGGTTCAATTATCAGAGCCTTTGGCGGATCGCCCGTAAGACGGTGGATTACCATACTTTCAGGAATAATTTTCAAAGCCTTCTCCACCAGCTTAAAGTACTCCTCCATCTGCAGAACAGAAATTTTTCCTTCGTAAAATTCCTTCTCCAAATCCGTATTTTTCAAGATATAAAGACAGGTGATTTTAATTCCGTCACAAGCTGATGAAACAACTTCTTTTACAGTTTTCATCATATCCTGCTCGCTTTCACCAGGCAGTCCAAAAATTACATGAGTAACAACATGGATTTTTCCACCAGCTTTTTTAATTCTTTCCACCGCATTACGATAGATACTGGTCGGAAAGGCCCGCCTTATATATAGAGCAGTATTGTCATTTGAAGTCTGTAAACCAAGTTCAAGCTGAACATAAGTTTTTTCAGAAAGTTCTGCAAGATAAAAAAGGCATTCATCAGAAATGCAGTCTGGCCTGGTAGCTAAAGAAAGGCCCACTACATCATCACAGGCAAGAGCTTCTTCCCACTTTGCTTTCAATTTTTCAAAATCACCATAGGTGTTTGTAAAACTTTGGAAATAAGCGATGTATTTTATTTTTTTGGAATGTTTTAATTTTGCCGCCAGAAGTTTTTTTGCTTCTTCAATCTGGGCAGAAACAGAAAGTTGGGAAGAAGGAGTAAAATCTCCACTGCCAGAAGCAGAACAGAAAATACATCCTCCCTTCCCTTTTGTGCCGTCTCTGTTTGGACAGGTACAACCCGCATCCAGAGACAGTTTGTAAGTTTTTGCATTAAATAAAGATTTGTAGTAGTCGTTTACGGTCATAAACTCTACCAGTGACCAGAAGCTCCGCCACCGCCAAAGTGACCACCGCCACCGCTAAATCCACCACCAAAACCGCCTCCAGAAAAGCCTGAAAAACCGCTTCCCGAAGACTTACGATATGATTTACCACTTTTAGAACCTGATCCAAAAATATGAGAAAGGAAGAGCCATTTCAAGATTCCATTTTTTGCATAAACTATAGCAACACAGAAAATAATCCAGATTAGCAAAAAGAGAATACCATAAAAGGCACCATCTTCATCCTCTTCTTCAAGAACACTCTTATTTACAAGTTCAACATTACCAGAAGCAATGCCGCCCATGTTTTTTACACCCTTAAGAATGCCTTCTGAATAGTCCCCATTTCTGAATTCTGGAATAATTACATTTCGAATAATTAAACCGCACTTTGCATCTGTTAAAGAGCCTTCAAGACCATAACCAGTTTCAATTCTTAAAGAACGTTCCTCGTAAGCTACAAGAAGAAGTGCACCATTATCTTTTCCTTGATGACCAATTCCCCATTTTTCAGCTACTTTTATTGAGTAAGAGGCTAAATCTTCACCTTCAAGACTTGGAACTGTAAGAACAACAATTTGAACTCCAGTCTGCTCATCAAGACTTTCCAGATAAGAAGTTATTTCTGCTTTTGTATTAGAATTGATGATTTTTGCGTAGTCATTTACCCTGCCCTCTAAAGCTGGAACTGCCAGAGAAAATAATGAAGATAAAGATGATAAAAGCAGCAGGATTAAAAACAGTCCTCTTTTCTTTTTATTTAGTACCATTCTGCATCCTCCAAAACCACAAGTCCATCTGCCAGTTCATTAGGATTTTCTTCATGATTAGGAAAATTTTCTGCCAGCAACTGACCGCACTTTTTGATTGCATTGGTAAAAGCCGCTTCTGCATCACCCTTTTTAAGATTTTCTGCAAGCTCATCTGCAATCAAATTCCACAAATCCTGAGAAATCTTCTGAGAAATTCCTCGATCGGCAATAATTCTGACCTGTTTTTCCATAAAAGAAACAAAAATCAGAATTCCTGAATGTTCTGCAGTGTCATAAACTCCAGATTCTGTAAAATAACGGAAGGCCCTGTGAGTTACGCAGGAACGTCTTACGGCAGAAGGAATTATCAGACGGTCTATTGCAGGAATATTTGCAAGATAAAAGACAAGTACCACTGCAATAAAGGCAGAAATTACATAAAACACAGGAATAATCCAGCCAGGTTCATTCTGCCAGTAAATTAAATGATAAAGCCCCCTAATTGATTCAGAAAAAGGAAGTAAAACCAACAAAAGAAAAGCCGCAAAAATGTTTGCTGCCAAAAGTTCCCAAAAAGAATAATGGGCACTTTCTGGAGCAAGGGCAAGGGCAATTTCACCTGTAGTTTTAGACTCTACATCTGCGACAGTCTTCTTTATATTTTCAAAAACCTGATCATTCAGATGTAGTTTTTTATAAAGTGTCTTTTTTTTCATTAAAATTCCACCTTAGGAGCAGACTGAGCTTCTGCAGATGCTGCAAAATAAGTCTTCTTTTCAAAACCACCCATATTGGCAATAATATTTGTAGGGAAACTTCTTACCTTTGTATTGTATTTTCTTGCAACATCATTATAACGCTGACGTGCAACAGTAATTCTATTTTCTGTTCCTTCCAGCTGGTCCTGCAGGCTCAAGAAGTTCTGATCAGCCTTAAGTTCAGGATAATTTTCTGTAACAACAAGAAGTCTCTGCAAGCTTGAACCAAGATTATCCTGTACCTGCTGATAGCGGGCAAAGGCCTCTGGATCACTTAAAACTTCATCAGAAATATTTATCTGACCACCAGCACTCGCACGAGCTTCTGAAATCTGAGTAAATACATCACTTTCGTGCTTTGCATAACCTTTTACAGTTGAAACAAGATTTGGAATTAAATCCAAGCGTCTCTGATACTGATTCTGAACTTCAGCCCACTGTTCACTTACGCCTTCATCAAGATTTACCAAGGAATTATATGTATTCTTACAGCAAGAAAATATGCATAAAACACATACTAAAACAATAATTAAAGCAACTAACCATTTTGGGAATTTTTTCATCTAACTTCTCCTAAAAAATAAATTCTATTATCAATTTAAACACTAGACTTTTTATAGTCAATAAAAAGATTTTTCAAATTTAACATTTCTCTTTCCTCGCATGTTTCTCTTTCTTCTTGCCCGGCATTAAATTTCATACTAAAATAGAAATGTTATATTATTTTAAGGAGCTATTTATAATGAACAATTTTATTTTCTTAGGCCCACCAGGAGCTGGTAAAGGTTCTTTAGCTGTAAAAGTTGCAGCAGACTACAAAATCCCTCATATTTCTACTGGAGATATTTTCCGTGCAAATATTAAAGCTCAGACTCCACTTGGAGTAAAAGTAAAGGCAATCATCGATTCAGGTTCTCTTGTAAGTGATGAATTAACATTCGAACTTGTAAAAGACCGCCTTGCTCAGGATGACTGCAAAAACGGATATATTCTTGACGGTTTCCCACGTACAATTCCTCAGGCAGAAATGCTCGAAGGCTTAGTTAGCGATGTAAAAGTTGTAAACTTCGAAATCAAAGATGAAATCGTAATTAAACGTCTTTCTACACGTCGTGTTTGTAAGGCTTGTGGTGCAAACTACAATGTTCTTACTCTTAAACCAAAGGTAGAAGGTATCTGCGACAAGTGTGGTGGTGAACTCTATCAGCGTGATGATGACAAGCAGGAATCTATCCTCCATCGTATGGACGTATACCGTGAACAGACAGAACCTCTTATCAACTTTTATAAAGAAAAAGGTAAGATTACAGACCTTGATGCATCTATCGAAACAGATATTTTGCTTGGAAAATTCAAGGAAATCTTCAAATAGTTTAATCCACATAAAAGACAAATAAACTATTTTACATAGGGCCGGTTATTGGAGTTCGCTTCAAAATCGGCCTTTTTTAATTTAAAAGTAATTCTCAAATTCTATTGACCATTCCTCTAAATCTTATTAAATTATGCAAATAAGCAATTTGCGACTTAGTCGCAAATTCAACATAATATGACCTATAACACAGAACAAAGAAACCTCCTGCTCAATTTTCTACAATCAAAAGCCGACACAATGTTTTCTGCCAAACAAATTGCAGATAGTCTGCAGAAGGAAAAAATAAGCCGAAGTGCCGTTTATCGTAATCTTTCAGAACTTGAAGCTGAAGGCAAGATAAAGCGATGTACACAAGAAGGCAGCAGAGAGAATCTTTATCAATATTACGATTTACAAACTTGCCGAAACCATATTCATTTGTCCTGTACAAATTGCGGACGAATATTTCATATGGAAAGCGATGTAGCTCAAAAACTTATGACAGACCTGGTTGATACAGAAGGTTTTAAAATTGACAAAAGTAAAACCACACTTTACGGACTTTGCAAGGAATGTCAGAAAATAGAACAAAAGCAAGTGCAGGCGGAGGAAAATAAATGAAAAAATTGTCCACACTTTTTATAGCTGTTTTTTTAATCTTTGCAAGTCTAACTTCTTGTAAGGCAAAAAAGCCCGAAAATTCTGGCAAGGTAAATGTAATCTGTACAATTTTTCCTGAATATGACTGGGCCCGTTCAATTTTAGGCCAGACTGATCAGCACACAAACCTTTCTCTTCTGGTAAAAAGTGGAGTTGACCTTCATAACTACCAGCCATCCACTGCAGATATAGTTGCAATTTCTACCTGCGATCTTTTTGTGTACGTTGGCGGCGAAAGTGATGCCTGGGTAAAAGATGCCCTTAAAAACGCCACAAATCCAAACATGAAGGTTTTAAGCCTTATAGAAGTTTTACAGGACAGAGTAAAGGAAGAGGAAGTGGTAGAAGGCATGCAAGTAGAAGAAGATGATAACTGCCACTCTGAAACTGAATACGACGAACACTTATGGCTTTCTATAAAAAATGCAAAAAAAGTTTGCCAGGCCTTTACACAGGCCATCTGCCAGCTCGTACCAGAAAACGCCGAAACATACCAGGCCAATTTGGAAGATTATCTGCTCCAATTAGACAACCTTGATCTTACCTATGCAGGAGTAATTTCAGCTTCTCCAAATAAAACCATTATCGTTTGTGACCGTTTCCCATTACGCTATCTGGTTGAAGATTACAAATTAAATTATTATGCCGCCTTTGCAGGTTGTTCAGCAGAAACAGAAGCAAGTTTTGAAACTGTAGCATTCTTATCAAACAAACTAAAAGAACTCAAACTTCCAGCAGTTCTTGTAATGGACGGAAGCGACCAGAAAATTGCCAAAACCGTAATCTTAAATGCAAAACTTCCTAAAACTGATATTTTTACAATTGATTCAATGCAGTCTACATCACTTAGACAAGCTTTTGATGGTAAAAACTATATCAGTGTTATGCAGGAAAATCTTGAAAGTCTAAAAAAGGCTCTTAATTAAGGAAAAAAAATGGCACAGTTAAAATGCGAAAATCTAAAACTCGGATATAACTCTAAGGTTGTTGCAGAGAATATTTCCTTTGAAGTAAACAAGGGCGATTATCTTTGTATTGTTGGAGAAAATGGTTCTGGTAAATCTACTTTAATGAAAACCCTCCTCCACCTTATAAAACCTCTTTCTGGTACTATAGAAACTGGCGATGGAGTTTTAGCTGATGAAATTGGCTACCTGCCCCAGCAGACAGAGGTTCAGAGGGATTTTCCTGCCAGTGTAAAAGAAATTGTTCTTTCAGGCTGTCAGTCTCGCTGCGGAAGAAGGCCTTTTTACAATAAAGCAGAAAAACAGCTAGCCCTAGATGCCATGGAAAAAATGGGAATTTCTAATCTGGCTAAAAAGTGCTACCGTGAGCTTTCTGGAGGCCAGCAGCAACGAACACTTCTTGCCCGTGCCTTTTGTGCCACTCAAAAAATGCTTCTGCTTGATGAACCTGTTACCGGTTTGGACCCTATCGCTACAGAAGAAATGTATTCGCTTATAAAAAACTTAAATGATAACGGCATCACAATCATTATGATTTCCCATGATGTCGATGCCGCTTTAAAATATGCAACTCACGTTTTACACATTGGAAAAGAAGTCTTTTTTGGAAAGGTTGGTGATTATGATCAGCACATTAAGTCAGTACTTTAGTTTTGCATTTGTACGCTATGCATTTATAGTTGGAATTTTAATCTCTCTCTGCTCTTCACTTCTGGGAGTTACACTGGTTCTTAAACGTTTCTCCTATATTGGAGATGGCCTTTCTCACGTAGCATTTGGAGGCATTTGTATTGCAGCTGTTTTGAACCTTTCAAATAATATGTTCCTTGTTTTGCCTATTACTATCATTTCTGCAATTCTTCTGCTCAGAACTGGTAAAAACACAAAAATCCAGGGTGATGCGGCAATTGCCATGATTTCAGTTGCATCTCTTGCAATCGGATATCTGCTCATGAACATTTTTTCAACATCATCAAATCTTAGCGGCGATGTATGTACAACTCTATTTGGTTCTACATCAATTTTGACACTTAAAAAGAGCGAAGTATGGCTTTCGGCAATTCTTTCAATAGCAGTCATACTTGCCTTTATAATTTTTTACAACAAAATCTTTGCAGTTACCTTTGACGAAAACTTTGCTCAGGCAATCGGAACCCATGCCTCAATCTACAATCTAGTTATTGCAATAATCATTGCTATAATTATAGTTCTTGCCATGAATCTGGTTGGTTCGCTTTTAATTTCGGCCCTTGTAATTTTCCCTGCCCTATCATCTATGCGACTTTTCAAAAGTTTTAAGGCAGTAACAATTTCATCAGCTGTAATTTCTGTAGTTTGTTCGACACTTGGACTTTTAATTGCCGTTTTAGCAGGAACTCCTGTTGGAAGCACAATTGTAGCTGCTGACCTTACAAGCTTTTTAATCTGTACAATTATTGGAAAAATCTTAAAATAAAAATGATGAAGAAACTCTTACTTTTTTTTGTTTTTATAAGTCTTATTTTTATAAACTTTACTTCCTGTTCAAAAAAACAAAGTCCACAAGAACTAGAAGATAAAGTAAACCAGCTAATGGGTCTTGAAAGTGCTAAAGAACTGCCTATACAGGAAGCCGAAGCTGTTTCTATTCCTTCTACCAAAGAATTAATTGAAGAGCACAAAAAAAAATCTTCCAACAAAAATGAAGATAATTCTAAAATAGATTTAGACCTTACAAAAATGTCTGCAACAATGATTTACACAACTGTATTCGATATGCTTATTATGCCAGAGGAATACCAAAACAAAAACATAAAAGTAAGCGGCTTTTTTTATGTATTCGTAAACGAACTTACAGATGAAAAATACTTTGCTGTAATCATTCCAGATGCAACTCAGTGCTGCCAGCAAGGAATCGAATTCATCTGGATAGGTGACCACAACTATCCTCAAGATTACCCAGAAATTGGGCAGGAAATAGAAATTACTGGCCGTTATCAAATTACAGAAAACGAAGAAGGGGTTACTTATACCTACCTCAAAGTAAGCGATTTAAAAGCACTATAAAGACATTTCCTTATTCAAAATTTTTATTACAGCATCTTTATTTTGAAGGAATATTTCAGTTAAAATTGGATCAAAGTGGATTCCCTCTTCCTCTTTTAAAATCTTAAAAGCATCTTCAACAGACATAGCTTTTTTGTAACAACGTACCGAAACAAGGGCATCAAAAACATCTGCAATAGCCATTATTCTGGCACTAACAGGAATTTGGTCCCCTTTCAAACCATTTGGATAACCTCTTCCATCCCAGAATTCATGGTGATAGCCAGCTACATCCATTGCAGTTTTTACATATTCCTTATCTTCAGTCATAATGAATATTTCATTAATAATTCTTACACCTTCTGTAGTGTGCTTTTTCATTGTGTTGTATTCTTCATCAGTAAGTTTTCCAGGCTTTTTTAAAATTGAATCAGGAACAACAATTTTTCCAATATCATGCAAAGGGGCAACTCGTGTAACTAATTCAATAAACTTCCAGTCAATTACCTTAGGATAAACCATATTTTCATAAGCTTTTAATGCAAGCAAATTTACATAAGCAGAAGTTCTTTTAATATGATCCCCAGTATCTATATCACGGTTTTCTACAAGGTTTGCAAGACTGTCGATTGTATGATCCTGTAGCTTTACAATTTTTTTAGTCTTCTGTTCAACCTGCTCTTCCAGATTATCTTCAACGTGCAAAACTATATAAGCATACATCAAAAGACTGGCAGCAATAACAAAAGCTACACAACCAATATTTACAATTCTGATAACGACAATTTTCTTGAACTCTATAAAATAAACAGGGAAGATAAAGGCAGCATTCGCTTCAATCATAAGAAAAAGTATTACCGAAACTGTAACCACAACAGACGCAAGTTTTATTCTTTTTCCAAAACTTAAAGCAGGCAATAAGCCTATAAGTAAAATAAAGTAATGAAACTCCGCATCCCCGCCCAAATAGTAATCCGCTAAAATCTGATGGACGACTACTTCTGCAAAAAACAGGAAATAATAGGGAATTACATTCTTCATCTTAAAAGAACGTAAAGAAATAAATATAAACACTGCAACGCTAATGAAATTAAAGTAAAACATTTGCGTTACACCAAGTAGTTTAAATGTGATTAAAAAAGCAAGGTGGTATACTAAAGCAAAAACGGACGAAGTTATAAACAAGACCCGTCCATGCTTGAAGTTTAAGACCGCTATCTTTAATCTTTTTATTAAAGACTCCATTTTTCCTCTCTCCTTGTAGATATAATTATCTATTATAAATTGATAAAAGACAATTTTATTTTAATATAGAGCGTCTTTCCACTACTTCTTCTTTACACTATAATAGAAGAACTTATTAAAAATATAGAGGTAGGCACACAAAATGAGTAAATATCCTTTTGAAAATATTGAGCCTAAATGGCAAAAATATTGGGACGAACACAAAACTTTTAAGGCAACAGAAGATCCAAAATTTCCTAAAGAAAAACGTCAGTATGTTTTGGACATGTTCCCTTATCCATCTGCAGCAGGATTACACGTAGGACATCCTGAAGGTTATACTGCAACTGATATTTACTGCCGCTACCTACGTATGAAGGGTTATAACGTACTTCATCCAATGGGATTTGACTCTTTTGGTCTTCCAGCAGAAAACTACGCAATTAAAACTGGAACTCATCCCAAAATTACAACTAACGCAAACATTGAAAAATTCACTCAGCAGATTAAATCTCTTGGTTTTTCTTATGACTGGGACCGCTGCGTTTCTACATGTGAACCAGACTATTACAAGTGGACTCAGTGGATATTCCTCCAGCTTTATAAAAAAGGATTGGCATACGAAGCTCAGACTCCAATTAACTGGTGTCCATCTTGTATGACTGGTCTTGCAAACGAGGAAGTAAAGGAAGGACGTTGTGAACGCTGTCATACTCAGGTTACACACAAAACAATCCGCCAGTGGATTTTGAAAATTACAGATTACGCTGACCGCCTGGACAAGGACTTGGAAGGCTTGGACTGGCCAGAAAGTGTAAAAGCAATGCAGCACAACTGGATTGGAAAATCAACAGGTGCAGAAGTTACTTTTACAGTTGCAGATAAAGACGGAAAACCAACCGACAACAAACTTACAGTTTATACTACCCGTTGTGATACTCTTTTTGGAGCAACTTATATGGTTGTTTCTCCAGAACACTCTATCATTTCTAAGATTACTACTGCTGAACAGGAAGCTGCAGTAAAAGCTTATCAGGAAGAAGCAGCAAAAAAATCTGATCTTGAAAGAACTGACCTTGCAAAAGATAAAACTGGTGTATTCAGCGGAAGTTATGCAATCAACCCTGTAAACGGAAAACTCATTCCAATCTGGATTGCTGATTATGTTTTAATTTCTTATGGTACAGGTGCAATTATGGCTGTTCCTGCTCACGATGACCGTGACTGGGAATTTGCTAAGAAATTCAATCTTCCAATTATCGAAGTTTTGAAGAGCGAAGTTGATGTTCAGAAACAGGCATGGACTCAGGACGGAATCCATGTAAACTCAGAATTCCTTGATGGTCTTAACAAAGCAGATGCAATTGCTAAGATGTTGGAATTCCTTGAAGAAAAGAAAATTGGCCGTAAGGCAATCAATTATAAACTCCGTGACTGGGTATACAGCCGCCAGCGTTACTGGGGTGAACCAATTCCTTTAATTCACTGTCCAAAATGTGGTACAGTTCCTGTTCCAGAAGATCAGCTGCCAGTTGAACTTCCAGAAGTTAAGTCTTACCAGCCAACAGGAACCGGTGAATCTCCTTTAGCTGCAATTGACTCTTGGGTAAACTGCAAGTGTCCAAAGTGCGGTAGAGATGCAAAACGCGAAACTAACACAATGCCTCAGTGGGGTGGATCTTGCTGGTACTACTTACGTTATCTTGATCCAAAAAATAGTAATACATTCTGTTCAAAAGAAGCTGAAAACTACTGGATGCCGGTAGACCTTTATATTGGTGGTGCTGAACATGCCGTTCTCCACTTACTTTATGCCCGCTTCTGGCACAAAGTACTTTATGACCTTGGATTTGTTTCTACAAAGGAACCATTCCAACGCCTTATTAACCAGGGAATGATTACTTCTTTTGCATTCCAGCGCAAAGACAAAACTCTTGTTCCTGTTGACGAAGTTGAACAGAAAGAAGACGGAAAATACTACGAAAAAGCTACAGGCCAGGAATTGGAACAGATTGTTGCAAAAATGTCTAAGTCTTTGAAAAACGTAGTTAACCCTGATGATGAAATTAAAGCTTATGGTGCCGATTCTGTTCGTATGTACGAAATGTTTATGGGACCTTTAACAATGTCTAAGCCATGGTCAACACAGGGTATTGTTGGTATTCATCGCTTCCTGGAAAAAGTTTGGGCAGTTTCAGAAAAGCCTATGTCCGATATTGATATTTCTGGCAAGCTTGAAGATAAAGCCCTTGTTTCTGCTCGTAAGACTTTCTGTCAGACTATCAAAAAGGTTTCAGATGATACTGCCAGCTTAAACTTCAATACTGCAATTTCACAGATGATGATCTTTATCAATGAAATTTCTAAGTTGCCAGAAGTTCCAAAGGCTATGTGGTCTGACTTTGTAAAAGTTCTTTCACCATATGCTCCACACCTTGGCGAAGAACTTTGGGAAAAACTTGGTCATAACAATACAATTGCTTACGAAAACTGGCCAGAAGCTAACGAAAACTTTACAAAAGATGATGTAAAAACAATCGTAGTTATGGTAAACGGTAAAAAACGTGATACTTTTGAAGCAGAACCTGGAAGTTCAGATGATGCATTAAAAGAAACTGCATTTGCACGTGAGGGTGTAAAGAAATTTACAGATGGTCACGAAATTGTAAAATGCATTGTAGTAAAAGATAAGCTTGTAAATATTGTAATCAAATAAGCTAAAAGACAAAAAAGGGCTGCCTGTAATTGAATTGATTTTTCTTCATTACAGACAGCCTTTTTTATTTAACTTCAGTTACTGAATTTATCAAATTAAAAACATACTTGAAGCCTGTAGCAGCAATTGCTCTTTCTGCTTCGTTGGACATAGACATAAAATAAAGTTTATGACCTACATCTTCACTATCATTAAAAGCAGCCATTAATACACCAATTCCTGCAGGATCCAGTTCTACTAATTTAGACATATCCAAAACTATATTGTTTTTCTGTACGGCATCATACAAGGTTGCTTCAAATTCACCTAAAGTATAGGCATTCAAAGCTCCTTCCAATTCATATAAATGATAGTTTGCACCGTCTTTTTCAATAATTGTTAACTGTTCCATTATAAACCAGCCTCCTTCATCATTGCATCAAGATCACCCAAATCTGGCATTTCAAAACCTTCTGGAAGCCCCATATCATCTGCAGGCTTCTTTTCTTCTTCGGCAGGCTCTTCTGAACTTGCAGAAGGACTAGTTTCTTCGCTTGTCTGAGCCTCCATCTGGGCTTCTTCTTTTGCAGATTCAATTCCATCTACAGCATCTTTTGGAAGTTCCATCTGAGAATCAAGTGAAGCAGGAACTTCTTCTGAAGAAGATTCTGCTGAAGGAATTTCTTCGGCTGGAGTTTCGCCACTTGCAGCAGTTTCCTCTATAACTTCAGATTCTGTTTCTTCATTCTGAGCAGGAGCTGTTTCTTCAGACTTACCTGTATCAAGACTTTCATATTTAATTACAAGCATAGAAACGTCGTCTTCCATTTCTTTTGACATAAACTTAACAAGATTATCAAAAGTAAACTGAGCCATACGCTGAGCAGGATAAGTTGAGTTATCAAGAATTGCCTGCTGAACTCTTTCCTTACCGAACTGTTCACCACGAAGTGAGTGAGACTGAATCAAACCATCAGTACAAGCAAGGATAATATCACCAGGATTTAATTTTGTTGTTTTTACAGAAACGTATGGAGAAATATCTTTTACGAATCCAAGAATATGTCCAGAACCCTGAATTTCAATTACGTTGTTATAAACCTGAGTATACATCATCAAAGTTGGAATACCACAGTTGATGTAATACATTGTATCTGTTTCAAAATCTACCAAAGCAAAAAGGCCGGCAAAAATTGTTCCCTTCTGTAAAGAATCTCTGATGAAGGTATTAAGTTTTACAATTAACTGCTTAAAATCATGTACTTCTGCAAGGTAAGTTCGGATGATGGACTTTAAGATAACCATGTTCATAGAAGCGGCAATACCCTTACCAGACAAGTCTCCTACTACGAACAAATGTCTTGTTGCTGTAAGACGAATCATATCAATGAATTCACCACCAATGTTATGAGCAGGAACCATCATATAACCAATATCAACTTTTGGATTTTTTACGTGATCCAGGTTTTCCTGAATAGAAGTAATAATCTGAGAAGACATGCGGATTTCGCGGTTTACAATACCCATAATATCTTTATTGGCAATGTTACGCATGTAATATCCGAATACGAAGAAGTATGAATAAAGTTTTACAAATACGTTGTAGTCATATTCCTTATAGTGGTCACCAGAAACCTTTTTACCAAGAGTGATAAGACCAAAGATATTGTGACCTTCATTTAAGATAAAGATGGCATCTGAACGGGTTTCCTGAAAGAACTTTTTTAATCCTTCTTCTACAACCGAAAGTTCATGCTCTTTTTCAAGCTGAGACTGAACTACAATAGAACGACCAATGTTTAAGAGGTTATCAAAAATTGGATTGTTTAAGGAAATCTTATTATTCATCTGATTAGAAGAATAAGCTATATCAAGTTCGTTCTGACCAGAAAGAATGTATACATTTACAGATGAAGCTTCTACATTTCTACGGAAAATTTCGTACATTCGGGTAGTTACCTCATCCATTTCAACATCTTTATATTCAATTCCTGCAAGGTCTTTTTCCAGAGCAGCCTCGTAATCTGCTGTATAAAGTCTTGTCGATGTAGAAAGTATAGAAGAAATCCAAAGTGCAAATACTACACATATAAAAGCTGCAACACAGAACAAAGCCAGGTATTGTCCAGAAACGCCACCATTTTTTGCCTGAGAGAAGTAACATACAACTCCAATTACTCCCGCAGGTATTAAATAAGAAATTAATGATTTAATTACAGTTACAAACATTGCTTTTCCAGAAGGAACAGCAGTCTTTGTCAAAGAAATATAAAGTACTACATAAAGGAAAAGATAAGCATATATAAAAAGTAAAGAGAAGGATGGATCACTTGCAGAAATATAATTAATTATTGCATTAATTGCCCACATGAGAACAAAGCCTTCTCCAATCATCAATGACTGGTACTTTTCAATTTGGCTTGCTTTATCTTCCTGGAAAACAAGCAGGAAAATGAAACATATTGCAGGAAGAATATATTTATAAATTGCATTGTATACAGTTACCCAAGTCCAAGGGAAAAACTTTCTTGCAGGTTCTGCAAAAAGATATTCTGAAACAATTACAACTCCGCTTTCATTTGAAACTTCAATTGTTGAAAACTGTGTAAAAACTAAAATTACTCCAAAAATGTAAAATGCAAATTTTATCAAAGTTACAATTGACTTCTTTTTCTGCATTCCAAGACTTATTAAACCAAAACTTAATGTTGTAAAGAAGAAGGATTCAAGGCTGAACATAATCTTCATTGTTGCAACTGTCATTGCCTCAAACCACACGCTTTTCAAGAAAAGAATCAATGAAAAAAGTCCTGCTTCAATTGTTGTAAGGAGCATTGCAATTGCGAAAGAACTAACACCAACATTATCACTTTTTACTTTATTATCTATAAGGTGAGTAAAAAATCCAAGAAAAACTGTAACAGCAATATTAAGAATCAAATAAATCATATTAGTAACCTACCTTTGCTATCATCATAGTAACGTCATCATGAAGTTTTTTATCTCCGTTGTACTTCATAATCAAATCAACAATATCATTTACCATTTCCTGAGGAGACTTAGCAGCACCGGCCATCAAAGTCTTTTTGTAAATATCTGTATCACCAAGTTCAACACCATCATCATCCATAACTTCAGAAACACCATCGGTTGCCATCAAAATGGTATCACCACGGAAGAGGCGTTTTTCCTGAACAGTAACATCACCTACATCCAAAATACCAATAAGGGATGCATTTGAAGTAAGAGGCTTAATTCTGTATCCATCTGGAGAAGGAGACAAAATAATTGGGTCAGACATAGACGCATTGATATAACGGATACGCATACGTTCTGTATCAACGACACTCAGGAACAATACGGTATATTTATCCTGTAAGTGCATGCCCTTAATAGCCTTATCGATTGAATGTAGAACTCCAACGAGATCTTCCTTATCTTCAATAATCTTTACTGTGTTCATTACCAGACCCATGATAAGGGCGGCAGGAAGTCCTTTACCTGATACGTCTCCAAGCATGAGCAAAGTTTTATTTGCATCAATTGGAAGAATTGAATAATAGTCACCGGAAACGTTTACCAATGGACGGTAGTAAGTTGCAATCTTAAGCTTAGAGATGTTTGGAATTTTCTGAGGAAGGAAGGACTGTTGTGTAATAGCCAGCTGTTCCCATTCCTTTGTTGTAGCAGAAATTTCTGACAAAGTTGTAATTGTTCTTGTACGAGAAATAAATCGTTTGTATTCCTCGAACAATCTGCCATAAACATCAAGATCAAAAAGTTTTGTATAACGACAGAAAACATAAAGATGCTGGTTATCAAATACCATAAAGAAACCACGAGCTTTTTTATATTTTGTTGTTACACCGATGTGACGATCAAAGAAATAAAATCCATCAGGCCAGCTTTCAGTAAAGTTCTGGTCAAGTTTGGTTCTATTGTATTCTGATGTTGCATTACGATTTGGGCTATTATAGAGGATATAGTTTTTAGAACGATCTACAAATAAAACGGAACAGTCACCCTGCTTTTCAAGAATATCACCAAGTGTTACATAAAAGTCTTCAAGAGAGTAACAGAAACGCAGCTTATTGATAAAGTCATTTAAAATAACAGTTTCACCGGTTTCCAAAGTATCATGTCTAACTTTTGCTAATAACCAGGCTCTAATTCTGTTACCCCAAAAGGTTATTACAAGGAATACCAGAGCTGTAATAGTAAAAGAAACTTTTGGTAAAACTGCAACTGTTTTGGTAGGCAAAAGTGCTAAACAAATAAAAATAAAAAATATGACTGAAAGAATATAAACGCTAGTTAATACAATTTTTTTCCGTGTTTTATACATATTTACCTCTAAGATAGCATAATTTTTTTAAATATATTTATACTATTCTAACATATAATCGGCATAATTGCGGAAAAAGTTTAAAACACAGAAATAAATAAGGAGATTTATCTACGAAAGACAAATCTCCTTATAAATTAGGATATAAAATATTCGAACTTATAATTCTATTCCAATTTAGAAAGATTAATCAGCTCAGCTTCTTTTGGAGGATTTTCAAGTTCAAGGTACTGCTTAAGCAATTCCTTCTGTTTTGAAGAAAGATGACTTGGAGTTTTTACAATAACCTTTACATACAAATCGCCCTTACGACCAGAACCAGAAAGTGGTACACCTTCTCCCTTAATTCTAAGAAGTTTTCCACTAGAAGTTCCTTCTGGAATCTTAATAGCAATCTTTTTTCCATCAAGAGCAGAAATGCTAATCTCGCAACCAAGAGCGGCCTGAGCAATGGAAATAGGAACAGCACAATACAAATCTGAACCTTCGCGTTCAAATAATGGATGTGAATCAACATGTAATACAACTACTAAGTCTCCAGCTGGTCCACCATTTTCTCCTGCATCACCTAAACCACGGAGAACAAGACGTTTTCCATCATCAACACCTGCTGGAATTTTAAGAGAAACTGTCTTTGATTTTTCTACAAGACCACTTCCACGGCAAGTTGCACAAGGCTTATCAATAACAGTTCCACGTCCTCCACACTTTGGACAAGTCTGCTGGATAGAGAAGAAACCATTTCCCTGACGAACCTGTCCCATTCCATTACAAGTTGGACAAGTCTTACGAGAAGAACCTGCAGCTCCACCACTTCCATTACAAGAAGGACAAACTTCGTTATGCTTAAAACTTATATCAGCTTCAGTTCCGTATACTGCATCTTTAAATTTAATATGAAGATCATATCTTAAGCTGGCTCCAGATACAGGACCTCTTCTTGATCTTGAAGAAGAACCTCCAGAGAAACCACCGCCAAAAATACTATCGAAAATATCTGAGAAGCCACCGCCGGCACCACCGAACAAGTCGCTGAAGTCATGGAAGGCATGAGAATAGCCTGCACCACCACCGCCTGCAGCACCGTCAAGACCTGCAAAACCATATTGATCATAAATTGGGCGCTTCTTTTCATCCGAAAGAACTTCGTAAGCTTCTGTTGCTTCTCGGAATTTTTCTTCAGCTTCTTTATCGCCAGGGTTTCTATCTGGGTGATACTTAATAGCAAGTTTACGGTAAGCCTTTTTAATTGCTTCCTGATCAGCTGATTTGTCAACACCTAATACTTCATAATAATCGCGTTTTGCTGCCATTTTCTATATCCGTTTAATCAAAAATAAATTAAGTTAATCTATCAAAAAAACGCCCTGTCTTCAACAACAGAGCGTTTTCAATTTAAGATAATCTAATATGCTTTATTAGTCGTTATCCTTTACTTCGTATTCAACATCATCTGCTGAATCTTTGTTGAAGCCTGACTTCTTTTCTTCAGATTCGCCAGCAGAACCTGCAGCATTTGGATCAGCTTGAGGACCAGCTTCAGCACCTGGCTGAGCTCCCTGAGCACCCTGCTGCTTGTAAAGTTCTTCTGCAATCTTGTAAGAAGCATTCTTCAATTCTTCTGTCTTAGCTTTGATGTCTGCAACATTTTCGCTCTGTAAAGCCTGTTTCAAAGCTGCAATAGCATCTTCAACTTTCTGCTTTTCTGCACCATCAATCTTGTCTCCAAGATCTTTGATAGACTTTTCTGTAGCATAAATCAAGCTATCAGCTTCGTTCTTTGCATCAACAGCTTCTCTCTTTTCTTTATCAGCGGCAGCATTTGCTTCTGCATCTTTTACCATGCGGTTGATTTCTTCTTCGCTCAATCCTGAAGAAGAAGTAATCTGGATGTGCTGTTCCTTACCAGTTCCAAGATCCTTTGCAGATACATGAACAATACCGTTTGCATCGATATCGAATGTAACTTCAATCTGTGGAACACCACGAGGAGCGGCTGGAATACCTACAAGGTCAAAGTTTCCAAGAGTACGGTTCTGAGCAGCCATTTCACGTTCACCCTGGAGTACGTGAATTGATACAGCAGTCTGTCCATCAGCAGCTGTAGAGAAGATCTGGCTCTTCTTTGTAGGAATTGTTGTATTTCTTGGGATGAGTTTTGTCATAACTCCACCCATTGTTTCAATACCAAGTGAAAGAGGTGTTACATCAAGAAGGAGAACATCTTTTACATCACCCTGGAGTACACCACCCTGAATTGCAGCACCAATTGCAACTGCTTCATCTGGGTTTACTGCACGAGAACCTTCTTTTCCGAAGATTGCCTTAACAACGTCCTGTACTTTTGGCATACGAGAAGAACCACCAACGAGGAGTACTTCATCAATCTTATCAGCAGTAAGACCTGCATCTGCCAAAGCCTTACGACAAGGTTCCTTTGTTCTTTCGAACAAGTCATCTGTCATCTGTTCAAACTGTGCACGAGTCAAAGACTTCTGCAAGTGTTTTGGACCTGTTGCATCAGCTGTAATAAATGGAAGGTTGATATCTGCAGTTGTCTGGTTAGACAAAGAAATCTTTGCATTTTCAGCTGCTTCACGAAGACGCTGCATAGCCATTGGATCACCAGAAAGGTCAATTCCTGTATCCTTTTTGAATTCAGCAATAAGCCAGTTTACAATTGCACGGTCCCAGTCATCTCCACCAAGGTGTGTATCACCATTTGTAGATTTAACTTCGAATACACCGTCAGCCAATTCAAGAATAGAAATATCGAATGTACCACCACCAAGATCATATACAGCGATTGTCTTTTCTTTGTCCTGATCCTGTTTGAAACCGAAAGCCAAAGCAGCAGCTGTTGGTTCGTTAATAATACGCTGAACGTTCAATCCGGCAATTTTACCAGCATCTTTAGTAGCCTGACGCTGAGAGTCATTGAAGTAAGCAGGAACTGTAATTACAGCATCTGTAACTTCTGCTCCAAGATAGTCTTCTGCAGTTTTCTTCATTTTCTGAAGAATGAATGCTGAAATTTCCTGTGGTGAATACTGTTTCTTTGATCCGTTATCTTCAACTTCAACACGACAGTCTGCACCATTATCAATTACTTTATAAGGAAGCTTTGTTGCTTCTCCCTGAAGTTCAGAAAATCTATGTCCAATAAGACGTTTTACTGAATAAACTGTGTTCTTTGGATTTGTAACCATCTGACGTTTTGCAGATGCACCAACAATACGATCTCCCTGAGATGTAAAACCAACGATAGAAGGAGTTGTACGTCCACCTTCAGAATTCTGAATTACAACTGGCTCTCCATTTTCCATTACAGATACACAAGAGTTTGTTGTTCCTAAGTCAATACCTATAATCTTACCCATTTTATATACCTCGCTTTCTAATTTACTACACTGAATATTCTGCGAGTTTTGCTTGCAAAACTCGTGTTTCAAAATAGCTTGCTATTTTGAAACTGGTACTTTTACCATAACCTTCGCATGTCTAATAACTTTATCCTTAAGTTTGTAGCCCTTAAGATAAACCTGTTCCAAGGTCTGTTTCTTTGCCTTTTCATCTTCAACACGGCCAATTGCTTCATGTTCATCTGGATTGAAGTCATCGCCTTCTTTTCCATAAGCAACAAGGCCATATTTGTCTTCAAGCATTTTTACAAGACCCTTGTTAATCATCTTGATACCATCTGCAATTGATTTAGCATCTTTTGCATCCTTTGCCGCATCAAGAGTACGGTCAAAGTTATCAAGACTATCAAGCAAGTCACCCAGCAAAGAAGCATTAGCATAAGCAACAGCTTCATCCTTCTGCTGCATCATCCTTTTACGCCAGTTGTCATTTTCAGCAGCCTTATAAAGTGCCTGGCTCTTCAAATCTGCAATTTCTTTTTCAAGCTCGGCAATTCTTTCTTCTGGAGTTACTTCTTTTGCTTCTTCAGATTTTTCTTCTGTAGAATCTCCATTTGAAGCTGCCTCTTGAGCCTGAGTCTCAGAATTTTCTGAATCATCAGATTCTGTCTGAGATTTTGTTTCTTCAGTCTGATCTTCAGCCTTTTCTTTCTCGTCAGCCATTAAATAAACACCTCAAAACCACAATTATCATTGTTTTTCTTTATCAAGTTTAAAATTACTGATTTGGACATAAATTCGTCAACAAATTTCTTAAAAAAAAATACAAATTTTATTAAGTAATATTATAATAAATAGAAAAAACTCTACCTATATTTTGTTCAATTGAAACATCTCAGGAGAAACTAATGATTAATTCTATTGAAAACGGAAAGGTAAAACTTTTACCAGGCATATTTACAGAACGTGTAAACTTAAATCGTAAATATTTAATGAGTTTAGACCCTCAATGCCTTTTACAGAACTTTTATTGGGAAGCAGGCGTAGTAATTCCAGGCCTACAGATAATTGAAGATCCTTCCAAAGCAAATATTCATTGGGGTTGGGAAGCTCCTACCTGCCAGCTTAGAGGACACTTTTTGGGACACTGGCTTTCTGCCGCATCTATGCTGGTTGCAATAAATGATGATGCAGAACTAAAGGCAAAAGTAAACCTGATAATAGAAGAATTAGACCGTTGCCAGAAATTAAACGGAGGAAAATGGATTGGTCCTTTCCCAGAAAAATATTTTACAAAGCTGGAAAAAAAAGAATACATATGGTCTCCACAATACACAATGCATAAGTTGATTATGGGACTGATTGATGCCAATAAATACGCAGGAAACCGAAAGGCCCTTACAATTTTAAACAATCTTGCAGACTGGTATATAAAATGGACAGATAAAGTTCTGAAGAGTGATAATCCTGCTGCCATCTACAAAGGGGAACAAGGCGGAATGATTGAAGTATGGGAAGAACTTTTCCGCCTTACAAACAAACCTAAGTATCAGACTCTTGCAGAACGTTATTCAAATCCTTCAATTTTTGATGATTTACTCAAGGGCAAAGATCCGCTGACAAATAACCACCAGAACGCCAGCATTCCTTTTATTCACGGAGCTGCAAAACTCTACGAAGTAACTGGTGATAAAAAATATCTGGATATTCTGGAAAGATTCTGGAAATGTGCTGTTATAGACCGCGAGTCCTACTGTACAGGTGGCCAGGGAGCCGGTGAATTCTGGACACCACCTCATCAGGCTGGTTCTTACATTGGTGAAAGAAACCAAGAATTCTGTACGGTCTACAATATGGTCAGAGTTGCAGATTACCTCTTCCGCTTTACAGGAAACGCAAGCTATCTGGATTATATTGAAAAGAACCTTTACAACGGATTTTTAGCCCAGCAGAATAAAGAAACTGGAATGCCAACTTACTTCCTGCCAATGAAAGCTGGAAGCATAAAAAAATGGGGAAGTCCAACAAAAGACTTTTGGTGCTGTCACGGAACAATGGTACAGGCTCAAACACTTTATCCTAGTTTATGCTACTACCAGGCAGAAGATGAAGACCACATTTATGTAAGCCAGTACATTCCTTCTGAAGGAAACTTTACAATTGGAGAAGACAAGGTCACAATTACACAAACTATTGCAATGAAATACTACAACGACACTGCCTTTTTTGATGATTCAGATAAGGGGCAGGATTCCCGCTGGCTTATTAAGTTCCATGTTCAGGGTAACAGCGAATTTACTTTATCACTTCGCATTCCTTCTTGGATTGCCGGTAAACCTACTGTAACTGTAAATGGAAACGAAATTGATGTTCCAGGAAACTGCGACAAATGCGGATTCCTAAACATTAAGAAGACCTGGAAAGATGAAGAAGTTGTCGTTTATCTGAATGCAGCTCTTACAGAAGTAAGTCTTTCGGATATTCCAGAAAAGGCCGCTGTTATGGAAGGTCCAATTGTTTTGGCTGGTATTTCTGATAATGATTACGGATTAAAAGCTCCAACAGGCATTCCTTCAGTTCTGCGCCAGGCAAAGGAACACACTTATACAAATTTCCCTTGGCAGCAGTCTACCTACAGAACAATTTCTCAGGAAAGAGAAACAACTTTTGTGCCTTTGTATGAAATTACAAACGAAAAATACACTCTTTACTGGACAAAAAAATAATTAATTTTGCTGGAATGGGCATTCAAGTTCTAAACCCATTCCAGCAAAACGGCTTGAATGCAGCCAGATTCTTTCAGATTCCTTTCCACCGTATAAAGTATCACCCAAAATTGGTAATCCCCTGTCAGCTAGATGAACCCTAATTTGATGCGTTCTTCCCGTATAAAGGGTTGCTTCCAGCAAATAGCATTCCTGTCCCGCATGTTTGAGTTTTTTAAGCACCCTAAAGTCAGTTTTGGAATATTGACCACCCTTTGCTTCATCAAGCCTGCCCCACTTTCCTGCCTGACTTTTTCCGCTTATACGGCCCATAAACATTTCAACTGTAAATTTATATCCCTCTTCTAATTTTTTTTGACTTGTAACCAGACACTGATATATTTTGGTAAAGTTGTGGTCGGCAAACATAGCCTGAACTTCTTTATTTACAGCCCGATTTTTTGTAAAAAGAATGATTCCCGAAGTTTCTCTATCAAGTCTATGCATAATTCCTGCATATGGAGGATTTCGGAGCGAAGGATTTCTGGCCCAAAGATATCTTACCAAGGCATCATGAAGATTATCCCGATTACCAACGATAGTTTGTTCAACAGGAAAAAAGGCTGGTTTATTTATAAAAATTAAATCTTCGTTTTCAAAAATAAGGTCTTTATCTGTAAGCTCATATTTGATGTCGTCGGGCTGTTTTTCGTAGAAGAACTTTTCTTTATCAAAATTTACAAGAATCTTTGACTGGCCCCGTAATTCAAAACTTGGACGAATTACTGGACGACCGTTTACAGACACACAAGATGCCAGAATTAAACGACGTATTTTTGAGTTGGAACATTCCTGGCCAATTTTAGAAGGAAGTTCAGATCGAAGAAAAATATCCAAACGTTGGGTTTGATTTGTAGTAAAAACCAGGTTCATTATTTTTGATTAGAAAGGACTTGATAATCGGGACCTTCTTCCCCTGCAAATATTTTAACGTTGCATTCTTCCATTACAACATTTTCATTAAAGGCTTCAAAATCATAAATTTCCTGACTGAACAAATCATCTGGATGGTAAGAAGTTTTTACGGTAGATTCCTCATTTTCACCAGCAAGACGGGACATAGCACCATTAATTTTTACAACATCTTCCACAAGAGGAATAAGACTGTGCTGCTTTTTCTCTTCGTACTTTTCGGTAAGAAAAAGAATCTGCATTTTTTCTATATCTTTATGATTTTCTTTTTCAGGAATAAATCCACTCTTAAAATCACAATTATTACAACGCTGCCATTCGGCAAAATCTGCAAAAAATCTTGAAGGATAAATGCGAAGAGGTTTTAAAGCCGAAAGAAACCAGGGAACAGCCCGTCCACTTGTATAAAAAGTTCTACAAGAAAAAGCTAAATCTCTACAGTAACGTATTTCCTGGGCAGAAAAGATTCCGCTCACCCTGGCTTCAGCTGTATCTGAATCCTTTTCGGTCTGAGGAAAATCTATATGATTAGGATACTGCTGCAAGGCAAAATCAAGCCGATCCATAAAGTTCTTTTGAGTATCACCTTCTACAATTCCATAAGTCAAAAGAAAACCAAAAACCAGACCATAATCATTTAACAGCCTTGCCTTGTTGGAATAGAATTTTTTATCGAATAAAAGTTTTCCACCCTTACTTGTAGCTTCCAAAGGAATATCAAAAGAAAGGAAGGCCTGACTGGCAGAAAGAACAATTTCTTTATCTATAACAGAGGCATCAATAAGGATAGAGACAAATACATCTGGAGCATCTTTTACAATTTTATTAATAAGAGACAGGAGGCGTTTTTTGTCTTTTGACAGAGCAAGATCATTTATAGAAAGCTCAGTAATTCCCTTTTCTGAAAGATGAGAAATCTGAGCTTCCAATTCTGTAGCGTTAAACTTATATTCTTTTGCCATTTAATTAAAGAAGAGTAATTCCTCTCTTAGCACAGTCCTGTTTGATTGATTCAGGCCAAATACTTACCTGAGTTTCTCCAATGTGGGCTTTGCGTAAAAGGAACATGCACAAACGAGACTGGCCAATACCACCACCAAGGGTCTGTGTTAATTCACCTCTAAGCAAGCGGGCATGGAAATCAAGTTTTTCACGGTCTGTAGCACCACGTTCTTCCAGCTGAGCTTTAAGGCTTTCTGGACTTACACGAATACCCATTGATGATAATTCAAAGGCCTGTTCAAGAACTGGGTTCCAAACAAGAATATCTCCGTTCAATCCGCGGTGACCATCTCCAGTTTCAGTAATCCAATCATCGTAGTCTGGAGCACGTCCATCGTGAATAGTTCCATCTGGAAGTTTTCCACCAATACCTGTAATAAATACAGCACCATATTCCTTGGCAACTTTATTTTCGCGTTCCTTTGGACTTAATTTTGGATATTGTTTCTGCAAGTCATCTGCATAAAGAATTTTAATTTCCTTTGGCAAAACAGGTTTTATATCTGGATAACGGTCATAAAGGAAGAATTCTGTACGCTGAATACAACGGTAAACCTTCTTTACAATTTCATGAAGATAGAAGACTGTTCTGTCTTTTTCATCAATTGCCATACACCAGTCCCACTGGTCAACGTAGATGGAATGGATTGGATCCAAATCTTCATCTGGACGAAGGGCATTCATATCTGTATAAATTCCAAAACCAGGTTCACAACCTAATTCTGTAATCTTAAGACGTTTCCATTTTGCCAAAGACTGAACAATTTCCATTTTTGCATCGTTCATAACCTTTACAGGAAAACTTACAGGCCTTTCTACCCCGTTAAGGTCATCGTTAATACCCTTGCCAGCTTCAACAAAAAGTGGAGCTGTAACACGGGAAAGGTTCAATTCAGTTGAAAGTGCCAGCTGAAAAAAATCTTTAATTGCAACAATTGCATGTTCAGTTTCTCTTGTTCCTAAAATTGATTTATATTTTGCAGGTAATTTAATCATATCTTTATCCTTTTATGCCTTACTCGCCATCATAATTAATTAAGGTTGTAACTTTGCATGGAGCAAGAACTTTTTCGTAATTCAAGGCAGGAAGTCCAATAACACCAAAGAAATCACTTACCTTGGCACCCCCCTGCTCAATAAGATTTTTTGCAGCTGCTAAAGTACCACCTGTTGCAATTAAATCATCTACAACAAGAATATTCTGACCTTTTTTAATATCTGACTTATGAACTTCTACTGTAGCAGTTCCATATTCCAGGGCATAAGAACATTCGTAAGTATCACCAGGTAACTTACCCTTTTTACGAATCAAAATTAATGGAATACCAAGTTTTTCTGCAAATGGAGCTGCAAAAATAAAACCACGACTTTCAACACCGGCAACGGCATCAATTTTCTGGTCCTTATATTTTTCTACCATCTGTTCAATAACAAACTTCAATGCATCAGGATTTACAAGAACACCTGTAATGTCATAAAAAAGAATTCCTGGTTTTGGAAAATCAGGAACACGACGAACAGTTTTATCCAACATTTCAAGATTCATAAAAGGCCACCTTACTTAATCACCAATAATAAAAATAACTCAAATATTTTAATACTATGATTAAGTTAGGGCAAGCGTTCTAGCGTTCTATAGAGACTTTTAAATTTTAGACCTTCGGGCTAGGAAGTAAACAGAATCTAAAACAAGAATTACAAGATAAAAAACGAAGCCTATGCTAAGTCCTTTTGTAACTCCAAGTCCACCCAATAGTACGTAATTCATAAGTTTATAAAAGAACATGGCTATTTTGTAAAAAACTGCACTAATAAGGAAGAAAAATGGGAATGCCAGAAGCCAGCTTAATTTAAAATACTGATCAAGACCTACTCTGTTATTCCAGGCAAATGTTCCCAAAAGTAAAACAATAATCACAATCCAAAGAGGATAAAAGAGTCGGTTCATCAAAACCTGGCCAAATACCTCGGCTGAATATCCGTACTTTGTAGATTTATATGCAAGATTAAAGAGTGTTGGAATGGAAAGCCCAGAAAGATTATTTGTCGAATTCTCCATCATCAAAAAATCTTGATAAGGGATTGCCAGCAGCATATATTCAGGTTCAGTAAGAACATCTCCATTGGTATAGGTATAAAGCGGAAAGTTTTCAATTCCTTCTATGTCACGACTAACTGAATGAAGCATAATATAAGGAAGCTGCTCAATCTTATCATCAATTCCCATAAGTCCCTTGGTTGTAGCATTAAGGTCTTTTGTAGAAACTGGTAAAACTTTGGCATAAGGAACTGTCATTATTCTGTAAAGTTCGCCATCTCTATCAATTGAAACAACAGTAAGGGCTCTTAAATACTGAATGGAATTGCCGGTTTCTTCTACGTTGGTAACTCCTTTTATGTAAATAATATCTTTTGAACCATCTGCATAAGAACAGGCAAAATGAACATCGTTGGCACTTTCAAAGCTTTCCAGTTCAAGTGTTTCATCTATAAAAAAGCTTCTTTCATTTATACGGTTTTCTGCAATTTCAAGATAGAATACTACATCCGGGTCAGATTGGAATTCACGAGAAGACTGATAAAGTTCACGGAAAATATAATAAGCTTTGAGATCATTTTTTTGAACAAGTGCAAGATACCCCTGATATTTTTTGTCAAAAGCCTTCTGGTCTTCGGTTTTATCAAGATTATGGTACTCTTCCAGATTATTCCAGGCCTGAGTAGAAAGTTTTTTTAAGCCCTCAAGGTTAGGATCTTTTGGCGTTGCAAGTCCAATTCCCACTTCTGCAAAATAATGGGCGTTAAACCATTCCTTTTTTTCAAAGGCTTCCTGAGCTTTTACATAATACTGGTAAACTTCATTGATTTGTTGAGGATCAATTATAACTCTATCAACTTTTTCTGCATCTTCTACAGACTGATAAAGCTTAAATCGCAAATCGGAAGTTTTAGCCCTGTTTATTTCCAAATCGGCCTTATCACGTAATTTACTGGCAGGCTTACAATTTGGATCTAGTTTTAAGGCGGCATCAGCATATCGGATTGCACGCTCATAATAACCATTACTGTAAAGATTATCTCCTACTTTTACGTAATCATTTATAAGTTTAGGCTGATTGATAATGTTAGCTTTTTTCCGTGCCGTAAAGAGGCCTAAAAGTTCGGAAGATAATGTCAGCAGAGCCGCAATAATGATGGCAGTAATCATTACAATTTTAAAACGATCCACCATTGCTTTAGAAAAACGAGATGTCGACCCTTCTGGATTATGTCCAAAATAAACAGAACAACTAATTACATAACCAGTTAAACTAATCATTGGCAAATATACTATAAAATACTGAAAACCTGTCAAAAGCTTATAAGCAAAAACAGATTTTTCTGCCACTCCAAAAGGAATATCTGCAAAAAAGCCCAAAACAAAACATGTAATTAATCCTAAGCCCAGAAAAACTGAAAATATAATTAAAATCTTCTTCATCACTTCCTCCTACTTAGCCTTATTAGCATGCTTATGCAGGGCAAACTTAATAATTCCAGCCACAACAAAAATCACGGTAAACAAAAGATTAATTACACAGATTAAAGGATCATTAATATAGTTTCCAAGTTTACTAATAACAACATTATCTACAAGTCTATTTTTTAATTCTGTAAGATAAGGCATGTAATACACAGCATTGACCACAAGAATCATAAAATAACTAATAAAAAGCATACTTACATTTATAAGCTTCCATTCAAAGAAACTTGTAATTCCATACAAGGAGCAAATTACAAGAGCTATAGAAAGAAAGCCAAGATATGTCAAAAATCCATCATCCCAAGCCTGCTTTTGATGCTCAACTAAAATTTTCATGTTATAAGGAAGTTCAAGAATTTTTTCGGTAAAAGTTTCTTTGATTAAGATTTCTTTATATGGATAAGCGGCCTTTAATAATTCTAAATCATCATCAACAAGCTGATTAAAGTAAACATCTCCATATTCATTTGCATCAATTACGACTGTATTTGCCTTAAGCTGACCTTCCTGATCAGGAGAAAAATCTTCTGTAAAATAGTAAATCTTATTATCTAATTGCCTAAAATAACCTTTAGAAAGTGTAATTTTAGCTGTTTCTGGCGAAAAGTGACGATCGCAAAGTTTATTTAACTCATACAGCCCTGGAAATAAAAGCAACCAGGTTATAAGACAGATAAGGATATAGGCAATCGACTGAGGAATTCCACCAGGATGTCTAATTCTGTAATAAGCAATTAGAGGACAAATAAAAAATACAAGACAGTAAGCAATATAAAAAACAGCTCTATACAAATCTCTATCTTCGAAAAATTTAATATCACGTCCTGCAACAAAATCCATAAGATTTAAATAGCAAGAATAAAGAAATGTTCCTATAAGAAAGCCTGTTAATAAAAATACAAGATATATGATTAATAAATTTATAGCTTTTTTCATGCCGATCCTTTTAAGTATATTATACTACTTAAATTATCGTATATAATAAGGTATAACCTTACATTTATTTAAATATGAACTATTGAAATCAACTTAAGTTTCCGATAATAGATTTGACAGAAATATCATAACTTAGATATAATAAATGAACGAATATAATAGGAATATGCAATGGAAAATAACAATACTATAGTCCCTGGCTTTGATAACGAAAAGGACGACAGTCTTACAATTTCTCTTAGAAAAGCAGATAGCATAAACAAAGGGATTTTTATTTATCTAAGCGGTTATATCGACACCTATAATTCAAGTTTCTTCCAGAAACAAATGACAAAGGTAATCGATGCTGGTTTTATAAACTTAGTATTTAACTGCTCATCATTAAACTATGTATCTTCTACAGGTATTGGTTCTTTTACTGTATTCTTAAAAGTTGTAAAACCAAAGGGAGGAGACGTAGTTCTTCTTGAAATTCAGCCTAAGGTATATGAAGTATTCCAGCTTTTGGGATTCTCTCAATTCTTTAATATTAAGAGTTCTGCAGATGAAGCAATTGCTTACTTCTCAAATGGCGGTGGAGCTTCTGAAAACTCAACCTTCCCTCTTGTAATTTCATGTCCTGTTTGTAACAAGAAATTACGAGCTACAAAGTCTGGTAGATTCAGATGTTCTGGCTGCCGCTCAATTCTTGCAATTAATGATGTTGGAGAAGTTTCTTTAGGCTAAGTCCTAGGAATAATCCTAAACAGTAAGAAATTACAAGACTAAGAAAGACCTTCGTTTTCGAGGGTCTTTTTTTTATGCTCTTTTCATATTTATATATCATTCTAAATATTGGAAGAGGAACTATCAGATTCGTGAAACTTTTTATCCCCCGTGTGAAACAAAAAATTGTGGAAAACCTGTGGATAACTTTTGGATTTAATTTGTTCATCCAACTAAAAAACTAATTTTTTTTAACTTATTTTTTCTTTAATAATTTGATTTTAGAGTTTTTAATATCCTTAATTCTTTGTATTACAAGTATTTACACCATTTTTTAGAATTTTCGTAAAATTTTCGTAATTTTTTTTAAAAACCTACTTGACATGTCATTTTGACACATAAGAGTTGAAAAAATGTGGATAACTTGTGGATACATTGCGGATATTATATGGATAAATCCAATAAGAGGACTTCTAAATCCTTGTAATACATTCATTTGTCATTTTGCTAAATCTTTTATATACTTTAAAATATGAGCCAATTAAATAAAGAATTTTCTGATATTTTACAAAACATTGAAACAGCATTAAACAAAGCCTTACCTGCAAGTCCAAACGAAATCTGGACTAATGACTCTTTTACTAAACTTCCTCAGGCTATTAAGAACGAACATATTCAAAATCTTATAACACCAAATAAAAACCTTATTGATTTGGGTGGAAAACGCTGGCGTCCCCTGCTGTTAATTCTTTGTTACCAAATGGCTAAGGAATCTAATCCTGCTCAGGCCCTTACCCAAGAACAGGCCTACTCTATCACACCGCTGGTAGAATTTGTTCACACAGCAAGCCTTATACATGATGATATAGAAGACTCTGCAGATTTTAGACGGGGAAAACCCGCTGCACACATTACATATGGCCTTGATACAGCTTTAAACGCAGGTGCCTGGCTATATTTTGAAGCACCCGTCTGCATAAATAAAATGGATATTTCCGACCAAATGAAGCTTAAACTTTATCAAGTTTATACAAATGAACTTAGGCTTTTACATCTTGGACAGGCTATGGATATTTACTGGCATAGGAATCCTTCGCTTTTTCCAACTTCAGATGAATATCTTGCTATGGTAAAAAATAAAACAGGAAGACTTGCCGCCATGGCAGCTAAAATTGGTTGTATTGCAGGTGGAATGTCTATTGAAGAAGCTGAAAATTTTGCAGATATAGCTGCTAACATTGGTATTGGATTTCAAATTATTGATGATGTAATTAATCTAACAAGTGGAAATGTCGGCAAAAAACGTGGAGATGATATTGTCGAAGGTAAAAAAAGTCTGCCTGTCTTAATCCACATTACTAAAAAACCTAACGATAAAGAACAAATTGCAAATTTCATGGCAAAGGCCGGCAAAGAAGGAATTAATTCCAATGCAGTAGAAGAATGTATAAATCTGCTGGAAAGTTCTTCTTGTATAAAAGATGCAGCCGCCCAGGGTACAAAACTGATAAAGGAAAACTGCTCTAAAATGCATTCACAAAAGATAGAAGATTTATTTACAGCTATGATTCCGGAGACTTTCAGATGATTGAGCGATCAGACAAGTTAAATAATCAAGCTATTCTTTTGGCTTCCGATGGTTCCTACCAGGAGGCTATAGCCTGTTTTAAAAGAGCAATTGTAATTGATAAAGAAAACTCTCTTTTATGGTACAACCTGGGGGTTACCTACCGCGATGCAGGAAACTTGGTTGAAGCAGAAAAATCGTTAGCGACTGCCTTTATGATTTCTCCAGAAAACATGGACATTGAAGAAACCTATGCAACAATCTGTTTGATGCAAAAAGATTTGGAAAGTGTACGTGAAATCTGTGTAGAAGGCCTGGACTATAATCCTCTGCATTCTCATCTTTTTAATTTACTTGGCGTTGTAGAGTTTCAATCCGAAAATTATGATGAAGCTGCAGAATATTTTGAAGAGGCTGTCCATATAAATCCATACTACCTCGATGCTCTTTATAACTTAAAAGACACTTATTCAATGCTGAACAATAAAAATGGCGAATATGAAGTTGATCAAAAAATTAAGGAGATTGAAAAATAATGGGACAAACAATTATAGAAAGCTTTCACAGAACATGGACAAAAAGACTTTTACACACACTTTGCCTCATTTTACCTATTTTTTCGGCCTTTGCAGGATACTTTCTTTCAGGACCAATAGCCAAAAATCTTTTCAAATTAGAAGAAAATACCGAATTTTTTAAATTCATTTGCTGTATGGTATTTTTTATTATTACAACTCTAATTATTTTTATTTTTACCAGAAGTGAAAAACCTATTATGAATATACGTATTCTTGCCAATAAAAATGGCTCTCCAAATTCTAATGAATCTGAAGAGCCACTTTCCAAGTAAACTTATATATTTAACAAATAAATCTAGCTAACCAGATGCTCTCTGGCAAGTTTAGATATTTCGTCTGCCATCTGCATAAGTGGGACCTGTTTCTGAACTCCACCCAATTCATAAGCAACCTTAGGCATACCATAAACAATACTAGAAGCCTGATCCTGACCAAGAGTCCAAGCACCCTGTTTACGCATTTCTGTAATCTGAGCAGCTCCATCGCGTCCCATACCAGTCATAATAACGCCCAAAGCACGATTCTGGAAGATATTTGCAACAGATTCAAACAAAACATCACAAGAAGGTCTATGTCCGTTTCTTGGCTCATCTTGAGACAACTTGATAAAGTTTCCCAAAGCTCTATGTTCAACAAACATATGATAGCTTCCTGGTGCAATATAAATATGACCTTCCAAAATAGGTTCTCCATCGACAGCTTCTGTAACTGTCAAAGGACAAATATTGTTCAAAGAATTTGCAAATTCCTTTGTAAAACCTGCAGGCATATGCTGAACAACCAAAATAGGCTGCTTTAAGCGTGGATCAATTGCCTTGAATACGTCACGGAGGGCATTTGGACCTCCTGTAGAAATACCAATAGCAATAATTTCAATTTTACCACCTTCACGTGCTGGTGTTATAACTACAGGTTCTTTTACCTGAGGCTTAAACCATGATTCAGGAACAATATCTTTTTTAGTGATAGAAGCGGCCTTTGCTGCATCATCACCTTTCTTCTGAATAACAAAGCGTTCAGCTTCTTTTAGCTTAATCTGATGAGAGAAATACTCAGGATCAGGAATTTTCTTTCCATGAGCACTTGCATAAGTTCCACCATAAGAAGCAATCAATTCAATAATATCTTTTGTAACATCAGCAATCTTAAGAGTTACAGAAGTTCCACCTGGCTTTGTAATAAAGTCAGAAGCCCCCAACTCAAGACATTCAATTGTTACAGCAGCACCTTCTGTTGCAATACTTGAAAGAATGATTACAGGAACATCAATTCTTAATTCTTTTCGTTTCTTAAGGAATTCGACACCATTCATTTTTGGCATTTCAATGTCCAAAAGAATTACATCAGGTTTTGTTGTTTTTAATTTTTCTAGTAAATCAAGCCCATTTTCAGCTTTACCACAAACAGTCAGTCCATTTGTTTCATCAACGATTCTACCAATTAAGTTACGCATTAAGGCAGAATCATCACATACCATTACTGAAATCTCATCCATAGCGAAAATCCTATATTTAAATATAAATTAATTTTTTACTTTTTTCCGTAGAAACAAGCCCATTCAGTCTTAATAAACTCAAAATTAGTCTTCATTCCGAATAATGATTCAGAGTGACCAATAAAGAGATAAGCCTGTGGAGCTAAAGCATCCCAGAAATGATTAATTACTGCTAATTGTGCAGGTTCATCAAAATAAATCAAAACGTTTCGACAGAATATTACATCCAGATTTCGTTCACCAGAATCATTTTTTAGATTATGATAATCGAAACGAATCTTATTCTTTATCTCATCTTTGATTTGATAGCCACCTTCTACCTTTGTAAAATACTTAGAAAGGTAGTCTGCAGGAATTCCATCTACGCGGTTATCTGGATAAAAGCCCTGCTGAGCTGTCATTAATGATTTTAAGGATATATCTGAAGCAATAATTTTGAAGTCAAAGCCAACTGGACAAATTTCCTTCATAATCATTGCAATAGTATAAGGTTCCTCTCCTGTTGAACATCCCGCACTCCAAATTTTTATAGTACGGTCTGCACCTCTTGCCTTTTTAAGTTCAGCAACACTTGGAATAACATAATTAATAAATGCATCAAAATGGGGTTGATTTCTAAAGAAACGAGTAAGATTAGTTGTAACCGAATCCAACATAACCTTCATTTCCTCAGGATTCTTTGTAATTATTGCATAGTATTCCTGTGGTGTGGCTATATTTTTTTTACGCAAAAGTTCCTTGATACGACTATCAAGAATTGATCTGTTTGTTGCAGAGAAAGTGATTCCACTTTCATCATAAATTATTTTACGAAACAATTCGTAATCTGCATCATTTAGTATTTCAAGCATAGAGAATATTATAAACGATATTCTTTTAAAAGTAAAAGAATTTGATTAGCTAAAAAAAAGTCCTGCTAGATAAATTAGGAGGAACTCTAGCAGGACCAAAAAACTAGAAGTATATAAATTCGAGACTATCTCTGAATTCTACCAGAACCATTTCCACCGGCGAGTTTTTCAACTTCGTCAACGCTGACCATATTGTAATCACCTTCGATTGTATGTTTGAGACAAGAAGCAGCAACAGCGAACTCTACTGCATCCTGAGTTGATTTTCCGTTAAGGAGAGCGTAAATCAATCCACCACCAAAGCTGTCTCCACCACCAACACGGTCTACAATGTACATTTCGTATTCCTTGCTGAAGCAGTAGTCCTTGCCATCGTAAAGAAGGGCTGCCCAGTTGTTACGGTTAGCATTGATAGAAGTTCTAAGAGTAATTGCTACCTTCTTAAAACCGAATTTATCTGCCAGCTGTTTTGCAACAGACTTATATCCTTCTTTATTAAGTTTTCCACCATTGATATCAGTATTTTCTGCTTCGATTCCAAAAACATCTTTTGCATCTTCTTCGTTAGAAATACAAACATCAACATATTTACAGATTTCTGTCATAGCTTTGCGGGCTTCTTCACGTGTCCAGAGCTTTCCACGGTAGTTTAAGTCGCAGCTTACAGTTGCACCAGCTTCTTTTGCAGCCTTACATGCTTCGATACAGATTTGAACCATATTTCCACCAAGAGCAGGTGTAATTCCTGTAAGATGGAACCATTTACAATCTGTAAAAATTGTTTTCCAGTCAAAATCTTCTGGTTTAGCTTCTGCAATAGAAGAATGTGCACGGTCATAAATACATTTTGAACCACGCTGACTAGCCCCTCGTTCATTGTAGTAAATACCAACACGGTCTCCACCACGAACGATATAATCTGTATTTACCCCATAACGACGCAAACTGTTGATTGCAGCCTGTCCAATTTCGTGCTTTGGAAGTTTTGTAACGTAATATGCATCCATTCCATAATTTGCAAGAGAAACAGCAACGTTAGCTTCTCCACCACCAAATGTGGATGTCATTTTATCAACCTGAACAAAACGGAAATATCCTTCAGGTTCCAATCTAAGCATTATTTCACCGAATGTGACTACTTTATTGTTCATTTTCATATCTCCTTTTTTTTAGGTTTTAGGTTTCAGGTGCTAGGTGATAGGATGTGGTAGCAGGCGTTGCGGGCGGCGTTTGAGCCCGCAGAGGGGGTAGCGGAAGACCTCAAAGAGGGCTGCAGCGAGGGGGAAACTTCTCCCTCCTCCCTAAAACCTAGCACCTAGAACCTATCAACTAGCACCTAGAACCTAGCACCTAACACCTATCCTCTAATATCCTTTACTATGCCTGCTGCCTCTTTAGTAAGCCGTTCTATTTCCGCGAAATTACCTGCAGTTACCAAATCACCTTTAACCATCCAGCTGCCGCCACATGCTAAAATCTTATTGCAGGCAAGGTAGTCGCGAACGTTTGTTGCGTTGATTCCGCCTGTTGGCATAAACTTCATCATGGTGTATGGAGCACTCATTGCTTTTATCATTTTAAGACCACCGGCATTTTCGGCTGGAAAGAACTTTACTACATCAAGGCCAAAACCAAGTGCCATTTCCAGTTCGGTTGGCGTCATAATTCCTGGTGTAATTGGATAACCCTTCTTAAGACAGTGTTCAACAACCTTTGGATTAAGACCTGGAGAAACAATAAATTTAGCTCCGGCCCCTACCGCACGGTCGGCCTGTTCTGTTGTAAGAACGGTTCCTGCTCCCACGAACATTTCTGGGAATTTTTTAGCAATTCTGCGAATACTTTCTTCTGCAGCATCTGTACGGAATGTTACTTCTGCACAAGGAAGTCCACCTTTTACTAAGGCCTGTGCCAATGGTTCTGCATCATCTGCCTTATTCAAAACAACAACCGGAACAATTCCAGTTGAACCAATTTGTTTTAATGTATCGTTCATTATTTATCTCCAAAAAATTTAACGGCATTGTTATAGCTAATATCTTCTACAATTTTTCCAAGTAATTTTTCGTCATCTGGATATTCGCCTTTTTCCACAAGATTACCGATAAAATTACTCAGAATTCGGCGGAAATATTCATGACGAGGATAAGAAAGGAAGCTTCTGCTGTCTGTAAGCATTCCAACATATGATGACAAAACAGAAGTTCTGGCAAAAACTCGAATCTGTTCTTCTATTCCATCTTTGTGGTCGTTGAACCACCAGGCTGGACCAAAAATGCAGTTTCGGAAGTTTGCGGCCATTGTTGCAAGTGCTTCGTTATCTTTTGGATTAAGATTATAGACAATTGTTTTTGCATTTGGGCAGGCAGAATAGATTCCATTCAAAACAGCACCAAGCTGACTTGCATAATTAAAATCCTGAAGACTATCTTCGCCAACATTCTTACCAACTTTTTCAAACATTGCAGAATTCTGGTCTCTGAGTGCACCAATATGAATCTGCATTACAAAGCCTTTTTGTGCATAAAGTTTTCCAAGTTCAATAAGAACAAAGCCTTTATATCTGGCAATTTCTTCGCTAGAAAGTTTTTTACCTGTCCAGGCTCTTGCAAAAATGTAGTCAACATCTTTTTCGCTGGCAGGAAGGTAAAAATCGTTTTCCAATGAATGATCACTTACAAGAGCACCGACAGACTTAAAATAATCCATACGATCAGCAAAGGCATTGAGCATATCTCTTATGGTTTTAATTCTTGTTCCTGTAAGATTTTGTAATTTTGTAATATAGGCAGGATAATCTGGACTTTCACAATTAATTGCAAGGTCAGGACGGAAGGATGGTAAAACTTTTACTTCATGCCATTCCTGAGCAATACGTTTGTGAAACTGAAGATCATCTAATGGATCATCTGTTGTGCAAAGAGTTTTTACATTCAGCTTTGTCAAAAGGCCTCTTGGACCATAATCATTCTGAGCTAAAAGTTTGTTACATTTATCCCAAATTTTCTTTGCATTATCTTCTGTTACAGGCTCTTTTACATCAAAATAACGCTGTAATTCAAGATGACTCCAGTGGTAAAGAGGATTTCCAATACAGCCCTGTAAAGTTTTTACAAAAGCAAGATAGCGTTCATAATCAGCCTTTTCTACAGCCTCTTTTCCGCCTCTTTCTTCATCACTTTTTACTGTACCATCTTTTCGAATATGCCCTGTAATCAGTTCCTCTGGAACGCCTGCTGCACGCATAGCCCGCCATTTGTAATGGTCGTGGTCCAGCCAGGCATTTGCAAGATTTCCAAGACTTTTATTCTCAAAAATCTCCATAGGAGAAAGATGATTATGAAAATCGAAAATCGGCTGCTTTTCTGCATAAGAATGATAAAGATTCTGTGCAGTTTTTGTTTCTAAAATAAAATTATCATCTAAAAAAGTTTTCATCTTTCTAAATATTCACCTTTACAATAAAAGAAGAATCTGTTGCTACAAGATGAAGTGTATCTCTTACAGCACCAGGAGCTTTTATAAGATTGTAGAAGTATTTTTCTACAAGTTCAGCAAGGCCAATTTCTACTAAATCGAGACCAAAAATATCTTTACGAGTCAAAAGTGGCTTAATTGCTTCTACTGCTTTTGCTGAATTAGCACCAAGTTCAAGACCATTCAAATACTTTTTGCAGTCTTCCAAAAGTGGATCTGGGCTAAGTTCAAAAGCTTTTCCGTCATCACCAATTCCTGTAAGATAACGGAGCCAGAGTGCAAATACTAATGGCAAAACCTTAAGATTAGAAAGATTGAGTTCTGGGCGGGCAAGATACCCCTTTATTGTTTCGCCAAAACGAATGGAAAGTTTCTGAGATGTATCGCAGGCAATGCGCTGTGGAGTATCAGGCATAAAAGGATTTGGAATACGGATATTTACAACTTCGTCAATAAAGTTGCGAGGTTTGATAATGCCTGGATCTACAACAACAGGAAGTCCTTCGTCATAACCAAGACGTTTTACAAGTGCCAGTAAATCTGGATCTTTCATTTCATCTGCAATAAGTGTATAACCAAGCAAGCAGCCGCTAACAGCTAAGAAAGTGTGAAGAGGATTCAAACAAGTACAAACCTTCATTTTTTCTACCTTGTCTACAGTTGCTCTGTCTGTAAAATAGAGGCCTGCTTTTTCAAGTTCAGGACGTCCGTTAGGGAAGTTATCTTCAATAACAAGATACTGGCACTCTTCTGCGTTTACAAATGGAGCAACGTAAGTTTTTTTAGAAGTGATAACTGGGTCAAGTTGCTCAATTCCATCTTCTGCAAGAATCTTTTCAATTTTTGCATCTGGACGAGGTGTGATTTTATCAATCATTGTCCATGGGAATGAAACTTTGCTTGGATTATTCACATAGTCCAGGAAGCCTGGTTTACATACTCCACGATTTTCCCATTCTGTAGCAAATTCATTTACAGCGGCATAAAGTTTATCTCCATTGTGAGAACAATTGTCCATACTTACCATTGCGATTGGAAGTTCGCCGTTTGCATAACGTTCATGGAGGAGAGTTACAACCTTACCAATGTATGATTTAGGAAGTACAGGACCAGCTGCAAAATCATCTTCTACTCCAGGCATCATAAGGCCTGCTGCATTGCGAAGAAGATAACCCTTTTCTGTAATTGTAAAAGTAACCATCTGGAGAGAAGGATTACGGAAAATCTCAAGAAGGCGGGCCCAGTCTTTTTCGTTAGAAGAATCTGCTGCAAGAGATTCCATAATAGAAGCTACAACAGTTTTTTCAACCGAACCACTAGATTTCAAAGTTACAAGAGCACCAATATTATCATGAGGGCGGTACATTTTTTCTATGATTTCGTAGTCGTAACCTTCTGCAACAACAAGACCGCGGTCAAGCACGCCCCTGTTCAAAAGTTCCTGAACAACATTAGCCTGAAAAGCGCGGAAAATATTTCCGGCACCAAAATGAATCCAAAAAGGTTCAGCTTTTGTTGCAGCTTCCACCTTTTTCCGGTCAAACTGAGGAAGAGAATACCCCTTATCTTCCCATTCTTTTGTATTTTTAATTCCTTCAATTGTTAATTTCACTTAAATCACCATCCTATACCCTATAACCTATCACCTAGCACCTAAAACCTAGAACCTATCACCTAACACTAGCGATAAAGTTTTACACCTGAACGGTCAATTGTCTTTTCGCAGGCTTCCCAAAGTCCCTGGAGATAAGTTGCACCAAGAGCACGGTCATACAAACCATAACCAGGCATTGCCTTTTCACCCCAAATCATACGGCCATGGTCAGGACGGATAACTCCATCAAAACCTGTTTCATACAAAGTCTTAACAATCTTGAACATATCAAATGTACCACAACTTGAAAGGTGAGCTGATTCCTGGAAGTCCAGAACTGGATCATCAATTGCAGTATTAAACTTAAGATTACGAACATGAGCAAAGTGGATACGTCCCTGGGCAGCCTTAATAAATTCACAGAGGTCATTCTTACGGTTAGTACCATATGAACCTGTACAGAAAGTCAAACCGTTATGAGGATTATCAACAGCCTTGAGCATGCGGCAAACCTTATCCTGACTGGTGATGATTCGAGGAAGTCCAAATACTGGCCATGCAGGATCATCTGGATGGATTGCCATATCAATATTGTATTTATCACAAACTGGCATGATTGCTTTAAGGAAGTAAACCAGATTGTTGAAAAGTTTTTCTTCATCAACTTCTTTGTACATTTCAAAAAGTTCTTTTACACGAGCCATTCGTTCAGGTTCCCAACCAGGCAAAATAAAACCGTTTGAATCTTTGTCGATAGAGGCAAACATTTCTTCTGGTTTTACACCATCGATTGCTTTTGAATTGTAAGCAAGAACTGTAGAACCATCTTCGCAAACACGGGCAAGCTCCGAACGAGTCCAGTCAAAAACAGGCATAAAGTTATAGCAAACCATATGAATGTCTTCCTGACCAAGACGTTCCAAAGTCTTAATGTAGTTTTCGATATATTTATCGCGGTCGCCACCACCAATTTTAATGTCGTCGTGGATATTTACACTTTCAATACCGGCAATTTTGAGGCCTGCATTCTGTACTTCTTTCTTGATTTTCTGGATGGCAGCCAATTCCCAAGCATCTCCAGGAACTGAATCATATAAAGTTGTGATAACACCATGTACTCCTGGTACCTGACGAATCTGCTGAAGGGTAACGGAATCAAAACCTGTTCCGTACCAACGTAATGTCATTTCCATATAAAATTTCTCCTGATAATTTGCTTTTTTCTAATTTGAAGTATAACACCTGCAGATTAAATCCGCAACTAAAATACTTGCATACTAGTATTAAATAGGCAAATTTTCTTAGGAGGAAAATGATTGCACAGAGGCCTTTCTACAAGCTAAAAGACCTCCAGACAAAGAGAATTTATGTTTTTTACCATTTTACGATTTTATATTCAAACTCAGCTGTAGCAGAATAATCGGCTGCTTCAAAACGCCATTTGCTAACCTGGTCGATAATTTCATTTCTTACAAGTTCAGACAGAATTGACGCTGGAGTAATTGAAATTTCAGCTCTTGGAACATTGCCAGATTCAACAACGCGGAATTTTATTACAACCTTTCTTGAACCATCAATTGTCATAGACGCAGCATCCGAAAGATTAATTACAGGTTTTGAAGGATCCAGTAATGCACGACTTGAGCCATTGGACATTACCATTTCAACCTTACCGCTTCCTGAATTAGAAGTTTTTACATTTGTTTCAGCTTCAATACCGTTTGCGGCATTACCACCAGCATAAGTCTGACTTTTTATACTACTCAGGGCCTTTGTTGTACCAGAAGAGGCTGTCTGTTTTTTTTCTGTAGATGAAGAAGATGAAGTTTTTGGCTCATCCTTTGCAACGGTTTGGGCTGCAGTTCCTTCAAAAGCTGGAGTTGTGTTGTTTACAATTGTATTTTGATTATTTGAAGTTTCATTTGTATTTTCTTCAAAATCATCTTCCATTGCGGCCCATGGGTCATAATCTGAAGAGCTTGATTTTTTTGTAGATATTTGTTCTGCCATAAGCTCTTCTACAGACTTGTAAATAGTTGGTTCTGTTGGAGAAGGACTAGGAGCCGCTACTTTCTTTTCCACAGGCTTTGTAAGCTGAGGTTTAGAAGGCTTTGAAACCTGTGTTTTAGCAGGTTCTGTTTTTGCTGGAGCCGAAGTTTTTTGAACAGGAAGAGTACTTTCCTGATTGGCTGGAGCTACAGGTGTTTCAGAAGAAGCAGGAAGCGGTTCAGAAGCAGCCTGAGCTGGAGCAGAACTTTCCTTGGCTTTTTCTTTTACCGGAGTTGAAGAAAGAACTATCTGAACTTCCTTATATTTAGGCTTTTTTACACTTGGTTTAATAAAAATGGCACAAATTAAAAAAGTCAACCAAAGAAGTGCTGTTCCTATTAAAGCCAAAATATTGCTTGTGTTTTGAGGAGATGAATCTTGTCCAAACAGAGGTGTTCCCTTAAACTTTGTCATCTTTCTGATTTAGTCCTTAAATTGATAAGAGAAAATCCACTTTGGCGAATTACATCAAAAATCTTTACGATTGTACCATTTGTAACTTCAGAATCTGCTTCCAAAGAAACTGGAAATTCTTCTTTTTTGCTAGTTCCTATATCAAAAGACAGCAGTTCCTGTCCAAGATTTTCCATACTGACTTCTTTATCATTAAAAAACATGACGCCATCTTTATCTGCATAGATAGTAATTCCCTGTACGCTTGTTCCTTCGGAAGTTGTACTTTGAGGAAGATTAAGTTTAATGCCTGGAACTACTGCAAAGGTGGTAGAAACCAGGAAAAAAACTATGAGCTGAAAAACTATATCAATCATTGGTGTCATATCAACATTTGCAGTAATACGACCTCTTCTATTCTTTAATCGCATAATGTCTCCAATAAAAAATAGGCAAATCTACTTTTCTAGAATAAAGCCTTATCTTACACGTCCAATAAGTCTGAGCATAATTGTAGTAACCTTTACTTCCATTTCTACAATACAGTGATTTACTCTTGAAACAAAGAAATTATGGAAGATGAGGGATGGAATTGAAACACAAAGTCCGGCAACAGTTGTCATAAGTGCTTCGGCAATTGCTCCTGCCAGTAAAGTTGGATCTCCCATAGTTCCACCTGCACCAAGAACGCCAAAAGCCTTAATGTTACCAGTTACAGTTCCCAAAAGTCCAAGTAAAGTTGCTATATTTGCAATTGTACCTAAAGTTGAAAGAAGATGCTCAAAACGAGGAACAACTAAATCCATTTCTGCTTCAACAATTTCGCGTAAATCTTTTTCATCATAACGTCTGCAATCTACAGCCTTTTTAATTACCTGAGAAACAGGAGTATCGGCCTGGGCACATGCAACAGCACAAGCTTCAAAATTTCCTGAACTAAGAGAATCGTTCAGATCGGACATTAGTTTAAGATCCTTTTTCTTAATATTTGCAAAATAAATACAACGCTCAATGATAATGAAGGTTGCAACAATTCCACATACAATGATTGGGATCATAAAAAATCCGCCCGATTTTAAAGTTTCTAACATAATAACCTCACAAATTGTATAAATAATTAGAAGAAGAACTTAAGCATTAAAGTTGCTGTTCCACCCCTTGAAATAAATTTTCCTGCATAAATTCTAGGCTCTGCCTTTATCAACTTTACTATATCTTCTACTGAAACAACTGCACGAACTGCAGAAGTCAATCTTATAAAGCCTTCAAAATTGATTATAGGATTATAATCTGCGGCACCTAAAGCAAGGGAACCATTAAGTCCACAACCCCATTTTGAATCCTGGCTCTGGAAATTCAAATCTAAATAGATTTTATAGGCATCTTCCAGCTCTGGTACATCAAGCCAATAAGATTTCCATCCACCTGAAATAGAAAAGATTTTATAATGATATGTAAGAGAAACATCTGTATTTAACTGCTGTAACTCCATCATTGTGTATTGATAAAGTCCTGTAGTCAAAGTGGAATAAAGGGGTTGCAAATAGCCGTTTCCAAATGCAGTTTTTTTATAATCTACACTAATATTTCCTGTAAATGACTCTTTAAGAGGAATACCAAAGTCTACACTTGCAAACCAATTGCTTGTTTCTGATGGAGCAATATTCAAAACCGAGAACTTATAAGTTCTTTCCAAGTCGCTGGCAGACTGCATAAAAGATTCAAGTCCACCCTTTACAGATATAGAAAACTTTCTGTTTGAAAAATAAACTGGAAATGAAGAATCTATGCCAACTGTAAATGGTGCAAGCATTGAATTATTATTAAGCTGATTTCCAACAAGTCCGTGAACATCACCGTATATCTTTAAGTAATCATTAGACCATGCAAAAGTGGTTCCAAAAAGCCCTCTGTGCAAAGTCTTTAAATATGCAACCTTACTTAAATCATTTTCAAAATAATAATTTCCATCAAGTCCAACTTCAAAACCATAACCCTGCCACTTAAAAAATAATTCAGGGCTGCCAGAAAGAATTAAGGCTGTTGGGAAATAACCGCTGGCTACATCACCATAACGATTATAAAAACTCATACCTGCATTCAAACCAACTAGAAACCCCTTGGTTAAATCGTATTCAAAAAAAGCATTTCCAGAATAATTATCCTGATTAAGATTTGTAATTCCTTCAATTTGACTTTGTAAACCATTTGAAAGGGAATTGTAATCGCCGGCAAAACCCCACTTAAACTGATTCAGCTGGAAAGATTTTTCTATATTTAGATTTGTGGAACGGTCACTAAAACCATCTGTAATTGCATGGTTTACATAACCAATTGATGAATCATGACCAAAAGAAAGCTTAAATGGGCTAAGTCCACTCAAACGGAAAACTGAAAAATCCCCTTTAAAAAGAATTGGATACCCCCCGCCTATTTGACCTTCTGCAAAGATGGAGTTTTCTGCCTTTTTATTTTTTTTATTATTCAGATCAGAAGAATTTGGGCTTTCCACATCTGGCAAAACAGGAACAATATCTCCACTTCCTTCTGAAATTACCAGAACATCTTCAAAATCTGGCAAGGCATCGGCACCAACTTTTACTGAATCACCGGTAATTACAGTTGTAACATCAGGTAATTCAATATTCTGGGCAAACAAAATAGCTCCTGTAAGAAAAATTAATCCACTACAAATATATTTATTCAATTTCATAAGCACTTTCATTATCTACTCCCATAAACTTCCACGGATGTAATTTTTATAATGTCTCCTATTCCAACAAACTGTCCACCCTTTGAGCCTGACGACTTTCTGGGTAAAGTTCCTTCAACAGTTCTGCAGTTTCTCTTGCATCACCGTAAAGGGACTGTACTGCAAATGCCTCTGTGGCCCCGTAAAGACAAGCAGCAGCCCGGGACGAATCTTCGAGCCCTCTGTAATACTGAGCAGCGGTCAAATACATTTTTGCGGCTTCTTGATTTTCCTCGTTTCTTCTATAGCAATCTGCAAGAAACTCTGCATTTTCGGCAGCATATTTTTTTTCATCTTGAGAAGTCTGTTTTTCCAGCAGTTCCTTAGCAAGCTTAAAGGCATCTTCCTGGGTAGAAGGACTTTCGGCATAGAGTTTTACCAATTCAGAACCAATTATTCGACCTTTTTTAGTAGAAAGTTTTCCAGCCTTTTCGTAATCAGACTGTTTTTGAGCAATCTGTTTAGAAGTTCCACTTACAATCCTTTCCAATTCAATTTTACGGTTTCCAATTTCGTCGCTGGCCGCCTGATCTGGGAAGTCCCTTATCATTACTTTTGCAACTTCTAGTGCTTGACTAAAAGATTCCTGTTCATAATATGCAGCAAGAAGATTTTTATTTGCCCCGTAAGAATAAATTGAATCTTTATATTTTTGTAAAAGTGTTGCATTCAAAAGAATTGCACGATCTATTTGGCTAAGTTTTAAGGCACAATCTCCACCAAAAAACAGGGCCGCATCTGCAAATTTTCCGTTTACATACTTGTAGATATAATTATTAAATCGATTTAGGGCTGTAGAATAATCTTTAACCGAATAATAAAGTCCTCCAGTTCTAAACATGGCCTCCTCGGCAAAAGAAGAACTTGGATTATCCTGATAAATTTTTTGATAATAGAGATCTGCGGTTTCAACATCATTTTTTTTCTCGTAAATGCCGGCAGAAGTAAAAATAGACTGCATTGCAAAATTTGTATTTTCCAAAGTGTAAGGATGCAAAATTGCCAGAGCCTGATCGTATGACTGATAATCCGACAAAATTTCTGCACAGAAAAGTACGGCCGCTTCTTTATCACTCTGATTTACAGAAGCATTAATTACATTTTCTGCCTGTGCAGAGGCATTCTTAAAATCTCCATTTTGTAAGGCCGATTTTGCCGCATATTCATAAGATTTTCTAAGATAAGAAGGTTGATTAAGATAAGGTTGAGTTGAATAGCGGACAAAGGAGGCATAGGCATTCTTATACTCTTCCATACAATATTCAGAATAGCCCTTGTAGAAAAAGGCAAGACTGATAAAGTTTTCTTTTCCTGATAATTGTTTTATATAATTTGCAAAATGCTTCTGAGCCTGATTCCATTTTTTTAAGTTTACCTGGCAGAGTCCCAAAATATATTCCTTGTGGGCATTTTTAGAAGACTGGGCATATTTATAGGCCTCCTCATAAAATCCACAGGCAAAAAGAGCTTTAGAATACTCTGCCAAATATTCAGGAGTAATTGAAAGTTTTTCAAAGGCCTTTACCGCACCATAATAGTCACCAAGTTTACAAAGTGATGAAGCATAAAGCAGGCCTGATTGGGGAAGAACTTTTTTATATTCCCCAAGTTCATAGTAAGCGGCGGAGAGGGAATATACAGCATCATCATCTGGCTCTTGAATTTTATTATAGATTGCAGCTAATTCTTTCCATTTCTTCTGTTGGAACTTACATTTAAGCAAAAGTGTGTAATAAGAGTCATGAAAATTTTCTTCCTTGGTCTGGTCCACTTTTGAAGATATTGAAAGCAGGATTTCTTCGGCCTTAGCAGGATTTTTTTCTGTATCAAGTATAATTTTTGCCTTGTAAAAAGTAATTACAGGATTTTCTTCGGCGTTTTCCTGATCGTCCTGGGAAACCTTGGCAAAATACTCCAGGGCTTTTTCGTAATGTTTCAGATTGTACTCATCAATTCCAAGTCTAAGCCAGAATTCCTGCACCAAAAGAGGATTATTTTTAAAAGTATCAACTGATTTTTCAAATACCTGTCCTGGATTTACCCCAATATTTTTTTCGCTGGAAAGTATGTAGGCCTTTTTTAAAGCAATTACTGCAAGATATTCATAATCGCACTCCAAAACCTGGCAGTAGGCCTGGTAGGCATCCATATTTTTATTCATTCCTTTCAGGGCATCGGCTCTATAAAGGCTCAGTGTCAAATATAATTCCCGGGTAAAATCTTCGCTATTGAGTTTATCAAAAAGATTTAAGGTCTTTGCAAAAGATCCACAACGGTTATAAGACAGCATTAGTTTTTGCAAAGCTTCATCATAATCTGCTTTAGAATAGGCCTTTCCATTTTTAATTACATATTCATAAAGGGGACAGGCGGATTTAAAATCTTCAAGCTGATAATAGATTTTTGCGGAACACAAGATTGCAGGATTGTAGTATTCCATATCTCTATCGGTAAGTGCCAAAGAGCAAGCCTTGTGTAAATAATTAAGTGATAAAGAATAATCCTTTTTAAGGTAATAAGTCTTTCCCAAAAGATAAGTACAGTAGGTTATTTCTTTAGAACCTGTATGCATATGGGAAAGGGCCTGATTAAGAGTCTCAATCGCTTCATCATATAAACCCATATTTGCAAGGGCATCTCCCTTATAGGCAAGAGCCAGCTGAATAAAAACAGAATCAGGAAATTCCTTAATCAAAAGGTTTGTTTTATCTACAGTACCCGGGTAATAAGAATTCTTATAAGATAAATTAATTTCGTTAAATATAACAACATCTGACACTTTGCTTTCTGCATTTAAAAAGCCCGTCAGAAATCCAGCAGTAATAATGAATATAAATAGTGTCTTTTTCATAGTTTATTAGTAAGGGAAGAACTGTTCAGAAGATTTTACTCTTGTTAGATAGACGAAATCTTCACTATACAAGAGGCAGAAATCTTCAAGAGTCATTTCTCGTCCATTCATAAAAACGGTACAGGCAAAAGCACCATCATCCATAAAATAAGGGAAAAATGCTACACAGTCATTAAAGGCCTTAATTTCAGGAGAAACGGTTCTGTCTGTTCCTCGGATTGCTCCAAAATAAAATGTTCCAGGTTCTGTTGCAGCAAGTACATACATAAGCGAGTTCAAAACAGAAACTGTATAACCTGTATTTTCTATAAAGGTTACCACATTCGACACCCCACTATCGGTAATAGAGGATGCAAAAGGGTTTACTGTTACATCAACTCCAGACTGATTAAAAAGATAATTTTTTCCTGCATAAACAGAAATTACTGCCGAAGCAAGATTTCTAATCCAATCTAAAGAGAAAAAGAGATTGTAACGCTGAGACAAAATTCCCAAATGTCCAACATCTTTTACAGTAACGGTTTCAGTAATAAGAGGTTCTCTCTTAATCATGCCACCAGACAATGGTTCTACCAAACCATCCGCTATCCATTTAACAAATCCAGCAGAAGAAAGTGACAGTTTTTTTTCAGATTTTGTATTATTTTGTTGAAGTTCAAGAGGCTTTCCTGTAGAAATATGTACCAGCTCGTTATTTTCATTGTACATGGCATCTGGAACCATTTGGATTAAAGGTAATTTTTCGCGAATTACAGCAATCATCTGTTTTATACTATGATAAAGTTCTGGATCCACAAGTACGTAATTCCATGGAAGCTTATTCTGGGTAATAATCATAACATCTTCAAAAGATGCTGTATAAAACTTTTCAAAAGGCATGCCGGTAGGAACTCCACGGGCCGCATAATTACCAAACATAACAAGGTCTGCAAGGGCAATTTTTCCACTTGGAGTAAACTGAACATATACTTCGCTGTTTTTCAAAAAGTAATAGCGGATGCGAATAGGCTTTCCTGTTTTTTTATCGCGGATTAAGACCCAGGAACCTGCGGCATCACCAGGATAAACTATTTGTTTTTCAATGTAATAGCCTGTATCTGAATAAACTGTAACATTTACCTTGGCCTGTGGGGATACAAAAACATTAAAGGTAGTTTCATTTTCTTCAAGACGAATCTGAAACCTGTCGCCATTATCATTATTTCTAATTTCGGGAACATTCTGTCTTACAGCAGACAAAGGAGCCGTAAACCATTTTTCTTCCAAATCCATACGAATCTCGGAAGAATCAGAAATACCTATGCTGTTATAACTTGCAAACAATGGAATTGCCAGAAAAAAAAGTGTGATTATAGAACCTAAGATTTTCTTCATCATTTCAACTCCTAAAAAAACATTTCCTTCTAGTGTCGGCAGATTTTCTATGCTTCTTTTGCAGGATCTGTATCGGTTGCCCCTTCAGCCTTACGAATTTCAGCTTTTACAAGTCTACCGTCAGACATGCGAATCATTCCGTTTTCTACTTCATCAGGATGATTTCCAACAGGAGCATTCGAAAGCAAAAGTTTAAGGCGGTTAAGCTGATTTACTTCAGAAGAACCCGGATCGTAATCGATGGCAGAAATATTTGCACTTGGGAAACGGCGTCGAAGTTCCTTTATCATACCCTTTCCAGTTACATGGTTTGGAAGACATGCAAAAGGCTGAACGCAGGCGATACTTGGAGCACCTTCATTAATAAGTTCAACCATTTCAGCAGTTAGGAACCAGCCTTCACCGGTGATGTTTCCAAGCTGAACAATATCATCAACTCCCTTCATCATCTTATAAATTGAATTAGGAGCTTCAAAACGACGGCTCTTATTCAGGTATTTCTTCATCTTACGACGATAGAGTTCAAGACCCCATACCAGAAGTTTTGCATTTCTCTTAGTTTTTTCAGGGAAAGCAAGCTGATCGTGGCGGAAAATACCTGTTGAAAAAGAATAGAAGAAGAAGTCCAGTAAATCAGGCATTACACATTCAGCCCCTTCTCTTTCAATTGTTTCAACAATCTGATTGTTTGCAGTTGGATGGAATTTAACAAGGATTTCTCCAACAACACCAACACGAGGCTTTTTAATTGGCTTCAGAGGAAGTCTATCAAAATCCTGAATGATGTTTTTAAGCAACTTGTGGAAGGCATGATTTGAAACACGCTCTTTAAACATTTCTTCGGCAATTGCATTCCATTTTTCGTAAAGCTGATTAGCAGAACCAGGAATTGCCTCGTATGGACGTGTTCTGTAAAGAACTCTCATAAAGACATCGCCAACTACCAGAGATTTTACAAGATTATCAATTAATGGCAGAGTGAGTTTAAATCCAGGATTTTTTTCAAAGCCCTGGGCACTCAAAGAGAGTACTGGAACCTGACTCATTCCGGCATCATTCAAAGCACGGCGGATAAAACCAATATAGTTTGTAGCACGACATCCACCACCAGTCTGTGTAATTATAAGAGCAACCTTATCCAGATCATACTTACCGCTTTCAAGTGCAGAAATCATCTGACCGGCAACAAGTAAAGATGGATAGCAGGCATCGTTGTTTACATATTTTAGACCTGCTTCAACAGCTTTTGGATCTACTGCATCAAGAACCACAAAATTATATCCGCCGCTGGCAAAGGCCTTTTCCAAAAGTCGGAAGTGGATTGGCGACATCTGAGGACCAATGATTGTGTAGTTCTTCTTCATCTCTTCAGTAAATACTACACGATGGTAAGCAGATGAATGAATTACAGGACGCTTTTTATTTCTGCGTCTTTCCTTAACAGCCGCAATGAGGGAACGAATTCTGATACGAACGGCACCAAGGTTTGATCCCTCATCAATTTTAATAAGGGTATACATTCGGCTCTTGGCACGTAAAATTTCATCCACCTGATCGGCAGTTACTGCATCAAGACCGCATCCAAATGAAGTAAGCTGTACAAGTTCAAGATTTGGCATTTCGCTTACAAACTGTGCAGCACGATAAAGACGATTATGATAAACCCACTGATCAATAATTCTCAATGGACGTTCAATTTTTCCTAAATGAGCAACAGAATCTTCTGTCAAAACAGCAAGACCAAGTCCGTTTATCATTTCTGGAATACCATGGTTAATTTCCGGATCCAGATGATATGGACGACCTGCAAGAACAATTCCGCTTCCACCCTTGGTAATAATTTCTTCAAGAGCTTCTTCACCAGCCTTCTTTACATCTTCCTTAAAGGCCTCCTGTTCATTCCAGGCCTTCTCAACTGCATCATGAATCTGTTTTTTCTTGAGCTGAGGGAATTTTGGCAGAAGTTCTTCGCACAAACGTTCAGCAAGACGGTCTTTGTCGTAAATTGGGAGAAATGGATCCATGTAGGTGATAGAAGGATCCTGTCTCAATTCATCAACATTATTTCTTAAAACTTCTGGATAAGAAGTTACAATTGGACAGTTGTAGTGGTTTCCGGCTCCCTTATCTTCCTGTTTTTCATAAGGTGCACAAGGATAGAAAATGAATTTTACACCACGCTGCAAAAGAGAAACCAGATGACCGTGACTTATTTTTCCAGGGTAACATACAGATTCAGAAGGAATTGTTTCAAGTCCTTTTTCGTAAACTGTACGGCTGGAACGCTGACTCAAAACTACACGGAAGCCCAGTTCGTTGAAGAAGGTAAACCACAAGGGATAGTTTTCGTACATATTGAGTACACGTGGAATACCAACATCTCCCATTGGAGCATCTTCCGGTTTTCTTGGAATATAATGATTAAAGAGTCGCTTGTATTTCCATGCAAAAAGATTTGGCATTGGACCTGCGTCATCATCATCAATACCTGTATTCTTTTTGTTACTTGCATCAACTACATTTCCTTCAAGTTCGGCACCTTTTTCGCAGCGGTTTCCTGTAACAAAAGTGCGTTTTTCTGAACCTGTCTGGAAGGTATTGATTGTAAGAAGACAGTTATTTTGACACTTGCCGCATCGTCTTAAATCCAAATCAACATGGAAAGATTCAAGATCTTTTAAAGTAGCAAGACCAGAACGTACATCATGAACAGTACCTTCCGGCTCGCCAGGTTTTGGCTCCATCAAATCACACCACTGATCATAAGCAATCAGGGCAGAACCGTAAGCTCCCATAAGGCCTGCAACATCTGGGCGGTAAACCTGAACACCTGCAATTTTTTCAAAAGCACGGAGAATGGCATCATTAAAGAAAGTACCACCCTGAACGACTACTTTTTCTCCAATATCACTAGCTTTACGAAGTTTGATTACTTTAAACAGGGCATTTTTAATTACTGAATAAGAAAGACCTGCCGCAATATCTGCAACTGAAGCACCTTCTTTCTGAGCCTGTTTTACACGACTGTTCATAAATACAGTACAACGTGAACCAAGGTCTACAGGCTTTTGTGCCATAAGGGCAATTTTTCCAAATTCCTTTACATCCATGCCCATTGTGTTTGCAAAGTTATCAAGGAAGGAACCACAACCAGAAGAACAGGCTTCGTTTAACTGAATACTTACAATTGCACCATCCTTCATGCGCAGACACTTCATGTCCTGTCCACCAATATCAAGAAGGAACTCAACGCCTGGGACAAAGAAGTTCGCAGCACGGAAGTGGGTGATTGTTTCTACCTCGCCGGAATCTACACCAAGGGCAGCCTGGAAAAGAGCTTCTCCATAACCAGTAGAAACTGCACGGGCAATGTAAACATCTTCCGGAAGCATGTTATACAAATCTTTAAGAACTTTTACAGCAAGTTCAACAGGATTACCCTGATTGTGAGCATAGAAATCCCAGAGAATACGTCCGTCTTTATCAATAAGACATGCCTTTGTGGTAGTTGAACCGGAATCCAGACCAAGGAAAACAGGACCGTGAGTCTTTTTCAAATCACCACGTTTTGCCTTCTGTTCTGAATGACGAACCTCGAATTCATCAAGTTCAGCCTGATTTTTAAAGAGAGGTTCCAGTCTCTGAACTTCGCTTAATTCTGCCCCAACAAGATTTTTAAGGCTGTCGCGGAATTCTGCAATAGTTGGGAATTTATAATCATGCCCTTCTGCATCCTGGAATTTTCTTTCTGCAGCAAAAGCACAACCAGAAGCAACAAAAAGCTGAGAATCTTCAGGAACAATAATTTCTTCTGGTTTTAATTTTAAAGTCTGAATAAAACGTTCACGCAACTGATCAAGGAAGTGCAATGGTCCACCAAGGAAAGCTACATTTCCACGAATTGGTTTACCACAGGCAAGTCCAGAAATTGTCTGAGAAACTACTGCCTGAAAAATTGAAGCAGCAATATCTTCGCGGCGAGCACCTTCATTAATTAAAGGCTGAACATCTGTTTTGGCAAATACACCACAACGAGCCGCAATCGGATAAATCTGTTGGGCATCTCTGGCAAGTTCGTTCAAACCAGGAGCATCTGTTTCAAGAAGAGCCGCCATCTGATCTATAAATGCACCTGTACCACCAGCACAAGTACCATTCATACGCTGTTCAACGCCACCTTTAAAATAGGTGATTTTGGCATCTTCTCCACCAAGTTCAATTACAACATCTGTCTGAGGAATTAATTTTTTTACAGAAGTTGTAGCGGCAATTACTTCCTGAATAAAAGGAATGTTCAGCCACTGAGAAACAGAAAGACCGCCAGAGCCAGTAACTTTTACACTGACACCTCTTTCAGAACCCCCTTCCACTTGTTTTTCAACTGTATCAAGGGCTTTTGTTACAACATTTATGATTGTAGAACGGATATCAGCACGATGGCGCTGATAATCACCATAAATTAATTTGTCATTATCATCGAGAATAGCTACTTTTACTGTAGTAGAACCAACATCAATTCCTATACGGATTGGTAATAAAGAAGAATCGACCATATTCCTTTAAATATAGTAAGAATTCCTTTATTAGTCAAACAAGGCTATTTAAGAGAGTAATAATCTTTTTTTTTGATAAAGAGAGCTTATTTTGTTAATCCAACAAAAATTTCGCGAATTTCTTTTGTAAAGTTTTCTGTATCCGCTCTTAATTCTCTGAGGAATGAATTATCTCCCAAAGGACCAATTACAGTTTCCATTTCTTTTTTATTTCGGAATGTCATATTTCTGTAGTAATCGGTGTAATCTTTTTCGCGTGATTTAAGAGATGCATTGTAAATATCATAAGCAACAATCGAAACATCATCTGTAATATTGCGATACAAATCCACTGAAAACTCTTCAATAGGACGACTGTAAAGCTGTTCAAGAAGATAAAGGGCATATCTTACTTTGTACTGGTCATAAGCACATTCACAAAGCTTGTAATACTGGTGGATGGCATCCCAGGAATTTATTGAACCATTTTTTATTGAAGCAAATAATTCCTTAATTTTTTCGGATGGAATAATTTGACCACCAACATTTTCCCATTCTGTATACAAAGGCAGTTTTCTGATTCTAGAAACCAGATCCAAAGTCAAATTTTCACAGTTTAAAGCCCTGCAAAATTCCATGATAGTGCGAACTGCAAAATATTTTACAACCTTGCGGTACATCTTATAGGCCTGAACAGGCTTAAAAATAACTGCACCATATTTTTTCTGACAGATTGGATCTTCCAGTGTAAATTCCGCTTCTGGATTCTGATGTAAAAAGTCCTTGGCAGCCTGATATACTTTTTCTGGAGTATCAGCATCATCCATATACTCATTTTTAATAGTCTTCAAATAGCCGGCAGTAAGATTAATCAGTCTGTCCAAAGCAAACATCACTTCCTGCATTGTATCTGGAGCAAGAGGATCTGTTTCTATTTCCTGTACCTTAACCTTTCTTTTATCTCTTTTCTTAAACTTATTATTATTGCGGGTGATGGCAAACATATCATACATAAACCACCAGGCAGGAATAATACAAATTTTTGGACTACCGTTTTGACCAGGAGCAACCAGAGCAAAAGGATATAAAATATCAAGTTCATTAGGATAAGATCCCTTAGAAATCAAATCGAATGAGGCAAATCTTGAGTTGTGCTTAAAATCGGAACAAAGACCTGGCCAGAATCCTCGTTTTGCAAAAATTTCGCCATCTGGACTACGACTGTTATGATTACTTCCAATAGTTGCACCAGCGGCAATGTTGGACTGCCCCATAATTGTAGTTGCAATCAAGAATGAAGAATTATGATGCTGTTCATGGAAAGGATAAATCAAGTTATTTAAAATTTCACAGCAGGAAACGGTTGAATTATCACCCAAAACAGAGTTTAAAAGACGGGCACCATATTTTACCTGGCAGTTTCTTCCAATTACAAAACGAATTGCAATTGCCTGGTAGAAGACATGGCTTCCATAGCCAAGAATACCGTTTACAAGCTCTACCCCTTCACCAATTTGAGAAGGTTCTTCTTCTGAAGAAAGAATAGTTATATTCTTAAGTTTAAGAGCACCTTTTATATAAGTTGCATCACAAATCTTACAGTCTTTTATGATACTTGTATTTTTAATGACACAATCGTTTCCGATTATTCCGTAAGTATCAAGTTCTTTAGAAAAGCCTGATTCAGTAATTTCCACAAAACGTTTTAAAAGTTCTGGATCATCTCTATAATGCGACCAGATATAAGCATCGGCTGGAATCATACTTTCAAAAGGCAGAACTTTTCGCCCTTCGTTTTCGTTTCCAACACCAATCCATACACGATGTTCTTCTGGTTCACCCTTTTTTAAGATTCCGTTTCCGAATTTTGAATGGCATGTTGCACAAATTTCTTCAATATTAAAAAGAATATTTCTGTTTCCAATACGATAATTATCCATGTAGGAAACATTTGCAATAACACAATCATCACCAGTAACAATATTACTTACTCTGGAACGGTAAATTCCGGCTCTTAAAGAAAGATCGTTATACTTTAATTTGCAGAAAACCAGACGACCAAGAATTACATAACCAGAAAAAAAAGAAAGATGGATTAATTCAGGGTTAAAATTTCCTTCTTTTTCATCAACATAAATATTTGACCAGCTGGAATCCACATTGCAATTTCTATTTTTCTTCAGGATTTCAATTTCATTTTCTGTTAAATGACGTTTTCCTTTTAAAAGTTCCTGAGGAATTGTATCTTCTACTTTTTTTAATGAATATTCTAACTGTACCATAATTTTTTATTTATACTCTAAACTTACTTACAGCTTCAGAAAGGATTCCTACAGAATTCTGAGCCTGATTTGAAATTTCTGACATATCTTTAGATGTGTCTGTAAGAGTTGAAGAAGCATTTCCACATTCTCTCAAACCAGAATCAACTTCATCCTGCATATTTGCAAGTGCTGTACAGTTATCTTCTACAAGTTTTGTTCCAGAAGAAATAACATTTGCACTATCTTTTACATTTCCACTACTCTTTTTGATATCTGAAAGAGAATCCATGATAAGACCAGCTTTATCACCCTGTTCAGAAACAGTTTTAGAAAGTTCTTTCATAGTTGTATCGAAATTCTGAATCTCGCTAATTGTCTTTTCAAAAGAATTTTCCACATTAAGTGATGAAGCCGAAATTTCATCAATTTTAGACTGAATTGCTTTAAGAGATACACTGGAATCTTTTGCCTGCTTTGAAGTAGTTTCTGCAAGCTTACGAATTTCATCTGCTACAACCGCAAAACCACGACCACTTTCACCGGCATGAGCAGCTTCAATTGCCGCATTCATAGCAAGGAGGTTGGTCTGGCTGGCAACAGAAGAAATAACCTTGTTCATTTCAAGCAAAGCTCCTGATTCTGCCTGAACTTCCTGAATCTGAGCAACAGATTTTTTCAAAGCCATAGTATTTGCTTCGGAAGATTCAACAATTTTTCCAACTTTAGCAGACATATTTTCTGTATTTTTTGTAATATCCATAAAGTTACGCATCATATCTTCAATATTAGAAGAAGAAGAAATGATAAGCTGATTCTGGGTATCAATTTCAGAGTTTAGAACAGAAACCTTCTGAGCAACCTGAGTTACTGCATCGTTTACAGAATTAATTGCAGAACTCTGTTTAGAAATTGTACCGTTTACACCGTTAATTGCATTTTCTGTTGTGGTGACAGAAGTATTAATTTCCTGAGTATTATGAACCAATTTTTCAGAAACATCCTGAATTGAAGTAGAAGATTCTCTGATAGTTCCTACCAGTTCGGTAATTCCTTCTGAAAGCTGATTAAATCCGTTTGCAAGCTGAGATGCTTCCAGAGTCAAATAGTCCTGACATCTTTGTGTAAAATCACCTTTTCCAATAACTTCGCATACAGAAACAATATCCTTGAAATGGCTGGAAACTCTTCCTGTCAAAATTACATCCATTATGATTAAACCAATAACGATTATAAGAAGGATTCCAAACACAACCATAATCATATGCATATAAGAACTTGAAAAATCCTGCATTGGACCATCTGCAACAATAAACCAGTTTGTTCCCTTTATCTGCTGTACTCCATAAAATCTCTGATTCTCCATGAAAGATTTTGATTTTCCATCAAGGAAAGCCTTTTTAGAATAAGAATTAATGCTTGTATCATTAAAATAATTATCTTTCATAATAGAATTAAAATTATCATTAGTAATATAAAGTCCTTCAGAATTGATAATATTTACCTTACTATTATTTGAAAGATTTATATCTTTTACAGCTTCAGAAAGAGCATCAAGAACTATATCAGCGGCAGAAACACCAATCAAATTTCCATTATCATCTAAAACTCTATAACTTAAAGTTACAATAATTTTACCAGTGTTAATATCTGTAAAAGGTTCTGTATAACAAACCTTATCACGATTTTTTACTGCATTCTGATGCCATGCACGAGACTGCATATCAAAAGTTTCAGGAGCTTCCCAACCAGAGTGAGAAATTAAAGCACCTCCATCCCAAATCTGTTCATAAGTTGCATAATAAAGAAGGGTTTCATCCATCATGTTTCGTCCCATACTTTTTACAACAGATCTGATTTCATCACGGTCGTCCTGAATAACTGGAATTACATTTGAAAGATCTATAACAAGATTATTATATTCGCCAAGAATGCCAGACACTTTTTCGTTTAAGGAATCCATAGCCTGACTAACAGTATTTATTGTAGATTTTTTAACAATATTTTGAATTACGAAAGAAAAAGACAGGCCCAAAAATAGAGTTACAACTATAATAGAACCAATCATTCCTATAAGAATTTCAGACATAAGAGACAGATGTTTTTTTGCCATAAGAACTCCAAAATTAATAAAAAAAAAGTCAGACTTTATTTAATATTAAAAATATCATTTGTGTATAATTAATTTGATAATATCGTATAAAAAGATAAAACTCAATTTTTTTGAAAGAATTTATAAAAGAATTCTGTTATTATAGATAAATGATTTCCAGAAAATTTACATCACTATTATCAATTTTTATTTTTTCTACAATTTCCCTTACAGCCTTACCTGCCGACAACGTAAAAGAATACACTCTGGAAAATAACATGAAAATTTTCCTGCTTGAAGATTCTTCTGACGCCCTTGTTCACATTGAATTTACCTGTCATGCGGGATTTTCATCGCAAACTCAAAATACAAATGGATTTTTCAAGCTTTTCAGTCGTCTTATAAAAGAAAATAATCCGGAACTGAACTTTTCTACTGTTGAATGCAATGCAGATTCAAGCCGTTACATTCTGGAAATTGCACCCCATGCAATAGATCAGACTCTGACAAAATTATCAGATGCTGTTTTTTCACCCGCTTTTTCAGATGAACTTTTTCTTTCAGAACTTACAAAACTTAAAAAAGAAGTGAGTGATAATGCAGAAGAACTTTCTACATATATAAATGCCGCTATAGATTCAAGGATTTTTTCTGACGCCCCATGGAAACACGATTCAGGGATATATCCACCAGTGTTCAAACGAATCTCAACAAGTTCAGCAAGAAACATCATCAAAGATATTTCCGACCACTGGTACACCCCTCAAAATTCAGCCCTTTTTATCTGCGGAAACTTCAACACAGAAAAACTTCTGGTAAGCCTGCGATCTTCTTTTGGACGATTTTTCTCCAATTACAGAATTCCTGCAGAAAAAGAATCCCTGCCTGTAAATTCCCATAGAAAATATGTTTTTCATCATCCTGAAATTTCTAACGAACTGACTCAAATTGTAATTCAGTACACAATGATGGATATGGAGGAATGCGATCTTCTTGCGGCCAGTCTGAACAACGATGTTTCAAGTTTTAAATCAAACCTGCTGGAACTGAGCCAACTGAACATTCCTGGTGCCGAATATATCAACATTTCTGCAGCCCACAAAAGAAATTCTTCACGACTTATAATTCAGGCTTTAATGCAACCTCCAGAAAACAAAAAAACTGCAATCACATCTTTTAATCAGACCTCTGAATTTACAGAAGAAACAAAAAAAATTGCAGAAAAAATGAATGATTTGGAATTTCTATATGGAAAAATCCAGCTTCAAAGTGAACTGCAAGAAATTGCCGCAACACCACTTTATCTTATGAACAGTCTTTCAAATTTCTGGGCACTTGAACCCTATTACAAAAGTAACGAAAGCGACGGAGAACTTTACCCTGAATCAAAACTTACAAGCCTTCTGTTCAGTCGTATTCAAAAAATTAAAGAACTGGAAAGTCAGGGAATTTTTCAGAAACTAAAAGCAGAAGAACCTTTTATTTTTGTAATAATCAGTGACAAAGATTTTAAGAAAAACCGTAAAGCTTATCTTGAAGCAGGCTTTGAAGAAATAAGCGAAAAAAATTCTTCCTGGTATGTTCAGGACCTTTTTAAGGAAGTTAGAGATCAATTCAAACCAAATGAAGATAAATTCTACAGCGTTCGTTCCAACCAGAATGACAACGCCTACTTTCAGAGAAACCTTTCTCAAATTGAAACAAAAGTTCTGGAAAATGGCATAAAAATTGTTTCCAAGAAAAATACTAATTCGCAGGGGATTTCTCTCCTTCTTTCGGTAAAAGGTGGAAAATTAAATTCAGCAGATAACAATGGTTTTGAAGAAGTAATTATAAATTTGATGGCCTCAAACATTCAGAGGGAACTTACAAAAAAACAGTATTCTGGAATCATTACAGGCAATCCTCAGGTTTCTGCACAAACAGGCCTTTCTACAAGTACAATTCTTATTTCCTTCGACCAGGAAGATTCAAAAAACGTATGCGATACAATTGCCCAAACTATTATTTATAATGATATACCACCGGCATCCGCAGACAGAGCAGTTTCTTCACGCCAGTATAAAAAAAGACTTGAAAATGGGAATGCCACAAATCAACTTTTTTCGGCAGCGGTGAATACAATTTATGGCAAAGGTGATTTTGCTAATATTTTCGATAGCGAAAAAGATGTTTTACTAAACACAGATTTCAACTCAATCCTACAAGCCTACCCGGATTTTCTGGATGCCAGCCGTTATAATTTGATTGTTACCGGCAATTTTGATGACAAGCTTCTGGAATACCTTTCCCAAGCATTTAATATTTTTGCCAATAACAAAATAGAAATTAAAGAAACAAAAGATAAAGAAAACCTGCCGCAAAATTCTAAAATAAATGTAAAAATACGTCATACATTTTTAACAGATATACCGGCAGAAGAAGCAGGTCCTCAGCCGGCAGTTTTAATTCCAACTACAGAATTCTTAGACCCAGTACTCTATATTACAAAAGTTCCATCTGAAGATTCAAAAAAAGCTGCAATTTTTAATGCAATAATGAATCAATTACAGATAGAACTTCAAAATCAAATTGATAAAAGCCGTAAATTCGATAAATCAACAGTAAGTCTTGTTTTACCAAGAAGTAAAATGAACTTTGCTTCAATCTACATTCTGAACGTTTCCCACACAAAAGAAGCCGATTCAATTTACAGAAGTGCTGCTCAAAGCCTTTTCAAAAAGATGCTGGCAGCAGATGCAGACAAAACAATCATTCAGGACATAAAAAACAACTGGATTTCAAAACAACTAAACGAAACTTTTACTAACAAGGGCACAGCCTTTCTTATCCAAAAAGGTTTTGAACTCTTCCCGGAAAATCCCCAGCCAGATTTTTATTTGCAGGAATATAATTACATTTTAACTGCCTCTGTTCAGGACTTCCTGGAAATAATGGATTTAATCCCAGATAGAGCAAATTTGAGAGTGTATTCGAGGGATGCGAGGTTTTAGGTGCTAGGTGCTAGGTGCTAGGTGTTAGGTGTTAGGTGTTAGGTTGTGGGTGGTAGTTGGCAGGGGGCAGGGGTTCAAAACCTGCTGAAAATTATTTTAAAATAAAAAAGACCTTCTCAAACGAAAAGGTCTTAATCGGCTGCTGCAGGTTTTGAACCTGCGACACATGGATTAACAGTCCATTGCTCTACCAGCTGAGCTAAGCAACCATCTGTTCTTGCGAACGTGAATATTATATTAATGAAATGTGATTTCTGTGTCAACAGTTTCTGCTTAACATTTTAATTTTTTTTTCAAAAAAAATGGTGTGATTTTCGGGGTAGACCTTCTAATCACACCATTAATTTATTAATGCTTATTTCTGTAAGATAAATTCTACACGTCTGTTCTTCCAGTTGTTATCTTTATCTTTTGGATTAACAACAGGTTTTGTACCACCAAGACCATTTGTTGAAAGTGATGAAGCACTTACACCTCGTTTTTCGAGATATTTAACAATTGCTTCTGCACGTTCTTTTGAAAGTGGAGTCAAAGCACGTCCCCAAACCTTCATATTATCAACAGTCTCTTCATCAGGATTGTCGGTAACTTTGTTTGCATGACCTTCAACTGTAACCTTGTAATCCTTGAACTTCTTAAGGATTTCGGCAATACGATTCAAAATCTGAATATTCTTATTAACTTGTTCCTGTGTTAATTTAGCATTTGCAGTCTGGAAATTAGAAGAATCAGATTCAAAGATGATAGAAGGAACTGCCATCTTCAATACGTTACCATCACGAATAACCAGAACATCTACAGGAATTACGCCCTTAACTGTAGAAGTCATTCCAAGACTATCTGTTACAGTAAATGTATATGGATAATCCATTGCTGACTGAACACGTTCTGCATTTCCGTTGGCATCTTTCTGGATATTACTCAAACCATCCCAAATAATGCGTTCTGTAATTGCAGATTTTCCGCCTGTCTTCCAGAAAGCTCTTCCCTTTGGATCATCAATTGTAAATGACCAGTTCTTAATTCTAGCCTTTGTTGAACCAGCAAGTTTGATATAGAGTTCATCATCAACACCATCATTATCTGGACTAAAGTATTCTGGAGCAGTCTTAACAGATAGTTTTGGAGCAGTTGCAGTACATACAAATGGAGAAGAAACTGCTGTTACCTTGTTACCATTTTTGTATGAAACTTCAATTGTTCCAGTAAAGGTTCCTTCACAAGCTTTTCCATCTTTATCTGCACCATTCCAGTTAATTACAGCAGGAAGATTTGGAGTATCTTTTTCAGTCAAACTGTAAACACTGTTTCCATCTTCCTTACGAACATCAAAACGCCATGCAACTACAGAATCTGTAACTGTTGTTCTGATTTCGAACTTCTGTGTGTCATAAAGGCCATCGCCGTTTGGAGAAATTCCTTCAAGATCTGCTGTGATATAACCCTTAGTTTCACGATTATCAAGAACGATATCCTTTATTTCGTTAGAGAATGAGTTTCCTGCATCATCAGTTGTATGAATAACGATGCTGTAAGCTCCATTATCACAAATATTGCCAGATTCGTTTGTACCATCCCAAGAAAGACTATTCTTTACTCCAGACCAAGTGTACTTCTTAACTGTAGAATTCTTTGCGTTACGAACTTCTGCTACCCAAAGCTTTTCTGAACTTGAATTAGAAATTGTAAGAGGTAAATCCTTCTGTTTTCCATTTCCATTTGGAGCAAATGCAGTCCATGCAGCTTCTGTAGTAAGACTTGGAGCTACAGTATCAAGTTCAAAGGCTTGTGTTGCAGCACTTGCACTTGAACCGTTTGCACTTGTAATTGAAAGCTGAGCTGTATACATTCCATCTGCAGCAAGAATCTTATCATTATCTTTTCCATCCCATACAAAACTTGCAGGGAGGTTAGAGTCTACTTTTGAGCTATAAACAACAGTACCCTTTGCATTTTTAATTGTAAATTCATAAGAAACTACATCTTTGGTAGCTGTTACAGGATTAAATGTGATTGTATCCTTAACTTTATTTCCATTTGGAGAGAAAGCTGTATCAGACATAGCAAGGAGGAGCTGAGCTTCTGTTGTATCGAATGTAACAGCCTGTCCAAGTTCTCCACCGCCAAGGTTTCCTGCAAGGTCAGTTGCAGTCATTATAAACTTGTAAGCACCCTTATCTGCAATCTGACCCTTATCATTAATTCCGTTCCAAACAATTTTTTCTGGAGGGTAAGCTCCAAAGTCGTAAGATTTAACAATTGTTGCACCATCACTTGTACGGATTTCTCCCTTCCAAGAGTCAACTGGTGCACCAGCAGAAGGAACAATCATGATAGAGAAAGTTACAGAATCTTTTGAACCTGCACCAAATACTTTATCAGAAGCAACAATCTGAGCAGAAGGCTTTTCTGTATCAAGCACGATGATTGGAGAAGAAATTTTTGCAGGAACATATCCGTTCAAATATTTAGCAGTAACAGAAGCCTGGTATTCTCCATCAGCAAGTTTATTTCCCTTTTCATCTGTACCATCGAATACTATAGTTTCTGGAGGAAGTGCTCCAACATTATTCTGATTGTACTGGCGAACTACATTTCCTTTTTTGTCTTCAATAGAAAGTGCCCATTCAACCAATTTGTTTCCAGTTTTTTCTTCTGGAACTGGAATTGTAATATTAAATGTAACATTCTGAATCTTACTTGAAGTTTTTGGAGAGAAATAACGAGAACCATCTACATAAATATTTGTAGCAGGTTTTTCGGCAGAATAAATGATATTTGTAATATTTGTCTGAGGAGCCTGATTTCCAGCACGGTCAGTTGCAGTGATTTCGTAAGAATAAACTCCATCTGGAAGCTGAGCTTCTTCATCATCTGTACCATACCAGTTAAACTCTGCAGGTTCAGCATTCTGCCATTTTACAGTCTTTACAACAGAACCATCAGCAGACTTAAATGTTCCAACCCATTCATCTTCAAGAGAACCTTCCTGACGAATCTTAAAGGCTGATTTAGAACCTTCACCAAAAATCTTATCAGCAGGCTGAACAAGAGTAACATCAGGAGCTACAGTATCAATAACAACTTCATACTCCTTTGTTTTTCCTTCGTTTCCATTATCATCTATAGCAGATATATAATAGAAGTACTTTCCATCAGGAGCAGTTTCACCATTATTCATGGCACCGTTCCATGTAATTGATTCTGGAATTTCAACTCCCTGTTTAGAAGTTACAAGCTGTTTGAAAAAAGACTTAAATCCAACCTTTTCTGGAAGAGCAACTTTATTTCCAATTGTTCTAACAACCTTATGATTTTCATCCATTATGACAAGACTCCAGCCCTGAACATAACGTTTATCGCTAATCTTTAAAGGAATAACTAATTCGTCCTGTACACCATCACTATTTGGCGAAATATACTTTGGTTTAGCAAAGCCAGAAGCCGAAATTAAAAGTAAAAGAAGACTGATTGATAAAATTTTCTTTGATTTTTTCATTTTTCAACTCCTATTCTTCATCATCTAAATCAAGCAATATAATCTGAGGTGGAGTCATATCTTTCATACCAAGACTTACATCCAAACCTGCAGAAATTGCATGTACATTAGAATAAAGATTTTTGTATGCAAGAGATGTAGACATTTCACTCTGGCTCCAATCCTTTGATTCAAAGAATTCATTATTTTTCATATTGAAATTAAACTTAAAGATTAAACCTACAGAAGGAATAAATGAATTGTGACCAGTAATTGTTTCTCTTAAGTTGAACTTTTCGCCAAGGCTGATAAAGAGCATATTCTTAATTCCAGCCTGAAGATTCAAATCAAAAATAACATTCTGGAAAGTTGGAACAGTTACATCAAAAGCGGCTCCAATTTCAATATTGTCGTTTTTAATAAAAGACCCAGAAGCTCCGGCTTTTAAAGTTGCAAGGCTTGGATAAGCTGTCATTGCCTGTGTTGAATCAAGATTCAAACGAAGAACATTATTATAAGTCTTTCCAAGATTCAAAGCAGAAAAAGCGTAACGGAAATCTTTTAAGAATCCTAAATCACCAACGTTGTAAACAAAACCAAGATCAGCAGCTATAGCCCAGTCCATTCCGAACTTCCATGTATAACCACCACTAAGGCTTAAACCAACGTTTAATTTTTCTGTAATTTCTTTTGAAAGGCCAACCTTTGCATTTATGCTGTTACCCAAATACATTTCATTTGTAAAATTTGCAAAAGTTCCGTTTACATATCCAGAGAATACGTAAAGCTTAAATGGAATTAAAATCGCCCCCTGAAATGCAGAACCAAAACAAGATTCATCCAGTCTATTTCCAGAAAGTAACATTGTGTATGCAAAATTTAAATTTGTTCTCTGTTCACTTGCAGTTAAAGCTGGATTTACAACAATCGATTCAGCACCAGAATAAGAAATAGCTCCACCAGATACTGAAAGACCTCCAGAAAGAGCTCTAGGACTTGAAAGTAAGCACATATCTTCCGAACCAACAGGAGGATTGTAAGCACTTAGAGCAGACAAAAGTAAAGTCATTACAAATGCCGCAGCTGTAATTTTTTTCATATATATCTCCTAAAATATGATTTAATAAACTGTTCACACTCTCCAAAAAAAACATTGTAATTATAATGTAATCAACATTTTTGTGCCACCTAAAGAAAGCTTCATAACCTTGAATTATAAACTGAATTAACATATATTCTATATTTATGGAAACAAAAGATTTAAAAGAAAAAACAGGGAATAAAGCCCCTGCAGAAAAAGAGAGTTTTTTTCACAGTTTATTTTCTTCGTTCTTTAAGAATTCAAGCCCAGAAGCTGAGAAGAAAAGAAAATTAAAGAATATTGCTAAAAATTTTTCTAAAACTAAGTATCACAGTTTCTATAAACCAAGTTCAGCAGAAATGCAGGGGTCCTTTGGTAAATTAATTTTTGATATATACAAGGTTATTTCCCCTGCTCAAACTTTATTTAAGAATGCTCCAAATCCAGCTATTTTTAAGCGTCAAATTATAAATTACCTCCTTTCAGATAATCAGCAGGAATTAATTAACCAGTTGGATGAACAAAACATTATCAAAATGTCAAAAACAATTCCTATTAATCAATTGCAAAAGGATGTAGAACAAAAACTTCAACAGTTTACAAATGAGTTTGATGATAAAAAATCGGCTCAGGCAGACAGTCTTTGCAAGGCCTTCTCCCTTTTTCAGGATTTCTGTTGTTTTGACTACTATATGATTTTGAAAAAGTACGATTCCTCTTATCAGGAATTTAATTTTTCTGCCACACCTCGCCTGGAAAAAGTTAACTCTGGCTATATTGTAAATGAAATAAAAGACTTCCTTTCAGTTGCCTATGCAATTACAGATGAAACTATAGACTGGACAAGCCTTTTTGCCATGCTTAAAGAAACTCAAAGTAAAGAAGTTGTTTCTTTAGGTGTCTGGAAAAAAATTGTAGCAAAAATCAGAAATATCCAGGTTTCAAGATCTCTTGATTTGGCCGTTCAGCACATGTCAGACGATCCTGATTATGAAACAGAAATTAAGTATCACTACGAATCTTTGTTAGACCCATATATTTCTAAAATTGAACAGGAAACCAGAAGTCTTGTTTCAAAAATTGAATATGAACAGAAGGAATCTAAAGCTACATCAATTTGTATGCAGATTTTTGGAACCGCAGATCCTCAGAACTTAAAATATTATGTTTCTAGTTTTAATCCAATTCTTGAAAAGAAAGATTTAACTCTTTTGGAATACACAGAACCATTAAACTACCTTAAAACCTTCCTTGTAGAATTTGTAAAAAGTGATATTCGCGAATTCTATGATGTTGTAGTTATTCGTGGACAATGGGATGCCAGTCTTTCTGCACCATTTTCAAACTCTTATCAGGAATTGTTAAAAACTTCTGATGAAATTACAGTCTTTGATGAAGCTTTCTCTGAAGAAGGTTCAATGGGCATGAAGATTAAGACCCTGCTGCCAAAAACTGCCCACGACGCAGGTGCCGAAAACATTATCAACCGTGTAGTTTCAGATGCAAATGATCAGGCCCGTAACTACATCATTCAGTCGGCTCAAAATCTTGTAACAATTGGAAAAACTATTAAGCAGCTGATTGAAGATTATTCTTTACCAAAACCTGTTTTAGTTGCCAACTGGAAGGAACTTGAAAAGTTTATTGAAACTCCTATGAAGGAATTTAGCGTAAATATATACAAAAAGATTTACTTGTTTGTTCAGTTGATACAAACCTATGTTTCATAATCTATATTTCTTGACTTAGGTTTTAAAACCACTCTTTCATAAAAAAGGCCTTTTACTTTTTACCAGTAAAAGGCCTTTTTTATGCTTTATCATTCAATTATTTATCAATTTTTATCTTTGAGCCTGCATTTTATTGCTTAGCTTTGTTCCAATAACCTGAATAATTTCTACCATTATCAAAATAATAGCAACAGCACCAAACATATATTCTACACGGTAGCGCTGGTAACCATAACGAATGGCAACATCACCAAGACCACCACCACCAACTGTTCCAGCCATAGCAGAATAGCCAATTAAATTAATAATTGTAAGGGTAATTCCACTGATTATAGAAGGCATTGCTTCTGGAATTAAAACCTTAAAAATTATCTGCTTATTTGTAGACCCCATAGATCTTGCAGCCTGAATAACACCTGGTTCAACTTCCTTAAGGCTAGATTCAATTACACGAGCCACAAAAGGAGCTGCGGCGATTGTAAGAGGAACTATAGAAGCCTTTGTCCCAATGGCCGTATGAACGATAACTCTGGTAAATGGGAAAAGCAAAATTACAAGAATTACAAATGGAATTGCCCTAAGAATATTAATGATAATGGACAAAACCTGATTAAGAGCCTTTCTTGGTTTTAAACCGCTGGAAGGATCACTAGTGCATAGAATAATTCCTAACGGAAAACCCAACACAAGACTAAAAATAGTCGAAAAAAGAACCATTACAAGAGTTTGCCAGGTAGCAGTTCCAATTACGCTTAAATATTTTATTAATTCAGAACTCATTTATTTGCCCACCTTATTTACAATAATTCCTTCTTGAGTCAGATAATCCAACGCCTTATCAACCTCAAATCCACTAAAGTCTACAATCATTTTTCCAACTGAGCCTTCTGTAAGTTTTTGAACGCCAGCAGCTCTAATGTTGAATTCTACATCAAACCTTTTTGCAAGATTACTCAAAACTGGTGCACCCTGCTGATTAGTAGGGAAACTCAATTCATACTTTCCACCTTCCATAGACCAGCGGATAATTCCTTCATCACTCTTATTAAGATTAGAACCGATGTGTGAAATAAAATCTTTTGTTACAGGGCTCTGAGGATTAAGGAAGATGTCGTTTACATTACCAACTTCAACTACATGACCTTCGTTTACAACGGCCACCTTGGAGCAGGCATCGCGAACAACTTCCATTTGATGGGTAATCATTACAACAGTAAGGTTCATTTGACTTTGAATCTTGCGGATTAAGTTCAAAATTGATGTAGTTGTCTGAGGATCCAAGGCCGAAGTTGCTTCATCACAGAAAAGAATATCTGGATTATTTGCAAGGGCACGAGCAATTGCAATTCTTTGTTTCTGACCACCAGAAAGAGTTGATATTCTTGCATTTTTTCTATCTGACAATTCAACCAAATCCAAAAGTTCATCAACCCTTTTGTTAATCTGGTCTTTTGGAAGACCACATATTTCCATTGGATAGGCAATATTTTGCCCTGCAGATCTAGAAGAAAAGAGATTGAAGTTCTGGAAAATCATACCAATACGGCGACGTTTCAATACCAGTTCTTTTTCATCAAGATTGTCTACTCTCTGACCATCATACAAAACCTGTCCTGAATCAGGTCTCTCCATCATACTAATAAGGCGAACAAGAGATGATTTTCCTGCTCCGCTTTTTCCAATAATTCCAAAAATTTCGTTGGAAGGAATAGTTAAAGAAACTCCATCAACAGCCTTTACCTGTGAAAGGCCATCTGCAGAAGTATAAGTTTTTACTAAATCCTGTAATTCAATTTGCATAGAAAAAATTATAATAAATATTAGGAAAAGATTAAATATATAGAAAGATTCGATTTTTAAGAAATAGAATGATTAAGATTGATTTAGAGTACAGAGTCTACCAGGGCCTTAAAATCTTTATCCTGTTTTACAGACTTATAATCTAGGTTATCGGCTATATAAAATACTCCATTTTCTTCTAGAATTGCATTTTCTGCGGGTGTAACGGCTTCAAGTTCTGGAGTATCAACTGCAAGGTTATCGCCAAAAGTTGTCATTGAGTAATATGGATGGATATTTGATTCTGGAACTTCTTCTGTAAGCTCTTCAACTTCATCAAGTTCCTGAGAAGCTTGTTCTACTTCCGGCTGTTCTACCTTTGGCAGTTCCTCTTTTGGCTGCTCTGTTAATTCTGGCAATGAGTAAACTTTAATTATTTCTCCGGTGTTTGGAATTGCCGAAACTTTTGAAATTTCTGCACCAATAACCATTTCTTCTGCAAAAATATTATCTACAGTTGCAAATTTTTCTGAGCAGAAATAGTTTTCATCATTTGGATGGTATACGTAAGTAGGTTGATTTAGAAGCAGTGAAATTGCGTCCATTACGTGTGATTCTGGAGGATTTTCCAGAGCGTCTATATCGGACTTAACACCATCAAAGTCTTCAGCACCTTCCAGTTCTTCAATTTCTTCTGCGTCGTCGACTACCTCTTCCGCATCTTCGATTTCTTCTGCGTCGTCGACTACCTCTTCGGCATCCTCAATTTCTTCTGCGTCCTCGACAACCTCTTCCGCATCCTCGATTTCTTCTACATCATCGACTACCTCTTCCGCATCTTCAATTTCTTCTGCGTCGTCGACTACCTCTTCGGCATCCTCAATTTCTTCTACGTCGTCAACTACCTCTTCCGCATCTTCGATTTCTTCTGCGTCCTCGACAACCTCTTCCACATCCTCAATTTCTTCTGCGTCCTCGACTACCTCTTCGGCATCTTCGATTTCTTCTACATCCTCTACATCATCAACAAGATCAGATTCCTTTGTCTTTACAGGAAGGGCAATACTTTCTACGCTGGCAACATTTACCTTGGTATTCTGCAGAACTTCTTCAAGAACACGACGAATTTCTTCCAAAGAAGCTCCAGTCAATTCTGCACTTGTACTACTTTCTTTTGTAGTTTGAGCCGCGGCTTTATCATCAAAAATAGAGAAAATTTCTGTCCAATTCTGATCAAGAAAATCTTCAAGTTCCTTCTTTTTCTTTTTAGAATTAACCTTAAGACTTTTTAAAATTTCCAGAGTAAAGTCATTTCTACGAGATTTTAGTTTTTTAGCAACCTGAACCCATTCAAGCTTATCTTCACTATCTATACACTCTTTTATAATTCCGTACTGAATCTTTTTAATTCTCTTTTTTAGAACAAGAAGAGGATCTCTCTTAAAACTAAAGATTAAGAATACAAGCAAAAGAATTGTGATAAAGATTGAAACATAAATTAAAAGAATTATTTCCTTTGAAAGTTCAAATGTATCACTCGTATAGAGTCCAGAAACCCTAATTCCACTATCATTTGCTGAAGAAAGAACAAGCCAGAAAGAACCATCTTCCATTTCTAATAGTTTTTCTGGAGTTTGAGCATTTTTGTTAGTTTTTGTTATTTCTTTCCAATATTTTAAAACAGGCTCTCGGAAAGTTTTTTTCTCGCCTGCAGGAAGATTAAGTACAAAACCACCCTTGAAATTATCATCAGAGAAAAGAGTAAGGTTTTCACCAATTGCAAGCACATCACGTCTGGTCAGGGCCTTTTGAATTGAAATCATATTAAAGTAGAAAAGACACTGTCCGGAATATACATCATCCATCCAATAATAAGGCACACTTATAATAAGACGATTACGAGATTCATCAAAAAGAAGTTGAGATTTATCCTGAGCAAACACTTTTTCCAGAGTATCAAATTCAATTTCATCTGCATCTTTTTGGACATCTGGATAATTTTTGTAAACCTTGGTAATTCCAGTCTGCTTAAGAACATCTGTATCGTCAAAAGAAGAATAATGAACATTTCTACCGTTTTTATCCAAAATTCTAACCCCGTCTAAAGCAGGAATTTTAGAAAAAAGAGTTTCTGTTAGTTGTCTTCTTTCATTTACAAGGTTTTCAGAAGGATTTTGAACATAGTAAGAGCGTACAGCAGGGCTTTTTACCCAGGCATTTTCGCCATTTTCTATTTGATTGAGAATCTCCGAAATGTATACATCACAGCTTTCTGAAAGTTTATTTAAGAGCCGGGTATTTTCTTCTATCTTTGACTGGGTATAAAACTTCGTCTCAAGCTCCTTAAAAAGCTTAGACTGAAAGCCCAACACAAAGACCACGAATGTCCCTATGGCTATCAATAAACTAAAAGCAATCTTCTGGCCAGAAGTCATTTTTATCAGTTAATTATCGGCAAACGTATTAGTTTTCTACAATCGATTTATAAGAAAAAATCACAATTATAAGTTATAATATAGACAATGATTGAGATAGAGAAAGAAGCCCAGAAAGTGCCTAGAGCCTTTTTGGTTGGTGAACCTGGAAACGATCTCCAGGAATTAAAAGGTTTAGTTTTGACTCTTGGTATGGATGTAGTTCAGCGTCTTACCCTGAACCGCCTTGAACCTACTCCTGCATACGGAATGGGTAGCGGAAAGGCTCAGGAAATTTCGCAGCTGGCTAAAGAAATTGAAGCCGACTACATTATCTTTGACTTTAATCTTGAGCCTAGAAAACAAAGAAACTGGGAAGAACTTTCCGGAATTTCTTGTCTTGACAGGCAGGAAGTTATAATCAGAATCTTTGGACAAAGAGCTCAAACTAGAGAAGCCGTTTTGCAGGTTGAACTTGCAAGGCTTTCTTACTCCCTGCCCCGCCTTGCCCATATGCGAAATGATTTTGCAAGACAAAGAGGTGGAGCATTTGGTGCAAAGGGTTCTGGAGAAACCCAGCTGGAACTTGACCAGAGACATGTTCGCGAAAAAATTACCGCTGTAAAAAAGGAACTGGCCGAAGTGGAATTAAACCGCCAGACCCAGCGTAAACAAAGGGGCAAAATTCCTTCTGTAGCCCTGGTAGGCTATACAAATGCCGGCAAATCTTCACTTTTGAATGCACTTACAGGTTCTGAAGCCTTTGTTGAAAACAAGTTATTTGCAACGCTCGATCCTTTAACCCGTAAAATGCCTTTAAACGAAAGTGCTGGAGTTGCACTTACCGACACAGTAGGATTTATCAGCAATCTTCCTCATCATCTTATTGATGCTTTTAAGTCCACCCTTGAAGAGGCTGTTGAAGCTGACCTTTTACTGCTTGTACTTGATTCTTCGGATCCAAATGCTGAATTCCAGTACGAAACAGTTTGTTCTGTTTTACAGGATATTGGAGCGGACGAAAATCCATGTTTAATTTTGCTCAATAAAATTGATAAGGCAGATGAATGTCCTGGTATGCTACAAACTCTACGCCTTAAATTTCCGGATGCAATTCCTGTTAGTGCTAAAGAGGAATTTGGATTCCAGGATTTAAAAGATAAAGTTTACGCCATTGTTTATGGAGAAGCTGCTGATTATGTAATTCCTGTAAATCAGACAATTCTTATAAATGAACTAAGAAAGGCTGGCTGTATACAATCGGAAGAATGGCTTGATGATGGAGTACACATCACTGCTAGAACTACTGGTAGACTTTTAGCCCTTATTTCACCATATTTAGTAGGTCATGAGTAAACTAAACTTAAGATTCTCGAATTTTGAAAAAGTTCTTCTGGCTATCATTCTGGGCCTGGTGCTTGTAATTATTATTGGGACAATTGCAGCAAAGGTCCACCAGAAGACTCAAACTCCAGAAATTTTAATTTCTAAGGGGAAAGCCGTAAGTCTTATGGCTCCAGCAGATGATGCAGAAATTGCCTACTACGAACTTGGCACTTTAAGAATTGTAACAAGAGCCGAGGATGATGAAGAACTTACAAGCGTTCTGGTAATTTCTCCATGGCTGGCCTACCCTGCTGGCGATACAGTTTTTTTTGAAGAACTTGCAAGAAAAAAAGGTCTTATAAAAGGATTGTTCCAGGCTTATTTTTCTGCAAGAACAAAAAATCAGCTTCTTGAAGAAACTGAAGTAAAAATTGAAGAAAACTTAAAAGACCAAATAAACGCACAGTTTGCTTTAGGTCAGATTAGTGATATATATCTTACTGATTATATTTTTCTGGAATAAACTCCGTGAAGCTAGCAATTTTCACAACCCTTTTAATAGAAAAATCTCCTCAAGCCCTGCCACTGGGAGCAGCATGTTGTGCCTCGGCTGTAAAACATAATGAACTTACGAAAGATTTGTGTCAGGTTCAACTATGTCCATTTAATTTGGAAGATCCAGATTTATCTAAAATTAAGAATTCGAACGGGTCTCAAAAGGATTTTGTAGAAGCGGGTGGAAAATATATTGCAGAAAAGCTTCTTGAAATGAAACCAGATTTAGTGGCTTTTTCGGTTTTTGTATGGAATCGACTTGTTCTGGAAAAAGCCGCTGCAATTTTAAAGAAAAAGGGCATTCTAACTTTAGCTGGAGGACCTGAAATTACAGCCCACCCAGAAATTTTTACAGTCTTTGATCGGGTAATTCCTGGAGAGGGAGAAAACACTGTTCCCCCAGCAATTTACGAATTACTTACCAGACAAAAAGCCCCTCTTCAAAAAGACCTGCCTGCCATGCCTCTGTATTCACCTTATTTAGACGAAACTCTGAATCCAGCTGAATACGAAGGAGCCCTTTGGGAACTGGCAAGAGGGTGCCCTTTTAAGTGTTCCTACTGTTATGAATCTAAGGGACAAAAACTAGTCAGAACTTTTCCTATGAACCGTATAGAAAAAGAATTAGATTTATTTGCCAAAAAAAAGATTCCCCAGGTCTTTGTTCTAGATCCTACTTATAACGCAAACAAAAAAAGGGCCATTGACTTAATCAACTTAATAGCAAAAAAAACTCCTCATACCTTCTATTATTTTGAAGCTCGGGCAGAATTTATTGATAACCAGCTGGCCAGAGCCTTTACAAAAATCCCCTGTGCCTTACAAATTGGACTTCAGTCTGCTAACGAAAATGTTTGTAAACTGGTAAACCGTCCTTTTAACCGCAAAAATTTTGAAAAGGGCATTAGGGCCTTAAACCAGGAAGGCGTAATTTTTGGACTTGATGTAATTTACGGTCTTCCAGGCGACTCTCTCAAGGGTTTTAAAGAAAGTATTGACTTTGCAATAAACCTTTATCCAAATAATCTGGAACTCTTTTGTCTTTCAGTTTTACCGGGAACAGACCTGTTTGATAAAGCCTCGGACCTTCATCTGAACTTTGAAAAGGCACCCCCTTATCACATAATTAATACAGACCGCTATTCTAAGAATGATATAGAAAATGCTGGTCACATTGCAAAAGCCTGCTCTTTTTTCTACAACGAGGGGCGTGCTGTACCCTGGTTTAATACAATTTGTCATGCCTTAAAAACCAGACCTTCACAATTTTTTGAACGATTTTATAATTACCTCATTAAATTACCGGACGAAAAACAAAATTGCTGTAATCACAAAGAAATTGAAGAGATACAAAAAGATTTTGTAAAAAATTGCCTTACTGAAAGAAAGGCTGGTCGACTGGCCAACGCCGCCCTCGATATCATAAGCTTTAATGGAGCAATGTCCCGCAAAACAGACACAGGAATTTCCGAAGTCATAAATTTACATTATCCGATTGAATATATTGATTCTGAATACTCTTTAGATTTGGAGTTTTTCGCAAACAATGTTAAAATGAAGAATAATCGAGTAAAGGTATGAAAAACATTGCAGTTTTAGTCCAGAGTTTAACAGTTGAATATTCAATTAATATCTTAAATGGTATTTCAAGCTATTTTAAAGATAAAGAAAATTACCGTCTTATAATTGGCCAAACAAAGGATCCAAATTACAAACTAGGCCTTTATGAATATCAATACTGGGCTGCAGAAGAACTTTTACTTTCAGACGAAATAGATGGAATCATTTTAATTTCAGGTTCATATTCATCCACAATGAAGACAAAGGACCTTGCCAACCGTTTTAAGCAAATTGCAAAAGAAAAAGTTATTGTATCTGTTGGAATAGATTTAGGACTAGAGCCTTCGAATTATGTTCATGTTGATTGTAATAACTGCTACAAGGAAATTATTGAACATTTAAAACATAAGCATAATTGCAAAAACTTTGCATACGTAAGTGCCGATTTTAACTTATCTATCGAATCAAAAGAACGTTTTACTGCATTTAAAAATGCTCTCAAAGAAAATAATCTTGTTTTTGATGAAAAATTGGTATATCAGACCTTGCTTACTTCATCATCTGCTTATGAATACTTTAAAAAACATTTCACCCAAAAAGACCAGGTAAAATTTGATGCACTTTTAGCGGCAAACGACCTTATGGCCCTGGGTGTAATGAAAGCTCTTAAAGAAATAGGAATAAATATTCCTGAAGATGTAAAAATCATTGGTTTTGACGATACATCTCATGCCGAAAACGCTACTCCAAGCCTTACAACTATTAATCAAAATATTTTTAATCAGGGCTTTGAAGCTTCTCTTTTAATGGATCAACTTTTATCTGGAAATACGCAAAATAAAGTAAGAGAAATTGAAGCCTATACCGTTTATCGTCAATCATGTGGTTGTATTCATGCCGGCGACTTTGCAATGAACTCCAGAGGTCAAATTTTAATAACCGACCCAAAACAGAAAACTCGTTATAAAAGCAATGGAGACTATTCAAATTATCTAAATGAACTTGGCAGTATTGCCTCGCTTATGGATATGTTGAAAGTAACTAATTCCCTGCAACGCTTTTATAATTCTTTAAAATACATTATGGATACCATTGATGTTTCTTCCATGGGCATTTGTCTTTACGAAAAACCTATTTCAATTAGTAGGACCGATGATATTCAGATTCCAGATAAAGTAAACCTTTCAATTTTTGTTGATGGCATGAATGATGTTTTTGAACCAAAAGAAACTTTTAATCCTAAAAAAGAATTGTTACCAAAAAAATACATAAAACACTTATCGGGATTATTTTTGATCCATCCTATTTTTTCTGGAGAAAATAATTACGGCTACATCATCAGCTCTTTAAGAAATGAATCTTTTTCTATCTACAATTTAAGTCTTAAACTTATTTCTAATTCAGTTGCCCAGGCCTACGAACTAACAAGTTCTCTTAATCAGAATGAACAACTTTCTATTCAGAATCAGCAGTTACAGCAGGATAAAACAGATTTAAGCATTCAATCAAAAACCGATGAACTTACAAAAATTCTTAATCGTCGTGGCTTTATGGAATTGGCAGAAAAAAATATGGAGCTGGCAAAGGAACTTGGTTCAAACGGTCTGGTAATTTTTATGGATATGGACGGTCTTAAAACTATAAACGATAATTATGGACACAAGATGGGTGATTCAGCGATTAAGGCCTTTGCAACTGTAATTGCAAAAACTTTCAGAGCAAACGATATTGTTGGGCGTTTAAGTGGAGATGAATTTGCGGCGGTCGCTGTAGGATTGAAAAAAGAACACTTAAAAAAAATACATGATAAAATTGATAACTTATGCTGTGAAATTTCAAAAGAAAAGAATTTTCCCTTTACCCTATCATGTTCTATGGGGGCAACAACATTTTCTTCTACGAAAAAAAATATCACTAAATTATTGATAGAAGCAGACAAAGAATTGTATATTGAAAAAAGAGAAAAACATAAAAAACAAAATTCTTAGTTATTCGTAGCTAATCGATAAAAATCTTTTTACATCAAGGAGACTCAAATGGCAGATCATAAGATTCCAGCAAGAAAAGACGTTTCTGCTGAAAACAAGTGGAATCTTTCATCAATTTACAAATCTGATGAAGAATGGGAAGAAAACTTAAAATTAATTCCACAATATACAAAGGAAGTTGCAGCATTTAAAGGAAAACTCGGATCAAATCCAGAAACTTTACTGCAGGCCCTAAAAGCAATCGAAAAGGCAAATCTTCAAATTGAAACAGTTTATCATTATGCATCTTTAAAGCACGAAGCTGATGAAGATGACACAAAAGCAAGCGATGCCTACGGCCGTGCCCTTATGGCCTACACAAACATGGAAGCCGAACTCAGCTTTGTAGATCCAGAATTACAGGAAATTGAAGACTCAAAAATAAGAGAATGGATTGCAAAACCTGAATTTGCAGACTACAAAATCTTTATCGAAAAACTTCTTTACTTCAAAAAATACATTTTAAGCGAAAAAGAAGAAAGAATTCTTTCTTTACAGGGACAAGCAGCCCAAACTCCAGAAACAGCATTTTCTGTTCTTACAAATGTAGATATGAACAAAACCTTTGGAACTGTTACTGAAAATGGAGTAGAAAAACCTCTCACAGAAACTACATGGGGTCTTTTTATGCATTCCCAAGACCGCAAGGTAAGAGAAGAAGCATACAAAAAGTTCTATGCAAAATTTGAAGAACATCAGAATACAATCGCAGCCCTTTATTCTGGAAGTGTAAACCAGGATGTATTCAGTATGAGAGCTCGTGGTTATGAATCTTCTTTACATGCCGCCCTTTATGGAAATAAGGTGCCTGTATCTGTATACCATAATCTTATTGATTGTATTCATAAAAATCTTCCGGTTCTGCATGAATACTACAGCCTTAGAAAAAAAGCTCTGGGCTTAGATGAACTTCGTCATTACGATGTTTATGTACCTCTTGTAAAATCAGTAGAAACAAAAACTTCCTACGAAGAAGCCGTTGAAATTTGTAGAAAAGCAATGGCACCACTTGGAAAAGAATACACAGACCGTCTTTGTTCAGGCCTTTTAAATGGCTGGGCAGACCGTTACGAGAATGTAGGAAAACGTTCTGGAGCCTTCTCTTCAGGCTGTTATATTGGAGATCCCTTTATCCTCTTAAATTACCACGAAGAAAACATTCGCGATGTATTTACAATGGCCCATGAAGGTGGACACTCTATGCATTCCTGGTATTCGGTTCATAATAATCCTTTTATGTGTTATGAATACACAATTTTTGAAGCCGAAGTTGCATCTACCTTTAACGAAGAACTTGTGTTTGAATATCTTTTAAAAAATGCAAAAACTCCAGAAATGAAAAAATACCTGCTTGCGATGAGAGCTGATGATATTCTTGCAACACTTCACCGCCAGACCATGTTTGCTGAATTTGAATTAAAGGCCCATGAATATGTTGAAAACGGAACACCATTAACTCCAGAACTTTTAAGAAAAACTTACAGAGAACTTCTTGAGCTTTATTTTGGACCAGAAATGCATTTTGAAGATAATTCAGATATGGAAGGACTCAGAATCCCTCATTTCTACAGTGCCTTTTATGTTTACAAATACGCCACAGGAATTTCTGCAGCACTTGCCCTTGCTCACCGCGTAACTACAGGTGGAGATAAAGAACGAGAAGACTACTTTAAGTTCCTCAAAAGTGGTGGTTCACGTTATCCAATTGAAAGCCTTAAAATTGCCGGTGTTGATATGGAAAGTGTAGAACCAGTTCAGGCTGCTTGTGACACATTTAAAGATATAGTAGAACAATTAAAAGACTTACTTTAGTTACAGGAAGGCTGTCTAAAAATAGGCAGCCTTTTTTTTATATATATAGTAAGTTTTCCTAAAGTTTAAGCTGAAACAGACCGATCTTTTAAAAGAGGACTTTTTTACATTGAATAATTAAGTCCATAAGTGGTAAATTATTAATATTGCAGGCTACCAGGAGATGAAAGTGAAAAAGTCAGAATTTAACACATTTTTAAAAGCTATACCAAAAGCTGAATTGCATTTGCATCTAGAAGCAGTTATTTCTTTAGCAGGTGTTAAAAAACTTTATAAGAATAAATACGGTAAGGAAATGAGCAAGGAAGAACAAACCGAACTCTTTTCATACGAAGATCTTAATGGCTTTATTCAGGCCTTTCTAAAAATTCAAGCTATGTACAGTTCTGTTGAAGACTTTAGAACAGTTTTTGATGAACTTGAAAAATACCTGGTAAAAAACGGTATTGTGTATACCGAAGTCTTCTTTGCACCAACTGCATTCCTTAAACTTGGTTTCAAATATGAAGATATGGTAAAAATCTTTGATGAAAAGATTGAAAATATCTACAAAAAACACGGCATTGTCGTAAAAATGATTATGGATGTTTCCCGTACATTTGGTTGCGACAACGCCATGAAAAATTACGAACTTTTAAAACAATTCCCAAGCAAAAATATAATCGGTATTGGTCTTGGAGGTGCAGAATCAAAAGGTCCTGCAAAAGACTTTGCTCCAGTTTTTGATCTGGCTATTAAAGAAGGATATGTTGCAGTTGCACATGCAGGAGAAGATGTAGGACCTGAATCAATCTGGGATTCTTTAAATTATCTTCACGCACAGAGAATTGGACACGGACTTACAGCTTGTCAGGATGAAGAATTGATGAAGTCTCTTGAAAAGTCTAAAACTCCAATCGAAATCTGTATTACATCTAACACTTTCACAAAGAAAATTGTACAGAAAGCAAAAGACCATCCTGTAAAAATGTATTTCGACCGTGGAATTTCTGTAAACATCAATACTGATGACCCTGTATTCTTTAAGACAACTCTTATCAACGAATACTGGCTCTGTCACCACGATTTAAACTTTACAATGGACGAAATCAAACAGCTTGTAAAAAACAGCTTCTTACAGGCCTTTATGTCTGATAAAGAAAAGAAAGACTACTGCCAGAAAGTAGATCAGGCTTGGTCTTTATAAAACCTTGAGAACATCAACAATATGACTGGAAGCACCCAGTAATTCTGGGCGCTGACAAATTGACATTTGAAATTGTAAAAAAGCCTGAAATTCTTCTTCAGACATTTCGTTTAATTCCCGTCGCATGTAATCGGCAGGCCCGTCAGGTGCAAAAATTTCCTTACGGTTCAAACAGGTCGCCTTATTAAGCCTTTCAAGATCTTCCAGTCTTACATAATCATACAAATCATCTTCTGTACAAATTGTATGAAAATCTGGACTTAATCCACCTTTTGCAGCAACTTCCGCCCACTTATGTTCTTTAAAACAATAAGAAATGACACTGTACTCATTCATCACATAAGCGACTAAAATTAATCCGCCTTTTTTTGTAATTCTTTTTGCTTCAGACAAGGCCTTAAGTTTATTTTCATCTCCATGCAGATGGTACATAGGCCCAAACAAAAGTGTGATATCGAATTTACCATCATCTAAAAAATGCAAATCTCTTGCATCACCCTGCCAGGTATTTATGTTTTCATGTTTTGAGCGGAGGATTTCCAGATTGTGTTTTACCAGTTCAACAGCAGTAACTTCATAGCCAAGATGACAAAGCTCAACTGAATAGCGTCCAGTTCCAGCTCCAATATCTGCAATTTTAAGAGCTTCTGCACCCGAAGTTTTTTTCATCTCCTGTGCATATTTTTTTATAAAATGCATGGAAGTTGAAAATTCCACCAGCCCGTGACGAGTCTTAAGGCGGTGATCTTCATGAAATTTATTGTAATATTCTTCGAGTTTTGTCACAGGCCTTCCACCTATCTTTTAAGATAAACCATCAGAAGCATGATATCGGAGTTACGAATACCAGAAATACGGTTAGCCTGACCAAGAGTTACAGGACGAATTGCTTCCAGTTTATTTCTGGATTCAGCAGAAAGAGAAGGAATTGAACCATAATCAAAATCAGGAGGAATGTGGGTATTTTCCATTTTGTGGAGTTTTTCTACACGGCGATCCTGTTTTTCAATGTAATATTTGTACTTTGCCTCAATTTTTGCTTCTTCCCATTCCTTCTCCGGATAACCAGGATTTTCCATATCCGGCTTTTTCAAAATCATTGCTTCAAGTTCATCTAAACGGGCATACTTTTCGTTGATTGAATCAAGCTGAGCCTTAGTCTTCAATCCGCACTCATATGCATATTTTGCAAGACGGCGATCAGCTGTATCATGACGAAGTTTCAGACGGTATTCAGCACGGGCAGTAAACATACGATAAGGTTCTTTTGTACCAAGAGTTACAAGATCATCTATCAAAACACCAATGTAAGCTTCGTCTCGGCCAAGAATAATTGGCTTATATTCAGGAATCACTTCAAACTTTTCAAATCCCGCATTTTTCTGAACTTTTGCAATAAATTCATTAAGTTCTTTTGTTTCTCTTGCAGAAATTTCAGCAAACTGATGTTTTTCTTCGGCAGTCATTTCGTTTTTAGGACGGAAGGCACCTGGCTCCATTGATGAAGGAACACCATTCATAGTATTTGGAATTTCAGATAAAGGTCCGCAAGTGGTGATATGAGCACGTGCATACAAACCGGCATTCATTCCTGCAATAAGCCCCTGACCGGCAGCCTCTTCATATCCGGAAGTACCATTTATCTGTCCGGCATCAAAAAGTCCTGCAACACGCTTTGTTTCCAGAGATGGATAAAGTTGAGTTGGTTCAACAAAATCATATTCAACAGCATAACCTGGGCGACTTGAAACGGCATGCTCAAAACCTGCCATAGTATGCAAAAAGGCATCCTGAACACACTCTGGCAAACTTGAAGAAAGCCCATTCAAATACATTTCTTCTGTTTCCAGTCCCTCTGGTTCAACAAAAATCTGATGGCGGTCACGGTCTGTAAAACGCATAACCTTATCTTCAATTGAAGGACAGTAGCGTGGTCCAATTCCATGAATTTTTCCACTGTAGAGTGGGGAACGGCCTATATTATCACGAATAATTTTATGAGTTTCTTCATTTGTATAAACAATGTGACATGGAACCATTGGCCTTTCAACTTTTTCTGTTTCAAAGCTAAAAGGAACAATTTCTTCGTCCCCTGGATTTTCTTCTATTTTTGAAAAATCGATTGTCTTTTTAAGGATTCTAGGAGGAGTTCCAGTTTTGAGACGGCCTGTTGTAAATCCTAAACGATGAAGACTTTCTGTAAGTCCATAAGCGGCAGGTTCCCCTACTCGACCACAAGGGGCATCATATTCACCAATAAAAATACGTCCCCCCAAGAAAGTTCCTGTGGTAAGAACAACGGCACGAACTGGGATAATACGTCCTCTTTCAGTAACAAGGCCAGTAACCTTTTGACGCATTCCAGAACGAGCTGCCTGAGTTTCACCCTGATGGCGTGATTCACCAGGAATAGTACCTTTTTCTGCCTGACTATCAGCATTTGGAGGTAAAGGAGTTGATGAAGCTGTAGTTAAAACATCTATTACAGTATCCATCAAAGTATAAAGATTTGGTGTTTGTTCACAAATTTGACGGGCCAGTTTAGAATAAGTAATTTTATCGGCCTGAGAACGAGGAGCCTGAACAGCAGGTCCACGACTCTTATTGAGCATTCTAAACTGAATCATAGAATGGTCTATAAGCTTGGCCATTTGACCACCAAGAGCATCTATTTCACGAACAATATTCCCTTTGGCAATTCCACCAATTGAAGGATTGCAAGACATACGTGCAATTGCATCTGGTGTCTGTGTTATTAAAACAGTTTTAAGTCCCATTCTGGCTGTAGCAAGTGCGGCCTCAATTCCTGCGTGACCAGCACCAACTACGGCTACATCATAAAAATCATAAAAACCCATATAAAATGACCTTACTCCAAATAATTTCTATGATTATATCTAAATCAAAAGTCTTATACAATTAAGCACAAAAAATAAGTTAACAAAAAAAAAGAGCACTTCATAAAAGAAGTGCTCACCTCCTAATTATTTAAGACACCTTTCGGCGAAATAATTATCTTGCATATTCAATAATTCGAGTTTCACGAATCATTGTAAGGCGAATACGTCCTGGATAACGTAAATCACTTTCAATCTGCTTAGCAATACTTCTTGCCAAATCCTTAACTTCTCCGTCAGGGATTTTTTCATTATTAACAAGAATGCGAAGTTCACGACCAGCCTGAATAGCATAAGCTTTTTCAACACCAGGGAAGCCTTCTGCAATTGCTTCAAGATTTTCAAGACGTTTTACGTAGTTATCAACAGTTTCACGACGTGCACCAGGACGAGCCGCAGAAATAGCATCTGCAATCTGAACAACTACAGCTTCAATAGTTTCTGTTGGAACATCATTGTGGTGGGCCGCAATTGCATTAATAACAGCCTGACTTTCACCCATCTTACGGGCCATTTCGGCACCAACTTCTGCGTGATTCTGGTCGCTGTCATTTTCAGCTCCCTTACCAATATCATGAAGTACTGCTGCTCTCTTAGCCAATTCGCGATCTGCTCCAATTTCTGCAGCAATCATACTTGCAGCCATTGCAACTTCTTTTGAATGGGTAAGAACATTCTGTCCATAGCTTGTACGGAAATACAAGCGTCCAAGAGCACGAATACCATCTGTATTCATGTTGTGAATTCCAAGATCAAAGAGGGCCTTTTCGCCTTCTTCATAAATCTTGTTCTGAATTTCATGAGTAACCTTTTGAACAATTTCTTCGATGCGAGCTGGATGGATACGACCATCAGAAATTAAACGTTCCAAAGATTCCTTTGCAATTTCTTTTCGAACTGGATCAAAACAAGAAATAACAACAGCTTCTGGAGTATCATCAATAATGATATCAACACCAGTAAGAGTTTCCAAAGTACGAATGTTACGACCTTCACGACCAATAATACGTCCCTTCATTTCATCGCTAGGCAATGAAACTGTTGTAACCGTAATATCAGAGGTTGTTTCAGGTGCAATTCTCTGAATTGTAGTAATAAGAATGTCTTTGGCTTTCTTTTCGGCTGTAAGTTGAGCTTCCTGTTCAATCTTATTGATAAGGGCCTGAGCATCATGACGTGCTTCATTTTCAAGGTTCTTAATAATAAGATCTTTTGCTTCCTGAGCAGACAAACCAGAAATTTTTTCCAATTCCTGTCTGTAGAGCTCTTCCTGCTTTGAAAGTTCTTCTTCTCGTTTCACCATTGCAGATTTCTTTTCTGCAAGTTCTTTTTCATTTTTTTCAAAATCGGCTGCACGCTGATCTAAGAGTTCTTCTTTTTTATTAACTCTAGCTTCAAAACGTTGTACTTCAGCCCTGCGTTCGCGGTTCTCCCGTTCCTGCTGATTTCTTTCCCGAATGAGTTCATCTTTTGCATTTAACAAAATTTCTTTTTTCTGTGCTTCAGCTTCTCGTATTGCTTCCTGCTTAACACGTTCTGCTTTCTGTTCAGAAGCAGTTAATTGAAATCTGGCATAAATCCAGCGAATAATCCATCCAAGAACAATTCCAACAAGAGGAAGACCGATGTAAAAAACTAAGTTCACAATCTTCTCCTATTTTAAAAATTTAGAATAGTTCAGATTCAATAATAACGGAAGAACGATTTACTGTCAAACTAGAAGAGTTAATTTAATAAGAAGATAAGTAAAAATTTTAGTTAAATTAAAGAAAAATTAGAGGCTAAAATCTTTTCCTAAATAGATTTCGCGAGCTTCTTCCGAAGCCAAAATTTCTTCTTTAGTTCCCTGAATTACAATAGTTCCGTGATTAACAATTATAGCTCTATCTGTAATTGTAAGAGTATCTCGAACATTATGATCTGTAATCAAAATTCCAATGCCTCGGTTAGCAAGCAGGTGAATCATATTTTTGATATCTGCAACAGCAATAGGGTCAATACCAGCAAAAGGTTCGTCCAAGAGTAAAAACTTTGGCTCCATAGCGAGTGAACGGGCAATTTCGGTTCGACGGCGTTCACCACCAGAAAGTGTATAAGCCTTCTGTTTTCGAATTCTACCAATTGCAAATTCCTCTATAAGAGATTCAAGACGTTCATGCTTTTCTTTTGTAGTTAAGTCTTTACGAGTTTCCAAAATTGACCAGATATTTTCTTCTACCGTAAACTTTCTAAAAACAGAAGGTTCCTGTGGAAGATAAGAAATTCCACAACGAGCTCTTTTATACATCTGGAGATTGGTAATTCTTTGATTATCAAGGAAGACATCACCGGCAGTTGGTTTGTAAAATCCAACAACCATATAGAAGGTTGTAGTTTTTCCGGCCCCATTTGGTCCTAGCAAGCCCAAAACCTCACCTGTATGCATAGAAAATTCTACACCACGAACAACTTTTTTATGGCCAAATTGCTTGTAGAGGCTAGAAACTCTTAATGTATGGGTCTGCTGTTCGTCCATCTATCGAATCTCCTTTTTATTTTTATCTTCTGAATTTACATTTTCCTGGATAGGTTCGGAAGGTTCTTCAGGCTTTTTAGAATCTTCATCATCTGCTAGGCCTTCTGCAGGAATTTCTTTTCTATCAGTAACAGAACCTTTTACATTTCCGCCCAAAGTAATGTCCTGGGTATCCATATTAAAAGAAATAAACTGAGCCCTAAAAGTGTCATCATCTTTTTTTACCTGAGCATTTCCAGAAAGTTCAAGCATTTGTTCTTCTTTATAATATACAGCATAAGATGATGAACAAATATTATTTTCCTGCTTAAGATTTATATCTATTTGAAGCACTGCAATTTCTGTATTCTGATCGTACTCAATAATTTGAGCACTAGCTTCAACATCATTATCTTTATCTATTAGATTTACGTTTCCCTGCAAGAGGGCAATTTTGGTTGTGCGATCGTACTCTAATAAATCGCAGGTAAAATCCATATGGGTTTCAAGATTTTTTCCAGAAACATTTCCAGAAGCCTTAATATTCTGGTAATCCTCGCCAAAAAGTTCCAGATTATCAGCACTTATTTCCATGGTTTCGGTTTTTACATAGGCATTACCAGAAAGATTTGTTGCTGTATTTGTGTCGCCCGCCTTTCCAGTCATCGAATTTGCCGAAAAGGTAATTTTTTCTGCTAGAAGAGGATTTAGAAATACAAGACCAATTGTAAAAATTAATATAACTTTTTTCATTCTAATTTGTTTTCGGTTTCGGTTGTGGGTTCAGATTCTTTTTCGGCATTGGTTTCGATTTCGCCTGTAACAGTCCCTCTAAAAGAAAAACTTTTACTTACTCCAGAAGCAGAAAAACCTGTTCCTCGAATAATGGCGTCTTCTTTTTCTACCTGAACCATATCACCTTTTCCACCAATAAGCTGTTCTGTTTTACTGTTCCATTTTAGCACATTTGCAAAAAACTTTATCTTTTCTGAATTATTAATCAACTCAATATTATCATAAAGTTCATAAAGTTCTTTATCTGTATCGGCCATAATAAGACCACAAGAGCCCTGGGTAGAAAGCTGGCCCTCTTTATCATAAGCGGAAAAAGAAAGATTCTTTCCATAAGTTTCTGGAGAGTTTTTATACTGTTCCAAAAGTTCAGCCTTCATTTCTACCGTAAGTTTATCATTTTCATACCTGGACATTTTAGTATTTTGGAATACAAGTTCAGGAGTTGCTTCTTCTGTATTAATTACATCTTCATACTTAATAGAACACGAGAAAAATACGAATGTCAAACTTAGTAAATATAAGGCTTTTTTCAAAACTGATTAGAAGTCCTGTTTAATTTTATCAGCATCCTTACCCTTATCTTTTTCGCGAATTTCTACACGACGAATTTTTCCAGAAATAGTTTTTGGTAATTCCTTAACAAATTCATAGATACGAGGACACTTGTACATAGCAGTATTTTCTTTAGCAAAGTTTGACATAATAAGTTCCATTTCTTTAGGATCCTTATCAGCATAATCTGCAGAAAGAACAATTGTAGCTTTAACTGCCATACCGCGTTTTTTATCTTCTACACCAGTTACAGCACATTCAAGTACAGCAGGGTGTTTCTGTAAAATTGATTCAACCTCAAATGGACTGATTCTGTAACCAGAAGACTTGATGATATCGTCTTTACGACCTACAAACCAAACATATCCATCATCATCCATGTAAACGTTATCGCCAGTATGATAAACGCCACCATCAAAAGCTTCTGCTGTTAATGAAACATCTTTGTAGTAACCTTTTAAAAGACCAAAAGGACGACCATTTGAAACATTTATACAAAGTTCTCCGGCTTCACCATTTGGAACAGGTTTTCCATTAGGATTAAGAACAGAAATATCATAACATGGATTTGCACGCCCCATAGAGCCAGGTCTAATTTCTGAATATTCCATGAAGTTTCCGCAAATTACTGTTGATTCAGACTGACCGTATCCTTCGTAGATTTTCTTTCCAGTTTTTTCCAGCCATTTTTCAAAAACTTCACCGTTCAAAGCTTCTCCGGCGGTGGAGAAACGCTGACACTTACTCAAATCATATTTTGAAAGATCCTGACGAACTAAGAAACGATATACGGTTGGTGGAGCACAGAAAGTTGTAAGTCCGTATTTAGAAATCATCTGGAGCATTTTATCTGGCTTAAGCATGTTCATATCGTAAACGAACTGGGCTGTACCACAAATCCACTGACCATAGATTTTTCCCCATGACGCTTTTGCCCAACCAGTTTCGGCGATTGTAAGATGAAGACCATCATCAACAACTCCATGCCAGTATTTTGCAGTCATAATATGACCAATAGGATAAAGATAATCCTGCAAAACCATTTTTGGATAACCAGATGTTCCTGATGTAAAGTAAATCAAAAGTGGATCATCGTTGTGAGTAGCGGCTTCTCCAACTGGACGTGGGAATTCAGGATCAAGAGTTTCGTATTCTTTATGGAAAGAAATCCAGCCTTCTCTTTCTGGTCCAACAGTAACAAGGAATTTTACAGTTGGAGATTTAGCCATAGCCTTTTCAATTTCACCCAGAATATGTGGATTATCGTAAGAAATAATCATTTTTACATCAGCAGCATTTGTTCGGTATTCAATATCTGCCTGCAAAAGCTGATCTGTAGCATTAATTACAATTGCACCAATTCTGTGAAGGGCTGGTACAAGAATCCACCATTCATAACGGCGGCGAAGGGCCAGCATAACTGTATCACCCTTTTTAATTCCTTTTAACGAAAGCCAGTAAGCAGCTCTTTTTGATTCACGAGAAATATCTGTAAATGTAAAAACCTTAGCTTCATCACTATTATCATCAATCCAAACCAAGGCCTTTTTTTCAGGGGCTTCTTTAGCATATCGGTCAATAATATCGTAGGCAAAGTTAAAATCTTTTGGAGCCTTTAAGCGACAATGTTTTGAAAAGTCGTCATAGTCCTTATACTCTCTGTCTTCAACTAAAAAATCATGTGCAAAATTCATTGATAACTCCTTAGATATACTTGTTGCAATTATGACATTTAGGACGTTTTTGTCAATCGCGTAGAACTAGTAGATTTCATTTTTTTTCTTAATCCGGTATGATATGGTTTATGAGCGAAAGATGCATGCGATGTTTCAAACCAGTTTCAGTCTGTCTTTGTAAATACACAAAAGAAATTGATACCGGTATTAAATTTGTTTTTTTAATGCACACAAAAGAATTTAAGCGACAGAGAACCGGAACCGGAAATATTGCTCACATTTCTCTTAAGGACTCTGAAATAATTGTAGGATTGGAATTTAGTCATAATAAAAGGCTTCAGGAACTTTTACACGATCCTCAGTACTTTCCAGTTATGATGTATCCCGGTGAAGAAGCTTGGACCGCAAAAAGAGAAGGTTTTAAGGATGCAATTGGAAATAAAAAACTTCTGGTCTTAATTTTAGATGCCACCTGGTTCTGTGCCAGAAAAATTATTGAACATAATCCATTTTTACTGGAACTTCCTAGAGTTTCCTTTTATGGTGACTATCGTTCAATTTTCACTTTTAAGCATGAACCTCGTCCCGAATACATTTCTACAATAGAAAGCTGCTACTATTTTATAAAAGAAATGCAGTCTATTGATTTTGTTGATAAGGAAATTAATCCAGAACCAATGATGGATGCATTTAAACAGATGATTAAGTTCCAGTTACAGGCCGAAAATGAAAGAATTATGGGATTAAGACCAAGCACCCATAATTATGATGCCAAATACACCAAACTTAAAAAAATCCCTGATTTTAATTAATCTTTATAAGGCTTTACTCCAGAAGGAACAAATTCTCCATTTAGAGCAGCCAGCATAGCCTTGATTGAATAATCACAACGCCAGCTGTAACCAAGAAGAATTGTATCGGCCCAGTCTATATTTTCTACCAGAGTTGGGGACATATTAGCCAGTAAAACAATCCTTTTTCCTTTATCCTTATAATATTCAGCAATTTTCAAATGATTTTCGCTTGAAACACATACAATTATTGTGTCGTAATTTGTAAGGGCAGGCAATTTTTGTTCTATAACCCAAAGAGTTTCGTTTGGTCCTGTATCATAATTAAAATGAAGTTCTGCAGAATCTGGGTAACGCTGCTTTCCTGCCTGGAAGAAGGAAGATAAAGAACCTAACAAAAGAACTCGACCGGCATTATCTTTTGTAAGAGGCATAGTTCCTTTTTTTTGTACTGTAACAGAACGGCAGGCCTGCTCCAAAAAGAACTTTTCTCCTTCGCGGCTTGGAATATCCTGGTCAACTTTTTTAGGATCAGGATAAAGAGGGGCTGCATTTTCAGATTTGAAATAATCCAGTTTAGCCTTTATTACATGATAGGCGGCATCTTTTACCCTTTCGCGGAAATCTGGATCGGTGGTCATAAGTTCAAGATTCTTTGTCCACAGGCTTTCGTTTAAGCGGGCGGTGGTAGATGAAAGAATGATGTCATTTCCAGCTTCCAAGGCCATCTTAAAAGCTTCGGAGAGGGAACCTGCATAAATAGTAGCCCCCACCATCATCATATCATCTGTAATAATAAGACCCTTGTAACCCAACTGACCTCTAAGTAAATCGGTAAGGAAGTATTTTGATAAAGAAGCTGGTGCCCCGGAAGTTTCAATTTGAGGAAAACTAAGATGACCTGACATTACGGCTGGGACATTTTCGCGAATTAAATAGATATATGGTACCAGTTCACGATTTTTGAAGGTGTTGAAATCTATATCAATTACAGGAAGTTTTCCATGCGAATCTAAGCTTGTATCACCATGACCAGGGAAGTGTTTTACTGTAGGAATTACACCTGCGGCACTTGAACCTGCGGCAAAGGCAGAGCCAAGAATACCAGTTGTTACAGGATCATCGCTGAAGGCACGGGTACCAATGATTGTAGAATCGTGATCTGTAAAAAGGTCAATTGTAGGGGCAAAGTTCATATTGATTCCCAAGTCCTTAATTTCCTGGCAGATGTAATAGGCTGTATACCAGGAATCTGCAGGGTAACCGCCGGCACCAATAGCCATGTTTCCAGGAGTAATGGAGGTATCGCCTTTAACGTGACGAATCCACCCACCTTCCTGGTCAGTCGCTACAAAAAGTGGAATCTTAAAACGTCCCTTACCGGCAGCCTTCTGCAAAGAAGTAATGGATTGAGCTACAAGATGAATATCGTCTGTATTCCATCCAAAAACCTTTACACTACCAAGACCTCTGTTAACCCACTGATAAAGCAGTTCTGGAGGTTCTGCACCAGCCCAACCAAACATAAAGGTCTGGGACAGGAGTTCTGTATCGGTCATCTGGTCGGTAATCTTTCTGGCAAGCTGCTCGTTTGGCATGTCAGTCCAGAAATCTAAAGCAAAAACAGAAGAAAGACCAAACAAAAGGGCAAAGAGACAGATAGATTTTTTTACGGACATTTTTGTAATTTTCCCACTTTTCATTTTTTTATTTTACTTTTTACTGTGTAATTTAAGTTCGCAGGCTCTGTGGGCCGCTATAGCACCATCACTAACGGCAGTTACAACCTGACGGAAGGACTTGCTTCTAACATCACCAACTGCAAAAAGTCCTGGAACAGCAGTTTCCATTTCTTCGTTGGTTTTTATATAACCGGCAGAATCTTTTTCAAGCATTTCAACAAGCTCGGTTTGAGGCAACATTCCTGTAAAAATGAATACGGCATCTGTTTCTACAGTAGTTTCCTGGCCAGTCTTTACATTCTGCAAAGTAATTGATTCTACCTTGTTTGTACCATTGATAGATTTTACCACAGAATCATAAACAGGCTTTACACCGGCAGCCAGCATCTTATCTACAACGGCCTTTTGAGCACGGAAGGAATCGCGTCTATGAACAATAGAAACATCCTTTGATAAAGTAGAAAGATAAATGGCTTCTGAGCAGGCAGAATCTCCACCGCCAATTACATAAATCTTCTTGTTTCTGAAAAAAGGCCCGTCACAAACAGCACAGTAAGAAACACCACGTCCTTTTAATTCAGCTTCACCCTTGGCTCCCAATTCTCTATGAATAGCTCCAGTTGCAATACATAAATAAGGAGATTCATAAGCCGCTTTTTTAGTAAGAACAGTAAAAAGATCTCCCTTTTTATCAATTGAAGATACATTGGCCATTTCAATTTTTGCACCAAAGGCCTGGGCTTGAGCACCCATATTCATCATAAAATCGCTACCATTTACAATTGGATAAACACCAGGGTAATTTTCCAATTCATTAATCTGTAGCACCTGACCACCAGGACCAGCCATATCTAGAACAAGAGTTTTTAAGCCACCACGAGCTGCATACTGGGCACTTGCGAGTCCTGCAGGACCAGCACCAATTACAATATAATCGTATTTTTCAGTTTCCATATGTTAAGTATACTAAAAAAAAATCCAACCGTCTCTAAAAAAATGTTTTATACAACATAATTTCATTATTTCTTTATCTCTTTATTTACCAATTAAAAAGATTGCAGGAATTTTTCCCAAATCCGGCAATTTTTCTTTTTTCCACTGGGCAACAGTTTTTGTTTTTATATATTCTTCCGGACAGGTAATACCAGCAGCCACGCAAAGTTTTGTCTGAGGTTTAAGATTATTCACAATAGTTTCAAACATTTTTGCATTTCGGTAAGGAGTTTCAATAAAAAGTTGAGTCTGATCATCATTCCAAACTTTATTTTCCAGTTTTTTCAAAGCCTTAATTCGCTGCGGAACTTCTACCGGCAGATAGCCATTAAAAGCAAAAGACTGACCGTTAAATCCGCTGCCCATAACCGACATGATGATGGATGAAGGCCCAACCAAAGGCACAACCTTAAACCCACTTTGCTGAGCAAGAGCTACTACGTCTGCACCTGGGTCCGCAATAGCAGGACAACCTGCCTCACTTATAATTCCTACTGGCTGACCTTTTTTCAAAGCCTCCAGATATTGGCCAATAAATTTTCGGTCTGTATGACGATTAAGTTCGTAAAAGGTCAATTCATCTATATCAATTGATTTTTCTACCTTTTTTAAGAACCGTCTTGCCGAGCGGATATTTTCAACAATAAAATGTTTTATTCCTACTATTACATCGTGATTATAAGATGGAAGAACCTGCTCAATTGAAGTTTCTCCAAGTGTTACCGGAATAAGATAAAGGGCTTTTTCTATTTCCATTTTAAAACTCCATCAATTTTTCAGATGCTTCTTCCCAAGCCTGAGTTTTCTGATCAATCTGACTGATTAAGGCATTTATTTCGCTCTGAACAGCCTTAGCCTTTTCGCCATTTGAATAAACTTCAGGATTCCCCATTTTTGCTTCCAGTTCAGATTTTTTATTTTCAAGCTCTTCAATTTCTGCTTCAAGCTTAGAAACTTCTTTTTCTACCTTTCGTTTTTCTGCATCACGTTTTTTCTGTTCTTCCCAGGAAAGTTTAGTTTCCGAAGCAGCCTCAGGGACGTTACGAAGAGCATCACCATTAGAAGATGAAGAGCTTTCATTTTGTTTTGCCGAATTTTCTGGTGAATGGCCTAAGCCAAGAGAAAGATTTTCACCAGCAGACTGTTTTTCTACCTGTTCAATATAATACTGGTAATTTCCAGGGTAATATTTGAACTTTCCAGGTTCAAGATGAAGAACTTTTGTTGCCAATTCTTCTATAAAACCACGGTCATGGCTAACAAAAACGACAGTTCCACCAAAAGATTCCAGAGCCTTAAGCAAAACATCCTTAGAATGAATATCCAAATGGTTAGTTGGTTCATCGAGTACAAGAAGGTTTACCGGACTCAAAAGGAGTTGCAAAAGAGCGATTCTAGATTTTTCTCCACCAGAAAGTACATCCAATGACTTGTAAACATCATCACCACGGAAGAGGAAAGCACCCAGCATATCGCGAAGTTTTGGAATGAGTTCAAGAGGAGCCCTCTCTTCCAGATATTCAAGAATAGTTTCCTTACCCTTAATTGTTTCGGCGTTATCCTGGCTAAAGTACCCAATTTGTACACCAGAGCCAGGAATTATCTGACCTGTAAAATCCTTGTCTTCTTCGGCAATAATTCTGAGTAAGGTTGATTTACCAGCTCCGTTTCGCCCTGCCACAACAAGTCTCTCGCCGTTTTCAAGAGTAAGTTCCAGATTATCTAGAACTTTACGGCTTCCGTCGTAGGACTTACATATATCCTTGAGACGCAAAACCAGACGGCCGGCATGTGGGGCTGGAGGAAATGAAAAATGTATTTTTTTAAGACTTTCAGGAATTTCTATGCGAACCATTTTATCAAGTCGCTTCTGGTACTCCTGAGCCTGAGCAGCCTTAGTCGCTTTTGCACCAAAACGGTTTATATAATCTTCAAGTTTATTTATTTCCTGCTGCTGCTGTTCATACTCAGCGATTAAAGTCTGAAGTTCAACCTGACGGACTTTTTCATAATGACTAAAATTGCCCGGATATTTTTTAAGATCTCCGTTGAAAAGTTCGTAAACCTCGTTGATTGTTACATCCAAAAAGTATCGGTCGTGGCTAACCAGGAGGAAACCACCCTTGTAGTTTTGGAGGAAGCTTTCCAGCCAGCTGCGGGCCTCAATATCCAGGTAGTTGGTTGGTTCGTCCAAAAGTAAAATATCTGGATTTTGCATAAGGGCTTTGGCCAGGGCAATACGCATCTGCCATCCACCCGAAAATTCTTCTGTTTTTCGGTTCAAATCTTCGCGGCTAAAACCAAGACCCAACAAGACCGATTCTGCCATTGCATCGCGACGATCCCATTGTGAATCCTGAAGTTCCTGAATTAATTCAGCCTGACGAATAAGAAGGGCATCAGTATTCCCCTGCCCTTTCTGAACTTCTTCACCCAACTGATCAATTTGATGCTGCAATTCATAACCAAACTCAAATGCTTTATCAGCTTCTTCTTTAAGTGTACAACCATGGTGAGTAAGTCCACTCTGAGGAAGATAGGCAATTCTCGAATCTTTTTGAACAGCTCTGGAACCAGAATCAGGCTTTACAAGACCTGCAAGAACCTTAATTAATGTTGATTTACCGGCTCCATTTGCCCCTGTAAGAGCTACTTTTGAACCTGTCTGTAAATTAATAGTAACGTTTTTTAAGATGTCTCTATCACCAAAAGCCAGAGACACCTGGGAAAATTGAACAAATGCCATAATTACTGCTTTTTCTTAAAATAAATGATTACAGGACTTGCACTGCGGCTAGTAACCTGATTACCCTTGAAGACTGCGCTAGAAGTATCTTCCAGTCTTAAACCACCATCTTCAAGTTTATAAAGGAAGTTTACTTCTGATGACGAAGCTTCAAACTTAAATGTAACAACTCCGTCGTAAGAAGACTGTAAATTCTTTGATAAAGAATACTTAACGCTTGCAGAACCACTACTTCGTGAACCAGCTTCAATAATTGAAGGAACAAGAAGTTTAAATCCTGTCCACTTAATCACTCCATCTGACTGGAAAGTAAGATTACCGTAGTTTGAACTTGAATATTCTGGGCCATGCTTTACAAGTTCAGAATATGATTTTGAACGCCTTTCTTTTTCTGCTGTAATTATTTCGGTAATATCATCTGAAATTGTCACAAAGTTCAAATCTTGAGGTTTTCCACTTGCATCTGTATAGCGAAGAACAATGAAAGCTGAATTTTTATAAATAATCTTAATTGGAATATTTTTTAATGTATATTCACGGTCATCAGTCTTTGTATAACCTTCGTAATTCCAGTTTTCGTGAATTGAAAGAGTATTTAAAGTAACCTTATTATTTTCTGTATCAATTGCAAATTTATAAGATGGATGAAGTTTTGAAATATCAATATCCTTTGAATCAATCATTGAACGGAAATATTCCGGATACCAGACATTCTGACAAATTTGAACATAAGCTTTATCTTCTTCCTCCTCTTCAACAATTTCCTGACCACCAATACGGGCTCCACTAGCATCTGTTTCATAAAGATTAAGATTGTAAGAAAAACACCAGCCTAAAGTTCCATCATCAGTAAGAATTCTGTACCAGTCGCCTTCCAGAGCATTCTTACCAGCCATTGGTTTGGCACCATTTCCCTTGTACAGAATTTTAATAATTTCACCTTTACGAAGACGGTAAACTTGTTTTGCAGTATTTACAGGTTCTGCACGACATGGAAGTCCATCAAGTTTTACAGAAGCATAGGTATGGGCATTTTCGGAATATTTTTCTACAAGAGCCTTAACTTTGCTTTTTTTTACAGGCTCTGTAAGCTGCCAAAGAGGAATTTCAAATTTTTCACCAGCAACATTAGAAACAACATAAACATGCGAAATATTCGATTTAATATATACAGGAAGAACCTGACCGGCCTGCATTTCCTGCTCTGGAATATTCCATAAAAGTACTGAATACCCCATAATTTTATCGCTACAAGAAATTAAAAATAAACTAGAAATGATGATGAGAGAGTAAAACAATCGTTTCATTTTATAAAATTGGACTCCAGTTTTGATTATCCTTTGAAATATAAAAAAAGGGATGACTAAAAGTAAACTTAGCCATCCCCTTATACTAGCATTTAAATGCTTTGATTTTCAATTATTCATCTGAATCAGAAGAATCTGTAGTATCAGTAGTATCTACATATTCAGAAACTACAGTTACATCTTTTTTAGATGCAAGATCATAAATTACAAGACCTAAACCTAATACCATTGAAGCAATTCCAACAATTCTGATAATTACTTTTCCAAGAGCTTCTGGCGAAAGTAAAATCAGAGCAATTGCAATTACAAGAAGAATTATATTTTCGATAAAGTAACGCTTTCTTTCAATTCCTGTATCTTTTAACAATGAAGCCGCATAGAAACCAAGAACAGCTGTAGCAATCAGATATATAATAAGAATCCACATCATTACAGTCCAGGCTGCTTTTGCAAAAAACAGAGGGAATACTACTACAAGGAAACCAATTGCAATACTTAAAATGCTTTTTATGAGTATTGAACGTTCATAATGAGTATCTTTATACAGAGATTTTGTGTATTTAAGACTGTATATTCCATAACCAATTGAACCAATTCCTAAAAGAATTACTACAAGCTTTACCCAAAAAGTTGGGAAAATAATTAAAAGCAAGCCCAATACAGCAAGTAAAATACCTTCATACAAGAACCATCGTTTCATAAAAACCTCCGAATAATATTTATACTTTAAATTTAAGAATCAATTAATCTAAAGTCAATATATAATTTTTTTTTAAAAATTATATAGTTTCTATTGACATAAATCAGTAAAACTTATAAATTAATAACACTTATTGGAGCGATACCAAAGCGGTCGTACTGGGGCGGTCTTGAAAACCGTTGATCTTCACGGGTCCGGGGGTTCGAATCCCTCTCGCTCCGATTTTTTTATATGGAAGCGTGGTAGAGCGGTAATACAACGGATTGCTAATCCGTCACTTCCGTAAGGGGTGGGCAGGTTCAACTCCTGTCGCTTCCGAGAAAGGCAGTTCTACTGCACTCATGTATGAGATTGTAGCTCAGCTGGATTAGAGCATCACCCTGCGGAGGTGAGGGTCGCACGTTCGAATCGTGTCAGTCTCAAAGCAGAAAAGTTCGTCTAAATGGCGGACTTTTTTTTATTTAACCTGAAAAAATGATGGATTGGTGATACACGATTCGAACCCAATGAAAATTGAAGAATCGTTAAAAAATAATTGCGAAGACTTGGAGCAATTTTTTAGATTCATCGTTTCTTTGAACGACCTCATAAAAGGCGAGCCGTGTCGGAGCCTTTTTTGAGGCAAACTCGACAGGAGGTCGAGTTTAGTGAACGCAGGCGCCGCAGAGGGAGCAAACAAGGAGGTTTGCCACCGTCGCGGCGAATCGTGTCAGTCTCAAAGATAAGCTCGTCAATTGGACGAGTTTTTTTTATACAGCACTATTGTACATATCATCAATTTCAATCAATTTACAGTTCTGTGCATTTTCTCTTACATAATCTGAAAAACCGCTGAGAGAAAAAATGCAGACAAGTGGATTTGAGACAGGCAGATATTTTATTTTATCCATAAGCTTTTCAT
>DGWD01000030.1 GCA_002395155.1 Treponema sp. UBA4267
CATCTCGATAAATCGGGATTTGATGAGTGTATCGTATTTTTCGAGCATGAGCTTGTGCTTTGCGATGAGCGCAGTGCATTTGTCCAGCACGGCGGCAATGTGCTTTTGCTCTTCAAGTGACGGAAGTGGGATTAAAAGATTATCCAAATCTTCTGCTCTAATATTATTTATATTTGCACCAGCGGAAAGACTTGAAATAGTCGATCTATAACTTGGTGAGAAGAAATAATGCTTAAAGAATCCATGATTTACAGAATCTGTCCGAAGAACCTTACAAAATGCACCAAAAGTTAGTTTTCTATCTTCCTCAAGACAGGCGGCTTTTCCCACAAGATTTTTGCTTCCACTTGATGCACAGATTAAAATATCCCCTTTTTTAAGATATTGGGAATCAGAGACTTTCTTGTTATCAACATAAACCAATTCATCATAATTTAAGGCATCTCCAAAAATGTTGTTTGCTCTTAACAGTATTACTGAATTATCATCTAATTCATTATGTAAATCAGCAGGTTTATATGATACGCCTCGAATCTGTTCACACACATCCCCCAGCCTTACCGTTTTCCACTTTTCCATTCTCAATTCTCCATTCTTACAAGTTCTGAAAAATCGCACTAATCAACGAGCTGTCAAGAATCTCGAACGCAAAGCACTTTTTGCCCAAATCTTTAAGACTGGCGCCGACGTGGTACAAAACCGCATTGTCAATTATCAAAAAACGGTCGTGCATTTTTGTCGTGTGCTTCACGGTCATCGTCGGATATTGTGCATTGAACTTTTGCACGTCTTGCGAGGTCAGTTTTGTTTTTGTGTCGGTGTAAATCGTTACGTTCACGCCGTTCTTTTTCTTTGCCAATCGCTCCAGAACAGACAAATCCACATAGCCGTCAATCAAAACAATTTCGCTTTTCGCCTGCGCAATAAAACTTTCGAACTTTGCATAAGCATCAAAAATCTGACCTTGAAAGAAAATGCCCTGCTTTTCGTCAATTTTATATTTATCCATGAGCGTGAAAAGCTCGTCTATGCGCCTGTCTGCTTCTTTTTGATGAAGCTCGCCTGAAATTTGCCTTCGCTCAATAAAATCCAGCCTTTCAAAAATCTGTGCGTTTGAAGCAAGAAAATGACGCATTGCGACAAATGCTTTTACAATTTGAATACTAGCTTTTACAGCAGTTTCGCTTTTAAGCACCGCTGCAAGCATTGTAACTCCGTGTTCAGTGAAGGCGTAAGGCTCTGTTGTTGAATGTTTGAGCGGATTGAAGCGGTCGCAATTTGCGACCAGTTCGGCTTTTTCTGTTGCTGTTAGTTGAAAACAAAATTCTGCAGGAAAACGTTCGATATTGCGCTTGACCTGTTCATTCAGTCGTTTTGTTTCCACTCCGTAAAGTTCTGCCAAATCTCGGTCAATCATCACCTGCTTGCCACGAAGAGAAAGAATCTTGCTTTCGATGTTGTTTTGAATAATCATTTCATTTTCCATCTTTTATTTCTCCGCAATCTCACACACATCGCCAAGTCTTACCGTCTTCCATTCGCTTTCATTTTCAGGAAGTGTAAATGCAAAATTATTAATTGTATTTCCACGGGGTTCAAAAAGCTTTGTGTCCATCATATTGATGAGCATTGCACGGCTCCAGCCGTTTTCTTTTGTTTTTGAAATAAAAAACAAAGCTTCATCAATCGATTTTGCTCGTGTAAATATTTCTATATGATGTCGCCATGGGATTGTAAATAGAGTGTCTTTGAATTCGTCACCAAGCTGGTGACGAATTTGCCTAGATTCTGCACCAACTTGGTGCAATTTTTCAGTATAGAACATATAGAATCTTTTCATATAACGAAGATTTCGCTCTGAAAAGCCCTGTGCGTCTGGGAATTCTGTCTTTAATTCCAAACTTGTTTTTTCAAAGAACTTGCTTCCGTAAGATTTCTCAAAATTTCTTTCTGAAATATCTTTACCGATATTCCAATAAAGTTCCAGCATTTCTTCATTTACAGCTATGCTGGCCTTAATCTGAGCCCCTCGAACTTGCTTTTTTATTTGAGTAATCCATGTTTTAAATTCTGTATCATTTGGTAAAAGTTCTTTGGCCATTGTTTATTCTCCAAGTTTCATGTTCAAAAAGTGCGACGGTATCGCACTTTTTTCTTTGATTAGTCTTCAAGCATCTTCTTTAGCTCAGACAAATCAGAAGTAATTTCTTTCTGCAATTCTTCAATTTCAGAAATTAAAACAGCTGGCTTTGGATATTCAACTTTCTCATAAACAACTTCTTTGTACTTGTTTATAGAAAGGTCATAGTTGTTTGCAATAATTTCAGACTTTGGAACAAAGAAACTCTGTTCAGTACGCTTTCTGTCTTTTTCTGCTTCAAGATTGTGAAAGCGTTTGATGATATCAGGAATGTCATTTGCCTCAATTGGCTGGCGTTTATCATCAAGCGAATAGCCGTCAGCTTTCATGTCATAGAACCAGACGTTTTCTGTTCCACCAGCCCCTGTCTTTGTGAAAACAAGAATACCTGTGCTTACTCCGGCATAAGGCTTGAACACACCACTAGGCATGCTGATTACAGCCTGGAGCTGATGATTTTCAACAAGTTCTTTTCTAAGAGCTTTATGTGCATTTGATGAACCAAACAAAACTCCGTCAGGAACAATACAAGCACAGCGGCCACCTTTCTTAAGCATACGGATAAATAAAGCTACGAAAAGAAGTTCTGTTTTCTTTGTATTACAAACATCAAGTAAATTAGGATTGATTGTCGATTCGTTTACAGTTCCTGTGAAAGGAGGATTAGCAAGAATCACATCATACTGACCTTCAATCTGATTTGCCTTACTTACACCGTCCTGATATTCAACTGTCGGATTGGTTATAGAGTGGAGCATAAGGTTCATTGTACTAATACGAAGCATTGTCATATCGGTATCGTAACCGGTAACAAGACCTTTCATATAATGATCCCATTGCTTATCATTCATCTTGTTTGCATTGTGTTCACGAACATAATTTGCAGCAGAAATCAGGAAGCCGGCTGTACCGCAGGCAGGGTCACAAATGCAGTCATCTGGAGTTGGCTGAATAAGATTTACCATAAGATTTCTGATTTGTGCAGGAGTTCTAAACTGTCCATTTTGACCAGATGCACTAAGTTTGTCGAGCATATATTCGTAGATATCGCCGAGCATATCCTGGTCTTGAATGTCGTTTTCATAAAGTTCATCGAGTCCTGCAATTACATTTACTAAAACCTGAGGGGCTGGAATCTGGAAAGTAGCATCCTTCATAAACTTTGCAAATGCACTTTCATTGTTTCCGTGCATATTCTTAATGAATGCAAAAATGCCGTTCTTTTCATCTTTCATTAAAGAAAAGATTTCATCAGGGCTAAGATTCTTAAACTTGCTCCAGCGGAGCTTCTGCTGGCTTTCATCAAAAATATGATTACCCTTCATGCCCATCATATTTTCTTTCTGTTCAGTTTCAATCTCAATATCATCAAGCGAGCGGATAAACATTAAATAAGAAAGTTGCTCAATACAAGTCAGCGGATTAGCCATTCCAGCCGCCCAAAGTTTTTGCCAAATGTTATCGATTTTGTTTTTGATTTCGCCAGTAATCATTTTTATATTTTCCCCATACTCATAAGATAGCATAAAAAATTGAGTTTATATAGTATTATCTCGTCCTGCCTTATTTTCTTACTTCATAGTTTCATTTTTATAAATATACTATATAAAACATCGGAGTAAAAAGATGACATACACAACCGCCTGTAAACCTGGTGATATTTTCTACGGAAGATTAAAAGTGAATATTCATATGTAAAAGATTTGTTTCAAAAACAAATCGAATCTGAATAAGATTCCTGGATAATTCGAATATATATTTTGTTTTCTAATTGTCTATCAATCCTATATGAGAATACAGTTTCAGTTTCAAAAAAATAAATTTGATATTGCCTCTACATATCGGAAGACCATAATAGATTTCTTTTCTAATTGAGATTGCAGTATAATTTCCAAACAGACATTAAACACTTTCTTTTCAATAATCCTGTCTTTTTCTGAATATTCTCCACTTGTAAACTTAAGCTTAAAACAAGGCTGCTTAATACAGTTTTCCTCCATGCTTGTATTTTCAAATGGTTTAATAATTAAACCGTCATTATGCTCCTTATTTATCTTTTCAATATATTCTGGCAACTTCTTGATAAAAAGTTCTTCAAGTTCATTATAAACAGTTTCAAAAGATTTCATTTATAGCGTTTTCCTTCTATATTAAATTGAAATAGCCTTAAACATGCGTACATTATCTATCGTAAAGTACACTTTATACGTACTTTTTATGAAATATTAAAAGAATTACAAAAATGGATTTTATAACAAAATTGCCGGGACAGTACATTTATTCTGCCTGCGATCAATTTAGGGGCACGGGGAAAAATATTAAAAAAATATTTTTATATATAGCCGTATAAACAAAAAAATATTAATTTATAAATGAAAGGAGTTTATAATGAATAATACTTATAATCTTCAAAAAAAAGGTTCTGTTTATATATTAAAGAATCCTGCCTACAATCTAGATAATAAACCTATTATCAAAATAGGCCGAACTGGTAAAGAAGATCCGAATGAAAGAATCGAATCTATGAATAAAGAGACACCTGTTCCAATGCCTTTTCAAACAGTTTCGATTACGGAAACTCCAGCAAATAGTCAACTTGAAAAATATGCTCATGACTGTCTTGCGGAAGAAAGAATAAGCAACACTAAGGAGTTTTTTACGACTTCAGAAGAAAAAGCTAAAAATGTTGTAAAAGCCATTAACGAAGACATAAATAAAAAAAGTTATGTAATACCGAATTTATATAATCCATTATCAGATAAAGACAAAAAGAAACTTGAAAAAAGTGGTTATGCAGTAACAGAATCATCAGATTATTCCCCTACACCTTTTTCAGATGCAAAATACTGTCCTGATGAAAATGATCCTCCAGAAAATATAGATAAAAGTATTTGGCAAAACGTTTGCAAAAAAAATAAATAAAATATCCTAAAGTCTATTTATACAAGTTAATTCCGTTGTTTTGAAACCATTTCGTATGTTGGATAAATAGACTTTTTATTTTATAAATGCCTCTTCTGGAAAAACTTCTTCAAAATTATTTCTTAAGCTAAGACGATTTTTTTCATCTTTATCAGTTTCATATATATAAAGTCTCAATGCATTCGCCCAATCTAGAATATGATTTAATTCCGTTTTCTTTTCCTTACACTTTTGCATAAGAACTACAAATTCTTCTAAATACATAGATAAAACTTTACCACCATAATATTTATATTCAAAAGCGTTTTTATAAAAATCTAATCCTTTTTCAAATTCATGACAAAGCACATAATATTTTCCCATGAACCAGTTATAATAGAATTTTTTGCAATCACCCATTATAGGAATCGTTAATGCATATTCTAAATCTTCTCTTTTAATTATCTTATTCGTAAAGATTCCAAAATCTTTCCAAGTTGATAATTGAATATTTGTTTGCACAATAATTGAGTTAATATCTAAGTCGTTTTGTAATTCAAAATAATTAATAACTGGAAAATGAATTCTTTCTGGAGGAATATAGTAAATTGATTTGCATTCATACATTCCTAAAGGAGTCATACCTAATTCTTTATCAAAGGCATCTATAATATATTCACTTAATAAATTTCGATTTTTTGCAGATGGATGTACTAAAAATCTCATTAATGTAAACATTGGATTTTGTACTTCATAATCTTTATATATTGTAAAATCACAATTATTTTCAAAAGCATACCAACAGAACCATCTTATACCATTTTGTACAATATCCTTAAACTCTGGGGAAACAAGATTTTGTTCTTCAAGACTGTTAAAGAAATTTGTAAAGAAATAAGCTGAAAATAAATTAGCTTTAAAAATTGTATAGTTTTCTTTATATTCCTTAAAAGTAATTGTATCAGGTAATTCTGATTTTAAAATAGGGCTAAGATTTTTCCACTTTGGTTTTGTTTTTTGATTACACCAGTCATTGATTGTTTTTTTATAATCAGTACTTTTTTTATTTTTGTTATTCTTTTTTAAGTCATCCTTGAAATCTTGCCAATATTTTATTAAATCAATTTTATTATTATTAATTTCTGAAAAAATAAAATCAAAACACGAAGTTATTAATGTAATATTTTTACTATGATGTGTCGGTTTCCAGAAATCAAAGAGATAAAGAGTTTCCTGTAATATGTCTCCAGGTAATTTTTGTTCACGGGAAGCAATATCGTCGAATATCTCTCTATAAGTCAAAGCCAAACAATACATTATCTGTAATTCAACTTCTTTTTGAGTTGGGTTATTATAAGGATTAGTTTTTGTAATTAAAGCAAGCATATCATAATATAATGAAGTAATTAGATATGAATGGGCTTTATTTATTACATTGTTCATCAATGAATCTTTACAAAAATCTTTTATTAATTCTTCAAATCTTCTAAGATTATCAATTCGTCCTTCTTTTTCTTCAATAAGACGTTGTATCATTTTTGTTGTACTATCTTTATTTGAATCATTATAAAGAAGTGCATCCATTCCGATACTGTCAGAGAGTAATTTAACTATTTGTCCGATTCTAATTGTTCCGTATTGCATTTTTTCCATAGTCTACCATCCTTTACTACTTGTAAGATGAAAACCATTTCCTTCCGGACATTCATATACATATAAAGTAATACCAGCTTGTTCTCGTATTTTAACCATTTTTTCTGCATCAAATCTAGTTTCATATGTATTTTTTTTATTTCCCTGGTGATCTCTGCAATTACATGTAGAAAGTGTCTTTTTACAAAAATACTCAGTAGGTTTTAAATGATATTTACCGCAAGTATTACAATAATAAGGTGTAAACTTATTAGCAGTAGACTGATAATTCGCACTCCGTTGGGCTTCCACTAAACTATTATACGTTGAAAGAGGATTACCTGTTTTAGAAAAACAGGTATTACTTTTGTGAGGAATGTAAATTTGATTTAGATTCATTTTCATATTTTGACTCCTATAATTTGGTTTAATTTCAATCTTAAGAGTCAATATTTGTTTTTGAAATAACGTTTTTTGGACAAAAAAATATAATAATAAAAAAAAGTGCAGAAACACAATCTTACTGGACAAAACCCAGGGAAAGTGGAAATCTACACTTTATGGAAAAATACCTTTTTTAATTGAATATGTCTATATTAAATTGAGATACATTTCCAGAAGTCTTGAATTTTCGTTAATTTACAGTATTATTTTAATTAACAAAGAAAAATCGGAGTTAAAAATGTCTATATTAGAATTTATTTCTTCCTTGATTAATAGTCTTGCATGGCCAATATCAATTATTATAATCCTTATATTTTTTAGAAAATATATAATAAAAATAATTCCTTCAATTGAAAAATTTAAATATAAAGATTTTGAAGTAGAATTTGCAAAAACTATTAAAGAATTAATGGATAATTCAAAAGCTGATATCGAATCTATTCCTCAAAAAGATAATGAAAAGTTAATAACAAGAGAAGATAAACTTTTTGGTTTACTCGAAATATCCCCTAGATCTGCAATAATTGAATCTTGGCTTTTAGTTGAAACCGCAGCATCTAATGCTTTACAAAAAAAAGACCCAGAAATGGTTAAAAAAACATATATGGTAGCGCCTTTGAGACTTGGTCAATATTTAAATCGATTTCAAATTATTAATGGTAACCAGTTAAATACATATAATAAATTACGAGAAATTCGAAATAAAGCTGTGCATATAGGTGATGCACAATTCAATCTTAGTGAAGTAAGTGAATATATTAAATTATCAGTAATGTTAGCTAATCAAATTGAAAACGGAGAATATGAATCTTAAGATAATTAAAGTTGTTCATATTCAAAAATAGAAAATGAAAGAAAGTGATAAGTTTCATAAAATTGTAAAAAGAGTTTTAAAAAATAATAAACTATTTGTTTCTCAAGAAAGTTTGTTTCATTTTACAGATATAAATGGATTATTTGGAATAATAAAAGATGATTCGTTATGGCTTTCTGAAAGAAATTATATGAATGATATCAATGATGAAATATTCATAAAATCATATGTTAGAAATTTTTTTACAAAATCAACAGATGAATGGGAAAAGTTTGAAACTGAATTAATTCCGCATAAAAATCAATATATTTTTTCAACTTCAACCGATAAAGATTCAATTCATCAATGGACATATTATGGTTCAAAAGATTCATATTGTATCGAATTTGATATAGAAGAATTAATAAATTTGTTTTATAAATTTAATGAAACAAAAGATTTATATTATGGGCCTGTTTTATATGAAAATGAAAAAACATTAAAAATTGCAAATAAAATTATTACTGAGTATTCATCACTGTTATATGATAAGAATAGTATTTTCAATATAGAGAATGATAATTTTGATGACGAAAAATTTTCTGAGTTCAAACGTGTTTATCAATATTTTTATTCTTTAATCAAACAAGCAGGTCATAGTTGTGAAAATGAATATAGATTCACATTACAAAAAGAAAACAATCCTGAATTTAGAACTAGAAATGGTCTTTTTATTCCTTATATTGTTGTTAATAGTATGGAAACAATAAATAAGAAATTACCTATAAAAAAAATATATATAGGTCCAAATTCTTACGAAACTAAAGCAAAAGAAAACTTAGAATATTTTTTAAAAAAGAATAATTATGAAAATGTCGTGGTTGATAAATCTGAAATGAATATTAGACGATAATATATTTAATTTCCGAGTTTGTAATCAGCTTCCAAACTCTCTCCGGTTTGCTCAGGGGTAAGTCCCTCGCTAATGGGATAGCCTTTTGCAAAGTCACACCTTAAACCCGCCATTCATTCCGCAGCTCCAATCCCATCCAAAATCTCTGACTGTTAGAAACACACCGCTTAAAACCTTTCTCCTGCATACGCATACTAAGCCCCTTATGACTAAGAGGCCGCTCGTTATTCTTATTGCACCATTTCAAATAAGTATCATAAAGAATCTTATTCCCAAGCTTCCATTTCATACTTGAATCCATTTCAAAACACTCAGTCACAAATGTACCAACAGAATCCATATCAAAGCGGTATTCCTCATTAGCTTCACGAACAGCATCCGGATCATCCTTCAAACATTCTTTATTCCACATTGCATAGCCTTTAATCAGCCAGTTCAAAATACCTGAGTTTTCAGCAATCAGTTTATTGCTAAGATTTTTATCCCTCTGTTCTGCAGGAATAGTCTCAGTAAAAGGAATCATTTTAATACGTCGCCAGATTCCATTATAAGTATTGTTTATTTAAACAAAAAAAAGCACCCAACAAGGGGTGCTCGTATCATCCGAGATGACCACTGAGGTTATTATCCAAAGATTCACTCAGCATTTCAGTGTTAAGATAATGCACAAAACTTCTATTGTCAAGTAAAATTGTTACATTTCCCATTTATTAATATCTGATTCGCCCATTCGTTTTAAAAGCTTATCAGCAATATCTTTTCTATTAATCAGATACATATTTCTATTAAAGTTTGCAATTTCTTTTGTAATTGAATCTACATCACAGAATTTTGCAATAATTTTCAATAAGTCATAATAAGACAAGTGCTTATGTGTACAATTAATAGACAGCTTTAATTCTTTGTAATTGTTCAGATCAGCAGCTCCAAGAAGCTTAAATCTTGTAATAAGTTCAAGGTGTGCACAGCAGTTTCTGGCATATTTCAAAGTATGAAGAATCTGCTGGAACATAGCATCATCATTTAAGGTAAGTCCAAAATCTTTAAGAACTTTATCTTTTATTACATCCTTTTGAAAACAATAAGTAAAATACAAATCTCCAAAACTAAAGTCCTTAATGATTACCCAGAATGGGGGTCTGTTATAAGTTCTGATATAATCCTTGTCGCGTTTCTTACTTTCAACAAAGCCGAGCTTTACAGTTCCATTTGGCATCCTCACATTTCGTTTGAATAAATCAAACTTCATAAAAGTGTTATAAAGGTAAGTGTTTGTCTTTACTGGCTGCTGATAGTATTGCTTTTCTCTGTAATTCAAAGTATCAGGTATTTGTGTACAAAACTGACCTGCAAAGTTGTGTGCAAGAGAAGTTCGTAATCTGGCTTCAATTTCAAAAATTTTCTTAAGAGTAAGAATCCTTATATCTGTATCAAACTTGTAAATCTCATAAAAATCTTCAAAGTAAACATTATCGTAAACTTTTGGGTTCATTGTTTTCAGCAGAATATTTTCGGTTCCGTTGATAATATCAAAGTAATTGATTTTTTCAAGGATAGCTTTTGCCTTTGCTTCATTCTTAAACTGTAGTTTTCTTGATTTAAGCAACAGTATTTGTTCATCAACTGTCTTAAACTGCTTGTCATTTACCATGTCGTTAGTATACCAGATTTTCTAAAAAGCTTTCAGATGATTATATTTTTTTCTTGCGAATCACAACGTAATAACCATTAGCGTTGAGTCTAAGATAATAAGGTCTCATAAAAACTCCTGTCCAAGACACCATAAACTGCAAGCACAATACAATGCATTCTTTTTGCATTAAAAATGCACCGTTTTTGCACTAAAGGCCATCAAGGTGTCCAAAAACCGGTTTTTATTCGTCCTTAATTCTGCAAAGAAGGTAGGAATAAATCCATAGTTATAATTTGCTATATGTCGCAAATCCCTATAACATAAGTATTTAGACAAAAAAAATGGCTTCTAACTTGCGTTAGAAGCCAAGTGCCACAGGTTGGAATCGAACCAACGACATACGGATTTTCAGTCCGGCGCTCTACCAACTGAGCTACTGCGGCGTTGATGTATTTCATATTATAGAAATCTTTCAAAAGTGTCAATAGATGGAATTTAAAATTTGTAAAAAAAATTATTTTTTTTAATACTTATATAAAACTGTTGATGTATTAGAACTATAATCAGAAATTATAAAGTATGTTCCGGATATTGATATAGTAGAAGAATCAGATGTTAAAGTTTCATTAGCACCCTGGAAAAGACTATAGTAATATGTAACAGCAGAATTTGAATTCTCCTCCATCTTTGTAGCTGAAATAGAATGATAAGTGATATTCCCCTTATATTTATTAATTTTTTGATCTAGTTTTTCTTTATTCAAATACCAATCAGAAAAAGCTGTATTAATTATTGCAGGAGATGCTTCCAATAAAGAATCATAATCCTGAAATAAATAACATATATACGAAACACTTGCCTTTTCTTCTTCTTCAGAATAGGGAGCAATTATATATTTATCTTCTGCAGTTGTAAAAAAATAACAGGAAGTAAAAATAGAAGTAAATAATACTAAAAAAAGAATCCCTACAGTTTTTTTCATAGTTTAAATTTACTTTTATTAATATATTTAATCAATACGCTTATAGTAATTCACAATGCTTTTATATAAAACTCTTATTTATTTGCTTGAAGTTAGACATTTTGTAATTTATAATTAAATTTATATGAAATGGTTAGTAATTACAAATAATGATAAACTTCTAACTTCTATAAAAGAGAGTTTATTATCGGCAGACAAAAAAAATAAAATTATTACAAGTGATTTAGATGCGAAAAATCTTTCTAAATTAAAAAAAGATTTTAAAGAACTTGCTGGCATTTTTGTTTTTAATGAAGATGAAGACAAACTTTCAGATGAAAAAAAATCACTTCTTTCAAGCTTATTAGGATTTTTTGCATTTGATAAAATTCCCCTTTATACAAATTCAAATATTCTACAGAATAATAATCTTTTTACAAAAGATTCTATAAATATCTTAAAAGAAGATGAAATTTCTTCTTATATTTCGAAAAAATACAAAAAGATGGAAGAAAAATCCGTTCAGAGACTTGCAAAGAATTCTCTTCTGAACAGGGGTATTCCTTTCACCTCCGACTGTTTTGCTACTTATATTGCTAAAGATAAAATCGAAATTGTAAATGAATTCCTTGAAGCTGGTATGAGCGTTAATTCCCGTGACGATATGGGTGTTCCTATGCTTAATATTGCCTGCCGAAATGATAACTTTGAATTTACAAAAATGATTCTTGATTTAGGTGCAGAATTAAATGCAGTTTCAGATGATCGTGGTTATACAGCTGTTATGGATGCAGTCTGGCGTGGTAATGAAAAAATCACTAAATTCCTTATTGAAAAAGGTGCAGATTTGAACACAATCAATAAAGAAGGTCAGACAAACCTTATCCTTGCTGTAGGTGCAAACAGAGAAAATATTGTAAAACTGCTTGCAGAAAATGGCTCAGATCCAGATGTAAAAGATATGATGGGAATGAGTGCCTACACCTATGCTACCCTTTTTAAGAAAGAAAGAATTGTGGAAATTCTAAAACCATATCATAAAGAAGCATAGTCTTAATCTTTTTCATTTTATATTTTTATAAAAAAAAATCCCGGCAGATTGATGGATTATCTACCGGGATTAAATTTTTCAAATCAATAATAAAATATTCTAGCAGCTACCACTTAGCTACCAAAACTAAACTACAGGCACTACCCCCTATCACCTAGAACCTAAAACCTAGCACCTATAACCTATTATCTCTTAAGGCTCAATACTGTTTCAAGCAAAGTATCAGCTGTCTGAATTGTCTTTGCATTAGACTGGAAACCACGCTGAGTTACAATCATATCTGTCATCTGTTCAGATAAGTCAACGTTTGACATTTCCAAAGCACCAGCCATTAAAGTACCTTTTCCAGCTGTTCCTGATTCACCAATTCTAGCCATTCCAGAGTTGTTTGATTCAACATAAGTGTTATCTCCGGCTTTTTCCAAACCACGATCATTTGCGAATGTTGCCATTGCAATCTGACCGATTGTACGATTTGTACCATTTGAATATACACCAGTGATAATTCCGCTTGAGTCAATCTTGAAGTTATCAAGGTAACCCATTGTATATCCGTCCTGGTAGAAAGCTTTAGTTGTTGATTTAGAAGCTGACTGAGTAATTGTGTCTTTGAAAGAACCAATTGTTCCCAAATTAATGTTCAAAGTCTGGCGGTAAGGATTTCCTTCTCCATCTGCATTTGATTCTGCAACAGCGAATGAAGTCTGAAGAACAATCTGTCCTTCTGGATTTGTTACATTTCCTGCAGAGTCAGTAACAGATTGAAGTGCACCAAAATTATCAAAGTTTACAAGGAAAGTATTTTCTACACCATCTGTTGTTCCAAGTCCAACGCGTGTCTGAGTATAATCAGCATTGTCAGGGTCAATCTGTACTGTTGCCTGCCACTGATTAGGATTACCAACTACGCGGCGGAAAGAAACAGAAAGCATATGTTCATTTCCAAAGCTGTCGTAGATTTTCTGTTCAGTTCCCCAGGTTCCCTTGTAAATATCATCTGCAGATGCTCCTTCAAGGATTTCTGGAGTATTTTTATTTAAGTTACAAGCAAAATTAACATTTGTAGTTTCTTTAGCAGGATCTTTTGAACCAACAGGGATAATCAAATCTTCTGGTGTTGCTGCTGTAGAAACCAACATCTGTCCGTTTACTTCATCAGCCATCCATCCCTGAACTCTCATACCATTTGCAGGATTTACAAGAGTTCCATCTGAATCAAGACCAAAAGAACCATTACGTGTGTAGAATGATTCTTCACCACTTTTCATGATAAAGAAACCATTTCCCTGAATAGCGATATCTGTTGAAACACCAGTTGACTGTAAGTTACCCTGAGTAAATACATTATCAATTGAAGCAACAGTCATACCAAGACCTACTTCCTTAGGGTTTACACCACCAAGTTCATCAGTAGGTTTTGCAGCACCACTTAACTGCTGACTAATCATGTCCTGGAAGTTAACTCGACCTCTTTTAAAACCATTTGTATTAACGTTTGAAATGTTGTTACCAATAACGTCCATTCTTGTCTGGTGATTCTGTAATCCAGAAACTCCAGAATAAAGTGATCTCATCATATATCTATCCCTCTTTTAACAATTTTAGTTAGCGTAAATCGCTGCTATTTTATCCATGCTATAATACATGCCGTTTACAAGAATCTGTGGATTTTCCCCACGAGTTGCCCCTTCCACAATTCCAGTAGTGGTTGTATCACCAATATTCAATTCAACAGTCTTACCTAAAGTAGACGCAGCTTCTGAACTATTAATAAATGAAGCCATTTTACTGAATGATGTACTCATGTTGGTCATCTGTTCCAAAGATGAAAACTGTGCCATCTGTGAAATAAATTCAGTATTTTCCATAGGATTTGTTGGATCCTGATTTGAGAGCTGGGTAATAAGCAACTTCAAGAAGTCATCTTTTCCCAGTTCGTTGGAAGTTTTTCTTCCGTTTTGAACAAGTGTTTTGTTGTAAGAGTTGACCTGGTTTTCAACGTTTAGTTTTTCACTTGCTGTCATTTGTGTGTTAAGTAGTTCCATCATTTCTCCTTTACACTTCTAACGCTTTATTTTTTAGATAAGGGGACTGTCCCCTTACTCATCTATCTATCGTCACTTTATGCAACGATGTTTACAGAATAATTTGAAATATCCTGAGCATTCTGAATTATATTTTCTAATTCTGAATCCAAAGCTTCTGCCTTATTACTGTATACCTTCTGTGCCATCAGGTTTCTTCCATCATTCTGTTCAGAAAAATCCATAGATTGATTGAAAGAGCCACCATTACCATTATTAAAAGCTACATCAAAATTTCCTGCTTCAAATCCACTTTTAATAAAAGCTTCTCTCAAAGTTTCCGCATTATCTTTAAAAACCTGTAAAGCTTCTTTTGTAGCAACAGTAATTTGTGCACTTACACTTTTTCCATCCAATGAAAGATGAATTTTTACATTACCTAAATCATCTGGATGTAAAAGAAGATTAATTGTTCCCTGATTATTATCTTT
>DGWD01000038.1 GCA_002395155.1 Treponema sp. UBA4267
GACTATCTTCATATTTCTGAAACCAGCACTCTGAAATTACTTGAAGCATTAGGTGGAGAATGTGCAGGTGTCATTTCAATTTTGAGTGAAGATGAAGATGATTCACTTTCCGCAGAAACAAGTTATAAACTTGATTCAAAAAACTATGAACTTTTGAACGATAAGAGGCTTTCAGAGTTTATCGAAAAAATGAATACCCGGCCTCTTATTAAGGCAGACGATAAGTTACGGCTTTCTCTAGCAGGAGCTCAGGAAAAACTCGCACTTGCAAAAATTGATGGAGAATGGTATTTACCATTAAACGGTGCTCCTTCAACTCACATCTTAAAACCAACGCGAACAGGCAGTCTTTCTTCCCTTGCACAAAATGAATATATCTGTATGAAACTTGCAAAAAGTTTTGGACTTCCTGTTCCAGATGTTGATTTGCTGAAGATTGCAGGAAAAGATATTTTTGTAGTTGAACGCTATGATCGTATTAAAGAAACAGACTCGATTCAACGGCTTCATCAGGAAGATTTTTGCCAGGTACTTGGTATCATGAGTACATCAAAATATCAGAATGATGGAGGACCAGGCATTGCTGATATTTTCAAAACCATATTGAAAGTCTGCACGGTTCCGGCTTTGGAGAGCCAGAAATTCTTGAGATATGTTCTTTTTAATTATGTGATGGGAAATTGTGACAGTCACGGAAAAAATTATTCTCTGCTTTACAAAAATAATCGCGTAGAACTTTCTCCTTTGTACGATGTTGTCTCGACAATAATCTATTCAGGTCTTACTGACAAGCTTTCAATGAAAATTGGAAAACATTATGAGATTCAGAAAGTAACCCAAGAAGATTTTTCTCTTTTGGCTGAATCTTTGAACATTAAGTATTCCGTTCTTTCAAATATATTTGATGATTTTGCTAAAAAGTACATACCAGCTTTTGAAGAATTAAAGGATGATGAAAAGATTTCCAGAGATGTACTTAATTCTATTTTTGACGTTACTTCAAAGACATTTAAAAGTCTGCTAACGTAAGAATATGGAACTTGCAGAAAAAATCTATGCGGCAGTGCGTCTCATTCCTCGCGGAAAAGTTGCAACTTATTCTCAGATTGCAGCACTTGTCGGGAATTGTAATCTCCGCCGCTACGTAGGAAATGCTTTGCACAAAAATCCCAGCAATGTAATTACACCCTGTCATCGCGTTGTAAATGCAAAGGGCTTTTGCTCCGGCAGTTTTGCTTTTGGAGGGCCCGGAGTTCAGCAGGAAAAACTTGAAGCCGAAGGAGTGATTTTTGTTGATGGCCATGTTGATATGGAACGTTTTGAAATCACCCCTGATGATTTTGAGATGATGAGGGCTACCCTGGTTTAATATCATATGATAGAAAAGTTGGATTCACAAAAGATAATTCATCAAATCCCAGTTGAATGTCTTCCAAGTACAAGTCCGGCAAATGCTGCCTGCTCCCTCGAAAAACTGATTGCGGCGTATAAAGTAGTGAATATTTTCTAATACTTATTTTTTCAGAAAGTCTCCTCTCTTCGCTTATATAAACTCCAATTGAAAATCCCTCAATCCTCGTTTACACTTATTCTATGACCGGAGTAAATCAGACCTTATTTATCCCGCTTTATGGCAAGGCAAAAGTCAGCAGGCAGGGAATCATTTTAAAAGACTCAATGGCAGAAAAGATTTGGGCTGCCGAAGCCTTTGAAGTTCATGGAAAATCAAAATCAAAGTGGCTCACCTACAACATGGCAATGAGGGCAAAAATTTTTGACGACTGGGTTGAAAAAATGCTCGCTAAAAATCCCGATGCACTTGTTCTGCATATTGGCTGCGGACTGGATAGCAGGGCTTTTAGAATTGCGGCCCCTTACACCAGCTGGATAGATGGAGATTTTCCGGAAGTTCTTGAAGCCCGCAAAAAATATTATTCCGAAAACGACCGCTACAAGATGATGGTCTTTGATGCTTCAAAATCAGAAATGGTGGAAAAGCTACCGGATGAAAAAAACGTAATCGTAGTTTTTGAAGGAATCAGCATGTATCTGCGCAATGAAGAACTGAATGCTTTTGTTCGTGCACTGGATAAGAAGTATCCGCAGGTTCATATGTTGCTGGATGTTTATACAGTTTTTGGTGCAAAGGCAAGTAAGTATAAAAATCCTATAAATGATGTTGGCGTAACGACGGTCTGGGGGCTTGATGATATAAATGTGGTGCTGGCGGGCACACAATTCAAGTGTGATGCCGAGCATTCTCTGACGCCAGAAAATCTTGTGAATCAGCTGCCAGCTTTTGACAGAGGATTTTTTAAGTTCCTTTTTACCGGAAGCTTTTACAGAAAGATTTACCGCTTGTATGAAATCAGTAAAAACATTTATGGAAGATGAAAATGGAGTACTTCATTCGATGTGGGGAGATTCGTTAAATGATAATAATAATCACTGGTGCGTCGCACACAGGAAAAACTTTACTTGCACAACGCATGCTCGAAAAATATAAGTTTCCCTATCTTTCCGTAGACCATCTTAAGATGGGGCTTATAAGAAGTGGGAATACAAAGCTTACTCCTGAAGATGATGAGGAGCTGACAACTTACCTCTGGCCAATTGTCCGCGAGATGATTAAGACTGCCATCGAGAACAAGCAGAATCTCATTATTGAAGGATGCTATATTCCCTTTGACTGGCGCAAGGATTTTGATGAGGAATATCTGCGCGACATCAGCTTTATCTGCCTTGCCATGACGGAAAAATATATCGACGCACATTTTGATGAAATTAAAAATCACGCCTCGGATATAGAAGAAAGGCTTGATGACAGCGACTACACGTCCGACTGGATAAAAGAGGAAAACCGTCACATCATCAAGGGCTTTGAATCCGCAGGGGAATTAATTTACTTGATTGACTCCAACTATAAACAGACAATAGAAAAAGCCCTTCTTCTGTTTTAAGAAACCTCCCTTCGTTTAGAAAGAAACTCAAGATTTTTTTTAAAGCTATAGCTTCAATGCAGAAGGCGTTGCCGCAAGAACCAGTTCGATTATCAAAGGCATTACAAGTTTTATAACTCAAAACTATTACACTAAAACCACTTTTACAAGTGATAATTTTTCCGAGTATGTATAATATTTTATACTACCATTATAGTTACTTTCTTCTGTAATCTTAGTTACATCAAGTACTTCTCCTATTAAAATCTGAAGTTCATAATTTTCATAAGAATACTTGCTAACCAATCAGCAAGAGTTTGCCCACCAATAACTACCAGTATACACTGAACAAAAGTGCAAAAAATTACTATAATTATAGAAGAAAAATGAAAATACTTCTTGTTTCAGTAAATGCAAGCTACATGCATACAAACATCGCCATTCGCGATTTAAAAAATTATGCAGAAAAATTTTATAAGGCTGAAATGGATTTAGACGCTACAAAATGCCCTGAAATCTATCTTGCCGAATACACAATAAATCAGCCAGTGGGCGAAGTTCTTCGAGGAATTGCAGCTTTTGATGCGGACTGGATTCTTTTTTCTACCTACATTTGGAACGCCGAATATGTGTGTAAACTGCTTCCCGAAATCAAAAAGATTTTGCCAGAATGCATTTTGGGTGCCGGTGGGCCTGAGTTTGGCTATAGTGCAAAAAAATATCTGCTAAACACCCCTGCCCTGGACTTTATCATCTTTGGCGAAGGTGAAGAAACTTTTAAGGAGGTGATTTTTAAATCTCAGGGAAATTCCAAAAATCTTTTACATCAGCTCAATACTATAAAGGGCGTTTACTACAGAAATAGTAAAAATGATGATGGCATTTCTTTTACAGGAAGTCGCGATTTAATCCACAATCTTGATGAAATTCCTTTCCCATATCCTGAAATCCTATCTGGCACTGCAGACCCTGATCACAAAATCTATTATTACGAATCTAGCAGGGGCTGTCCTTTTTCTTGTTCTTACTGCCTTTCTTCCGTTGATAAAAGGGTTCGTTTTAAGAGCCTTGAACGGACCTGTAGCGAACTACAGATTTTTTTGGACCACAATATCAAGCTTGTAAAATTTGTAGACCGTACTTATAACCTGGATGAAAATCGATATATAGGAATCTGGGATTACATTATGAAGCATCACAACGGTAAGACCATGTTTCATTTTGAAATCGAAGCAGAATATCTTTCCGATAAGGCGTTGGATTTTTTGCAAAAGATTCCGGAAGGCATGATGCAGTTTGAAATGGGTGTACAGTCGGCTAATAAAAAAACTCTGGCAGCAATAAATCGCTCTACAAACATAAATGAACTTGCAGAAAAAATCAAACGTATTCCACGAACAATTCATCAGCATCTGGATTTGATTGCAGGCCTTCCTTATGAGGATTTGGAAAGTTTTGGTCATAGTTTTGATTTTGTAATGGCCTTGAGACCGGATGCTTTGCAGCTGGGATTTTTGAAAATTCTTGGAGGCACTCAAATGGAGGAATACGCCAGGGCCAACGGCTGGAAGTGGATGGAAAGTCCCGCCTACGAAACATTTTCTACGCCCTACCTCTCCTTCAATGAAATTGCCTTTTTGAAAGATATGGAAACTGTCACCGACGCATACTGGAACAAAGGAAGTTTTTCTAACACAATGAATTATATTTTCCGCAAAACAAGTCCCTGGAAGTTTTTATCAGCATTGGTGAAATACGGCCGTAGTGTGGATGCATTTGTTCAGGCAAGAAGAGAGGCTTACTGGTTTGAACTTATTTGTAATTTTGTGATGAAGGAAAATTCGGCAGAAATTGATGAAGTTTTCATTGCAGACAAGCTCGATAAAAATCTGATTTACGATTTACTGCGTTATGATTTTGTACGGGCAGGCAAAAAAGGAAACTTTCCATCCTGGTATAATCATCATTATGATAAAGATAAGCACAGGAAATTGCTCAATGAAAATGGCCTGCTAGAAAATTCCAGAATTGGTTTTGCAATTACCGAGTACGAGGAATTTGACTATAACGTTCTTTCCGAAATGCCAGAAGAGGAAAAAGGTCACAAAGAATTACTGATAAGGTATAAAGCCTCATAAAATCAGCTATGTCCATACTAGTACTTTCCGCTCAGACCCCTTATAAACCAAGCCGAATCATAATCATATAAACAATAGTGCCGCCAAAAATGCTTAGAAGAGAGTTTTTCTTCCATATATATGTAACTATTGTAAAGGTGATGGCGGAAATTTGTGGCAGCCATAGGGAAAGACTTGTAAAGCGGATATCACGAAGACTGTAAATCAAAAGGCCTATCATAACTACAGGAGGAATGTAGCGTTCAAAAATGTGAATCAGTTTTCCAGGCTTTCGTTTTGAAAATACAGCAAAAGGGAAAAGTCGTTCACAAAAAATAATCAGACCAATCAGAAAAGAAACAAGAAGAGCTTTAGTTATCGTCATCTTTATCCCCCTTTCTTTCCTTTACAAACTTTTGAATCTGATCGATGGTCAAAACCGCAAACAAAGCAGTAAGGGCAAAATCAACACCTGTCATATCAAAAGGAATGATTGCACCAACAAGTCCACCAATCAAAGAACCACCCACCCAATAAATCTGATCTAATAAAGAAACCATAAAATAATATTCTTCTGCTTTTACACCGGCGGGAACTTGAGTTGTAGTCAAAAGAGAAAAAGTTTCGTCGGTAAGAGCATAAATCAGATAAGGTTTAGTACGTCTGCATGCATTGAACTGATTAATCAGTGGCAGTCCATAAACAATATGGCGGATATTCAGCAACAGTTCTGTAGCAAGTATTGCCAGTACAGGAGTTCCAGCAGCAAACATAGGAATCGCAAGAAACTGCCCTGCCCCTGCATACATCAAAATCCCCATCGCAGGTGCAAGCCACCAGGAATAACCCGCATTTACTGTAACAAGACCAAAAGCAATCCCACAAGAAATATAACCCAGAAATACCGGAATAGTAGTCCTGAGTGCAACCTTCAAACAGTGTGTATTCATAATCTTGGATTATATCAGTAACCATGCTATTATTTCCATACACAGGAGACTATTATGTCATTTTGAAAGGAAAGGTAATTTTAATTGTAAATACAGCAACAGGCTGCGGCTTTACACCACAGTATGCACTTATTGAACAACTGTATAAAGATTATCATGAAAAAGGATTTGAGATTCTTGATATTCCATGCAATCAGTTTGGAGCACAGGCACCAGGCAGTGATGAAGAAATCCACAACTTCTGTACAACTCGTTACAACACTACGTAATTGATCGTTCTGGAAACGTAGTTGCCCGCTTTGAGCCAACTGCAGATATCGCCAAGGTTGAAGAATGTATTAAGGCATTACTCTAGCTTACTGTGTTTGGGGCCGCAATGGCCCCCGCAACGCCCCCAGACTGTCCTTAATAATGTGGCGGCTTGCGATTTGGGATATCGCCTTCCATTGCATTCGACATTTCGCGGATTCTGTCCGACATCAGTTTTATTTCTTTCTGCAGCTTATCAATAGTTTTTGCCTGATCAACCGCAACGTTCTGAATCTGGCTTACAAAATCTTCCATGTAGGCAAGCTTCATTTCGATTGCAGTCAGACGCTCTTCTGTTTCTTTTTCCATAAGTGTTATTTAATCCTTAAGCTCACAACTCATCCAAGCAAAACTGGTTCAACTCCCGTATCAAACTTCCACATGTAACACTATCTTAATGATGGTACTTTTTCGAGTTTAATCTGATAGCCTAAACTTTTTAGTACTGAAGTAAAAGTTGTGAGATTAACTTTCTGTGCATCTTTTGAACGAAGTTTCTGTATTACTGTTGGAGAAACATCTGCTTTTTTTGCAAGTTCACGAACAGAGATATTCTGAGCTTCCATTTGTTCGAGCATAAATTCTGAGAGAAGGAAGTCGTTGTATTCTTTGTCGTAGATTTCTTTCTGATCTGGATTATCCTTAAAAAACTGTTCAAATGCTGTCATTTTTCGTCCTCCTCTTTGTCCTCTGGAAATCGGCGTAAGTAATCTGTTCTACATGTTGTCGCAATCAGTTTTTCTGATTTAGGTAACTTGTCGCCTTTTTTCATATAGGCATTTGTTACGATGATTTTCTTTCCCTTCTTGAAAAAGCAAAGATAACGGTCTGGTTGAGGTTTGAATGCATAAAAATCATCACCTTCTGACCGGAACTTGGTTTTATCAAGAATCTTTCCGAAATCACCCATGCGTTGACACAGCATCAAAAACTTTCGCTGCTGTATTACATCACAAGCTTTGTAGTAATCATAAGGCTGGCTTTCTCCTTTTTCGGTGTAATACCACTCGATTTGAAAGAACTTGCCTTTATAGATTACACAATCTTTTTTATCCATTACATTAATGTATCACAAATATGGTACGCCGTCAAATTTATTTATTTGAGCATATGAATTTAGCATAAACTTTTTAAATATTATTTTTTTGTTTCAGAAGACTGAATCAGACGTTGTGACAGGGTTTACTTCGCAAATATCGTAAAACGGCATATTCTGGGGTTTTAGGGGCAAAGCCCCTAGGAGAAGGGGTGACGGAAGACCGCGAAGCGGGCTGGAGGCAGGGGAAGGCTTTCCCCCCTTCCCATTGATTTTTTTCCCTATATCTTCATAATAATGCGATATGAAACTTAAAGGCTTTTACTCTTCCTTGTTCACAATTGCAATTCCAATTTCTCTTCAGGCGCTTTTGCAGAACTTTGTAAATATGCTCGACACTGTTATGATCGGGCGGCTTGGTAGTGTTGAGATTGCCGCTGTTGGACTTGGAAATCAGATTTTCTTTATCCTCAATATGATTCTTTTTGGAATCACTTCTGGCGGAGGTGTTTTTATTGCGCAGTTCTGGGGTAAAAAAGATTTAGGCGGAATCAGAAAGTCTTTAGGTTTGATGACTTTGATTGCGGCTTTTGTGGCTGTGGTTTTCACCGTGCTTGGACTTTTTATACCCCATCAGTTGATAAGAATTTATTCTCCGGATCCTGAGGTTGTGCGTGTTGGTGGAGAATATCTTCGCCTGGCCTGTTTAAGTTATATTCCTACCGCGATTAGTTTTTCTATTACACTTGCCCTGCGAAGTACAGAAAGGGTAAAGCTACCGCTTGTCTGTACCTCAGTTTCTCTTCTTACAAATGCCGGTGCAAATTATCTTTTGATTTTCCTTGCAGGACTTGGAGTAAAGGGAGCCGCCATTGCAACTGTTTTTTCACGCCTGGTTGAACTTGCAATTCTTTTAGTCTGGTCTTATTCTCACGGTTATGAAATCTGCGGAAAGCTTCGCGAACTGCTTGGCTTTGACTGGTCTTTTGTTTTCAAATATTTGAAAATTGCCTTCCCTGTTATTATCAACGAAACCTTCTGGGGACTTGGAACTTCTGTTTATAACGGAATCTATGCACATGCGGGAACTGATTCTTTTACCGCCTACAGCATCACCGGAACAATCAGTCAGCTTACCTGGGTATTCTGTATGGGCTTTGGAAATGGAATTGGCGTTCTGATTGGCAAGCGTATCGGCGAAAAGAAGCTGGATGAAGCAAAAGGTTATGCCCTGCGTTCCATGTGGTTTATGCCTTTAGTGGGAGCGGTGGTCGGAGTTCTGCTGCTGCCGCTTTCTAAACTGCTCCCCTTCCTCTTTAACGTTGAGCCCGAAATTATAAAGATGGCAACTCAGATTCTTATGATTTTGATTCTGCTCTATCCATTTAATTCCTTCTGCATGGACTGGGTTGTCGGTGTGTGCAGGGCAGGTGGAGATACAGTATTTTCTGCGGTTGGTGAACTGATTGTTTTGTGGGGAGTTGCAATTCCTCTTGGATATGTAGCGGCCTTTGTGCTCCATCTTCCCGCCCCAATGATTTTCTTATTCCTCTCAAGCGAATCAATTGTAAAGGCAATTGTCGGAGCCATAAGAGTTCTGAGCGGAAAGTGGCTGCATGAAGTTACGTGATTTATGGGGATTTTACACAAATTTGATCAAATTACAAACTGTTCCATTTCATCCTGCGTTAAAGGACGACCAAGACGTTTTGATAAAAGAATTGCTTCACGTAAGCGATATACTTTACCATCAGAAGGCTCTGTGAGTCTTGAATCTGGCATCTCATCACCAAATCTCATTGCTGAATCAGATTCATTAAGAGTAATTGCATATGTATCACAAACAACAGGTTCTCTTTCTTTTAATGCAATCATTTTAAGCCTCCTCTGAAAAATATGTCTTTATAAGATTTAAGGCAGCATGACTATCGATGTACATTTAGCCTTTAATGTTTCTCTGTAGTGTTCAACAAGGTCTGTCTTAGCCTTAAACTGAACAAAACCTTCATTACCAACATCCCAGCTTAATTTACATGCAATTGCAAATAAGTGGGCACCAACGCCCTGATATTTACCATTCTTACCACGGTTCTTAGGTGCAGATTCTACTACATCAACGTGAGTATATAACTGGTCTCGAATATGCTTTAAGGCAATCAAGCCCTGGCATTCATCAGAACCTTTTATCAGGAGTTCATAGATTTCATAACCATTTGAATGTGGAATACTCCAGTCAAACAACCAGCCTTCTGCTTTAAGTTTTTCAGCATCTGCTTTTGTGATTGTCTTGGAGATGAGTCTGTATTGAGTATCGCATTCTTCGCCAGTTATCCTGTTTACAAGACAATTTGTAAGGCCATCAATTTCAATATCAACTTCCACGGCTAACTCCTAAATATTATTATAACATACAAATGGAAAATTGATAAGAAGTGTTTGCCATCAGTTGTATCACCTTCCGAAAACGGTGGCCACCGAAAACGGAAGGTCCTCATGAGCATATACAAAAATTTTCCAATTATTTAAGGAGTTCTCAATCTTAAAATTCTTACATTGCTCTAATAGTCCTTCTAAGTATTTTTTATCTTTATCACTATAAATAATATGAATATCCAAAATCTTTTCCATATAATATAATTAGATTAATTATAAAAAATGAATAATTTACTAATATAATGGTATAATCTATATAAGAGGAAATAATTATGAGAAAAATTATTTTTACTATTTTACTTTCAATCTTCTTTATTGGATGCGCTTCTACTAATATTGACCAACCAAAAGAGTATACTTCACCTATTGACCCTGAGAATCTTCGTTTAGAAGCCCTATTAAAAACATATGCAGGTTATAATGAACTCGTCGAAAGAGGTTTTGATATCCACTCTTTGGATTATATTACAAGTCCAGAAGAATTTATGGATGCTCTTCGACCTTATTTTTATAATTATGAAGATGGACGAGCCTTTGATAATCATTTTGGTTTTACTGTATATAATAAAAGCTATGATTTTCGTTCAGAAACAAGATTTGCTTTTAGACAAGGATATTTAGAAAATTATGGAAAATCCAACTATATTCCAACTCCAATTTATACCACAGAACCGACCTATGGAACAAAAGAAGAATTACTTGCTCAAGGTTATGTTGAAAATGAGACTATGTTTTATTATCCAAGTAATGGTGAAAAAGATTGGGTAGTAGGATGGAAAGCTGATGAAAAAACTCCATCATATAAAATTGTTGCAGGTCCTTTTAGACAAACAAAACAGCCTTATATTTTCCAAGAAATAGATAATATAATTTACCTAAAAATCTGGAAACATCTTGAACCAGCATCTAACTATAATGATTTTTATTCAAAAGCAAAAAAGAAAGATGTAATTATCGTTGACTTGTCTGAAGATGAAGGTGGACTTGCCGATGATGGCTTTAATATAGCTACAAAACTTCTTTCATTGAAAAAAAAGAATAAAAAAATATATGTAATTATTGGAAGAGGAACTCGTTCATGCGGTGAATATTTAGCTTATTATTTAAAAGAACATCAAATAAAATTAATAGGTCAAAATACTTTAGGCTGTATAAGATACTGCATGTATGATTATTGTAAATTTCCAAAAATCGGAATACCTGAAGTGGGTATGCCTAAAGTCTTCTTTGAAGAGCATCCATTAAATACAATACCAAATCCTGCTTCTATTGAAGGTATAGGTATTTTTCCAGATTATTGGATCATAGAACGTGGCGATATTGCAAAAACTATTAATTGGGATTTGGGCTATGAGCTTCTAATAAAAGATATAACTAAAGCTTTATATCTTTACTAAAATGCTTAATAAAATAATCTTTCATAAAGTGGGTACAATTATCTAATAAATAATTTACCCACTCTTTATGATCTTCAAATCTATAACCATTTATATTTTTACATTTATAATTATAAATTACCACTTCATTCACAACAATTTTTCTCGCAAAAAACATAAAACACTTATTCAAATATGTATCATCTAAAAAACATAAATTTTTTATAATAAGATGGAGAACAATACATAGTTTGTACGCTGTATGGGGAGTTGCAATTCCGCTTGGTTACGTTGCAGCTTTTGTGCTCCATCTTCCAGCCCCTATGATTTTCTTATTTCTCTCAAGCGAATCAATTGTAAAAGCGATTGTTGGTGCAATAAGAGTTTTGAGCGGAAAGTGGCTGCATGAAGTTACCTGATTTTTGCTATTACTCGTCAGCACTATCAAGGCCTGTATAAAAATTATTTTTAATACTAACATTTTTACTATAGGCTTTGGGTAATGCCTTGTATAAAACAGAACCCTTAAAACCTCCATCATTATGGATAAAAGAATTTTCCGTAATTAATACTCCATCACATTTACTTATAGAAATAAGTGAACCATCCTCTTTATTTGCATTATTTATAAAAGTATTTTTCTCAGCCTTTACAGAACTAACAAGACCAAGGTCTTTTTTATAGCCGCCTATTGCAAGAGCACATTCTTCACTGTACGAAACCGTATTGTTTTCAATCAAAACATCATGAGTTGCATATAATTTAGATTTCTGAGGCTCTTCTGCTCCAACTTCAATTCCACCTGAACAGTTTTCAACAGTATTATTATAAATATGAATATGCTGACCGCCATCAGAATAAATTCCATATGAAGTGTCCCCATAAGCACTTTCACAATTTTTTACAGTATTTTCGGCAATATAAACATATCTTACAAAATCTAAAGCAGGATTTTTGCAATAGCCGTAATTTCCACCAACATCAATTCCAATATTTCCAGTTCCATCAACAGTATTATGTATGATATTTACAAATTCACAATTTGCTACAACTGAAATACATTCACCCCAACCAGTTGCCATATCAAAAAAATTATTATTATAGATTAAAATATTATTAATTGAGGCATCATCTTCTTCTCCATAACAAAGGATTCCGTTCGCAACATGATCTTTTATTTTTGGATCCGGAACTTTTATATCAGAAAAATTGCAATTATCAACAATTATATGATTTGAACCAAGCCCTATTTGAATTCCACCTGCATACATACCATGAGAATCCTTAAAACACAGGCCTGAAATTCTAACATAAGCAGCCCCCTCAATTTTCATTAAAATAAAATCATCCTCTGCATTATGGCCGCTTATTACAGAATCATTTGCATTGTTTTGAACCGCAGCGATTGTTATATAAGCATTTTGATTTCCTCTGAGACTTGAATCAAGAACAATCTGCTCATAATATGTACCACTCATAACATAAAGAGTATCACCCGCAGAAAGTTTACTCAAAGCGTTAGAAAAAGTTTTAAAAGGTGATGATGAAGAACCATTTCCTTCGGTAGATGCATTTGCAGAAATATAGTATTCATGGCCAGAAGAAATTGTATGAGACAAAATAATTTGATTTAATATAGAAAGAAAACTTGAATCACCATACGGTCCAGTTTTTTCTCCAGTAATTACAACTGTCTCTGGAAGTTCATTTTTTTCCATACTATTGGCATTTAGCTTACAGCCAAAACCAGAAACAAAAAATGTGATAAAAACAAAAGCTTTAATACTACTTCTCATGAAAAAGAAAATACCACAAGATTTCAAAAAATGCAAAAAAAGACTTTGCGCTAAAGGGGGATCAGTAAAAAAAGAGGTCTAGATACACTTGTTTTGAAGTGGATTTAGGCCTTTTTTAATGGGTTTTATCCTTTTAAAATTGACAGAAAGATTTTCAATCTACGTTTGAATTTTAACATTTCTAACCCATACTTACCTTTAAAAAATGACAATATTTAATGTAAAATACCTTTGAATTCTAACATTTTTATCGTATAATACGAATAAAGGGATAACGTGTATGCTGAAACGAAATATATGGCAGGAACTTATAGAATGGAAAAATCGTGAACATAATCCTCTTGTGATTCGCGGTTTAAGACAGATTGGAAAAACTTTTATTGCAAAGGAATTCGGAAAACAGTTTTATGAAAATGTAGTTTATCTGGATTTACGTGCAAATACTGCCGTTCATAAAGCTTTTGACGGCGATTTTGATGTGAACCAAATGATTCTTTCTATTACTGCGGTTGAACATACAGCCCGTTTTATCCCGAACAAGACCCTTCTGATTCTGGATGAGATTCAGGATTGTCCGAATGCCCGTAGCTCCCTTAAATATTGGGCTATAGATGGTCGT
>DGWD01000020.1 GCA_002395155.1 Treponema sp. UBA4267
TCCCTTAAATATTGGGCTATAGATGGTCGATTTGATGTAATTTGCACGGGAAGTTTTCTTGGCGTAAAAGGATTCAGAAGGCCTTATGTCCGTGGTGTGCCGGTTGGATATGAAGAACAGGTTACAATGTATCCTCTTACTTTCGGAGAATTTCTGATTAACACTGGGATGAATGAAAATGTTCTTCTATATGTAAAAAAATCTATTGAAAAAAAAACTGCCATAGAACAGACCATACATCAGAGTATGCGCCAGCTTTATCTTCAATATCTGATTGTTGGTGGTATGCCGGAAGTTGTTAATACTTTTTTTGAAACTCATGATCTAAATGCAGTACGTGATATTCAGACTCAAATCCTTAATTCAATTAAAGACGATTTTGGCCGCTATAAAGATGAAAATGGAATTGATAAGGTAAACGAAGTTCTCAAACTGCGCGCAGAAGCTTGTCTGAATTCTCTTCCTGCTCAGCTTTCAAAAGAATATAAAAAATTCCAGTACAGTCTTGTTGATGTAAAAGGACATTCACCGGAAAAAGCAGACGGACTCCAGTATCTTGAAGATGTAGGTCTGGTTGTTCGTTCCTATAATACTAAATCACTTGCCTACCCGCTTGAAGCTGAAAAAAAAGCAACTGAATTCAAGGTCTTTTATATTGATACAGGACTCTTAGTATCTCAGCTTGGAATTGATGTTCCGGAAAAAATACTTGATGGCGATTTAGGGCCGTACAAAGGTGCTGTTGCAGAAAATATGGTTGCTTCTGCTTTTGCTAAAGCAGGCAGGGATTTGTATTATTTCCATGATGCAACGGGTTCTCCAGAACTGGATTTTCTGTTTGAGAAAGATGGCAACACTGTAATTATTGAATGTAAAGCTTCAAATAACCGTGCAACAAGCATGAAGTTTGTTCTTGCAAATCCCAAAAGATTTGGTATTCATCCTGCCGTTAAAATTGCTGATACAAATGTCGGTACCACAAACGGTTTTGATACACTTCCATTATACTCTCTTGGATTTATTCAGCAGGAAAAGAAAGCTCACATTGTCGAAATGGTTGACGTAACAAATCTTAAGGTGCCAGAGTAATCTGATGATTGAGTGGTAGGCATTGTTATCTTCCCCATTTCTCAAATGGTGTTTTCTACTAATCTCGTATATTTCAATTTATCCAAGCCACTTTGGCCAATTGTCAATTATTTGTTGTATCACCTTCCGAAAACGGAAGGTCATTTAGTTAGATAATTATAAAGAATTAGATAAAGAAAAGACATTTCTAAACAATTAGAAGTCTTTTCCTATCTTCTCATTCGCATGCCCATAATAAATGATCGCTGGTTCTAATTTTCTTATGTTTTCCCAATCACATTTTAGGGCATCATTATTTTCATAACCTTCAATGAATTCTACGGGTTCCAAATCGCCGACAAAACATTGGCCGTCATCTAGGATCAGTGCAATTCCATCTTTGCTATGGCTGGAAGTTGTAATTATCTGACCATTGATTCCCAGATTTCTTAAGAAACTTCTACTCTCTTGGGCAGATATTATTACAGCTTCTTTTTCATTAATCGGAGTGTATTTGTCGCCAAACTGCTTTCCAAAAATCATGTCGGAAAAATGGATACAATCTTTCTGGTTCTCAAGTAATAAAAGTTTGATTCCTTCTTTCATTAATTCGCTTACCAGGCCCATATGGTCAGGATGATAATGAGAGCAGAGAACATATTTTATATCATGAAGCTGAATATTATTATGTTTTAAACATTTGTAGAAAGCTGCAATTGTTCCAAACATATCTGTATCAAACAACAGTGAGTTTATGAGATAGGTATTTGTGTTTCCGTATTTTAATTTGGTCAGAATCAGCATTCTTACTTCTCCTGTAGGTAGTATCCTATTCTGATGCTTGATGAAACTTTTTTTTATACTTTACAGTAATCGCACTCCAGGCCTTTTACATCGACCTTGCAGGTAAAGAGACAGCCGTCGAGTTCGCCGGTCTGGCCGGTAGCTGCGCTTGTGATAAAAAGTGTGTCCAGCTTATCGCCCATGAAGCAGCAGGAAGTTACGTTTTTGGCAGGAACATTTACTACCGCAAGAAAGGAGCCGTCTTTTGTGCTACGTTCTTCTATGCGGCTGCCACCCCAAAAGGCTACCCAGAGATTATCTTCTGAATCGATGCACATTCCGTCTGTAATGCCGCGGCCTTCTTCCGGCTTGAACAAAACCTTGCGGTTAGAAATCTCGCCTGTTTCCAGATCATAATCATATTCAAAAACTGCATACTGCAGGCTATCTGAAAAATAAAACTTTTTGCGGTCCGAGCTCCAGGCAAGACCATTGGAAATTTTTGTTTCAGCCTGCTTTACAGTCACCTGGCCATTTTCCAGGCAAAAGAGATTTCCGCTCGCCTCGTGAATATCATCATCCACAGAAGAGCCAAACCAGACACGGCCTTTAGGGTCAGCCTTCACATCATTTGAACGCTGCCAGGCTTTGTAATATTCAGAAAGATTTTTGATAAGAAGAGGCTTGGTGCCATCAGCCTTTTCAAGATAAAGCCCATCTGTCCCAGCAATCAGATAAGTGCCGGGCTTTTCTGCCGGAACCGCAGAACCGATTTTCTGCCCATAAGAAAAAACTCGCTTGTTTCCATCGGGGCCAAGAGTAAAGAATTTTTCTTCCGTAATATCAACCCAAGAAAGAGTCTTTGTGCGCTCATCATAAAAAGGAGACTCGCCGAGATTGTGTTTTTCTTTCAAGAAAAGTTCTGCGGTGTAAGTTTTGATGGCTTTAGTCCCGCTCATTTTTATACCTCGTAATCAAGGCAGGAACGGCTTACTGTGTAAGGGCGGACTTTACTGTCTGCCACAGCCACATGCTCCGGATGTTTTGAATATCCTTTGAGAGCCTCAGCAGATTCAAAAGTTGAATCCAGCATCAGGTCTGCAGTAGAAGAAGCCAGGCGGCCTTCTGTATTTACTTTGATGTCGATAAGGCCAGGGATTTTTCCTTTAAGACCTTCGAGTCCATCTTTGATTCCTTTTTTTACAGATTCTTTTTCAGAATCGCTCATCTCTTTTAATGTCCATAAAATTATATGCTTAACCATAAAAATATTTTATCACGAATTGGTGCATAATTCATCGCCTTGCCCCGTGTTTTCTGTTATAATTTTGAAGATGAATATTTACGTTGATTTTGATGATTGCCTCTGCGAAACTGCCCGCCACTTTTCAGGGCTCGTGAAAGAAATGTTTAATCTTGATATTCCCTACGAGCAAATTCACTATTTTAATCTGCAGAAATCCTTTGACCTGACAGATCAACAATATGACCAAATGATGATAAAAGCCCACCAGCCGGAAATACTTTTATCTTATGACGAAACTCCGGGAGCAAGCAAAACCATCAACAACTGGCTCGCTGAAGGCCACGACGTAAAAATCATTACCGGCCGCCCTGTCAGTGCCTACGACGCATCCCGAGAATGGCTTAATCATCATGGCCTTGAAAAAGTTGATTTGTACTGTCTGAATAAATACGGCCGCGACAACTTTATAAAAGGCAGCAGCTTTAATCTGGAGCTGGAAGATTATTACAAAATGCATTTTGATTTAGCAGTCGAAGACTCTCCTTCCGCCTTCAAATTTTTCGATCACCTGCCAGACCTGAAAGTGATGGTCTTCGACCGCCCCTGGAACCAGGACTGCACCTTCCCCAACCAAAACTACAAAAGATGTACGGGCTGGGAGATGATAAATGAACTGGTGGGAAAATTAGATTAATAAAAGGATAATAAAGAAAATATGACACTGATGAATCACGAAGAGCTTTTGCTTAATCTTAAAGATAACGAATGGCCGCTTACGACAATTGATCATGACAGGTTAATTGCCAGGGCTATTGTTATAGATGATGAAGAGAATTTCTATTTTGTCAGGGCAAATAGAGATGATGATTTTGGTAAAGCAACCCTCATTGAAACGGCAGGTGGTGGCGTAGAAGCGGGAGAAAATCTGGACACTGCCATCAGACGAGAACTTAAGGAAGAGCTTGGAGTTGATGTAGAAGTGATTTGCAAGATTGGAGTGGTCAGCGATTACTACAATCTGATTCACAGGCATAATATCAATAACTATTTTTTATGCAAAATTGTATCTTTTGGAGAAAAGCATTTAACAAAAGATGAAATTGAAGATTTTCACCTCTCTACTCTGAAATTAAAATACGAAGAAGCTTTAGCTGAATATGAAAAATGCAGATGCACTAGTCTTGGAAGGCTTGTTGCAAACAGAGAGGTGCCAGTTCTTA
>DGWD01000001.1 GCA_002395155.1 Treponema sp. UBA4267
ATGAAAAGCTTATGGATAAAATAAAGTATCTGCCTGTCTCAAATCCACTTGTTTGCATTTTTTCTCTCAGCGGTTTTTCAGATTATGTAAAAGAAAATGCGCAGAACTGTAAATTGATTGGAATTGATGATATGTACGGCAATGCTGTATAAATAACGCAAAAAATATTAAAAATGTGTAAAATCAATAAAAATTATCAATAAAAATGTGTAAAAATCGCTCTAAAAACCTTTATTTTTGTGTAAAAACGGTATAATATTCAAGTATGTATAGAAAGATATTGAATAAACTTGCAGAATGGAAATCCTCATCCCGAAGAAAACCTCTTGTTTTGAAAGGTGCCCGTCAGGTAGGAAAAACCTGGCTTATGAAAGAATTTGGCAGACTGCATTATGAAAAAACTTTTTATTTTTCTTTTGAAAAGGATGTGGAACTTGCAAAGATTTTTGCCACTAATAAAGATCCTTACAGAATAGTTTCACTTTTGGGAACAATCAAGAATGATAAAATCGAAAAGGAAAAACATCTGATAATTTTTGATGAAATTCAGGAATGTCCGGATGCACTTAATTCCTTAAAATATTTTTGCGAAGATGCCAATGACTATCACATAGTCGCCGCAGGGAGCCTGCTGGGAACATTACTCTCAGAGCCGATGAGCTATCCTGTTGGAAAAGTTAATCTTCTAAATGTTTATCCTATGGATTTTGAAGAATTCCTTGGAGCGGTAAATCCGTCCCTTTTAAAATATCTTGAAGAAACTCCGCCGCAAGAAATCATCGAGATTCAGCATACAAAACTTATAGAGCAGTATCATGATTATCTGATAGTTGGAGGCCTTCCGGAATGTGTTGCAAGCTGGGCAGATGAAAAAAATTCTGGAACCGTTTTGCAGATTCAAAAAGAACTCCTTTCATTGTATGAAAATGATATTGCAAAACATAATAAAAAAATCGATGCGGGGCGTATTTTACTTGTGTTCAAAAGCCTTGTGACTCAGCTCTCCAAAGAAAACGAGAAATTTATATACGGATGTGTAAAACAGGGGGCTCGTGCCCGCGAATTCGAGGTGGCTATAGAATGGCTTGTAAGTGCAGGGCTCGTTCTTCGGATTTATGATGTAAAAAAGCCGGAAAGCCCGCTAAAAGTATTTGAAGATTTTTCAAGTTTTAAGCTTTTCTTTTTTGATGTAGGGTTAGCAAAATGTGCTGCACAGGTTCAGAATAAACAGATTGTGCTTGATTCTGATTTTCAGTTCAAAGGTGCTCTTACGGAAAATTATTGCTTGCAGCAGTTTCATTCAAATCTTGAAAACACCATTCATTATTACTCACCGGCTCAAAATTACGAAGTGGATTTTCTTTTACAGGATGAAATGCAGATAATTCCAGTTGAATGTAAAGCAGGCGGAAATGTAACATCTGCAAGTTTTAAGCGCTACCGCAGAGAAGAAAAGCCTGACCTTGCAATAAGATTCTCGCAACTGGAATATATAGAACAGGAAGATATGATAAATGTTCCTCTGTATCTGGCATGCAGAATAAATAAAATTAAATAGTACTTAAAAAAATTTCATTGAGAACTTGCGACGTTTGCGACGTAAGTTCTCAATGATATATAGAAAACACAAACCTTGACGGTGAAAAAGAAATCCTTTATGTTTTAATTGTAATCGCGCGATTACTTTGGGCTGAGCAATTTGCTCTGGGTCCACCGACAGGCGAGGATATACCCCGCTAATTTTTTTGCCTTTCTGTATTTGGATATAAAGATCTGGTCCAATTTTAAAATTCCTGGTAAGCTGCAAGTATGAGTGCCTCAAATCAGCTTATCACCAATGAATTAAATAAGAACTTTCTTTTTACTTTAAAAGAAAACCTTTCTACGTGTACAGAATTTAAAATTTGTGTTTCATTTGTTCGAATAAGTGGTGTTCAGCTACTTATGGATTTGCTTCAAGAATTGAATACAAAAGGTGTAAAAGGACAAATCCTAGCTTCGACATACATGAATGTTACTCAGCCTCATGCTCTAGAAATGCTGAATTCTTTTGATAATATTGAACTCAAAATTTTTACTTCAACTCACGACCAGGGCTTTCATGCAAAGGGATATCTTTTCAAAAATCCGCACAATAAAAATAAGGAAAAATGGACCATAATTATTGGTTCTTCTAATATTTCTGGTGCTGCCTTTAAGAAAAATGTTGAATGGAATGTTATCAATAATGAAGAAGCTTTGGACAATCATGAACCCGGAGTTTTTGCAAAATCAGTTCTGAAAGAATTTGAAGAACTCTGGAAAAGTCCTTATTCAAAAGATTTTTCTGATGAATTTTTAATTCAATATCGTGATTACTTATCAAAAATAAAAAAGATTCAAAAAGAAAACAAAGATGTATTCAATTTTGAAGAAAAGGTCATAAAACCTAATGAGATGCAAAGTGAAGCAATTGCAAAACTGAACACTCTTCGAAAAATGAAACAGAATAAAGCTTTGGCTATTGCTGCAACAGGAACTGGAAAAACTTATATGTCAGTTTTTGATGCAATGCAAGTGAATCCAAAGAAAGCTATGTTTGTAGTACATCGAGGAGATATTCTTGTAAAAGCTCAAGAATCTTTTGATAATGTTCTAGGAAAAACAATTCCTGATTATTCATCTGAGATATACAAAGGTTCAAAACACAATAAAGATTGCAAATACTTATTTGTAACGGAAGATACTCTTGCTCTTCATTTGGAAGATTTCGAACCAGACGAATTTGAATACATTATTATTGATGAAGCACATCATGCAGCTGATAATTCATATTCAAGGATTCTAAATTATTTCAAACCTCAATTCTTGCTAGGTCTTACAGCAACTCCAGAACGTACTGATGGAAAAGACATATTCAGTATTTTTGACTTTAATCGTGCGGTAAATATCAGACTAAGAGATTCTCTTGAAAAAAATCTTGTTTGTCCTTTCCATTATTTTGGAATAAAAGATGTAGAAGGAATTGATTACGAGAAGCTCACTCATAAACCAGAAGATGGTGAAGAATATCTCAATGAAGTTGCAAAAATGCTTATGAAAAGCAAACGTGCAGATTACATTTTTGAGAAGATAAATTTTTATGGTCATGATGGTGATAAGACAAAATGCCTTGGATTTTGTGCTACTGTAGATCATGCAAAATTCATGGCAGAAGAGTTTAATAAAAAACTAGGTGAAGGTGTTGCTATTGCTCTTTCGGGAGAAAACTCTGTACCAGAACGACAGAAATATCTTCAGCAGTTGGAAGATGATGATACAAAACTTCAGTATATTTTCTCACGAGATATTTTTAATGAAGGAATCGATGTACAGGATGTAAATCTTGTTCTTATGCTGCGTCCAACACAATCTTCTATTGTCTTTACTCAGCAGCTTGGTCGAGGGCTTAGAAAAATCAAAGGAAAGGAATTTCTAACAGTTTTAGACTTTATTGGTAATTATCAAAAATCCTTCCTTATGACCAGTGTTTTCTCAAAAGAACCTAATCCAGATAAAAAGACTCGTCTCCGAGAAGTTGCGACAGATTTTGTTGATATACCTGGCGATACGTTTATTCATTTTGATAAAATAGTAAAAGAGCAGATTCTAAATCAAATAGATAAAGAAAAATTTATGTCTGATACAAATCAGAAAAAAGCATATTTTGTTTTCAGAAAAGATAATGGTAATAGAATGCCTTATTTAACTGATTATATTAAACATGGCTCTGATTTGGACCCTTGTGTATTTAGCAAGATAAAAAAAGGAAATCTCCTTTACCATTCATATTTTGAATTTGTGGCTAGTGCAGAAAACGAGATTAATTCATCAGAATCAGTAATTCTTAATCAATTATCTCAGAATAATATATTTACAACTTTTATTCGTTTCATCGATTCATTACTTCCAACAAAGAGAATAGAAGAGTGGTGTGTAATAAATCAACTTATCTCTAATTCAGACTTTTCCGCTTCAATAAATGATATAAAAGACAGCTTGCAAAAATATGTTGATTATTATAATGAAGCAAGTCTTAATAATGCTTGTTCATTCTTAGCAGGAAAGTTCTTTGATTCTACAGAAACAAAAACTTATAAAGATGTAATTATGAGTTTTGATGGAAAGACAGTCACTCTTAATCAGAATGTAAAAGAGCTTTTCTCTTCTTCAAATAAGGAAGAGATTTCAAAATGGATTAATGATTATATTGAATATGCTCTTCTAAGATATGATGAAGAATTCGGTAGAAATGATTATGGATTCCCATTCCTAAAACCATATGCAAAATATTCAATGCGAAATATTGCTCCTCTTTGTAATTATGAAAAAATACATAGTTCATTTAGAGGTTCTGGTTTGCTAACAAGTGCAAAACCACAGTATTTTATTTTTGTAGATTTGTATAAAGCAGATGATATTCGAGAAGAGATTAATTATCATGATAAGTTTATTTCTTCAAATGTATTCCAATGGCAGTCTCCAAATAATATGACTCAAGACAGTGATAGAGGAAAAGATGTTATCAATAATACAGAACGTCATACTCATTTGCATTTATTTGTGAGAAAGTTTAAGGAAGTAGAATCAATTCCACAGGAATTCATATATTTAGGTGAAGTTTCTACAATGCTAGATACTGCAAAGGGTGAATGCCCTGTAACCATGAACTTTGCGATTCCAGAATTACCAGCAGATTTATATAATGACTTTATAACCGATGTAGATAAAACAAAAGTAGAGGAAAAAGAATGAAACAGGTAACAGTAAGCGGAGCAATTATCCTCCGTATTAATCCAGAAACAAACAAGAAAGAAATATTTGCAACCCAGCGTGGCTACGGTGACTATAAAGATGGTTGGGAAATTCCAGGCGGAAAGCTTGAACCTGGTGAAACCCCGGAACAGTGTATTGAACGCGAAATTCGCGAGGAACTTGCAACAGAAGTAGAGGCAGAAAAGATTCTTGGAGTTGTGGATTATGATTATCCAAATTTTCATCTGACTATGCATTGTATTTTGTGTTCTATTGTATCAGGTGATTTGAAACTTCTGGAACATGAAGCTGCAAAATGGGTTACAAAGGAAACCCTACGTTCTGTTGATTGGCTTCCTGCAGATCAGTTGATTTTGGATAAGATTGAAGAGATTTTGTAGATATTCTGGTAAAAAATACAGATGTAATTTTTGCAATTTAAGTTATGTTATAATTATTAGATTGAAAATTCAAATGAATTGAGGTCTCCAAAATGGTAATTCTTATAATGAATACGTGGAAGTTAATTAAAGAAAGATGAAGTATGTTATATGAAAACTAAAAAGCAACATTATGTACCCAGAGAATTATTAAGAAATTTTTCATGTGATAATGATGAAAAACTTATTAATATTTTTTTATTAAATAGTAATAAATTAATTGATAATGTTGAACTATATAATCAAGCATGCGAAAAATATTTTTATGGAGAAGATCAAAGACTTGAGAATGCTTATTCTCAGTTAGAAAGTCTTTTTTCATCTGCATTAAGAAAGCTTAAAAAAGGAGATTTAGAATTAACTCCAGAAGAAGACTCTTCCGTTCGCCTTTTTATGATATTTCAATTAAATAGAACTCCAGAGGCAATTCATAAAATGAATAGTTTTATGAATGAAATGACTAAAGAAGTATTTCGTAATAATTCAATGTTACCCGAAGAACTGAAAGAACATCTTGATGATTTTAAAGTGTGTATTAAACAGCCTCATGAATATCTATTTGCACTGACTATGGAAATAGCATATACAGTTTCTGATTTAAAACTTGGTTTGATAGAAAATAAAGATGAAACGTTTATTATTGGAAAAAGTCCAGTTTTTATATTAAATCCATTCTTATACGCGTTAAATTATCAAAAAGGTTTAATGGGACTTGGCGTAAAGGGGGCAATGGTTTTTATGCCTATATCTCCAAAATATATTATTGTTTTGTATGACTCTTTTGCTTATAAGTTTAATAAAAAAAATGGAGTGATAATACCAACAAATAGTGATATTTATAAATTTAATTTATGTCAATTTTTTAAAACGAAGGATTGTGTATATTTAAGAAAAGCAAAAATAGAGGACCTTATAAAGCTAAGGAATGAATCAATCGAATTTCAAAACAAAAAAGAAGCTAATTCAAAGCGAATTAATATTTCTAATGATCAGAAAAAATATCTTATATGGACTGAATATAAACAATTTCCACTTGAACAAAGATTTGATTGTATTTTTATTACAGAAAGAGCTTTTATTCAACGCTTGAGTATTTATGAATCTATAGAACGACCTGCGATAACAGCCATTCGTTTAGAAATGGAGAAATATGAAAACCTTAAAAAGAATCAAATGTAATTTCTTTTTGACTAATTTTCCATCTATATATTATATTTAAATATATAAACTTAAAAAGGGGGGTCATTTTGAACGATACTTGTTTTGTTATTATGCCGATTGGTACTCAAACTTATAATAATGAAAAATATACAGAAGACGAATTGAAAATTAAATATGATAGTTTAATTAAAGAAGCAATCTCAAAAGCAAAACCTGATATGCAAGTATTAAGAGCAGATGACATTGCTGTACCTGGATCAATAACTAGTGATATATTTAATCGATTGATGTATTCAACATATGTAATAGCTGATATTAGTTTACCAAATCCGAATGTTTTTTATGAATTAGGTTTGAGACATGCAATTCGTTCTCGAACTATTTTACTTAAAGACAAAAATATTAACAATTCTGTATTTGATATTTCACATTTAAGATATATAGAATATGAAAATACTACACAAGGACTAAAAGATTTATCTGATAAATTAAAAAAGAGTTTTCAGTATTATGAAAATTCAATTACAGTTAGTCCTGATAATCAATTCCTTGAGTTAGCAGCGTTTCAAAAATATCAATATCCAATATTCCGTGATGTAGAGGAAGAAAAAAAGAAACAGCAACAATCTATGCTTGCTGTGTTACGCCCTTTTATGAATAGTCCGGAACTTTTTTCTTTGTTATTGGATGATTCGATTTCTCAAGATGAAAAAGATAAAAAAATAAGAGAATATATGGTTTGTAATCCAGAAATGATTAGTTCTTTACTTTCTGCATTATTAGAAACAGGAATGATAAGATAACTATAAAAAATAATAACATGAAAGATGTGCTCTTACGACAGCAATATCTCAATCTTCTCAAATCAATAATTGAAAATCAACGAGAAAATATCTTAGGTTATTCATTTGCTATTGACGGGGATTGGGGAAGTGGAAAAACCTAGATTCTAAAGGAACTGGAAACTCAACTTGATAATTCATATTTGATTTTCCACTACAATGCTTGGGTAAATGATTTTTATGAAGAACCTCTGGTTGCAATTCTTTCAGTTATGATTGAAAATCTTAAAACATACAAGAAAAGTATTAAAGAAAAAGATTCTGTCGGGAAAGTTATTTCATCTCCTATTAATGTATTAGCAAAAATTACGGGTAGCTTTGTTGAAAAAAAAATACAACATTATATCAGTTTACCCAAGAGTTTATCTTGGGGGCGATGCAGGAGTGTCCCCCGCTAGAAGGCGGGCTGCTCGCCGGCTCAGGCATAGCCTTCGCCGAGACTCGCTAAAAACAGTCCACTGGACTGTTTTTGCCTGCGTTGCAGGCCGCTCCCTAAGGGGTCGACTTTCCCCTCATAATATCGAGGTAAAAAATGAAAATCCTAGTCAGTGCCTGTCTTGTGGGCGAAAATTGTAAATATAACGGGGGGAACAATCTTAATGAGAGGCTGGTGGAATTTCTGGCGGGTCATGAGGTGGTTAAGGTTTGTCCGGAAGTTTTGGGTGGGCTTGCGACTCCGAGGGTGCCGGCGGAAATTCAAAAAGGGCAGGTTGTAAACACTGAAGGCAAGAATGTCACTAAGGAATTTGAGGCGGGGGCTTTGAGGGCTTTTGAGATTGTGGAAAAGGAAAAGCCTGATTTGATTATTCTCCAGAGCAGAAGTCCTTCCTGCGGAATCAAGCAAATTTATGACGGGACTTTTTCTGGCAAGAAAATCCCAGGACATGGACTTTTTGCAAATCTCTGCATTAAGGCCGGATACAAGGTACTGGATATTGAAGATATTGATGAGTATTTTTCACACAATTAAGTTATAGTGATGCACAAAGAGTAATTGACCTTATTCCAAAATCTCACCATCCCGACTAATTACAATGATACGCCAGGGAAGGAATTTTCCGCTTGCTTTAAGGGCATCTGTTGCAGCACGTTCAAGTCCTCCGCAGCAGGGAACTTCCATTCTCACAATAGTAAGACTCTTTATGTTGTTCTGACTTATAATCGCTGAAAGCTTTTCTGTGTAGTCGCCCTCATCTAGTTTTGGACAGCCGACGAGCGTAATGTGATTCTTGATAAAATCCCTATGGAAAGCAGCGTATGCATAGGCTGTACAGTCAGCAGCAATCAGAAGATTTGCATTTTCATAAAAAGGTGCCTGAACAGGAAGCAGTTTGATTTGAACCGGCCACTGCATCAGTTCGCTTTTTACGGCTGTTCTTTCCGAGTGTTGCTGCATGAGATTCTGCTTTCTCTTTTCTACAGCCTGTGGATCATATTCTGCACATTCCCGCTCGTCAATTGAAATTGCACCTGCAGGGCAGGCCGGAAGACAGTCTCCAAAACCATCACAAAAATCATCACGTAAAAGATGAGCCTTTCCATTCTCCATAACAATTGCATTTTCGTGGCAGGCAGAAGCACATAAACCACAGCCAGTGCATTTTTCCTCATCAATCTTAACAATCTTTCTAATCATAATTAACCTCGATTTAATCCTATTTATTGCTTTAATTTATCAGCAGGTAATGAAGAAGAATGTTGTTAAAACAACAAAAATCAAATAAACTAGAAATATGAATATCCTTGAGTTGATTAAACATCCTCTTTTTACTGGCCTTGATGTTCTCTGGACTCTTTATTATTTTTTTACATGTTCTTAACAATTTTTACATTGGAACTTAACACAACTCCTGTAGATTTAGGACATCTTAATAAAGAGATTAAAATCTCAAGGAGTTATTATGAAAATCAATCTACAGAAAATGATTCTTGGAGCAATTTTGGCTACATCGATTTGTTCGGTTTATGCTGCTCCAAAATTTAACAGCAAGAAATCAATTACAGTTTTGAGTCGGGAAGACGGATCTGGAACGCGGGGTGCTTTTATTGAACTTTTTGGTATTGAAAAAAAAGATACATCAGGTAAAAAAGTTGATTACACAACTGACGAAGCTGCAATTACAAATTCAACTGCAGTAATGCTTGCAAGTGTTGCCGGTGATAATTATGCTATTGGTTATGTTTCACTTGGTTCACTAAATGATTCTGTAAAAGCCGTAAAAATTGACGGTGCAGATGCAACTGTTTCAAACATCAATAATGGTTCGTATAAAATTAGTCGTCCGTTCAATATTGCAGTAAAAGAGGGGCTTACCCCTGTTGCTCAGGATTTCGTAAATTTTATTTTAAGTGATAAAGGACAAAAAGTTATTGCTGCTAACAAGTATATTCAAGTTGCAGCTAAGTCTTACATTTCTTCAAAAGCCAGCGGAAAAATTGTAGTTTCAGGTTCATCTTCAGTTTCACCAGTTATGGAAAAATTGATTGAAGCATACAAAAGCGAAAACCCAAATGCAAAGATCGAACTTCAGACTTCCGATAGTACAACTGGGGTAACAAACGCAATCAACGGAACCTGCGATATTGGAATGGTAAGTCGCAGTCTTAAAGATTCAGAAAAATCAAAGGGCGTTCAGGAAGTTACAATTGCAATTGATGGAATTGCCGTAATTGTAAACAAATCAAATCCAACAGAAAACCTTTCAAAAGCCCAGGTAGAACAAATTTTTACTGGAAAAACTTTGAAGTGGAATGAAGTAAAATAATAATCACCAGGCAATACGACGAGTCAAGGCACACTACGTTGAATTATCCCCCAAATAATTGAAAACCTCCAGCTAAAAAACTGGAGGTTTTCTTTTTTTACATAATCTTAACAAATCCTTCCATATATCTTAACAATCTTCATTTAAATTAGAGCCATGAAAATTAAAGAGAAATTCTGGGAAATTATTTTTCTCCTGGCGGCGGGATTCAGTTTTCTTGCTGTTCTTTTAATCTGTCTGTTTTTATTTGCAAATGGCATTCCGGCTATACAAAAAATTGGAGTTGCAGATTTTTTGTTTGGAACTAAATGGAAACCGGGAAACGATCTTTATGGCATTTTTCCCATGATTTTGGGAAGTTTTTATGTAACTGTAGGAGCCGTTATTGTTGGAGTTCCAGTTGGACTTATGACTGCAGTTTTTCTGTCAAAGTTCTGTCCTGAATGGCTGCATAAAATTCTTAAACCTGCAATTGATTTACTGGCGGGAATTCCAAGTGTAGTTTACGGATTTTTTGGACTTATGGTAATTGTGCCTGCTGTCCGAAATGTTTTTGGAGGAAATGGTTCTTCTATTCTTACAGCAAGTATTCTTCTCGGAATGATGATTTTACCAACAATTATTTCTGTTTCTGAAAGTGCCTTGAATGCTGTTCCTCAAAGCTTTTACGAGGGAAGCCGTGCTATTGGTGCAACCCATGAACGAAGTGTTTTTAAGACTATGTTGCCTGCAGCAAAATCTGGAATTATGGCTGGAATAATTCTAGGAATTGGTCGTGCAATTGGTGAAACAATGGCGGTTATTATGGTTGCCGGAAATCAAGCTCGAATCCCGGATTCAATTTTGAAAGGCATAAGAACTTTGACAGCGAACATTGTTATTGAAATGGGGTATGCAACTGACCTTCACAGGGAAGCGCTTATTGCGACTGGTGTTGTTTTGTTTGTATTTATTCTGCTGATTAATTTGACTTTTAATCTTGTAAAAAACAGGGGACGCTTATGATGAAAATTGAGTTAGGGATTGGAGCACCTTTAGTCGACCGCAGCCGGAACGGAGTGGAGGCGAGGACGATGAGCGTTAGCGAAGTGCGGAAAGCCCGGCGACCGCTTGCGGGCGCAACTTCCATAAAAACAAAATCTGGATTTGTCAGAGCCGGTGTTTATTTTTGTTCAGGAATCACTTTTGCAGTTTTGATTTATATGCTTGTCTACATTTTTGTAAAAGGCGTGCCTTATTTGTCTTCATCACTTTTTAGCTGGAACTACAATTCGGAAAATTGTTCGGTGGTGCCGGCTCTTGTGAACACTTTGATTATGACGCTGCTTGCATTGTTGATTGCTTGTCCTTTGGGAATTGGAAGTGCCATCTACCTTGTGGAATACGCCCGTAAAGGAAACCGCTTTGTGAATGTGGTTCGCATGACTACAGAAACTTTAACAGGCATTCCTTCTATTATTTATGGACTTTTTGGAATGCTGCTGTTTGTGGAATTTTTGCACTGGGGATATTCGCTGATGGCTGGAGCCGCAACTGTTGCAATAATGATTCTTCCAACAATTATGCGGACTACAGAAGAAGCTTTGCTTGCGGTGGCAGATTCATTCCGGGAAGGAAGTTATGGACTTGGAGCCGGAAAATTACGCACGGTGTTTAAGGTAATCTTGCCAAGTGCTGTGCCAGGTATTTTGAGTGGAGTAATTCTTGCAACCGGGCGCGTTGCAGGTGAAACTGCTGCCTTAATTTACACTGCGGGAACTGTAGCTCAGGTGCCGGAAAATCTGTTTGGGTCTGGCCGAACGCTTGCAGTTCACATGTATGTATTGAGTTCTGAAGGACTTCATACCGGGCAGGCCTTTGCTACGGCTGTTGTGCTTTTGGCAATGGTTGTGGGGATTAATGCTTTGGCAAATGTGATAGCAAAAAGAGTCAAAAAATAATGGAAGGACGATATGAATAAAATAGAAATTAAAAATCTTGATTTATTTTATGGCAGCTTTCATGCCCTTAAAAAAATAAATCTTGAAATTCCCGAGCATCAGATTACGGCGTTTATTGGGCCAAGTGGTTGCGGAAAATCTACTTTGCTTAAATCCATAAACCGTATGAATGATCTGGTGGAAGGATGTAAAATCAATGGGGAGATTCTAATCAGAAATGGATGGAAAGTTTCCCCTTACGGCCACACTTCGTTGCGTCCTATCCTCTCTAGCGGGGACAGCCCGCAACACTCCGTTTTCTGGAATATCCTCGAAAAATCCACCGACGTAAACTTGCTTCGTAAAAATGTGGGAATGGTATTTCAAAAACCTAATCCTTTTCCTATGAGCATTTATGACAATATTGCTTATGGACCACGTACTCACGGAATTAAGCGGAAAGCCGATTTAGATGAAATTGTTGAAACTTCCCTACAGAATGCGGCAATCTGGGATGAATTAAAAGATAACCTGAAAAAATCAGCATTGGAATTAAGTGGAGGTCAGCAGCAGCGGCTTTGTATTGCACGTGCTCTTGCAGTAGAACCAGAAGTCCTGCTTATGGATGAACCAACTTCGGCTCTGGATCCAATTTCAACTTCAAAAATAGAAGACTGTGTTCTTAGACTAAAAGAAAAATACACCATTGTAATTGTTACCCACAATATGCAGCAGGCAGTTCGTGTAAGCGATAAAACTGTTTTCTTCCTGTTGGGAGAAATTATCGAGTCAGGTAATACCGAACAGATTTTCAGTAAGCCTAAGATGAAAAAGACGGAAGACTATATAACCGGACGTTTTGGTTGATGGAGAAAAAAAATGCGAGAAAAATATGAACAGGAATTAAAGAAGCTGAACTCAGCTATTATCAATATGGGAAAGATGATAGAAATTGCCATTGAAAGTTCCATGATTGCACTAATGGGACGTGATACAGAAGCAGCAAAAACTGTAGGTCAGAATGATGAAGCCATAAATGAAATGGAAAGGGAAATTGAAGCTCAGTGCATGAAGCTTTTGCTCCAGCAGCAGCCAATGGCAACAGATTTAAGAATGATAACAGCGGCATTAAAAATGATTACGGATATGGAACGAATCGGAGACCACGCGGCTGATGTGGCAGATTTGGTTTTGAATGTTCCTGACTGTAAATATGGGAAAATGAATGAAATAACCGAGATGAGTTCTGAAATAATCAAAATGCTTCACGATGCTGTGCAGTCATACATAGACAAAGATTTTAACAAAGCAAAAAATGTAATTGCTCACGATGATGTAATTGATGATTTGTACCACGTAATAAAAAAAGACTTAGTTGAAAAGATTCGTGAAACGACAGAAGGAGAAACAATTCTTGATTATCTTTTGATTGCAAAATACATAGAACGTATCGGTGATCACGCTACAAACATTGCAGAATGGGTAATTTTTGCGTTGACTGGGGAGAGAGAATGAAACATCGATTTTCTTTTTTGGTTGGAATTTCGATAGTTATTGTAGTATTAATATTTCTTCCTACCGGTTTTGAAGGTGCTCTTCAATTTAAGGATGCTGAAAAATGCAAAGTGCTTGTTGAAGAGGTGGATAATTCAAGCCTTATTGATACAGGATTAATTCGCACCGGTCAACAGATTTGCAAAGTTCGTTTTTTAACTGGCAGATTTGAGGGACAGACCTCGTTTGGCTGGAATATGCTGGGAGGTTCTCTTTCTCAGGATAAACTTTTTAGACCAGGAGATAAAGCTCAGGCTGTTGTACATCATGACGAAGGAGAAATAATTTCTATCAATCTAATTGATTACTACCGCCTTGATGGCGAACTTGTTCTTGCAATTGCTTTTGCACTATTTCTGATTTGCTTTGCTCGTGGTGTTGGTCTTCGCTCGGTTTTGTCTTTTGTAATCACGATTCTTGTTTTGTGGAAGATTTTAGTTCCGCTCTTTTTAAAAGGTTATAATTCGATTTTTGTTGGACTAGTTGCAGTTGCCATAATGACTTTCGTGATTCTTCTTTTTGTTTACGGGCTTGATAAACGGCTTTTATCTTCATTCTTTGGCTCAATGAGCGGAATTATTTTTGCCATGATTCTTTCAATAATTTGTAGTAAAGCTTTTCATATTCACGGAGCGGTAATGGCAAATTCTGAGGCACTTTTGTATTCAGGTTTTGCCGATTTGAACTTAACTCAGATTTTTATGGCCTCTGTTTTTATTGGGGCCAGCGGTTCTGTAATGGATCTTAGTGTTGATATTACCTCAGCTGTGTCTGAAGTTGTACGAAATTGTCCGGACATTTCAACAAAAAAAGCCATAAAATCAGGACTTGCAGTTGCTCGTGCCGCCATGGGAACAATGACAACTACACTTTTGCTGGCATATTCTGGAAGTTGCATCGCTTTTCTTATGACTTTTATGGCTCAGGGAACTCCAGTTTACAATATTTTGAATAACAATGTGGTAGCCGCCGAAATCATCAACACAATTGCAGGAAGTTTTGGACTTGCAATGACAGCTCCATTAACCGCCTTTATTTCTGGAATTCTTCTTACAAACAAAGACAATTTTACAAAGGCTTAACACATCCTACATTAAGGCTTAATACACA
>DGWD01000044.1 GCA_002395155.1 Treponema sp. UBA4267
TTGTTCCCTGATTATTATCTTTTAAGACTAAGTTTCCGGCCTTAACAAATTCAGGTGCACTATTTACAATCTGATTGTTCAACATCTGCTGGAAATTTGAAGCATTCGAAGCTGCAGTCTGATTGTTCAAAGAAAGAACATCGGCATTTGCATTCTGATTCAAATCCATAGTAATTGTTGCGGTATTTTGACTTGTCTGTTTGATTTCAGTTATTTTTAATTCAGATTTTTTTTCTGAAACTTTTTCATCTGGATTTTGTGTGCGTAAATCTTCAACTGTAATTTTTCCATCTTTATCTAGAGTAAAGGTTTTCTTTTCTTTTGAATTATTCTGGCTAAAGTCTAAGTTGTCTTCCGAAGAATCCATTTCTTTACTTACATTTACAAGATTCTGATTTACATTTTCTAACTGTCCAGCTGTAAGATTTTCTTCATTATTGTCAGAAAAATCTACTTCTACATCTTTTTTATCAGATTTAGTCTGATTAAGATTTGCGGCAAGTTTAGAAACTTGATTTTCATCCAGTTTGTTTTCTTCTTCTGTAAGTTGATTAAGTTTTGCAAAATCCTTATCTGAAAGTTTTCTTTCTTTTTTGTCAGAAGAAAGCTTCTTATCCGAGACCTTATCTTTATCCAGATTTAAGTTCTTATCTGAAAGAGTGATTTTTTCTTTATCATTCTTAGAAAGTTTTACTTCTTTATCATCTAAAGTCTGATTTTTTTCATCTTTTTCTAATTTTTTAGATTCAGATTTATTTTCAGTACTTTTAGACTCATTTACAACTTCATCCTTCTTTACTTTATTTTCAGAATTGTTTTCCTGAGTTTTTGAACTCTGACTAATTGTATCTTGTTTTGAATAGGAATTTTCATTAGCAGAAGGTTCAGCAGTTTTTGTAGAATCTTTACTATTAAACTTAGCAAGATAATCTGCAAAATTTACTGATGAAGTTTGTTCAAGAGAAGTTTTAGCTGGATTAGATAATTGTAAGTCCTGGATTTTTGTAGGATTTACGATTACATCTGTTAATGCCTTATAAGACATTTGGCAAATCTCCTTAAACGATTGAAGATTTGCCATTCTGAATTATTCCAGAGTTTCTGGTTTACTTATCATCTTGCGCTGTATTTCTGCAGCCCGCTCAGATGGCATTAAAGATAACCAGTAAGATCCCATGGAAGAAGTACCATTTGCTGCAGCCAACTCTTCAACCTTACGAAGGACATCAATAACAGTTTGATCATCCATTGCAATAAGAATATCAACCGCTGCTTGTGGTCTCATACCATTCAGATTATTAGCAATCTGTTCAACGTTTATATTCTTATCATCGTATTTTTTTACAGTCGAGTTGAATGTTTTTTCTCTCTCTTCCTGATTTTTTTCACGCTCTGCAAGTTCCGCAGAAACTTCTTCATTCTGCTTTTCTACAGCAGCAATATCTGCTTCTCGTTTGTCTAATTCCTCTTTGAAAATATCCAAAGCTTCTCTTTGTTTTAAGAGACGGTCTTCATCTAAATTGGCTGTAAGGGGTTTTGACTGAGTCGCTGGAGTAGAAGTTGGAGGAGCTTTATGCATTAAAGTATACAGAGGGGCAAAAATATTTTTTACATGAACTACTCCAAGGTAATCAAACCAGAGTAATCCCCCTACAATAAGAATAAGAATGATGATTAAAAGGACAAAAGATTTTCCTAAACTCTTCTTAAATGACATAAATCCCCTCTATTTTCCACCCAAATGTGTAATTTAGTCAATTAAACCTGCAATCGCTGTACCAAGAGTAATGTCGTTATCACAAGAAACAATATTCCAGTTAATTTCCAATTGTTTTGTAAGAACTTCATCCAGGTAAGCGTTTACACGTTCCTTAATTTTATATGTTTTAAAGAAAGTTGTTCCATCACACAAAATACAGATTGGTTTAGCAAAGTTTTTTCCTTCTCCAGTCTGAATTGCACAAGCAGTAAGAATTGCAGCAGAATAACGTGCAGAACGTTCTACAATTGCATCAAGAATCTGGAAGATGATATCAATATCCTGATCACTTGCAGTTTCTACAGCAATTTTTCCAAGTAAACAATCCTTATTAAATGGACCGTGAAGGAACTTATCAACTTCAATCAATGTTAGAAGTTCAAGTTTTTCAATAGCCTTTGCAGTTTTTTCTGTAAACAAGCCGTCTTTTGCGGCAGCCTGTAATGCATACCAAGAAAGAGGTCCAAGATAAGCTCCTGAACAAAGTTTTTCAAGGTAGAAAGCATTAGGATTATTTGTAGTATTTGCAAAAGCAATATCAAAATCAGAACGATTTACACTAAGGAATTTTCCACTTTCGCAAACAATAATCTGCTTTTTCAAATTATATTCTTTAGATTCTGGCTGGAGATATGCGGCATTCATTCCAGTTCCAAGAATGAAACCAATATATGAAGAATATCTGTCACCATCAGTAGCACAAGCAGCTCCTGCTAAAAGAGCTGAAACAGTATCATTACACATTGTAATACGTTTAATTGTATTCCAACCGTGCTCTTTTAAAACTTCTTTAAGACACTTTCCAATTTCAGAACCAATTACTTCTGGAGCTTTAACTTCTTTTGAAAATCCCAGCAAAACTCCATCACCATTTTCTTTAATTTCCATTGGATAAGAGAAACAGAAACCAATTCTATCAGCCTTATTCTTAAGGTGTTCAAGGTTTTTAGCAAACTGTTCAAAGAATTCTTTTTTAGAAAGTTCCTTTTCAACACCAGGCATTTTAGTTTTTTCCATTTCAGAAATAACTGGATTACCATTTACATCAAAAGTAACAAGACATGAGCGGAAGTTTGTTCCACCAGCATCAATTACAATTACAGATTTACCCTTTGCAGAAGACTCTGGAGGATTTGAAAAAGTTCTAATCATATCCTGATCAGATTTTTCTTTTTTTAAACCTTTATGCATATCATCAAGGATAGCCTGAGCAACAGATAAAACATCAACGTGGTTTACAAAATTATGTCGTGACAAAAAAGATGAAACGGTATTATTCATTTTAAAATTTCCCTGTAATTTAAATATAAATTATTATACACTGAAACTCATTTTATATCAAACTCATTAGTTTCCTAATTGTTAAAGCTTTGTTTGAATGCTATATTAATTATCCATGCTTGATCTTGAAACCTTAAAAAAAGAATTAAATCCTCAACAATATCGTGCGGTAACAACAACAGATGGTGCAATTTTAATTATTGCAGGAGCTGGCAGCGGAAAAACACGTGTCATTACCTTTAGAATTGCCCATATGCTTGATAAAGGAATTCCTCAAAGTCAGATTCTTGCCCTTACCTTTACAAATAAAGCTGCAAAAGAAATGTCTGACCGCATAAAAGGACTTACACAAAAGAAACTTCAAAATCTAACAGTTTCTACATTCCATGCCTTTGGGGTTAAAGTTTTAAGAGCAGATATTGAACAACTAGGCTATCGTGAAAATTTTAGTATTTATGATGAAACAGACCGTGTTGCCCTTATAAAAGAGTGTGGCCGTGAACTTAAATTTTCTCCAGAAGCAATGGATATTTACACAATCGGAAACTTAATCTCAAATATAAAAACAGGCCGTAAAAACTGGGATACAATGAATGATATGTACCGTCCTCTTTACGAAAGTTACCAGGAAGGTCTAAAACTTTACAATGCCGTTGATTTTGATGATTTAATTGTACTTCCTATCAAACTGTTTAAGGAACACCCTGAAGTTCTGGCAAAATACAGAGACCGCTACAAATATATTATGGTAGACGAATTTCAAGATACCAGTCACCAGCAGTATGAATTTATGCATTTACTTGCAGATCAGAACGTTGCAGTTGTTGGAGATGATGATCAGTCCATCTACAGCTGGCGTGGTGCCGACTACCAGAATATTGTAAATTTTGAGCATGATTTTAAGGTAACTGAAATCCGCCTTGAACAAAATTACCGTTCTACAGGAACAATTCTTGAAGCTGCAAACGGAGTAATTTCGCATAATACAAATCGAAAAGATAAAAAACTCTGGTCTGGAAACGGAGCCGGAAAACCAATCGAAATTTTTATGCCAGAAAATGAAACTGACGAAGCAGATTTTATTGCCGAAAGCATTCTTGGAATTGCACTCGAAGAAAAGCGAAAATATGATGATTTTGGCGTTTTAATGAGGGCAAATACCCAGAGCCGTTTCATTGAGGAAGCTTTTTTACAAAACAATATTCCCTACACCATGAGCGGTGGAACTTCATTTTTTGAACGCAAAGAAATTAAAGATGTTATCAGTTATCTGCGATTTATTTCCAACCACGATGATGATATTAATCTTTTAAGAATTATTAATACACCCCGCCGCGGTATAGGACGTGCCGCTATCCAGCTTTTAAATGATGAAGCTGAACTGCAAGGCTGTACAATGTGGAATGCAATTATTTCCCTTATAAACCGCCAGGACTCCCCTGCTAACGATGCCTTAAAAGATGACTTGCAGGAATTTGTAAACTTAATTGAAAATCAAAGACAAAAACTTTTAAGTGGTCGAGGTCTTGCAAACAAAGTCCGTCAGATGGTGGAAGATATCAATTACAAAGATCATTTAATTTCTGAATACTCAAAAAGCGAAAAAGCAGTACGTTTTAAGCTGCTGAATATTGAAAGCCTTTTAAATTCCATGGATATTTGGGAAAATGACCCCGACAATTCCAACCCTAGCCTTTTCAATTATTTGAACCGCATTACACTTTTAAGCCGTGATAATGGTGATGATGAAAATGATAAGGGAAAGGTCAACCTTATGACCATCCATGCCTCAAAAGGTTTGGAATTCCCTGTAGTATTTATTGCAGGTGCCGAAGAAGGTCTTATTCCACATGCCCGTTCCGTTGAAGAAAACGGTGGAAATGTTGAAGAAGAAAGACGTCTCTTCTATGTTGCAATTACAAGAGCCCGAGACAAGCTTATTATATCTGCATGTAGAAAAAGAAGAAGGGGCCAGATGGTTGCCGAGGCAGAACCAAGTCGCTTTCTGGACGAAATCCCTTCAAATCTGGTTGAATACCACGAACCAAAACAGATTACTGAAGAAGAAACCGGCCAGATGTTCAGCGACTTTTTATCCCAACTAAAGGCAAAAGGTTAATCTGCTCTTTTTGAAGTCTGGGTCATTTCTTTTAGAAACGAAGTGACTTCTGGACTTATGTAATTCTCTTTTGCCCTCCACTTCCAGTTCTTTCCAACTGTAGAAGGCTCATTCATTCTGGCCTTACCATCGAGGCCGAGTAAATCCTGCATTGTCAAAATACAAGTATTTGAAATCGACTGCATTGCGGCCCTCATCATTTTTTCTGGTAAAGAATTATTGTCAGCATTTAAGTAATTTTTTGCGAAGTTTAGATCGTCTGGTCTACAAGTCTCCATCCAACCCTTTATTGTCGAATTATCGTGGGTTCCTGTATAAACAACAGAGTTCTTTGGATAAGATTCTGGTAAATAGCCAGTTTCTTCTCTTGAATCAAAAGCAAACTGAAGAATTTTCATTCCCGGAAAACCTACCTCTGCAAGCATTTTTTTTACGCTTTCTGTAAGAAAGCCTAAATCTTCTGCAATAATTGGTAAATCTCCATAGCTTTTCTTAATTTCTTCAAATAATGCAGCACCAGGACCTTTTTTCCATTCCCCCTGCTTTGCAGTTTTAGAACCGAAAGGAATACAATAAAAGGATTCAAAGCCCCTGAAATGGTCTATTCTTAAAACATCATAATTTTTCAAACTCATTTCCAGTCGCTTTTTCCACCAGGAATAATTATCCTTCTTCATATTATCCCAGTTATAAACCGGATTACCCCAAAGTTGTCCATCTGCCGAAAAGGCATCAGGAGGACAACCTGCAACTTCGACAGGTCTTAAGTTCTCATCTAGTAGAAATAGTTGTGGATTTGACCATACATCGGCGGAATCTACAGCAACATAAATTGGAATATCTCCAATTATTTTTATTCCTTTTTCATTAGCATAAGTTTTTAAGGCCTTATATTGCTTGTAAAAAAGATACTGAAGCATCTTATAATAAGTGACTTTATCATTATATTTGCTGTAACATATTTTTAAGGCCTGAGGATTACGTTTTATAAGTTCTTCTTCCCATTGATCAAATGAAACTCCATTATGACTATCTTTTAAGGCCATAAAAAGAGAATAGTCTTCAAGCCAAAAAGAATTCTCCTGGCAAAAAGCCGCAAAATCTTCTGGGAGTTTTTTTATAAAATTGCTGTAAACTATCTGGAAAACCTTTTGCCTTTCAACATAAATACAGCCATAATCAACCTCTGTATCCAAGTCCGACCATTTTATATTTTGATAGTCAGACGGTTTTATGAGATTATCCTTTTCCAGCAATTCTAAATCTATAAAATATGGATTTCCGGCAAAGTTTGAGAAACTCTGGTATGGAGAATCTCCGTAAGAAGTTGGTCCAATTGGAAGGATTTGCCAGTAAGTTTGGCATGCATCTTTCAAGAAATCTACAAAGGCATAGGCATTTTTTCCCATTGTACCAATACCTGTCTTACCAGGCAAAGATGAAATGTGCATTAATATGCCTGAAGCACGTTTATCGAGTAAAAACATAAAAATTCCTTAAGTTTAAAGAAAGCTTATCTTAATTTTTTTACACTTTCACCAGCGATAAATTCAAATGGAATGATTTTATGGCATGGTGAAGCTTTGTTTTCAATACTATCCAAGAGAATTGAAAGACCTTCTTGAGCAAGCTCTTGTGCATTCTGTTTGATAGTAGTCAGTCTTGGACAATAGAAATTCGCAATAGCAAGGCCATCAAAACCTACTATTGAAATATCCTGGGGAACTTTATGTCCCATGTCCTCTAATTTTCTGCAAGCACCAATTGCCATTGCGTCTGACATAGTATAAATAGCTGTAATTTCAGGATTCTTTTTCAAGAGTTTTTCAAGAGCTTCCTGTCCACCTTCAAAGGAGAAGCTTGAAGCTTGATAAGATTTTTCAAAATCAAAATCCAGGCCAGCTTCATTCATAGCCTTCAAAAAGCCCTTGTAACGAATTGTTGTAAGTCCAGATTCCATGGAACCACCAATCACACCTATTTTTGTATGTCCATTATCAATTAAATACTTTGCAGAAAAGAAGGAAGCTTCAAAGTTGTCAATACTAACACTTGAAATGTATTGACTTCCCAAAGAATCAGCCTGGTTAGATATAAGAACACTAGGAACGTGTACTTTTTCAAAATCACCAGTAAGCTTATCTGCACTTCCTCCTAAGAAAATTATTCCCAGGGGCTTTTGTTCAAAATAAATGCGGGTTGCATTTACCCCTTCATTATCATGTTCATCAAGGATTACGACATTTGCATTATATGGAAGAGGCTCCAGTTTTTTCTGAAGCATTTCCAAAAGACTATTCAAGAGTGTACTGGAAGTTCCCTTTACAATAATTACAAGATTTTTTCTTTCCTGAGATTTAAGTTGCTTGGCATTTGCATTCAATACAAAACCGTGTTTTTCAACAACAGCCATAACCTTTTCTCTTGTTTTATCGCTTACATCAGGGTGATTATTTAATACTCTAGAAACTGTACCTATTGCACAACCACACTCTTTTGCAATGTCTTTTATTGTCATAAACTATCCTTAATTTTTTCTTACTAGCCTTAGCCCTTTACAGCTCCTGCTATTACACCCTTTATTATATACTTTTGTGAACTAATATAAAATATTATTATAGGGATAATTGATAAAACAAGCATAGCCATAAATCCACCATAATCTGTAGAACCGTAAGCTCCCTGCATAGCAAGCTGAATAGCGACTGGGACAGTTTTATTATCAGATCCAAGAATAAGATAAGGAAGTAAATAATCATTCCATATCCACATAGCATTCAATATTGCTACAGTAATTGCAGTAGGTTTTAACATTGGGAATACTATCATGAAAAAAGTCTGTAAAGGATTACATCCATCAATTGTAGCAGCTTCTTCCACCTCTAAAGGAACCCCTTTTACGAATCCTGCAAACATAAATACAGAAAGTCCCGCACCAAATCCCAAATATACAAGAATAATTCCAACTACATTATCAAAATACAAAGATGTAACCATAAAAGTCATTGTATACATTACCATTTGGAATGGTACTATCATGCTAAAAACAAAAACATAATATAAAACTTTTGTCATTTTGTTTTTCACCCTGATTAAATACCAGGCTGTCATTGATGTACAAACTATAATCAAAAGCACTGAAAAAACACTAATAAAAACAGATCTTAAAAAGGAGAAGAAAAAGCCAGATGTGGTCAATCCGTTTATATAGTTTTCCATTCCTACAAACATATTTCCACTAGGCCAGGCAAATGGTTGTGTAGAAACATAAAGTCTAGATTTGAAGGAGTTCATTAAAACCAGAAGAATTGGAAAAATGAATACAATAGTCAAAAAAATTAATAATGTATAAAAAATATAATTTTCAATTTTAGATTTCTTTTCATTAATCATTATTGTTCAATCTCCTTCTTACTTGTTATTTTTAATTGAATAAAAGCAATCAAAGCTACTATGATAAAGAAAACTACAGCTTTAGCCTGAGCAACTCCATGCCAGTTTGCATTTCTATTGTAGAAAGTCTGATAAATATTTAAGGCCAGCATTTCAGTTGTTTTTTCAGGAGCACCAGCGGTCAAGGCCAGGTTCTGGTCAAACATCTTAAAAGAGTTTGAAAGTGTCAAAAACATACATATAGTAATTGAAGGCATAACCATTGGAATCTTTACCTTAAACAGAATTTTTAATGGAGATGCTCCATCAATCTGTGCGGCTTCAATTAAATCTCCAGGAATATTCTGAAGTCCAGCTATATAAATTACCATCATATAACCAATAAGCTGCCAGTTTGTAAGAATAACTAATCCCCAAAAACCATATTCAGTCTTAAATGAAATATCTTCCCCCAAAAAGTGTAAAAGAACACCATTTATTAAAAGATTCCAAATATATCCCAATACAATTCCACCAATCAAATTAGGCATAAAAAATACAGATCTAAATAAATTTGTACCCTTTAAGCCTCTTGTAAGCAAAAGAGCCAGAGCAAAGGCAAAAATATTTACTGTAATTATAGATACAATTGTAAATAAAGAAGTAAAACCCAAAGCATGAACAAATTCGTTATCAACTGTAAAAGCCTTTATGTAATTTTTTAATCCAACAAATTCTCTAATATCAGTAACTGTTGTAAATTTTGTAAAAGATAGACCAATACCCATTAAAAAAGGAACTGCAAAAAATAATATAAAGCAAATTAAAGTTGGCAGTACGAATATTGGAAAATACTTTGAAATTGGATTTTTATCCTTTCTTCTCATACCTTTCCTCCAGCGGTATACAAAAATCTTCAAAAGACAATACGTCGAGTCAAGGCACGCTCACGCTTAAAGCCTTGACTTCGCCGTTTTGAGGGTTTTGTAATAAACCCTCAATAAAAGCGGATCCAATTAAAGTAAATCCGCCTTTATTTTTAATGACTACATATCGCTTTCTTTAGCCCAATCAGAGACTACGCTTTCTTTTACTTCAGCCCAAGTTTTTGAACCCTGTGCATAACGAAGTAATGAAGCACCAAAGTTATCCTTAAATGTCTGAGATGGGAATAAAGTAAAGTTCCATGCTACAGATGTAATTCCAGGTTTAGACATCCATTTAGAAATTTCAACTGCCAAAGGATCAGTTGGTCTTTCACTATCAGAGAAAGTATCAAATGGTGCAATAAATCCAAGTTTTGTTGTTACATATTTCTTTCCTGTTGCAGAAGAATAAAGCCAGTAGATAAAGTCAGCAGTTGCTTCCTGATCAGCCTTAGAAGCTTTTTTGTTGATACAATAAAAGTTTTCTGTACCTATACAAAGACCCTGAGATTCTTCACCATCAACACCAGTATAAATTGGAAGATATTTAACATTTTCAGCCTTTACTTTATTTCCTGAAACTCCAGAAATCTGTCCCCATGCCCAGTTACCATTCTGAACCATTGCACATTCTTCAAGAGCAAATTCAGCCATTGAGTTATCAACAGTTTTAATACCAACATTCTTAGCAGGAATTACAGAGTCTGTAAGATAAAGATCGAAGATGTTCTTAAATTCTTTATCATACTGGAAATTAATTTTCTTAGTTGCATCAGAAGCAAGGTCAATCTTGTTATTCTTGAATTCGTAGTATACAGGAAGATTTGCAAGATGAGTCTGCCATCTCCAGTCTTCTCCTGCTTTTAATGATGTAGAAGCGAATACCCCCTTGATTCCAAGAGCAGCAGCATTTTTCTGCATATCATCACAAACTTCTTTTAATGCTGCAAAGTTCTTTACTTCATCCATGCTCTTATATTTTGTTGCTTTATTTGGAAGTGCAAAATATTTATCTGTAATTGCAGAGTTATAAATAATTCCATAACCTTCAACTACATAAGGAATACCATAAACTTTACCACCAGAAGTAATAGCAAGAGATTTGTCAGACAGATGCTTGTAGAGTTCAGTTTTTGAGAGATCTGCACAATAGTTTTTCCAGTTTGCATAACCACGAGGACCATTAATCTGGAACAATGTTGGAGCCTGTTTTGTTGCCATCTTTGAAGTCAGAGTTGATTCATAAGAGTTATTAGCAGCAGTTTCAACAATTACTTTAACTCCAGTTTCTTTTTCATAAGCTTCCGCTAATTCTTGATAAATAGAAGCAACTTCTGGCTTAAAGTTCAAATAACGAACTGTACCCTTCTTTTTTGCTGCAAACATTGAAGTTACAGCAGCCAACATGAAAAATGTTCCTAAAATAGTTTTTTTCATTTTTTCCTCCTAAGAAAAAATATTTAAATAAAAATTGATAGTCTCTATGGAAACGTTCCTGATAACGTTACTGGAAACGTTTCCATTTATTATAAAGACTACACCCTAATATTTACTCTGTCAAATAAATTTTTATTTTTTCTTAGAAAAAAAAAAGAAACTGAATATCCCCTACTCAGTTTCTTTATATAAGCTTAATTCAATTTACACTTAGACTTATACACGATACTTAATCTTCTTACCAGTACCTTCGTACAACTTCTTTCTTTGCTCAGAAATTGTATCATCACTAATATAGTCATCAAAGCTCATCATACGGTCAATTACTCCATTAGGTGTAATTTCAACAATACGATTTGCAATAGACTGAATAAATTCATGGTCATGAGAAGAGAACAAAAGAACGCCAGGGAAGGCAATTAAACCTTCATTCAAAGACTGAATAGCTTCCAGGTCAAGGTGATTAGTTGGATCATCCATAGTGATACAGTTTGCACCGCTCAACATCAATTTTGAAAGCATACAGCGAACCTTTTCACCACCCGAAAGAACCTTTACCTTCTTCAAAGATTCATCACCGCTAAAAAGCATACGACCTAAGAAACCACGAACATAAGAATCATCCTGTTCCTTAGAATACTGTTTAAGCCATTCAGTAATATTCATTTCGTTATCAAATTCATCGTGATTATCGCGAGGCAAATAAGTTTGACTAGTTGTCTGCCCCCAGAAGAACTCGCCGCTTGTAGGTTTAATACGACCATTAATAATATCAAACAAAGCAGTAATAGAATTGTGTTCAATACCCGCAAAAGCAATTTTATCGTTTCTACCAACCTTAAGATTAAAGTTTTTAAGCAAAACGTTTCCCTCAGCGTCGGTATAGTTCAAATCCTTAATTTCAAGAACGTTATTACCAATTTCACGATCCATTTTGAAGTTTACATAAGGAAATTTACGAGTCGAAACAGGAATTTCTTCCATACTTTCAGCCAATTTATCATAAATCTTCTTACGACTGGTAGCCTGTTTAGCCTTAGAAGCATTAGAACTAAAGCGTAAGATAAATTCTCTCAAATCCTTCATCTTATCTTCAGTTTTCTTCTGCTGTTCATGAGCCTGACGCTGCATAATTTGAGTCATCTGGTACCAGAAGTCATAGTTTCCGCTGAACTGAGTAATTTTTCCAAAGTCAATATCACAGATATAAGTACAAACAGTATTCAAAAAGTGACGGTCATGGGAAACAACAATTACAGTATTTTCAAAATCCAGCAAAAAGTTTTCAAGCCAGGTAATAGATTCAATATCAAGACCGTTAGTAGGTTCATCAAGAAGAAGAGCATCTGGATTACCGTAAATTGCCTGAGCAAGTAAAACACGAACCTTTTGACCTTCATCAAGCTCATTCATCATTTTATCATGAAATTCTTCTTCCAGCCCAAGACCAGAAAGCATCTGCTCAATTTCATTTTCAGCTTCATATCCGCCTAATTCACCAAATTCAGCTTCCAATTCTGCAGACTTAATACCATCTTCCTCAGTAAAATCAGCTTTTGCATAAATTTCATCACGAGCCTTAGAAACTTCATACAGTTTAGGATAGCCCATCATAACAGTTTCTTTTACAGAATAATCATCAAAAGCAAAGTGGTCCTGCTTCAAAACAGCCATACGTTCACCAGGAGTCATAAAAATCTGACCAGAATCTTTTTCAAGTTCACCACTAAGAAGTTTCAAAAAAGTAGATTTACCAGCACCATTAGCACCAGTAATTCCATAACAGTTTCCCTTGTTAAACTTAAGATTTACATCCTTAAAAAGAGGCTTTTCACTAAAAGACAAACTAACGTCACTAACTGTAATCATTCAAAAATCCTTAAAATTGAAAAATATTATACAGGAGGGAGGAGCCCCTCCCCTCGCGCCCACTTTGTTGGTCGCTCCCTACCCAGCGGGGGTGAGTAAGGCCGCTGGCGGCCGGTGTTCAATAGCAAGGCGTTAAAAAAATTGCGACAGCAATTTTTAGCCTTACCTTACCCCCGCAACGCCCCCGAACTTTTTCGGAGTCTGCTAGAACACTATACAACAAAACAAAAAAAAAATCTCAGTTTAATAAATATTCTTTTCTTAATCTTTTTTTACGATTCAGGTGGATCCTCGCTGTCATTGAGGGAAACTGTAATCCATACACGAGACCTGTTCCAGGCTCCACTATCTATATTTCCATCACTATTTCGGTCTTGAGAATCAAAGCTAGCATTCAACTTTAACGCAGCCAGTGTTCTTGTTGTTTCATCGCATCCTTTGTCAAATTTTCCCATATAGTAGGTTGTAACATAATCATATGCTAGATCAGCCCAGAAATAGAAAGTGCTTGATTTTGAAGTCAACCAAACGTAATTTTTATCGTCAGGGGTCCACCAATAATAATTGCGTGCATGCTCTCCATCACCGACACCATTATCATCATTATATATGAGATAAAAGTCCTTTACATCGTCATATTCATCATTCGGATTTCCAGCCTGAAGATAGAATTTCTGCGCTGCACAAGGCCTTTTTTCAGGGGATACACGATACCAACCGCGTAACTGTCCAGTAATCTGCACCTTCACAGGCTTAATCTTTACATACACTAGTCTAGAAATATCCAAACTATCATAACCAGCTTTTGAAACCCTTATGGTCACAGTATGGAAGCCGTCCTCCACGACTCTTTGGGTTATATCTCCATCCTCATCATCCACAAGCAACTTTTCAATTGTAAAGCCTTCCGACTCATATGGATTTACCGCACTGACTTTTAGATTATCATTAGACACAAAACTATACTTTACTGCATCATAAATCTCTTCATTTTCAGGATTTGTTTCAGTTCCATCCGACTCTCCGTTATCTAACGCAACAATAAGTTCTAAAGTATTGAGTCTACCCATACTTGAAATAAAGAAAGTTGATGTTCCACTTACTTGCTGTGCCAGGCTAAATTTTGAAACCTCATCTGCGACACTTATTCCTTCTTCACCCTTAATTAACTCAACTCCTACTGTATAATTTTTTGGAGTAATATATGCCGCTTTTCCTCCAGCCGCAGCAGGAAGATTTAGAGAACCATTTATAACAAACTTGCTGTCTTCGCTATTAAAATAAACGTCATTGCTGTTATCTTCTCCAGCTGGAATATAAACTGAATCTTTTATATAAATAGGAACCTCTTGCGACCAGATTGCTCCGCCCTTGATTCCACTTGAATTATTTCTGATTACCGTTGTTCCGCTAAGTTCAAAACGACCTTCTTCAGCTACTTCCCACAAAGCAATTCCGCCGCCTGAGCCTTCAGAACTATTATTTTCGATTATTGTATTATGAATTTTCAATGGAGTGTTAAAGTTATATATACCGCCGCCATAAATTGATGAACAGTTGCCAGAAATCGTACAACCATTTATTTCGACACTGCACTCATCATCCGGCTCGCCAATATAAATTCCTCCATTTTGGTTATTACTAATTTCACTGTTTTCGATTAAGGCATTATTATATAAAGAAATTCCACACCCACTATTATTTGAAACTTTACAGTTTAATACAGTAAGATTTTCGCAAATGAAAACTCCATAAGTAGTATTGCCACTTATTTCACAATTCTCCAGAACAAGAGCTGCATAACTACTTCTAATTCCATATGTTGTGCCGGTAAACTTTAAATTCTTTACTGTCAAAGGAACAGTTGACGAGTTTTCTAATGCGGCATTCCCACTTCCATTTCCAATTATAACATCCTGAGGAAGATTGTTATCATCTAATTCTGTACAGCCAATTATTGTTATTGAATGTGCTTTATCACTTGTTATTGCACTAGATATAGTCTGTTCTCCAGTAATACTTCCTTTTACGTATATTTTATAATCTTTTGTTCCACTGCCTCTATCTGCAATTATGTTACATGCCCTTGTAATTGTTTCCAGAGGTTTATACACACTTCCTGTGCCCTCTGTGTCATCTCCATTTTCAAAAGAGTTTGTTCCTACGTAAAAAACTGTTCTGTAAACTGATTCTATTGTTTCATGATTAAGTTCATAAACTCCTTCTGAATTAACCAGACCTGAATCACCATTGCTAACCCAATTGCTTGTGGTCATATTTGAAAATATGTTTATAGTCTGAAAGTCTGTATATAAAGAAAGTCCGTCTTCAGCCTTAAAATCAATAACAATATTGTATGATCCACATGGTATTGAAGGATGTACTGAGTTTGTACTTATATCACAAGTCCAGTAAGAACCTGAATCCGTTAAGTCTGCATGGTCAATCGGCCAGTGCTCATCATCACATGTAACTTCAATAGACGAAACATCTTTTGAAACCTGCATCAAAAGACCTAACTGCCCGCTTCCACTGTAATTTTCTGGTTTTAATATAAATTCATGATCTACAAGCGGCGATTCTGCACTAAGAGGCGAATCCATAGTATAAGTATCGCTCATTATTGCTCTTGTACCATCATACATTGTAATGGTAATTGTCCATACATAACCAATATGCAGTCCTGGAATTACAAAAGACCTGTTATTTTCTGCCCAAATGCCGTTTATACTCTCCCTTCCAGGAGCACTTGCAACTGCGGTGTATGAAATATCATCTGAAATGGTTGGAAAGGCCGACCGAACGTCACCTTCATTCGAATTATTATTCTGGTCCTTTACTAAAGACTTTTTATAACTGTCTGTAAGCTTTTTTGCCAGAATCTCTGGATAGGCACCTGTTACCTTAAAAGAAACTTCTACATCAACTTTTTTTTCAGCTTCTTCTGCTTCTTCAACAACAATTTCCGTCTCTGGAAAAATATTAACAAGAGGATTTGTACACGAAACGAATGCACTAAAAATCAGTACCAGAAACAGAGGCACCAGGGAAACAAATTTCCTCTTCTGCCCCCCCCCAGTCAAATGTATAGTTATTTTTCAATTTCATAATAAACTCAATCTCTAATTACTTTTTAATACTATATTATATAACATTAAATTATTCTATATAAAAAAAAGCCATGTTCTTTGAAAAAGACATGGCTTTTATAAAATTATTTTACAAACTGTTTTATCGTCCAAAGAAAGACTTTATCTTCTGCCAGAAGCTCTTCTTCTGTTCTGGAACAGCTCTATTCTGCTGGCCTTTACCATTATTCTGGTAGTACTTGCGATCCTTGAGCCCTGAAGAATGATCATAAGTGCCCTTTCTGTTTTTCTTATAATCTCCCTTCTTGTAAGAAGATTTTTTATAATCACCCTTCTTATATCCATCTTTCTTGTAGTTGTCTTTTGCACCATTAGAAGCAGAGCCTGAAGCATAAGCTTCCTTGTACATCTTCATGCGCTCTTCGTAAGAAAGGCCGGCAAGCTTAGCTGGGTCAATGTAAGGTTTCTTTCCGCCATTATGGTGTTCACCTTTTCCACCCTTCTTATAACCATCTTTCTTATAGCTATCATATTTTTTATCGCCATAAGATTTCTTCTTACCATCTCTAGCGCCTCTTGAACGATTATGTAAATCACCATCCTTACCCTTACGGTAGCCTCCGCGGTTATCATAATCATCATCACCACGCCAGTTTTCGGTTTTAATATACATACCTGCAGACTTATCTTCTTCCATCTGATCAGGATATGCTACTGTAGCAGGAATTGACATTTCAATATAACGTTCAATTGCAGGAAGATTGTAAACATCCTGTTCAGAACAGAAGGTATATGCCTTTCCAGACTTTCCAGCACGAGCAGTACGACCAATACGGTGAACATAGTTTTCAGCTTCAACAGGCAAGTCATAGTTAATAACCATTGCAAGATCATCAACATCAATTCCACGGGCTGCAACATCAGTTGCTACAAGGATTTTGATTTCTCCTTCCTTAAATTTCTTTAAAATTGCAAGACGTTTGCTCTGTGGCAAATCACCAATCATAAATTCTGCTTTAATTTCGTTTATTACAAGACGTTTAGCAATTACTTCACAAGAACGTTTTGTATTACAGAAGATAATGGCACTTTCAGGATTTTCATGCTTAAGAATTCCCACAAGAAGCTTCATTTTTTCATCGCTAGAAACATGGAGCAATTCCTGCTGAATTTCGCTTACAGTAATATTTTCAGCTTCAATTGTAATTTCAACTGGATCACGAGTATATTCCCATGCAAGATTCTTTACATAAGTGTTAAGAGTTGCAGAAAAAAGCATAGTCTGGCGAGTTTCTGCTTCTGGAAGCTTTTTCAAAATCTTACGAAGATCATCATAAAATCCCATATCAAACATACGGTCTGCTTCATCAATAACACAGAAATTGGCATTGCTAAGGTCAAGATTTCCACCTTCATTCAAATCGATTACACGACCAGGAGTACCAATTACAATATCAACTCCTTTCTTCAAAGTTGAAATCTGTTTTTCGTAGCCTACACCACCATAAACAGAAAAAGCCTTAAGTCCACTTGATCCAACAAGAACCTTTGCTTCTTCTTCAATCTGTACAGCAAGCTCACGAGTTGGAGCTAAAATTAAACATTTTTTTCCCGCATTTGCTTCTTTAAGCATTTCACCAATAACAGCTACAAGGTAAGCACAAGTTTTACCAGTTCCAGTCTGAGACTGAACATACAAATCCGGACCTTTTGTCCCTTCAGCAGCCTTAGAAGCCTTAATTACCTGTTCTTGAACCGGTGTACATGTTACATAGCCGGCATCTGCAATTCCTTTTAAAAGTCTTTCATCAAGATCAAATTCTGTAAAATCCATAAGATTTCCTTCAAATACCACATAGGGTATTACATATTATATTTTTACCGCACCATACACAAAAGGAGGGATAAATTCATTTTAATGAGACTTATATTGTAATGATTTTTTAGATAAGGGGGAAGAGAGCTATAATTTAATGCCAAATTTAAATTTAATCAGCAGTTTTACTGTTTCTTTTCGCGGCTTTTTACTTTATTCAAGTCCTTATAATAATCAAGATACTGACACAAGATTCCCAAAGCCATTTCTACACTTTTTTGTACCTGTTCGTCTTCATCTGCCTCTACAACATTTGGATTATAAATTGCATCCCTTAAACGGCAAAACTGGTTATTCATTTCAAGATATTTTTCTGTAGCTGTCATGTCAATTATTCTACCATATTTAAACTATATCATCATTACTTAAAATGTGATAAATTATCCACCATATGGAAACAAAAAATAAAAACGAATATCAGGCAGAACTTTTTTCTAACCGCCTTAAAAAAAAATATAAGGAATTACGCAAATGGGCCCGTAAAAACAGAATTTCTTGTTACAGACTCTATGACCGCGATATTCCAGAAATTCCAGTTTCTCTTGATTTATACGAATTTCTACCAGACCAGGCCAATTCCCCAATGGAAGCAGCCCGTTTTTTAGCAGATCAAAATGCAAGACTTTCTGCAAATGATCCTACAATTGAAGATGGAATTAAAGAAAGAACCTATGCCATTTTGTATTTGTATGAACGCCCTTACGAAAAATCAGATGATGAAGAAGAACTTTGGCTTACCCTAATGGCTAAAACTGCTTCAAGTGTATTGGGCATTCCCCTAGCCCACATTATAAAAAAATTCCGTGGACATAAAAATCATCAAAATTCAGATGATAAAGATGAAAGCGTTCAGTACCAGAAAATTGATTCAGAAGAAGTTTCAGGTCTTACCCAGGAACTAGGCCAAATATTTAAACTAAATCTTACAAATTATCTTGATACAGGACTTTTCTTTGACCACAGACCTTTGCGTTCCCTTGTACGCGACACCTGCAGCAAAAAAAGAGTTCTAAATCTTTTCTGTTATACAGGAAGTTTTTCTGTTTATGCAGCACAGGGAAATGCGGCAATGGTAGAATCAGTAGATTTATCTAACACCTATCTTGCCTGGGCAAAAGATAATATGAAGCTGAATGGTTTTACAGATAAAAAGAAATATATTTTTACCCGTGCAGATTGTATGAGATTTTTACAGGAAAAGGCAACCGCACAAAAAGCCCTTCTTGCAAATCCAAATGATAAAGATGCAATATCAAAAGCCGCAACATACGACCTTATTATTCTTGATCCTCCAACTTTTTCAAACAGTAAAAGTACAAATAATGTTCTTGATATAAATAAACAGTGGCCTCAGCTGGTAAAAGATTGTCTGAACATTTTAAATCCAGAAGGAATTCTTTATTTCAGTACAAATTCAGAAAGATTAAAGTTTGACCTAAGCCAAATCCCACCAAAAACAATTTCAAATAAAACTTTTACGGTAGAAGACTTTACAAGTCAATCAATTCCAAACGATTATTCTTCAAGCAAACCTCACCGTTGCTGGAAGTTCACTCTAGAAAACTAAAAAAGGCATAAAAAAAACACGCTTGAAAAAGCGTGTTTTTTTAATAAAAGTTAGTTCACTAATAACAAAACTTAGTTATTTTCTGACTTAATTCCATAACGTTTGTTGAAGCGATCGATACGACCTGCTGTATCAACAAGTTTCTGCTTTCCTGTATAGAAAGGATGGCATGCAGAACAAATTTCAACGTGAATGTTTTCAACAGTTGAACGTGTTTCAATTACATTACCACATACACATGTGATTTTTGTAAGTTTGTAGTCTGGGTGAATTCCCTTTTTCATAAAAATAACTCCTATAGTCTTGCCCGATATTACGCCCGGCCGCCCCTAGTAAAAACTATCATTCCGCTACCGTCAACTAAATTAAAAAATAATACCACAAGATTAAATATTTAATTAAATGTAAATTAATTACAAATAATAATCAATATATTAAAACTAAAAAAATCTTTCTAAATTACTCCATTCCTGCTGTACCAACATTCATGCTGGCCAGGAAAGCATCATTTGTCTTAGATTTTTTCATGCGGTCAATAATAAGTTCTGTTGCTTCAATATCTTCCATTGGATTAAGAACTTTTCGTAAAATCCAGATTTTCTGAAGTTCTTCTTCTGTAAGCAAAAGTTCTTCCTTACGAGTTCCAGATTTTTTGATATTGATTGCTGGGAATACACGGCGTTCAGAAAGCTTGCGATCAAGGTCAATTTCTGAGTTACCAGTTCCCTTAAACTCTTCAAAAATTACTTCATCCATACGAGAACCTGTTTCAATCAAGGCTGTAGAGATGATTGTTAAAGAGCCGCCTTCTTCTACATTACGAGCAGCACCAAAGAAACGTTTTGGCTTAAAAAGTGCATTGGAATCAACACCACCCGAAAGAACCTTTCCAGAAGTCTGAACAGTCTGGTTATAAGCACGTGCAAGACGAGTAATAGAGTCCAAAAGAATTACAACATCACGCTTATGTTCAACAAGACGTTTTGCCTTTTCCAATACCATTTCTGCAACCTGTACGTGGCGAGTAGCCTGTTCATCGAAAGTTGAAGAAATAACTTCTCCCTGAATAGCTCTTTCCATTTCAGTAACTTCCTCAGGACGTTCATCAATTAAAAGAACAATCAGATAAACTTCAGGATTATTTGCAGTAATTGCATTTGCAACTTTCTGCATCAAAATTGTTTTACCAGCTTTTGGAGGGGCAACAATCAAAAGACGCTGACCTTTACCAATTGGAGCAAACAAATCAACAATACGAGTAGAAATTTCGGTAGAAACAGTTTCAAGATGAAGCTTTTTATTTGGATACAATGGAGTAAGGTTTTCAAATGGAATACGAGTCTGAGCAACACGAGGTTCATCAAAGTTTACCGATTCAATTCTAAGTAAAGCAAAGAATCTTTCACCTTCTTTTGGAGAACGAGTCTGTCCATAAACTGTATCACCAGTTTTAAGATTGAACAAACGAATCTGACTTGGAGAAATGTAAATATCATCTGGACCTGGTAAATATGAATTCTGTGGAGAACGAAGGAAACCATATCCATCAGGAAGAATTTCAAGAGCACCAGAAGCAAAAATAATTCCACCGTGTTCTGTATGTGCTTTCAAGATTACAAAAATCAAATCCTGCTTTTTCATTGGAGCAAGATCATCGGCAGTAAAACCATATTGCATAGCCAAATCACGAAGTTCTGGCATACTCTTTATTGTAAGATCATTAATTAAAAGTCTTGGTTTATTTGCATTATCATCAATTGAAGAAGATGCTGCAGCGGCTTCGGCAGAGGCAATCTGTTCAGAAACTTCTCCGCTTGGAGTTGGATAAGAAGGACGAACAAAAGGCTTTTTTCCACCCTTTCCATTTTTATTAAATCTGTTTTGATTATTAGACTGATTAAGTTTTCTATGGTTATTTTCTACAGAAGATGAAGCTGTAGATGAGGCAGGACTTTCTGAACTTGAAGTATCAGTTTCTTCACTTTTCTTTACAATACGTCTTCGTTTAATAACAACCTTAGGTCCTTCAGAATGTTCTTCTTCTGATGCTTCTGCAGAACTTTCAGATTCAAATTTTTCTGCATTCATACTTACAGATTCAACATTCTCAGAGGATTCTTGCTCTGCCACAGGCTCAGGATTTGAATCAAAATCTAGAGTTGCCTGAACTTCTTCGCCAAGCTCTGGATTAGCGTTTTCGTCACTTTTATGACGCTTTCTTAATGTAGCCATTAAAAAGATTCTCCATAAAATTAAAAGATTCTCTATATAAATTAAATAATTATAAAAATATATGTATGATTATTAAAAAACTCTTTTGTAAAATGTAAATGATTTATTTTTTAGAAAATGGGTTTTTCAACCCCAACGTTTATAGTTTATTATTACTCTTTTTTTAATACTCTGTCAATCAGCATTTATTTAATTACATCTGAATGTAAAAGCATTGCCTTTTTATATTCAGCAGAAGCAACAGAAAATAAATCAACTTCTGGTTCTTTATCCAGCATACTAATCTGGCCAGAAAAATCTACATTATTTGCAATTCTAATTCTTGCTGTTGTCAAATTTCCGTCCACACTACTTCCAGAACAAATTTCAATTCTTTCGCTGGCATTCATATTACCCTGAACTTTACCTGATACTACAATTGAATTTGCATCTATGGTATCAACTGTACAAACAGCATTTTTATCAACTACAAGATCTCCACCAGGAGCAATTATTTTTCCTTTAAACTTACCAGTAATAACAAGTCTATCTTTGAATTCCAAAACGCCATCAAATTCAGTTTCTTCTCCAAAGATTGTGATATTTCTTTTTTCAAGATCTTTTTCTGCCATCAAATCACCCAACTAGTTATTTCTTAAGTTTTTTATTTTTTTAATTATAACGTTTAATATTTGTATTATCAATATTATAGTAAAAAGAAGAATTTCTCCCTTCCCGCAGAAATCTCCATACAAAGTATAAATTGAAGTTTTAAACGAAGAATCAAGAAGGTCTACATCACCAATTACATAAGACTGACAAAAATCCCCTGCCATATTCTTTATCTTTCCATTTTGATCAATTATACAGCTTTCGCCCGTAGCAGTACTTCTTACGCTTGGAACCCTGTTTTCAACCGACCTAAAAACCGCTATTGCAAGATGCTGATACTGACATGCCCTGCTTTTAGACCACCCGTCATTTGATAAAGTAAAAAAGCATCTGGCACCTTTTTCTACAAAATGCCTGCAATCTTCACCAAAAGTATCTTCAAAACAAATTGGAGTCGAAAAAGCTAACCCCTTATAATTAAAAACCTTATATTCATTCCCCTTTTCCCAAAGATGATTATTTCCCGAAGACAAGATTTTATAAATTAAGGGAAACTGTTTTTTATAGGGAAAAGACTCACTTAAAGGAACAAGATGTTTTTTAAAATACAAATCTGGCTCTGGCGGAATTACATTTTGACCAGGCTCATAAACCTGAACCGAATTATAAAGTTTTTTTCCTTCATCTGAATCTTCTTCATGCCCATTTCCAATTACAAAAACAGCATTTTTATTTTCAATGTAATTCAAAAGCGAATAAACCAGATTAAAACGTCTTGTATCTTGAATTTTGTAATAATGATAAAGGATAGAAGGCACTACCGAAGTTTCTGACCAAATTACAAAATCTATATCAGGATTAAGTTCAAAAGCTTCTTCTGTTAAATTTTTTGAATTCTGAATATTTTTTGCATACTCATCAATACCGTTTTTCCATGGATCTTCATTATTTTGAATAGCCAAAACTTTTACACTTTGATGTCTTGAATTATTTTTTTTGCTTTTTATATCCACATAACCATATCTATAAATAAAAATCATGCATAAAACCCAAAGAATTAAACTTATAAAAGTAAATCTTAAATCGGTCAGTTTTAATGCTTTTTCCTTTTTAACATAATGAGAAAGAGTAGAAATATTTTCAGTCCCTTTTTCAAAATGTTCTGTATTCAATAAATGGCTTCGCATTCCACTCTTATCCATAAAGCTATAAATGATTGATGACGGAAAGATGATAAAGAAATTTAATCCAAAAACGCCTATAAGGTCACAAATTTGTATAAAATAAGTATTTCTCCATTGGGTATATGCAGAAACTCCGTAAGAAAAACCTATAAACCCAAGCGTTTTAACATATTCATAGGAACATATTAAAAGAGCCTGTACAATCCATGCATTTTTTACAAATAGTTTATCAATAACTTTTAAGAGCAGGAACAATACTGCCATTATATAAAAATAAGCAAAACAGACTAAAAAAATTCCCCACGAATTAAAATTATGTAACCAAAAAGCATATAAGCCATAAGAAAGACTTCCATATAAACCACCAAAGAACCAGACAGTTTTAAAATCAGCTTTTTTCACAATAAAAAAAACGGGTAAATAAATTAAAAAACCAAAGGCCCCAATCCCATTTTTTATAAGAGGATTTGGATTTGCAAGATAAAATATAAGAGCTGCGATTATACTTAATATAAAACAGGAAAAATAACTGTTATTTTTTTTTGATATAGAAGGCATTATATTTACTTTAAGTCCCAAAGCTTTTCTTTTAATTCAAGACCTGCTCTAAATGCTGCTACATAATGTGCATCCACTTTTACACTTTCTCCTGTTTTAGGATTTCGTGCAGCACTCTTTGCCTTTCGTAAACGAGGTTCAAAAGTTCCAAAACCTCTTAACTCAATTGTAGAACCTTGACTTAAAGAATTTTTTATTTCTAATAAAAGAGCATCAACAACCTTTTGTATATTTTGTTTTTCAATTTTTAGCTCATGGTTTTGATAAATTGAATCAACAAGATCATTTTTTGTTACTTTTTTAATTTCCATAATAAAATACCTTCACAAATATTCTACAATGCTTTTAAACAAAAAAAAACCAGTTGAACACAAATTCAACTGGATTCCAAAAAGCAAAAGTTTTAAATGTTATTTTGAAGCAAAAGTAACATTGAAAAGATTCATCATTCTTGACTTTTTGCGTGATACAGCATTGCGAGTTAAAACTCCCTTGCTACGAGCACTATCAAGTTCTTTCTGAAGCTGCTTATATTTTTCTTCAGCAAGCTTCTGATCCTTAGACTGTACAGCTTCTACAAACTGTTTTGCATAAGTTTTACATGTGCTTTTAATAGCTTTATTATGAAGTCGGCGAACTTCGCTCTGAGCGTATCTTTTTTCTGCAGATGTCTTTTTTACTGCCAATTGGAGACCCCCAAAATTAATAGTTAACTGTTGGATATATTAGCAAAATTACTATTTTGTGTCAATTAAATATTGGATTATTCAGGCTATGATTATTGACACAAAGAATGTATCTCATTATTATATCTGATACGAATATTCGATTGGAGGCACATAATGGCTGGAGCTAGTAAAAACTCTCGTACAACTGTTGCAACACACAAATTCATTTGCCCTGACTGCGGTGGCGAAATCATCATGAAGACAATGATTGAAAATGGCAGAATAAAGAATCAGGCAGAATGCCAGAAATGTAAACGTGTTGAAAGACGTCCTAAAGATTTCAAATAATAGAATCTTTAGTGCAATAAAAAAGCCTGTTTGGAATCATGAACCAGACAGGCTTTTTTATTGAGGTTTTATTACAAAACCCTCAAAACGGCGAAGTCAAGGCTTTAAGCGTGAGCGTGCCTTGACTCGACGTATTTAACAAATCAATACCTAGCTAATAACTAAATCTTAATACAATTTTAAGGGGAAATTCTTTTATAAAATTACTTTTGATTTGAAGGTAATTTTCGCCACTCTTCAACCTGCTTCTGGATTAAATCTCTTGATTCATCCAAAATCTGATTACAATCTTCTTTAGTCTGTGGACAATCATATATTTTAAGAATCTTTACACGGTAAGACCCTTTTTTCATTCTTGTAAAAATCTTTCGCAAATCTCTAAGAGCGTAACCACCTTCCAAGGCACATACAACAACAGGAAGTTTTGAAGATTCTGTTAGCTTTCTGAAACCAGCAGAATAAAATTTTCCAACCTGTCCATCTTTAGTTCTGGAACCTTCTGGAAAAATAATTGGAATCTGTTTTCTTTCTACAACCTTTTTGCCAAATTCTTCAACATAACGCATTGCGTCCATTGGTTTTGCTTTACGAGGAATTAAACAGTGTTCCTGAGTTCTAAGCATTTCAGACACAAGAGGAATGTGTCTACCAAGAGTATCTTTTGCAACAAATCTTACGTCCATTCCTTGAAAAAACTTCATATAAACAGGAATATCCAAAAGACTCTGATGATTTGAAATTACAATGAATTGCTTTGGTAAAGATTTTCTTAAATTTTCATATCCCCAAAAATAAAAGCTTCTAAATGCTCTTAAAATTGCAAAAAGTCTAATTGCAAGAACATCCTTAATATAATTGGAAATTGCCATACTCCATTTTTTTGAAATCGGATATGCAATTATATTTCCAATTGTAGCTGGAATTACCATTGCAACAAGACAAAACAAAGTTAGCAAACTTATCATATAAAACTCCAATTATGATTTATGACATTTTTATTATATAATTCTTTTAATCAAAAATAAAGGTATTTATCTTTTTACAAATATCACTCAAAGGTTCATACATTTTCTTACACTCCGGCATTGACGCCATAAAAATTGAACCATAAGTCTTTTCTATAATTCTTCGATCTAAAACAACGACAACACCTTTATCATCTGACCTTCTGATTAAGCGTCCAATTCCCTGCCTGAACTTAATTACAGCATCTGGAACACTTAATTCCATAAAAGGACTACCACCCCTTTTTTCAATAGCTTCAGAACGTGCTACAAAAACAGGATCATTTGGAACTGTAAATGGCAATTTTACAATTATTACTTGTGAAAGTGACTCACCAGGAATATCTACCCCCTGCCAGAAGGAATCTGTAGCAAATAAAACACTTTCATTTTCTTTTTTAAAGGCATCAAGCAGTCTGGAATTTTCATCATCACCTTGCTTCATAATTCTTCCAGAAAAACCTTTCATTTGAAGCATTACATTTTTATGTGCATTTTTTAATGACTCATAAGAAGTAAATAAAACAAGTGTACGTCCCTCTGCAGCCTTAATAAGCATAGGTAGTGCCATTTCAATATACTGCTGATATTCAATTTTATCTGGAAATGGAGCGTCATTTGGAACTGCAAAAAGCATATTCTTTTCATAAGGGAATGGTGATGGATACTCCCCTTTTAACACTCTTTCACTTTCTACAAACTTAACACCAGTTCTAGACATCCAATAATTATAATCACGACCTGTTTTTAAAGTTGCAGAAGTACATACAACAGATTTCATTGGTTCAAAAACACCTTCATTCATTAAATGTGAAATATCCAATGGGGTCTGTGTAAAAATTGTGTATTCAGGATCACTATTATCTTTAACCATATCTGGCGGAAGTCTTCGTTTTTGAATCCAGTAAACATTTTCCCTCTTTTCATCCCAAACAGAAAAGTTTTTTAATAAAACAATATATTCATCCAATCTTCTTAAAATTATTTTTGATTCCCAGTAAGATGGAATATCTTTATCATCATCATCAATACCTTCAATTACAATTCTAATAATTTCTGTAAAATCTGATAAAGCCTTAGAAAGGTCTCCCAATTGAACTAAAAGAGGTCCAAAATTTCTGCAGGTTCCTTCAAAAAGCCTCATTGAATAAGAAGGCCCCATTAAATCTTTTGCCGCAATTTCTACATTATTTAAGGCAAGTTTTATAGCATTTGTAACATCATAAGCAAGGCTCACCTTTTCTTCATTTGCAGAAAGTAATGCCAAAGTACACAAGTGACCAGTTTCTGAATTTTTTCTTTTTCTGTACATTTGACTCACAAGTTTATTAATTTTAAATCGGTTTACACTTGAACTAAAAAAACTTGTTGCAGCATTTTCAATACCATGAGCTTCATCAAAAACAATATGTTTATAAGGTGGAAGAACTGCAGCATCATCAAAACCAGCACCATCCAAACGCGATTCAATATCTGCAAATAAAAGATGATGATTTACAACAATTATATTAGCACCGGCGGCTTCTCTTCTAACCCTCATAACAAAACATTCGCTATGAAATGGACAACGCATTCCCATACATGCATCACTTTCGGAATTAACCTTTGTCCAAACATTTTCAGAAGGCATAAAACTCAAATCACTTTTACTACCTGTATCAGAAGACTCAGCCCATTCAGCAATCTTTTTTATATCTCCAGTTTCATCTTCAAATAAATCTAAAACTGACGAAGCATCTGCCAACCTTCTTTTACAAATATAATTTTGTCTTCCCTTCATTAAAATGTATTTAATTTTTTTTCCAAGGATTTTTTCAACCGCCGGAATATCTTTTTGGCACAACTGCTGTTGCAAATTAATTGTACCAGTCGAAACAACAACTCTTTCATTATTCTGCAGGGCAAACAATATTGAAGGAATTAAATACGAAAAAGATTTTCCAACACCAGTTCCTGCTTCAAAAACGGCAATTTTATCATTATTAAATGCCCTTGCAATATTTTTCAAAAGTTCTATCTGAACAGGTCTTTCTTCAAAATTTTCAGATATAGTTGATAAAGATCCGCCTTTGGAAATATAAAATCCTGCATCCTCTTCGTTTATTTTTTTTATAATTTTGGGCTTTACAGGTTCCATTACAACATAAATCTCTGAAACATTATTATTTATTATGTAAAAGCCCTGGCCATTTTCAGAACATTCCGAAGCAACTCCTAAATCTGCAGAAGATGGAGTTAGTTGTCCACTAGGATGATTATGAATTAATACGCTAGATTTTCTTTTATCGTCAAAATTAACTGGAACTGTATTAAGATTTCCCCTGGATCCGACTTTTATACAAACTACTTTTGCATTTTCATCAATAACACCAGTAAAGAAGACTTCATTTCCACCAGCCTGTTCAATTTCTTCTTTTATAGTTTTTATTACTTCAGATGAAAGATAATCTGTAATTTTCATTAATACATCCAGCATATCTAAGAGATATGATTAGGCAAAAAAAAAGCCTTGTAAGAAAACTTACAAGGCTACATCTCCTAGCAGAATTGAACTGCTGTTGTCGGGATGAAAACCCGATGTCCTAACCACTAGACGAAGGAGACATATGTCATTTCGTGTTGACTTTTAAGAATATATCAGAAATGAAATTTTTCGTCAACACTTAAAATGCATTTTTTTTAATTTTTTTTTATTTTTTTACATATTCATACCAAATGTTTTTACAAGCTTTTCCTGCAATCCCTTACATTCATCAGGATTTAATCCAAGCTTCAATGCAACATCCAAATCATTCATAGCCTTTTCATATTCTTGTAATTCATAATAAGCAATTGCACGTCTAAAATTAGCATGAGCCTGAAATTCATTAATTTCCAGTGATTTTGTATAACACTCTATAGCTTCTCTATATTTTTTCTGAATAGAATAAACAATACCCTTATAGTAATAAGAACGGAAAGCTTTTTTATCTGCCTGAATACTCATTTCAAAGTCTTCCAAAGCCTGATCAAGTTTATTCATTGCAAAGTAAGCCATACCTCTGTGCTTTCTAATTACAGCATGAATAGCCCCTTGATCGACAGGAACGGCTTCAATAATTTTTGAATAAATATCAACAGCTTCTTGTAATCTACCCTGATTATGTGCTTCTATTGCACGCAGGAGCATATCGTCAATTGTTCCTTGTACAAATGGTGTTACACGATTAATATCTTCAGCTTCTGGAACAGGATTTTCATTTAATAAGTTATCTGCTTTTGAATAGAAAGAACGTCTTCTTTCATCCATAGCTTTTTGCAGTTTATTTTGATAATCTCGAATTTCCTGGAAAGTAATATCTGCCAAAGTTAATGAAGCATTTATTGATGCTAATTTACGTCTTAGAGGAATATCAAAAGGATTAAACTCTGTTTTGTATATTAATTCGTGTTCAACTTCAGCCCAGGCATCCTGTAAAATTGTTCTAATTTGAATTTCACAAACTAATTCTTCAGAAATAGGTTTTAAATTTGCGTATGGTCCTTCAAGTTTTGGTCTAAATTCTTCAGGAATTTTTACAAGAACATGAATTGATTCATAACCGAATTCTTTAAAATTATTTTCAGAACCTTTTACTTCAACTTCTTTTATATCAAAAATCTTTTTAATCTGCTCCAGACCAATATTAATATCTTCAAGAAAGGCACAAATCATTCTTATACCCATCATATCGGTCAAATAAATTAAATCAGATTTCGATTCAACCTGATCAGGTTTAAGACGAACAATTTTTTTATAGTAAGAATTAAAAGACTTTACCCTACTTTTATAGGTAGGCTGAGTAGAAAGTTTTATATTTTTTTGCAGTCTATCAATTACAAAGTTCATAATCTCAGTAAAATAATCTCTGTAAGATTCATAAACTTGTCTAATTTCTTGTTTTGATACTAATTCGTGAGTATTCATAGTGATAATAAAAATAAAAAAAAACGCCTTGGAACTTAATATTCCAAAGCGTTTTATAACTAATTAGTTACAAATTACTCAGCAACGTCAGCTGACTGTCCACTTGTAGACTGAGCATTAGAATTTGAATCTTCATTCAAGCTTGAAGTGAAGTCACTTTCTGTTGCCAACTTAGCTCTTTCGAGGTAGCGGTTAACCTGTTTGTTACCGAATCTCTGCATTTCAGCATTCTGACGAGCATCTTCTTTCTTACCAATGATTCCCCAAAGGTCTTCATCAGCAATATCACGATCACTTGTAAGAAGAGCTTTATCGTAAATAACCTTTACATCTTTGAAATATCCAATGTAATCACCACCAATGTGAGCAGCGTCACGTGTGATCTGGAATCCTCTAAACTTTACGAATGGAAGTCCACGAGGATAGATTGGATATACACGAATTTCACGGTTACGAATTTCAGAAATATACTGTGGATTATCCCAACGGAGTTCTTTCCAACCGTCAAAACCAAGGTAACCCATGAAATAACGTCTTTCTACATTGTCATTATCAGATAAAACAACATAAAGTCCGTGTGGATAGTTCATACCCATTGTAGTAACTGAAATTGATTTAACAGTTCCAACATTCTTTACAATACCGTAACCATCTTCGAACAATGTTTTAGCACTTGCTTTCTGTTCGTCTGTTGGTTCCTGGCGTACACCATTATCATCAGCATCAGCTAATGGTTCATAAGCAGGAATATCAAATGGAGGAACGATTCTAGCATTTGCATTTGAGTTCCATGTTGGGAATACAATGCGAACACCCATTACGTTTTTTCCAGCGAATGGTACATCTGCTTCACCCTTTACAGGTGCGGCAACTACCTTTGAATCAGCTAAACTTGTTACTGTTTTAGCAGAAGAGTTCAACTGAATTTCCCATTCAGGAAGAGCCAATGATGTTTTCATAAGATCTTTCTGATCTTCTGTGAATGTAGCTCCAGCACTAACTGAATAATCCATTACAGTATGCTTGTTCTGTGTTGCATTTCCATTGTCATCTTCAACGCAGTCAGCATCCAGAAGTGTAAAATCGATGAGCATAGCTTCTTCAGCGAAAGCAACGCCACCAACAAGCAGCATAGCAGCTGCAAATAAACCCAAAGTCTTCTTCATTTTGAAGCTCCTTTTTATACTAATTCGATGTAGCCTTGTATTGAATTAATTATCCAATAAGTACATCTTTTTGTCAACGCTTTTTAATTTTCAAAAGCGATTTTTCCATTAACAAAAATTTCGATTTCATGGATTTTAGAAAAATTTTTTTGTATATTTTTTTTCAATAAATCCATTCCGTCTCTAATTTCTATTACCCCTTCTCCCATCTCCAAAAGGTCAGATGAAAGATTTAAATACAAGGTCTGATCCCGCTGAAAGCAAGATAAAACCTTAGTTCCACTAGCAAACAAACTTTTTGTTCTTTCTAGTGTTGAACCAAGAAGAAGTTCATCAATAAATAACTGAACATCACCTTGAATTGGTTCCTTTGTTAAATTTCTATATTCTACTATATACTCACCTGTATCTGCTGATGGGAAAATAAAAGTTCTTCTTACACTATCTTTACCAATTATATAGGATAAAACTGAAAAAAGTAGAGTTATTAGAAAAATAAAAATTATGCTTAGCTGTGCAATATACTGTTTATTAATCAGATCTTTTATCTTTATCATTTTACTGAAGTAAATCCTTGTGAGCGTTCAAAATGTGTTACGAACGCAGTAATTCCATTATATATGCCCAAGGTTGCCTTTTTCAAGTATTTTTCATCATTCAAAAGCAGAGCTTCTTTTTGGTTAGAAACGAATCCAAGCTCAATTAAAACTGCTGGCATGTTAGAGTTTTTTACAACAAACCATTCTTCTGCACGAATACCTCTGGCAGTAGATTCTTTTCCAATTTGAGCCTGCAAACCGTCCATAATGAACTTGGCAATCATAATACTTTCTGTTGTATATTCCTCCTCCAGCATGGAGTTCATAATTGTAAAAAGATTGTTATCATTATCAACTGCAGATTTATCTAAAACAGTTCTACGATAGCCTGGAGAAAGATACCATACTTCATAGCCAGAAGAACTTTTATTTAATGAAGAATTAACATGGATAGAGATAAAGAGAACTGCTTCATTTTCTCCAACTTTTACATTATTTGCTATATCAGTTCTTTCACCCAAGGTAAGAAAAACATCTGTACTTCTTGTAAGAATAATTTGTTTTTGAGGATATGCAGCATGCAATCTTTCGTATAGCATTTTTGCAACTTTTAGATTTATATCTTTTTCTCTGATTGTTACATCCTTGCCATTAATTTTGTAAGTTTTTAAGGCTCCAGGATCTTTGCCACCATGTCCGGCATCAATTAAAATAGCTCCAACCTTAAAAGGAACTTCAGATTTTTGATTAAAAAACTCTTCTGCATCTGACAAAAACTTATTTGAAACATAAAGCTGATTATTTTTTAATTCAGGAGCATCTGTAATAGCCATCTTAACACTATCTAAAAGAACAAGACTTTCTCCATTTCTAAAAGACAGCTGGTGTCCATTTTTTTCAAGAATGCCACACTCTGAAAGTGAATCCCAATAAAGAGACATGCCATTTGTTTTAGATTTTTCCAAAAGAGCTATATCATTTATGGCAAAAATAAAATTACATATAAAAGAAAGTATAAATAATAAACTAATTTTTTTTGCTTTCATAAAAATCCTTTTTAGTAGTTATTTACTTGAATCTGAAATATAAACAGCAGCCTGTAAACCACCCCTCATAAGTGCAGACCAAAAGGTTTTTGAATCTAATACAGGATGATTTTTTCTCAACTCATCAAACTTTTCTACAGTCTGTTTTATTGTATTGAAATTCCAATCTACCTTACTTTCATATTCGGCATTTTTTAAAATCTGAGGAATATATTTAGCAACTTTTTCATTTGCAGGAATCTGCCCCTGGATAGTATCTAATTCTTGCTGACTAAGTTTTCCGAATGCTGATGGAGGAAAATCTTTTTCATCGGAATTTGTTTTTCCAGCAAGGAAGTCATCTGTTTCTTTTGTATTAGCTTTTAAAGTGATAAAGACATTTGAAACTGCATCTTGAGCGGCCGAAACAGCTACCTTTTCGTTATGACTTACAGCAATTATATTTCCACATTTTTCTACATTATTTCTAGGAAAATCTACTTTTCCACCAAGTTTTACTGTAGCTCTTGGAAGGAAATCGAAAATAGCTTTATCTGTATATTCATTAATGTTTTCTATATATTCTACAGTTCCTGGAATACTCATCCAGGCTCTTTCTGCAGAAGTGCGTTTACAAGGAACTTCAAAAAGTTCATAAGGCTTTTCTGCATCCATACATAACTGGGATTTTTCAAAATCAACAGGTTTACGATTTTTTATTAAATCTTCAGGTTCTCTTCCACAAGCAATAAGAAGGCCTTGTTTTGTAAGATTCAAATCAGAAGCATAAGGATAGGTCCAGCCCGACATATACCCACCAGAAAGTCTGCCTGCTATTTCGCCAATCATTGGACCTTTTTTTGTAAACTTAATATCTGCCTTTGCGGCTCCACAAGAAAGCCCCAAAGCTTTTGCTCCCAGTGCAAAAACAGAAATAAGCTGATCATGAACACTCTTTTCTAAAACTGCAGGCATTGTATGTCCTATTTCAATAAAATATGGAGGATATTTTATATGTCTGATTGCAAAACCTGTAACTGTAAAAGTTCCATTATAAACCAGAGCATCAATAGAATATTCAGGACCTTCCATATATTCTTCTATAATTGCATAACCACTTCTGGAACATGAAACAGCAATATCTACCGCTGGCTTAAATTCTTCTTCAGAACGAACCATACGACAGCCACGGGCTCCCATATTATCAACTGGTTTTACAACAAGAGGAAAATCCATTTTAGAAAGGCATTTTGAAAGCAGGCTTGAATCTATATCAGCTTTGCCAACTTTTATAAAGGCTGGAGAAGGAACTTTATTGTCTAAAAAGCACTGTCGCATTTGTGTTTTTACACTTGCATTGGTTGCGGCAATATAAGAATGAGCTGGTAACTTTAATTTTTCGCAAACATAAGAAACACTGGCAGAAAAATCTGTTCCTGCTGTAAACACAGCCGCAAGACCTTCTTTTGATGACTGTAATTCTTTAGCATATTCAAGAATTCCTTCTTTATCTTTAAGGTCTATTTTTCTAAAAACATCTGCCTTTGGAATAGCTACTGCCTTATCATCTGCATCAATTACACAAGTCTTGTATCCCAATTCCTTTGCAGAAAGTATTGCAGGAACCTGCATTAAACCAGCACCTAATATTAAAACATTCATATTTATCCACCCTATAAATCTTTCTATTAAATAACTTTTATTTGAACTTTTTACAATAGATTTCCATTGTATCGCCCAAACTATTTACATGACTGTATTTATCAATCATCTTCCATCTTAAAGATCCCTGTTTTGCACCACTTTTTTTGATATAAGGGAAGCGCTCTGGATGATGGCCAGTTGAAACAATTCGTTCAACCTTAAAACCGTATCTTCTAAGAATTTTATCAGCTTTTGTTGGTTCCCAAATTGAATAATGGTCGGAAGGACTGATTGAGTAGAAATGATCTACATCTGATTTTGCCGAAATACCTTCGCCAGAAGGAGTTGAAAAGGCAAAAAACCCATCTAATTTTACAATTTTGCTTATTTTAGAAAGTACACTATCAAGATTCTTAAAATGTTCAATAACATACCACATTGTTACTATATCAAATTGTGGCAATCCAAATTCTTTTTCTGTATCAATTTGTGGAAATGCAGAAACTGTTGCCGGATATTTTAATTTATTCTGTACATAAGAAATTGCATCTTCCGAAATATCTGTTCCAAAAGGATTTAGAGAAAAATCATTGGCGGCAGAAAGGAATGGGCCATAAGCACAACCAATATCTAAAATATTTTTATCATTTAAATTGCCATATACAGATTTTATAACTTCTACCCTGCGAATTCCCTGCTTTTTTATATTTTCAAAGTCTTCTTCATAAGTTTTTCCGTACTGTTTTTTATAATCTTCGAAGAAATATGCCTTCTGGTATTTTTTATCTTCTTCAATTGTGTAGGACATATAAACCATGCCACAATCCTGACAACGACGGTAAGTTCTTCTGTCATTTCTAGAAACAATTACATCTGGGCTAGACTGAACTTTTCCACAAATTGGACAAAGAAGACGATTTCCCTTTGAAAGAAATTTTATTGTTTGGCCAAGATTTTTGTTTTCATCATCTTTTCCATCATCTATAGTTAGTTTTGGATAAAGATTTTCAGATTTTAAGGCATTTTTTACAGAATCTTCTGAAACACCTTTATCTGCTATATATGCAAAATTATATTTTTTAGCAAGATTCACATGAAGTTTTGAAGTTGGCAAAAGAATAAGTGCACAACCAGCATAAGCTGCTTCATAGGCAGTAAGCCCATAATGAGTTACAACTAAATCATATTCGTAAACATGGTCTTTCAAATTGTTTATACTTTTTTTATATTCCACATTTTCTGGAAGTTTGCCAGGCTCTTTGGAAAGAAGGGCTGTAATTTTTGCATTAGGATATAGTTTTGAAAAAGTATTAATAGCAGGAATACTCAATCCAGCTGGATCTTCGCCGCCAAGACAAATTAAAATTGTAGAAAAATCTGATGGGGTCTTTTTAGAATCTTTTTTATTATTTGACCTTTCTATCAAACTTGAATCAAAATTATTTGCTTTTCTATTAAGTTCAAATGGAGGAATTATATCCAACAAGTAATCACTATAATCACTAAACTTAGAACCTTCATCAATAGAAATTAAAGATTTGGCATTTTTATAATTTTCAAGTTGTTCTTCTTCAATTTCAAAAGTATCTGTTACGATAATTGGTTTATAAGTTTCATCAAGTAATTCTTCAATAATTTGAGAAGGCTCAAGTCCTTTTGCAAAATATTCTTCCAATAAAGAATCAGTTTCCTGTAAAGTTTTATTTTTTGGTATATATACAAAAAAACTATTTCCTACCGCAGCAGAAAGACATCTTCTTAAGTGTCCAGTTCCATGTCCTTTTACACAAGAAGGAATTAGGACAAGAGGATTTTCTACTTCCCAGGAATTGCAAGCTTCTACAATTTGACTTGCTGAATAGGGAGCTTCCTGTTCTTTTAAAAACTTGTATATATTAAGAGCTCTTAAATAATCTGAATAAGTATCTATTGTTGTTCTTAAATTTGGAAAATTATAAGATCTTGGAGCTGTAACAAACTCGCACTTATACTTATCTCTATGATTATAAAGAGCAGGTCCGACATGTTCATGATCGTAAGGGTCTTGAGTTTCACTTATTGCTTTTTTTAAGGCCTGAGCAGACAAGATTTCTACTCCAGAGCCATGAGGAAGTCCTGTAAAGGTCAAGTAATCGCACTTTTGCTTTTTGTTTTTTTCTTCATATAATTCTACAGATTCCTGAGCAGCTTCATAAAACAAAAAAGGGTTATCTGCAGTGGCACGTATTACAGTTTTACAGTCAATTGTGTTTAACAGATCTACAAAACGTTTCAACACATCCTGTAAGTCTCCGGCAAAACATTCAAAATCACATTCTTTACAAATTGGGAGCAATTCTTTATAAGAGTCAACATCAGTAGCTACAAAATATCTGTCAGCTTTTACCCTATGCATTGCATTTAAGGTCCAGGCTAAAACACTCTTCTCTCCCAATTTTTTTAAGGCCTTGCCTGGTAATCTGCTTGATGATAAACGACACTGAACAATTACAACCCGACTTGTTTTCATTATTTGCTCCAGTTTTCTATAAAAGTTTGTAAATCCATTTTAAATCTATATTTATTTCTTTTTACCCAGTTTGCAGCTTCATTAAACTGTCTTCTGGCTTCAAGAAAACCGCATGATGATCTAAACAAAAATATTAAAAAGTTTGATTTTTTAATATACGCTTCTTCCATCTTTATTTTTGGAAGTTCATTTTTTAAATAATATCTTAGGTAATCAATATTAATACTATGATCTTCAACATGGGATTCGTCGATGTAGGAGAACTGCAAAAGACTTGTAAATTTAATTTCTTCGCCCCAAAGCCAGGCCCTCAAAGCTAAATCTAAATTTTGCCAATAAGGAGAATTAATAGTCCAGTCAAAACCACCAAGAGAAATAAATTTTTCCCTGTTATACAAACCAATATAATCAAATGGATAAAGAGTTTTCATTCCATCACTCATTGCAAATGCCGCCTCAACAACAAAATGAGACCTTTCTGCTGATGGATAAAATGTAATTGGCAAACTATTTTTATCTTTATCAACTAATCTTGGAACAAGACAATATATTCCAGATTTAGTAAGACTTGATGCTAGATTCTGTAAAATTATTTTAGAGGGAATATTCAATGTATCTCTTAAAACCAGAACATAATCAGATGCGACTTCTGCCATTCCAATATTTACAAGTTCACCATCACTAGCACTTTCAAGAGGAACGACAAACTTTACCATTGGAAACTTTTTTGACATTTCATCAATTGTTGTATTGGTAGGATCATGTTCGATTGAAACGATTGATTGAAAATTACATTGAATTAAATTTTCGAAAATGTGATTTTTAAAATGACTTCCACTGCTATTCAATAAAATAACAGAAATATTGAGGGGGTTAGCATTTACATTTGGCTTTCCACCTATAACAGTTCTTGAAATTTGATGTTCATTAAAAGTTGAAGGTATAGGATTCATCACATCTCTCACATTTTTCTTTATAGTTTTTTTCTATATGATTTTTAAGCAAATCATCTGTTTTATGCCAGATATTCTCTAAATCATCCTTAAACACATTTCCAATAACTCCAGATAAAACATGGGCGCGACAGATTTGGGCATCTCCATTCGAGAGAATTGTCAGGTCGCGGCGTAAATGCCAGCAAGGCATTCGTTCAAGTGGAGACAAATCGGCAGGTTTTCTTTCTGGTAAAAGGCCCGCAAAATTATCATATTTTTGAATGATAAAGTTACCGGCACTTGGATTTGTTTTTTCATTCCAATATCTAAAAAAGCCTTCTAATTCACTTTCATTATCATTCATTCTTACAAATTGAGGATATACCATACCAGGAATTGCATTTTGCAAAAGAGCAACGGCATTTACAGCTTTGGAAAAATCTTGCTCATTGCAGCCTTCATGTAGCTTACAGTAGGTTTGAACTGAAAAGGCATCAAGAGAAATTGCAATCATAACTTTTTGCCAGTTATTAGACCTTTCAGGAGCTTCATCAACAATTTTTTTAAGTTTTTCACAAAATTCTTCAGTAATTAAAAGGCCATCACTTTCAATAAAAACCGAAAGTCCTGAATAAGAAAGTACTTTTTCTATCATTTTTAAGCAATCTGGATTAGATAAAGCTTCTCCCCAGGCTGAAAGGCTAATTACAGCTTTTTCACTAAAGGCGGCAATTTTATCTACCAGAGAAGAAAAATTTTCTAAATCCATATAAACCTTTGTTTTTAATGGAGAAAGTTTATTTTTTTCTTCATAGGCAGAATTATATGGAAGATATGTATAATTTGAATGGACAAAATCGGCAATTTGAATATTGTAAAAGCCAGGAACTGTTTTTAGACAGTCTAAACATTGACTTGCCAGCTGGCATTTTTCATCAACAGAAAGGTCGGCTTTATCAGTTTTATCAGATTTATCAGATTTTCCAGTTTTCTCACAAATAAGATTATAAAGTGCCTTTGCCTGCATAAAATTATCTTTATTCGCACAATGAAAAGAAAAACGATAAAGTCTCCAGTCCTCATCAGCAAGTTCGGCTTCAACTTCAAAAGAATTAATATCAGTCTTAATCAGATTATAGATTGAATCTCTGGCCATTGGCATTTGTCCCAAATCTTTTTGACTGCTTTTAGAAAGTTCTGCTAAAATTCCAAGAGTTCCCGAATCAATAATTTCTGGACTAAAACCATATGGATAACCATCTGCAAAGGTATATTCAGCTTTGTATTCAATATGCGAAGAAATCATCTTTTTGCTAAGATTAAAGTCCAAAAATGGTAAATCATCATAACTAAAAACGACATAATCTGCATTTTTAGAATCGCAAAGTTCTTTTGCTTTTGTAAGTAAGATTGATAAAGAATCGGCTTCTAATTCAAAATATTCTAAATCAATTTTTTCTGCCCATTTTTTAGTTAAATCTCTGGCAGATTCACCAGAAAACACTTTTTCGTCAGCATATTTTGAAAACTTGTCTTTGTAAAAAATAATTATACCTTTCATCATTTCCTTTATCGGATAAAAAAAATATTTTTTTACTATTAATTAATCAAGATAAATTATATTATTTAGCTATGACTCAAGATTTTTTCCCTGCCGACACAGTTTTTTCTGTTTCACAAATTACCGATTTAATTAAAGGTATACTTGAAAACTCTTTTAGATCTGTAAAAATCGAAGGAGAAATATCAAACTGGCGTCCGAGTGCTGCAGGTCACATATATTTTACTTTAAAAGATAATAATGCTCAGATTAAGGCAGTTATTTTTAGAAACGCCGCCTACAAACTTGCTTTTAAACCAAAAGATGGTGATAAAGTACGTTGCACTGGAAGTCTTTCGGTTTACGCTCCCCAGGGAAACTACCAGATTATCATTAATACTATGGAACTTGCTGGTACCGGAAACATTTTACAAATGCTTGAAGAGCGAAAAAAGAAACTGGCAGCAGAAGGTCTTTTTGATTCAGAAAAAAAGAAAGCACTTCCCCTTTATCCAAAAACAATTGGGGTAGTTACAAGTCCAACAGGGGCTGCCATTCGCGATATATTGAATGTTTCAAAAAGAAGAAATCCAAATATAAACATAACAGTTTTACCAGCAATTGTTCAGGGAGAAGAAGCCGCACAAACTATTGTAAAAATGATAGAGATTGCGAATTTCTACAAACTTTGCGATGTTTTAATTGTTGGTCGAGGAGGAGGTTCTTTAGAGGATCTTTTACCATTTAGCGAAGAATCTGTTGTAAGGGCAATTGCCGCTTCAAAAATTCCAACAATCAGTGCTGTAGGACACGAAATTGACTGGGCCCTTTGCGATTACGCTGCCGACAAAAGAGCACCAACACCTTCCGCTGCAGCAGAAATGGCTGTTCCAATTTTAAGTGACATTCAGCAAAATATCACTTTTTATAAAAATGATTTGTACAACAGCATTAAACAAAAAATTGAAAAAACTCGTTTAATGATAAAATCCTTTAATCCGCAAAATTTCGAAGTTCAATTCCGAAACATACAACAACCTCTTTTAAATCGTTACGCATATGCCAAAGAAAATCTTGTAAAAAACATGCAGGATAAAATAAAAGATTTAAGAACTCGAATTTTAAACAACAAAACTATTTTGGAAAACGCCAGTCCAGACACAATCTTACAAAGAGGTTATTCAATGGTAACTGATGAAGAAGGCAAAATAATCCGTAATGCCGACCAAGTTTCTTCTGGCAGCAAAATTATTGTAAAACCTGCCCGGGGAAGCTTAAAAGCAATCGTTGAATAAAATTTAAATAAATTAAAATGATGGAGAATGAATATGGAAAAAAATATGAATACATTTGAAGCAAATCTTGAAAAATTAGAAAAACTTACTACAGATATCAAACGAAGTGATATTTCCCTTGAAGATGCATTAAAAGATTTTGAAGAAGGAATTAAACTTGCAGCTGGAATGGAAAAGCAACTTGATGATATAGAAGGAAAAATTCAGATTTTAATGAATGAACCTCAACCTATGTCTTTAGACAATCCTCCTCAAATGGATTTATTTAATGATGATGGTCAAATAAAGGGTACTAGAAAATAAGACAATCTAACTAAGTTAAAAAAGGAATTTATAATGAGCGAAAAGAATCCTGTAAAAAGCTTAAATCCAGAAGTTGCCAGAAAAATTGCGGCCGGAGAAGTTATTGACCGCCCAAATGCCATTATTCGTGAACTTATGGATAATTCCATAGACTCTGGTGCTACTTCGATTACAGTTGAAATTGCCGGTGGTGGTATAGATAAAATCAGGATTCTAGATAATGGTTGCGGGATGACAAAAGAAGACTTGCAAAACTGTGCACGTCCCCACGCAACCAGTAAAATTTCTACAGAAGTTGACTTAATGAATCTTTCAACCTTAGGATTCCGCGGAGAGGCCCTGGCATCTATTGCTGCCGTTGCAAGGCTTTCAATTATAAGCGGAGGTTGGAAGATGAGGGCCAGTATCACCGAAGATCATATACTGGAAGCTGTTGCACCAACACAGGGAACTATAGTTCAATCTGAAGGACTTTTTGAAAACTTCCCAGCCAGACGTCAGTTTCTCAAAAGGAATGCAACAGAAGGTTTAATGTGCAAAAATACTTTTATTGAAAAAGCCATGGCCAGGCCAGACATCGCCTTCCGTTTCATTCAGGATGGACAAACAAAAATCGATTTACCTGCAAATCAATCTATAAAAGACCGTTTTATTCTGGCTAATTCCTACTCCGAAGCACCAGAACTTTTTTATCAGCTTTCGAATTCCAGCGGAGGAGAAACACCAGACTGGAGCTTTGACCTGGTAATTGGAGAACCTGCTGTTTCCCGTTCCAACAAAAAAGAAATTAATATTTATACAAATGGTCGAAAAATTCAGGAATATTCGCTTGTTCAGGCTGTAGAATATGGCGGACAAGGTTTTTTCCCAAACGGAACTTATCCTGTAGCAGCCGTTTTTATAAAAGTTCGTCCTGACCTAGTTGATTTTAACATTCATCCTGCAAAAAAAGAGGCTCGTTTTTACGATATTTCAGCCCTTCATCATGGATTAAGTTCAACAATAAAGGCTTTTTTTCAGCAATATACCTATGCTAATTTTCAGGAAGATAAGCCTACAGATGAAATCAGAAATCAGGAATTCGACTTTAAATCTCTACATCCTCTTAATTCAAATAATTCGGAAAATTCTTCTAATTCAATATCTTCAAACACAGAATCTGTTTCATTAAATCTTTCAAAGCCAAGTTTTAATTCAATGTCAGTTATAGAAGACAAAATTTCAAATTATACAAAAAAATCAATTGGAACAAACTCTTCTCCTATTTACGAAAGACATATTTCATATAAAACTTCCCAAACTAATAACCAAAACCTCTCAGATTTCCGCTCCAAATACCTGGGTATAAAAACTTCAAATTCAAAAGAACTTTCAGATAGAGCCAGCTTAGTTCAGGCCGCCTTAGATGCCCAAAATGACCAGGCACCTGCAAAGGTAAAATACATAGGACCTTGTCTAGGTACATTTCTTTTAGCCGAAAAAAATAATTGTTTGTATATAATCGACCAGCATGCGGTTCATGAACGAATACTTTTTGATCAACTTATGAATAATCAGGGCCAGGCAAGTCGACAAGCTCTTTTAATTCCCTATAAAATTCATACAGAATCTAAAAGCCAAGACAATCAATTAGAAAAACTTAAAGAGCAACTTAGTAAAATTGGCTTTGAAACAAAAAAAGTAAGTGATGGAGAATGGGAAGTTACCAGCATTCCTGACCGTTGGACTGGCACTGAATATGATTTCAGAACTCTTATTTTTGTAAAACATGTTGAGCCCCAAGAAATAATTCGGTCAATTGCAGCCATGACAGCATGTAAAGCAGCTGTTAAAGATGGTTATATTTTGGATGATCAAGCTGCCACAAAATTAGTGGAAGCCGCATTTACTTTAGAAGATCCCCACTGCCCTCACGGCCGACCAATTTATACTGTAATCAGCCGTGAAAAACTTTTTGAATTGGTAAAACGAACATAATTGTTTATAACTAACCAGTAATAACAGCAATTAAACTATTTACCTCAGCAGATTTATAGTCTGGATTAAGTTTTTGAAGGGTCAAAAGCATTTTTAAAGCATTTTGATCATCTTTTAATTGCATATAAATTTTTCCAAGGTTCAAATAGCATTCCCAATTTTTCTTATCTGTATTTAACAATTCAAGATAAATCACCTTTGCATTATCATATTCTTCATTTTTAAGGTATGTATTTCCGAGATTATTTTTTACATCTATATCATTTGGATTTTTTTCAAGAGCATTTTTATAGTGGAGAATGGCATTAACATAATCCTCCTTCATTAAATAAGCTGTTCCTAGATTGTTATTTACCTCAAAATTATCTTTTTCAGCTTTATATGCAACATTCAAAAGTTCTATAACTTTTTCAGGATCCATATCTTTTTTTGACATATAAAGTGTACTTAAATTAATTCTTGCTTTTATATGATTATTGTTGAGATTTAAAACTTCTTCATAACAAGCAATTGCATCATCAATTCTATTATTTTTTTCAAGTATTAAAGCATAATTATATACAATGTTAGATTTAGAGTTTGCTTGTTTGATAAAGTCTTTTTCATCATAAGCCTGCCAGGCAACTTTTAAAGCCTCTTCATACTTTCCTTCATCATACAAAATTGTTGAAAGATTATATTTTGCTAAAGTAGCTTCCTGACTTTTTCCAAGCATTGAAATTGCAGTTCTATACTGATTCTCTGCTTTTTCATTATCTCCAATTTCATAATAAACGGAACCTAATTCAACTAAGCCACTAACATTTGAAGGATCTATTTCAATAAGTTTCTTATAAGAAAGCACAGCTTCATCATAGTTTTTAATTCTAGTGTAAGCTCTTCCCAATTCAATATAGGCCTTTTCATACTTTTCATTAATAGCAATTGCCTTTTTAAACGAATCTATTGCATCTGCATCTCTTGACGATTTTACATAAGTCAAACCTAAATTATAACGGCTGTTTTCAAATTGTGTATTTAATTCACATGAACGCAAGAATGATTGAGAAGCATCTGTATATCTTCTTAACAGATATTGAATTTTTCCCATATCATAAAAATACAGATAATTATTTTTATTTGCTTCAATCGCTTTTTGTAATTCCATCAGAGTAAGGTCATAATTTTTTCTTCTCATCGCATCTTGTGCCAAAATGTAATGTGCAAGGTCATTATTTGGATCTGTTTTTAATATTTCATTTGCCTTGTTTACAGCAGAATCCAAAATGCTTGATTTTTCTTCAGGGCTTTCAGTGTCTGTAAATCTATCTAAAAGTTCCTGTAATTTTGAAACATCATTTAAACTCTTATTTTTTTCGGCGAGAACTTTTTCTTCTGCTTCTTTTTCAATTTTAGCCTTTAATGCAGCTTCTTCGTCAGCCTTCCTTTTTGCTTCTTCTTCAGCTGCTTTCCTTTTTTCTTCCTCTGCTGCTTTCCTCTTTGCCTCTTCCTCGGCTTTTCTCTCAGCAGCTTCTTTTTTTCGTGCCTCAGCTTCCTTTAATTTTTTCTCTTCATCGGCCTTTTTCTTTGCTTCTTCCTTTAATCTTTTCTCTTCGGCTTTTTTTTCTGCCTCCGCCTTTAACTTCTTCTCTTCAGCAGCTTTTCTTTCAGCCTCTTCCTTTAATTTCTTCTCTTTAGCTGCTTTTTTTTCAGCCTCTTCTTTTAATTTTTTCTCTTTAGCAGCATTCCTTTCAGCCTCTTCCTTTAGCTTTTTCTCTTCGGCTGCCTTTTTATTTTCAAGAGCTTTATTCTTATTATTTAATTCTTCTTCATCAGTGGCATTTTTCTTAGAAGTATCCTTTTCTAAGCCATCTTGTCCACCATCATTTTCACTAAAGGCTTTTCCCCCATCATTTTTGCCTGACACACCTTCTCCAGAAGCCTTCTTATCAGCTAAATTTTGCCCCTCATCTTCCAGACCAGAAACATTTTTCCCACTATCATCCTCGCTAGAGTCCGTACCCTTAAATCTCTTTTTCTTACCCTTTTTAGAAGATTTCGACTTTAAAGAAGACTTTCCAATCTCTGAATCACTTATTTCACCATAAACGAGATTTCCTTCTTCATCATAATAATAACCATATTCAGAATTATACTTGTGCCCTTTAGAAAATTCCCCATTCCCTTTACCAGAACAGCCACCACATCTAATTAGAAGCAAAAGAATAATAGCAATAATGATAAAGAATACTAAAACTGAAATCTTTTTTATCTGCTTCTTTTTTTCCTCAGAAAGCTTTTTCATTAGTCTAAGACTCCTTCCATTTCATATTCCAGCAACTCATCTGCTCCCGATGTCATATTTGTTGAATCAGAGCCCTGTAAAGAATTTGCAACATCTTCCAAAAGTTTTTTGCGACGGGCTTCTTCAGCCTCCATCATTTCTTTCAAGAGTTTTTCACGTGCCAGTTTTTCTTCATCATCCTTTGCCTGCAATCTCTTTAATTCTTCCTCAGCTGCCTTCTGTCTAAGTAAACTTTGTTCTGCCAACCATTTTTCATGAGCCGCTTTAGATTCCTTTTCAAGTCTTCTCATTTCCAAAGTTTCTTCATCCGAAAGATTTTCCCAATTATCCATTGCATCTTTATCATCATAAGAATCAGATTCATTGTTGTTTGCAATACTAGACACTTTTTCCAATTCAAGTTTTTCCCAATCAAGATTTTCTGATGAAGATGTTGAATCTGATGTATCCGCAAGACTTTCTGAAGATTCAGATGAAGTTTCTGTCATTTTTTTAATTTTATCTGCTTCATTTTCTTCGATTTCTTCCCAATCAATTTTCTTTTTCTGATTATTTTCTGATATTGAAGCATCAACTTTTTGCCAGTCTTTCTGTTTTTCTTCCGGACTATTTTCTATAGAAGCATCAACAAATTCCCATTCTGTAGCATCTTTAAGCATATTGTCATCAATTGAAGGATCAATTTCCTCCCACAAAGCCTTATTCTGTTCAGCCAACAAACGAGCTTCCTCTTCCCTTCTTGCAATTTCATCAATCAAAGCCTGAATTAATTTTTCTATTTTAGGTCTTTGCGAATCTTCAGGACATTTTTCAATAAACAATTCATAGTCAGTTTTTGCATTATTAAGTTGATCAGCCATTAAAAAGGCATTTGCTCTATTCAAAAGTGCTTCATAAAAAGTTGCATCATCTAAAAAAGACTGAGTATAAGCTTCAATCGCAGAAGCGTAATCCTTCATCACATAATAAGTATTTCCCTTATTAAATGATAAAAGTTTTTTATTAGAAGGTTGTGCTTTAATTCCTCTTTCAAAAGCATCCAAAGATTTTGCATACTCTTCCAATTGATAATACCCCAAACCAAGAAAGTTATAAGTATTCGCAGAAATCTGATTATTCAAAATTTCATTTTCCAATACTTGTACAGCTTCTTTAGGTTTATTTTCCTTAAATAATTTTTCACCCTGAGACTGAGCACTCAACAATACAGAAAACACAAAAAATACAATTGTAAAAAGACAAAATCGTTTTTTCATATATACCTTAAGACCTTCGTGTTTGACACATTGACATAAATCTACTACTCTTATTATCGAGTGATTTTGGACATACTTAATCCACTTTACAAATTCTTTTTTCAGGAGCCTTAACTAAGGATGTTAATCGCTGTAATTATTATAATACTGACAGCTGTTGTTTCAACACTCGCATTTGTTGTAGCAAAAAGTATTTTATCTCCAAAAAAACTTGAATCTATTCCAAAACTTCTAAAACAAGGAAAAACTCTACAAGCCATAAAAAATGCTAAACAGATAGTTGCAAAAGATCCTAAAAACTATCAGGCCCACTACTACCTTGGAAAAGCATACGTTAAAGATAACAGACCTGAATTAGCAATTATTGAATACAAAACTGTAGATGAAAATGCCTTATTTGGACAGGGAATTCAAGAACTTCCTTTCCGTAAAGAATATGCCCAGCTTCTTCTCCAATATAACCAGCAAAATGAAGCTCTAAAAAACTTCCTTTTACTTACAAAAATGGATCCTAGAACTGCAGATAATTATTACCAGGTAGGCCGCATTTACGAACAGCAGAATCGTTATGATTTAGCTCTAGGCTTTATGCAAAAATGTGCCATGCTCGATAAAAAACATGCAAAAGCACATGCAGAAATTGGACTTATGCTTTACCGAACAAAACAATTCAATGAAGCAAAAAAAGAAATTGACATTGCATTAAAACTCAGTCCAGAAACATACTCTTCCTACTACTATCTGGGAAAAATTCTTAAAGATGCAAAAGATATTCCAGGTGCCCTAAAATCATTTGAAAAAGCCCAGAGAGATCAGGAAGTAAAACAAAAGTCTATAATTGAACATGGTTCATGTTATTTGATGGTTAATCGTTATGATAATGCTGCAGTAGACTTCCAGAGAGCAATCGAATTAGATAAAGCAAACAACCTTCCAGAAACTCTTTATGCCCGCTATTTTCTTGCTATCTGTTACGAAAAAGCCCGTAAAATTGATAAAGCAATTGAACAGTGGACAGAAATCTACAAAAGGAATAAAGGTTTCCGCGATGTTTCTGCAAAGCTTTCTGAATACAAAGATTTACAGGCAAACGACTACCTCAAAGATTATTTAACTTGCAGTAATGAAGAATTCTCAATGATTTGTAAGAATGCAGTTATGAAAGGATTAGGTCTTCAAGTCCTTTCCTGCGACCCTAAAAAATGGGGTTGCCAGATTTCAGGCATTAACAAAGGTGATGATTCCTGGATGTCTGTTAGAAAGCAAGTTACCCTTATTAGATTTTACAGAGACCCTGAAGCTGTTGATGAACAACAAATTCATGAAACTCTGGATATAATGAAATCTCAAAACAGTGTAAAAGGTTTTATGTTCTCAAGTTCTGGTTTTAGCACAGGTGCAAAGCGTTACGCCGAAAACAGACCTATTGAACTTGTAGAAAAACAAAAACTCGAAGCATTATTATCAAAAGCTGGTGAAAAATAAATGAAAATACTTTGCGTATCAGATTATGTCGATCCTTTAATCTACAATCAGAATGTAAAAGAAAGTTTTTCAGATATCGATTTAATTTTATGCGCAGGAGATCTTCCTATGGACTATGTAGATTTCATAGTCACAGTTTTTAACAAACCTACTTATTTCGTATTTGGAAACCACGATTTGAAGGAATTTCATTATTATCACAGAGAAGCCCCTCAACCACCAGAAAAATTTACTCAAACCTATAATGATACATCTCATGGACATGGAGCTACATATTTAGGTTTCAAAAGTTTTATAGATGAACGATTCATGTTCGATGATCCTGTAACTGGAAAAAAGACTCCTTTACTTATAGCAGGAGTTTCAGGTTCAAGAAGATACAACAAAGGACTCTGCCAATACACCGATTTCCAGATGAAATTAAAATTAATAAAATTAATCCCAAGTCTAATAAAAAATAAATTAAAATATGGACGATATCTTGATATTTTCATGACTCACGCATCTCCAAGACATATTCATGACCACGAAGATCCTTGTCATATTGGATTTGAATGTTTCAATTGGTTTTTGCAAAAATTTAAGCCAAGCTACATGATTCATGGACACATTCATTTATATGACATGAGAGAAGAACGTACTGGAAAATATTGGGATACAACAATAGTAAATGCATATGCCCATTGCATAATAGAATTTCCTATAAAACAAGATCCACAGGAGAATAGATAATGTCTTTCTTAACAGCACAGACTGAAGAAGATTTCAATCGAGCTAAAAACAAAGCTTTCTTCAACGAAATACAGCATTTCCTCTCACCAGAAGAAGCATCATTAATCTCTTTAAATGATGTAAAGCAAATGATAAAGCCTACAAACGAAACTTATATCGGAATGAAAGTAATTCCAATTGAAAAAATTGTAGGAAGCGAAGGCCGTTATAACGATTTTGATAACAGATTTTTCCCCAAAAGTTCTCATTTAAAAAATCGTTGGGAACATGTTGATCAGGCCGCAATTGAATCTATTGATTTACCTCCAATCAAAGTATACGAAATTGCTGGTTTATATTTCGTTAGAGATGGAAATCACAGAGTTTCAGTTGCAAAGTCACGAGGAACTGAATTTATTGATGCAGAAGTAGTTTCTTTACAGAGTGAAATTAAATTAAAAAAACCTGATAACATTAATGATATCATAAGACAAATTATCAATTACGAAAAAAGAGTTTTTTACAGTGAAACAGGCTTCGGTGATATTACAGATTACTGGTGCCTCGATTTTTCACGTACAGGACGCTACGATGTAATTTACAACCATATTCTCACTCATAAATACTTTATAAATCAAAACAAAGCTGAAGAAGTTTCTATGGAAGAAGCAATTCTTTCCTGGTTTAATAATGTTTATCTTCCACTTGCAATTAATATTAGAAAAAAACATATTTTACGCTCTTTCCCAAAAAGAACCATTGGCGATTTATATGTTTGGATAGTTCGATATTGGAATGATTTAAAGATTAAATTTGGTAACGACATACCTATTGATCAGGCTATTACAAAGTTTAAAAAGACCTATAAAATTCCTTTTTATAAGCGTTTCTTAAACAGGATTAAGAGCATAATTCTAAGAAAAGCAATGAATAATGCAAATCCTGATTCTGAAGTATTATAAGATTTTTTTTACTTAAATTTTAAGTAAAAAAAATTATACAGCTTGCTTCATTTAACATTTTAAAAACTTGACGACTAAAAACTTCGATGTTAATATTTATAATTAGTACCGATAATCAAGTAATACTTCATAAGGAGAAAAATTTATAAATGTCTATTGATTCTTTCATTGACGTACCGCTTATAATCAGTGCAATAGCAGCTATTCTGGTAATTGCTCTGCTTATAACAATCAAGTTACGTAATACTGGTAAAGTCAGTTTTATCTTCTTCTTAATGGCTGGAATCATTTTAGTCGGCTCTCTGTACTGTTATTATGAGGAACAATACATATATTTTGTATTTGCTACTATATTAACTCAAGTTGTTTTATTCCCTTATTTAATTTTCAAAGCATTTGATAATCCTAAAAAGAGAGAAGAAAAACGTGCCGCAAAAAGAAATGCAGAAATTGCAGCTTCCCGCGATAATGATATGGTAAGTAAAGAAGTTATTGCTCAAATCGAAGAAAAGAACCAGAAACTTATTAATACAAACAAAGATTTGATTTCTAAGCTTTCTACATTCTTCTCAAGCGATAACAGTATGGAAAACTTCCTTGAGTATTGTAATGATTTAATTACAGAAAGAGTTACCGCAGATGGATGTGTTATTCTTATTGCAGATGATTATGACAATACACTTGCAGTAAAATCTTTTAAGGGAGCCTTCCCTCCTCCATACAAATTACCTGATGATTTGCCACATAAACCAATCAGAGTAGAAACTAACCTTAGATTTGCACAGTTCCAACTTAAAAATAATATTTTTGGTGATATATTTACAGCAGGAGAACCAGTCCTTATTGCAGATTCTATCAAGGATCCAAGAGTTTACCAGAATGGTCCTGAAGAATTCCTCCGCTGTGGATCTTACATATTTGTTCCACTTAAACAAAAAGAAACTGTTGTTGGTTTAATTGCTCTTGCAAGAAAACCTGAAAAAGAACCATTTACAAAAGCCGATTTCGATTCAGCTGTAATTCTGACCGATGCAATTTCTACAACAATGAAGCCTTTGTACAGCTTCCTTGAATACGCAGAACATGCAGAATTAAGTAAAGACGGTTCTATTGCTACAAAATATCAAAAGGATTTATTACCTCCAAAATTACCAGTTATTGCTGGACTCCAAATTGGTTGTTTCTCAAATCCAGTTGAAAATGTATGTGGTGATTTTTATGATATAATTGTATCTAGAAGAGATAAAGTTTCTTTTGTAATGTCTGATGTCGCAGGAAAAGGAATGAACTCTTTAATCGTAATGATTATGATTAGAGCAATTCTTAGACTTGCAGTAAATACAAATCAGACAGCTGCAACAATTCTTTCTTGGGCTAACAGAGGTATTTGTCTGGATAGTTCAAAGATTGACCATTTTGCCAGCGTTGCACTTATCAATTATAATGCAACAACAAAAGAAGCAGAAATTGCTACTTGTGGAAATAATCCTGTATTTGTTTACACTGCATCAGACAAATCTTTAAAACAGATTTCTGTTCCTACAGAACCTATGGGTGTAACAAAAGATACAGTATATAAAGATGAAGTAATACACTTAAATTCTGGTGATATTCTTGTAACTTGTACAGATGGTTTACTTGAATCACTAAATGAAAATGGTGTACAATATTCAATCGATAATTTGAAAAAAGTAATTATTAAAAATTGCAACAGTGCTGCAAAGGATATTACAAATCGTGTTAAAGATGATTTGAAAAAATATTGTGGTATTGCTCAGCAATATGATGACCAAAGTCTTCTGGTTATTAAAATTCAATAGGAAGGAGCTTCTTTATGGAACTTAAAATACGCAAAAACGGTGATGTATACATTATTGACGTAACCGGAGAAATGGATCTTTACAATTCATACAAACTCAAAGAGCTTGTTATGAAAATGCTGGAAAAGAACGTAAAGAATTTTGTAATTAACCTAGAACAGGTAGACTACATCGATTCATCTGGAATTGGTGCTCTTATTTATATTTGTTCAACAATCAAAAAGATGAACTTGAATTTAGCTATTGCAAATATCCACGGTTCAGTTAAAAAGGTTATTGAATTGACTAAATTGATGGGTTACTTCCCAATTGCTAACAGTATTGAAGAAGCCCTATTAATGGTTAAAGAATAGTTTTTTTGATTTTACCCAGGAGGAAATTGATGGTTTCGGAATTTAAAGAACTTAGATCAGATGAAAATGATCCATTGTTTGATAAAACAAATATGCTCAAGAAGGAATTCCCTTCTGATTTTAGACAGATTCGCTATTTTACTTTGCTTATAGTTCAGTCAGCTCCTACAGAAATTAAAGAGTTAAACCTTCTTGAACAGCAGATTAGTGAAGTAATCAAGAATGCTGTAAAACATGGAAATCATTGTGATATTAATAAGAAAGTAACTGTATGGTATTCATTCAGTGCTACTCATGCTCATATCATTGTTCAGGATGAAGGTGAAGGATTCCAGGATTTGGAAAAATGGAATGAATTTAATAAAAAACGTCTTGAATGTTTACATAACAATGATTTTATGTCTCTTTCAAACTATGTTTCATTCCGTACAAAGGAATCAGACAGCCAGGATGGAGGAAACGCTCTTTTTGCTGCTCTTGAATATTGGAATGGTGGATTTGTATATAATGGAAAGAAAAATGCTGTTGCAATGCTTAAGAAATATCAGCAGAAGTTCCATGGTGTACATGATGGTGAATAAACACAAAAAAATGCACTAAAGAAAAAGCCTGTTTCTAAATGAAACAGGCTTTTTTTATTGAGGGTTTATTACAAACCCCTCAAAACGGCGAAGTCAAGGCTTTAAGCGTGAGCGTGCCTTGACTCGACGTATGGAGGTGGGGGGAATTGAACCCCCGTCCGAAAAAGTAAACCAAGCACATCTACAGGTTTAGTCATGCGAGGTAGTTGTCGGGTTTCGGTAGCAGCATGACAAGCGTCGACACCGTATTCTGATTAAAAAAGTCCTAATTACAGACCAGACACAGTAATTAGCAAGTCCCGATAGGTAAAAGAACACCATCCAACGCGGAACAGGGTCAGTTGGGTTCCTGCACGGCTACTTAAGCAGCGAGTGCTTCTGCTTCGAAAGAAGCTTCATCAGCTTCTTCTTCTTTTCTTGCGAAAATTGCAGTTATTTTTTTGTCAGTTTAAAGGACCTTCACCCTTACTTGCAGTACAGGATTTCGCGATTCCGTCGAAACCGGTGCACCCCCGAATTTTTGCTATTTAATTATTTTCAACAGCATATTTAATATAGTAATGATATTTTTAATTGTCAAGTTTTTCTAATTAAATTTAAATTTTAGAAACTGGAATATGATAAACACTTCCACAGTTTCTACAAATTATTTCCAATGGATCTGGACCATTCTTTTTTATATCTTCAATTTGATCTTTTGGTAAAGATTTTAAGTAAGATATATAATAATCTTCGTTACATGGACAATCATAAACAATATCTCTTTTCATTGTTATAGAAGGTTTAAATTCTCTAAACAAGCCTAAAATAATATCTTCTGAATCAACTTCTTTTTCTGAATATAATTGGCCTATACTTGGACATGCTCTAAAAGCATTCTCAACCTTTTGAAGTAATTTTTCTTCATCCTCAGTTTCTTCTTGATGACTATCTACCTGTGCACCTAATTTTTCTGTACCACCAGTTTTAGGCATTATTTGCAAATACATTGCACCAGCTCCAATTACTCTACCCTCTTTATCAAACTGAATACTTGAATTAAATGCAGTATTAATTTGTTCAGATTGAGCAAAATAAGTGGCAAAATCCTGAGCAATATTATTACCATCAACATCAACAGTAGAAGCTTGTGGAAATTTATCGTCTTTATGAACTCTAGAAAAAGTTATATTTCCAGGTCCTAAAAAATCTTTAAGATCCCAGTTTTCTAAAGGTTTATTAATTTTAATATGTTCATTATATAAATAGCCTCGAACATATCCAGTAGAATCAGCTTCAACATTATAACCATCAGCAGGACCAGAACCTTCATACTTAATTACGGTATGCTCTTTATCCTTCATCATTGGGATTGTTAATGCAGCACACAAAGATGCTTGTCCTAAAATATAAGTCTCAAGTATTCCAAGATTATGTTGAAGTCTAATCTGATTAACAAAATGACTTCCATGAAATAAGGCTCCACGAACTCGTCCATTAGCCATGGTAAATATTCTTAATTTATCTTCTTCAAGAGATTTTAAATGCTCTTCAAGTTCTTTATCATTAATTGTCTTCTTAATCATATTAACAAATATACTAAGATTTTCTTTTAATTTAAATAGATTTTTAATTCTGAAATTTTAAAATAAAGAATTATATATAGAAGAAAAATAACTAATTGAGCAAATATATACAAATAGTTATAATATAAGAATTAAATTTATAACGGTTAAGGAGAATTAAAAATGGCTGTTGATGAAAAATTGCAGACTGTAAGACACAGCTGCGCACACGTTATGGCAGAAGCTATTTTAAAGCTTTACCCTGGTACAAAAATTGCAATTGGACCTGCTATTGATAACGGATTTTACTATGATTTTGAGTTTACCAAGGACACCAAATTCACCGAAACCGATTTTCCTGCAGTAGAAAAAGAAATGCGAAGAATTATCGCAGGTAACTTTGATTTTGTACGTAAAGAAGTTTCAAAAGAAGAAGCATTAAAAATTTTTGCTGATCAGCCTTACAAGGTTGAACTAATTAACGATTTACCTGACGGTGAAACAATTACAACTTATCAGCAGGATACTTACATTGATCTTTGTAGAGGCCCTCATGTAGCAAATACAAAAGAAATCAATGGACAGGCTTTTAAATTGGACAAAATTGCAGGTGCATATTGGCGTGGAGATTCAAACCGCACTATGCTTACTCGTGTATATGCTCTTTGTTTCGCAAAACCAAATGATTTAAAAGATTATTTGACTATGCTTGCAGAAGCTGAAAAACGAGATCACCGTAAGCTTGGTGTTGAAATGGACCTTTTCCACCTGGATCCAGAAGATCCAGGTCAGATTTTCTGGCATCCTAATGGATGGACCACATACACTGTAATTCAGGACTATATGCGTAAAATGGTAAGACGAGATGGATATCTTGAAGTTAATACTCCAGCTATCATGCCTCGTTCTTTATGGGAACGTTCTGGTCACTGGGGACACTATCAAGCAAATATGTTCATTACTGAATCAGAAAAACGTATGTTTGCCATTAAACCAATGAACTGTCCAGGTGCACTTGAAATCTTTAAGTCTAAACAGCGTTCATACAAGGATTTACCACTTCGTCTTGCAGAGTTTGGTCATGATGTTCGTAATGAACCATCTGGAACATTGCATGGAATTATGCGTGTTCGTGGCTTTGTTCAGGATGATGCTCATATTATTTGTACTGAAGAACAGGTTGCTTCAGAAGTTGCAAAATTCTGTAAACTTTTGAAGAAAGTATATCATGATTTCGGTTTTGATGATTTAGTTGTTAAGTTCTCAACTATGCCAGAAGATCACGTTGGTGATTTAGCAACTTGGGAACGTGCAGAAAAAGCTCTTTCAGATGCATGTCATGAAGCAGGTCTTGAGTACGAAATTCAGCCTGGTGAAGGTGCCTTCTACGGTCCAAAACTTGAATTTAAGCTCTATGACTGTCTTGGTCGTGAATGGCAGTGCGGAACAATTCAGGCCGACTTCCAGCTTCCATCTGCAGAACGTCTTGATGCTACATACATTGGTGCAGATAACCAGAAACATCACCCTGTAATGCTCCACCGTGCAATTCTTGGTTCTATGGAACGCTTTATTGGTATTCTTATTGAAAACTTTGCAGGTGCATTCCCTACATGGCTTGCATTTGAACAGGTTGCTGTAGTACCAGTTTCTTCAGAATTCGATGATTATGCCCGACAGGTTAATGATGCATTACTCGCAGCAGATATTCGTTCTAATGCATACCTTGATGATGAAAACATGAAGGCTAAAATTAAGAATATTTCACAGGAACACAAAACTCCTTACATTCTTGTAGTTGGACAGAAAGAAAAGGATGAAGGTTCCGTATGTGTACGCTACAGATTCTCTAGCAAAAAGCCACAGGAAACAATGAAGCTTGAAGATTTTGTAAAATACGTAGAACAGAAAAATGAAGAAAAAGGAACTGGAATCTAATTTTTCTTAATTTTTAATTTAGAATCCTGCATGATTGAAAAGTAATATCAATTAAGCAGGATTTTTTTTGCCTGAATATATAACTCAAGAACTTATGTTGTTAAATAAAAAAACTCTTAGCCTTGCTAAGAGTTTTTAAGTCGGGCAGACAGGATTTGAACCTGCGACATCCTGGTCCCAAACCAGACGCGCTACCAGCTGCGCTACTGCCCGTTGCGTGATTAATAATATATAACTTTTGATATTTTTGTTCAATACCTAAAAAGTAATTTTTTCAAAAAAAATTACTTTTTTTTAGTTTGATTTTTCGTTTTCAGAAAGCTTTTCCACATCATCCTTATTTTCATCAGTTTCTGTAGGAATTATACTTTCTTTTTCATCAGCTGTAATTTGCTGTTCAGAACGTATATTATTTAATTTTTTTACTCCTGAAATTATCCATGAAATACAAAGAAAGCCGAATGCTACATATGCAACAATTTGAAATACTAACATACCTCGTTATCCTCTAATATATTAATTTTCTATAAAAAAAACTTAAGCCGAATCTATTTAATTAATTCACCAAAAGCTTCTATTTGTGCACCCAATTTTATTTTATTTGGTAATGCTTCTGTAATCTTAATTTTATGAGACTTATTGGCAAGTTCTCCATCTTTTGAAATAATTTGACAATGAATAAAATTATCTGTTACAGCATGATATATAAATTGATTTTCTTTATCATCTTTTTTTGGAGGATACTTTACAGTTTCAAAAATAGCATCAAGTTCTTTTCCAATAAATTGATTTATATATTTTACTTTATTATCAATTGCAAAAGTCATTAGTTCTTTTACTCTTTGGCCTGAAATTGATTGAGGAACCTTATTCTTAAATGTAACAGCAGGAGTCCCAGGTCTTTCTGAAAATGGAAATGCATGAATCCAAGCAAAATCACATCTTTTTACCAGAGTCATTGTATCTTCAAAATCTTGATTATTTTCACCAGGAAAACCTGTAATAATATCACACGCAATAAATGGATTAATTTTAGCTTTTCTTAATTTATCACAAGCTTCAATTACAGTGTTCGACATATAAGCCCTATTCATTAATTTCAAAATCTTGTCACTACCACTTTGAACAGATATATGAAAATGAGGACATACACGAGGATTCTTTATAACTTCACAAAATTCATCATCAACAACTTCTGGATAAAGACTAGAAATTCGAAACTTTATTTTTTTACTTTCTTCTAACAATATACTTAATAGTTTAGTAAAATTAATTGTTTGTCCCTGATAAAGGCTTTTATACTGACCTATATTTACACTTGTAATAACAACTTCTTCCTGACCAGCTTTCTCAAGCTCTAAAACTCTCTTTATTGCAGTTTCTACAGGAATTGATACAGAATAGCCTCTTGCTTTGTGAATTGTACAATATGAACAATTTGAATTACATCCATCCTGAATCTTTAAAGAAGCCCTTGAATGAGATATAAATGATGATGTTGAAAATTTAAACGATTCTTCAGGAAATCCAGCTTTTGCCTGAGGAATATTTGTAATTTGATTATTTATAATTTCTGCAAAATCCTGACCGGACCATGTTTTTTCTTTTAAATAATCATTTAATAAATCTGGAACATTGGCAATTCGACTCTTCATCTGACCACCAATTACACAAATTCTTTTATCAATTTTTTTTATGTCAGATGGAGATAATTGGGCATAACAACCAGTAATTAAAACGCAGGCATTAGGAAATTTTTTTAAAGCCAAACGTATGATTCTTCGAGATTTTTGTTCGGCTTTTTGTGTTACTGCACAGGTATTTAAGATAAATAAAATGATATTGGAATCTTCTTCTTGAGCCGAAGTCATTGACTTCATGGTAACTGAGAATCCTTTATCAATAAAAAATTTAGCTGCAGATTCACTTTCAATTTGGTTCAATCTACAGCCTAGGGTTTCAATTCGAATCTGATCCACTTTATTGTAATTTTGCACTTACTCTTTCGCGGCCTCTAGAAGCATCAACAGACGAAGAATTGAGTCTTAAAGCTTCGTCATAGGCATTCATTGCCTCATAGTAATTGCCAGCCATTTCTCTTGCATAACCAAGTCTAACCCACCATGTATCCAGCAAAGGTTCTTTTTTTACTGCAGAAGATAATGCAATATCAGCATGTTGATAACGAGCTTGTCTAATGAAGATTTCACCCATATAGTAATAAGCAATACCAACACGAGCACCACTTTCGGAAGCACTGTTTACATATTTTTGGAACTGTTCCATAGCTCCAGAGTTTTTTCCAAGAAAATATTTTGCTTCTCCAAGAACTTCAATTAATCTTAAATCATATGGACTAACGTTAAGACCTTCCAAAGCTCTTTCCTCAGCCTCTGCATATTGTCTATTTTTTACAAGTGCCCAACACATTACTACATAAGATTCAACACGGTTTGGATTTTCTTTAATTTCTTCTTCACAAACCTGAACCGACTCCCTGTATTTACCATTATGATAAAGAACAAGGGCATCCTGTTTTTGATTTTGTGCAAATAAATAAGAAATTGATAACAAAGTTAGTAAAATTACAATTTTTTTATTTTTCATTTTCGTTTTTAACCATTGTACATTTGCCTGTAAAAGTACAGCCAGGTTCAAGAACAACCTTTCCAGTTGTAATATCGCCATCAAGGGTTCCTGATGCGGTAACAAAAATTAATTTATTACCAATTACATTTCCCTTTACCTGTCCTCTTATCAAGACTCTTTCTGCAGTAATATTGGCATTTACGATAGCATCTGTATCAATAACAAGATCCCCTTCAGAATCAATATTGCCATTGACCTTTCCTCTAATCATAAAAGTTTTTTTAATCTTAATGTTTCCTGTAAAAGAAATATCATCTTCTACGATAGTATCAAAAGCGTCATCTTCCAAATCAAAAAAGTCGGTATCTTTTACGTCAAACATATGCTATCAATTTATCCTTTAATTAACAATTTTTCAATCTCGGATTAATTTATCCATTTTCCATTAATATCAAAATAATTTTTATTAGTATCAAAAGCAGGGTGCTTTCCATCTTTATCTGATAATAATGGATTTACATCTGGTGCAATAGATTTCCAGTCAATTCCAATTGCAGGGTCATTCCACATAAGACCACCTTCACCTTTTGGATCATAGAAGTCTGTGCATTTATATGTAAAAATTGCTAAATCGGTCAAAACATAAAAACCATGGGCAAATCCTTCTGGAATATAGAACATGTTCTGTTTTTCACTGTCCAGAATAACTCCATAATATTTACCAAAAGTTTCACTTCCCTTTCTAAGATCTACTGCAACATCATAAACTTTTCCTTCAAGGGCACGAACAAGTTTTCCCTGAGGATGCTGTGTCTGAAAATGAAGGCCACGAAGAACCCCCTTTGAAGATTTAGACTGATTGTCCTGAACAAATTTCATTGTAAGTCCAGCAGCAAAAAAATCTCTTTCACTATATGTTTCCAAAAAGTATCCTCTAGCATCGCCAAAAATCTTTGGTTGGATTTCATATAAACCTTTACATTCTTTACCATCGATCAAACACTTCTTAAATTCGAAAGCCATAATTTTCCTCTAAACACAGTTTTAGTTATTTGCAATATATTCCAAGTAACGACCATAATCAGTCTTGTAGCCCTTTGCCATTTCAAGAACCTGGTCCTTAGTCAACCAGCCGTTACGATATGCAATTTCTTCGATACAAGAAACATACATTCCCTGACGTTTCTGAATTGTTGCAATAAAGTTACTTGCTTCCAAAAGTCCGTCATAAGTTCCTGTATCAAGCCATGCCATTCCACGACCAAGTAGTTCTACAGAAAGTTCTCCGCGATTCAAGTATTCATTATTGATTGAAGTAATTTCAATTTCACCACGAGCAGAAGGTTTTACATTTGCAGCAATATTTACAACTTCATTTGAGTAGAAATAAAGGCCAGGAACTGCATAATTTGATTTTGGTTTTGCAGGTTTTTCTTCAATTTCCAGAACCTTTCCGCTCTTGTCAAATTCAACTACGCCATAAGCAGTAGGATCTTTTACAAGATAACCAAAAATTACGCTACCCTTGCCGCTTTCTACAGTTTCCTTTGCACGTTTAAGTGTTGCTGTAAAGCTCTGGCCATAGAAAATGTTATCGCCAAGAACAAGAGCAACAGAATCATTTCCAATAAAGTCTTTACCAATAATAAAGGCATCGGCAAGACCTCTTGGTTTTTCCTGAACTGCATATTCAAATTTCATTCCAAGCCAGGCACCATCACCAAAAAGTTCCTTAAAGCAGGAAATATCACGTGGTGTTGAAATAATTAAAACTTCACGAATTCCAGCCAGCATAAGGCATGATAATGGATAATAAATCATTGGTTTGTCATACAAAGGCAAAATCTGCTTTGAAACAGCCTTTGTAATTGGATAAAGACGGGTTCCAGATCCGCCTGCTAAAATAATACCTTTCAAAATAAACTCCTTGTATGTGGTAAAGCTAAAAATTGCTTTCGCAATTTTTTTAACGCTTTGCTATAGAA
>DGWD01000034.1:0-66734 GCA_002395155.1 Treponema sp. UBA4267
GCTACAGTTTTTCAACTGTTTTTTTCGTCAATTGTTTCCTTCCCTGAACTGTCAAAAAACTTTTGTGTGTCTCCGTCGTGCGACGGTGAAAATTAATATATACTTCTGTGAAAAAAGAGTCAATAGCAGAATTCGTTATTTTTCATTTTTTTAAACTTTTTTTTAATTTTTTCTGTACGTTATATTTGTCCACCTACCCCTAAATTGCGGGTCCCAGCGACGGGAAAAAAAGTAAGGTATCCCCCGCCATTCGAACTTAGCCTGGCTTCGCGGCTAAGTTCTGGCGGGTCCTCCTTGCTTTTTTACCCTGCGTCCCGCAATTTAAGGGAGAGAGACTATACACAATAAAAAAACTTCAAAAAAAAATAAAACTCACAACACGGGGGAAGGAATGGGGCCAAGGACTGTAGCGGCTGCCTTGCAGGCCACTGGACTGAAGGAAGGCCGGAGCTTTGCGGAGGCCTGACTGAGGGAAGCGGCTGAGGGTTACCGAACCGCGGAATGTCCGTTTGACTGTTTAAACTTTGCCCCCAAATCATTATTATAAAAATATTAATGGAGGATTTATGAAAACTGCTGCTATTTTTTTTGCGGATGGTTTTGAAGAAGTTGAAGCTATAACTCCGCTTGATTATTTGAGACGTGCGGGTGTGGAAGTTTTTACTGTTGCAATTCCATCTGAAACAATGAACGATAAATATATCGTAACCAGTTCGCACAATGTTCCAATGATTATGGATCTTACTTTTGAAGAATATCTGGATTCTTGCAAGGATGGTTTGCCTGATCTTTTGTTCTGTCCGGGTGGTTCTAGAGGGGCTGATAATCTTGCGACTTGCGGAGAGCTTTTGGCTCATCTGGAGGAGGCCTGGGATAAGGGTAAGTTCGTTTCTGCAATTTGTGCAAGCCCTGCTGTAGTGCTTGGTAAGACTAAGATTCTGGATGGCAAAAAATGGACTTGCTACCCTCAGATGCAGGATAATGCTAAGGCTGAATATTTAAAGGGATATTCTGACAAAGTGTTTGTTACTGATGGTAATTTGATTACAAGCCGGGGTGCAGGAGCTGCTGAAGAATTTGCGATGGAACTTGTACGCCTGCTTGCCGGCCCTGAAAGTGCTGAAAAAATCCGTAAGGGAACTTTACAGCGATAAAACTTAATCTTGGTGATTACAGTTCTTTTTCTTTCTCTCGGATCTGGTCCGAGAGATTTTTTATTTCTTCCTGAAGACCTTCAAGAATTTTTACATCTTCTTCATTATTAGAAGTAACTTTTGCTCCTTCTAAGAGCATTTGAGAAAGTTTCAGTCCCATTTCTTCATATTTAAGGTCTCTTTTACTTTCCAGCTGATGCTTTTCGATTTTTACAACACTTTTATCTGTAAAATCCTGTACTTTATCTCCAGCTTTTTCTAAGGCTTCTTTTGTGGCTTTTGAACCTTTTTCAAACCATCCTTTTACTTTATTTCCAATTTCATTTGTATCCATACTCTTTACCTCACTACTATCCATTATAATCCATTTAGCCGAAATTTATATTTCTTTAATCTTTATTCTTTTATATTCTTTTTCTCTCCGAACTATATCCTTTTGCTCTCCGAACTATATTCTTTTAATTGCCAAAAGTGTAAGGTCATCTGACTGTTCATCTTCCTGCATCTGATCATAATCTATATAGTTAGTTCCATTTTCCGCATTATCGGATTTTTTTGCAGCGTAGAATTCGTATCTGTTAAAATATTTTGATAAAAAGTCATCTATCTGGCGGTCTACTTTTACGTAGTCTGTATTTTGAACTGAAGGTGACTTATATAAACGGAAAACTTTTTCCATTGATGCCAATGCAAGTATTGCTTCTCTTACTGTTCCTTCGCAGGCTGTAAAATCAAAGTCAAGCCTTTCGTTTGAATCTGGATTATCTACCTTTGTAAGAACATACTTTTTCCGGTTATAAACACTTTCTATAATCTCAGAAACTCTTTCTGGACCAAATTCTTCTTTTGCATCTTCAGTTTTTATTTCTACTTCTTCCTGATGTGTTTTTGGATTCATTTTGCGAACTTCAACATTATTTTGTCGAACTGTGTAGTCGAATTCACGGATTCTTCTTGTTGATTCTTCTATACCGTCGGTATAAAGGAAGAGTATATCTCCCTTATTCAAAATTGTTTTTTCTACCTTAAATCCACCGCGCATTGCTACTAAATCCGAAGTAAAGACGCCGGCTGTTGGAGCTGAAGCCAGGGTAATTAGCTTCATCTTCTTTTTTGAGGCCTCGTATATATGAACCAGATTATCTCCGGCATTGCACATATAAAGTTCGCCTGTTTTTACATTCAAAAGACAAATGATTAAGGTAGCAAATTTTCCCTTAAGCCCCAGACCTTCAATAAAGTCGTTAATCTGTTCTACCAGCACATTGAGTTTTGTTCCGTTTTTCTTAAAAGTCCAATTTTCAAAGTAACGGCGGAAAATTGTAGCAACTACAGTCATGATGATGGCGGCAGGAATACCGTGTCCTGAAGCATCGCATTTAATAATTCCGAACCATTCTTCATCTAACTTTTTATAGTCAAAGTAGTCACCGGATACGCCAGATTCACCTTCGTAGTAGCCATAACACTGTAACTGTTCGCCATTATATTCTGCATAGGTATTTTTATTATTTAAAGCACCTGATGCAAGTGGAAGAAAGGCTTTTTGTACGGCTTTACCGTCCATGGCCAGAGCTTCTTCTTCTGCATTTGCAACCAGTTCATGGGTCATGTTATTTACCGCATCCCCTAAACGTCCTACTTCATCTTTTGTTTTAATTTCTACGTCTTTTCCTTTGAGTAAAGCCTTATTTTTTGTCTGTCCAATCATAATTACATGAGCTTCCAGCTTTTTTATAGGACGTACAATCAAGGATGCAAAAATTATTGAACCAAAAACTCCAAAGAAAACTGCAAGAATTGCAACAATTGCGGCAAAGAATAAAATACTTCTAATTTCACGGTTTAAGCTTTCTATAAGTGTTTGTGTTGAAAGTTCAAGATAAACCAGACCATGTATATAGTTTCCAGAAGTTCCTTTTCTATACATTACAGGGCGATAGAAAATAAAGTCGGTGTTGGAACGATCCAAATTTGCAGTATCAAAATTAGGATAGGAACCTGCGGCATTTTTTGAATATTCTTCAAGTTTTGCATCAACCTGGTTTCTTAAATCTACAATGATATCGGACAGGCGATCTGCTTCTTTTGTATCTTCTTCCAGACCACTTGCATACAAAACTGTTGCCTGCTGGGAAAGTTCTTCTATCCTGTCTGAAAGTTCCTGTAAATCGGCCTTAATCACCTGGTCTAACTGGGCAAGTTCTTTTGTTATTTTTGTTACAACATCATCAGTTAAATTTGACTCGCCATAAATCAGGGTGTATGTGTCCATTTTAAGAGAAATATCTGGATCGTTTGTTGCCCAAATGTAGTTTAATTCCTGAGCTGATGTAGAATCCATTTTCTGTCCAATGATTGTTACGTATTTTACTTCATCCATAGCCTCTTTTTGGCCTGGAAGTGCTGTAAGTTCCAGGAGGTTATTTGCAGGGAAGAAGTTTTTTACACCAGAAAAGAGGCTTTCAAGTAATACTTCGGTACGATTTGCAAGACCAGCTGCCATGGTTGCTTCCTGAAGTCTTATTACTCTAAATCCATTTTCAATTGTAACAGCCAATACAATCATAACTACAAGAGAATATGTAAATCTTATAAGTTTTCGTTTTAAGCTTGGTAATCGTTTCTGTTTTCTGTTCAGATCTTGTCCTGTTTTTGATAGTGGCATAGCAGCTCCTTCTAATAATGCATTTATTTCTTTTGTAGTTAATTGTTTTGTATATATATTTTGAATCAGTGTTGTAGAAGCAAAAATAAGTAGAAAAACCAAAACACAAAGAATTAAGAATCCTATAATTAAACTTATTGCAATCTGGTATTTGTACTGTTTAAAATTTGCGTTAAGTTTTGACTGAGTCTGGTATTCCGCTTCAATTTTAAGAGTTCCGTTTTGGGCAACCTTAAGAATTCTTTCTGTAAAATAAAGTCCCCTATCTGTATGATAAAGTCCAATTCTGTAACTTCCTTCTTCAAGGTCTACTCCCAGATTTACATTTGTAATTTTTGTATTTGACTGTACCCTGTATTTATTTTCATTTTTATCTAAGATAAGTTCGTATGGTTGCTTTCCATCTTTATCTATATAAATCTTACTAATTGTTCCGTCGTAGGTAAAACCGCCTCCAGAAATAGTTAAAATTATATTTCCTAAATCATCCTGTTTTTGAGTAACAGAAGTGATGTAGGTTGAAGGCTGGAATTTATTTAAAATAAAGAATTGACTTGAAACAGGTCCAAGATTTCCAACTTCATCAATTGCCGCAACTGACAAAAGATAAAGTCCATTTGGTTTATTATAATACCTTGGGGTTGAAAGACCCTTAGTTTGAACATTTGCAGACATTCTTCTGTTTTTAGATAATTCATTTTCATAGCGACTTTCGAGCTTCTTTTTTATTTCTTCTACCCTTTCATCAGAAAGTTTCATAGGGTGTTTTTTTGAAACTGCAATGCTTTTTGGAATATCTGCAATGTGATCTATTCTATAAACATATCCTTCTGTATCTTCCGAGGCAGAAGGCTTCCAGTGCAGACTATAATTATTTGAATTTATAAAGCCATATTTATCGATGTTTTCTATATTAATTTCTGGTGCTTGTGGTGGTGTAAGATCCAGATGATATTCAACAGAGACTGGCTCTGACCAGTTTCCAGCGTAATCGACAATTCTTGCTGTAAGATAATAGTAGCCATCTTCTGTAGCTTTTGTTTTAATTTTATTTTCGCGAGTAAAGTGTTCTATCTGCTTAGGAGGTTCTTTTGCACTATCCCTTGACCAGGTAAAAGAATAACCTGCAATATTTGAAGAGTCCTCCGGAAAATCAATCCTTATCTGTACATTTTCAGAGCGGGAAGCTTTTCCTTTTTTATATGATAGAGGATTAAGAGTTGGAGTTTTTACACTTTTATCTGGAGAAAGTATTGCAATTGAGTTTTTACTATTTGGAGTAATTTGCTGCCAGATAAAGGAAAGAATCTGATTTCCATCTACATCATTTGTAATTAATGGGCAGGCAAACATATTTGAATTACGGTCTTCTACCAGGCTTGTTTCTTCCCAGTAAGAACCGTTTTTTCTAGCCATATAAACCGATTCCCTACCCCGTCTAGTATCAAACCAGGTTGTATATAAATGGTCTTCATATTCAAAAAGAATTGAACGGTTGGCACTTCCCTGACTTCCAATAGATTCAGCAGTTCCTTTTACGAGCCCCTGTTTTGTTATTTGAGCAACCCAGATAGAAGATTCTACAGTGTCTGTTCGTTCCCAAGTCAAATAATATGTACCTTTGTAATTATAAAGATATGGTCTCTGATTCTGATAATTGTGAAATTCCTTTCTGCTTTGTGAATTAAGGGAATTTCTATCTGTAAGTAAAACTGGGGCTGTCCAGTTATTTCCATTTCCTGAACGAGAAGTCAGATAAAGCTGGTAAGAAAGTCGGTTTGTTTCTGCGGATGTATATTGGGCCTGAAAAACCAGAATATCTTCTGCTTCTGTTTTAAGCAAAACGGGGATAAAAGGATTTCTAAAACTCTGAACTGGCTGGAACTGGACAAAACGGGACCAGGACTTTCCGTCGGGAGAGTCTGCTGTAAAGATTGTGAAGGTATTTTCTTCTCCGACAGAAGTAAACATTTTATAGCCGCCAGCTTTTGTTGAGTAAATTCTTGGAGCAACCATTGTTGATGTAGCAGGAAGTTTTGTTTCTTCGAAAGTAAAAGCCTGATCTGATGATGAAAAGACTGAAATTTGTCCATAATCTGAAGCAACTGCTACGGCAAACCTTCCATCATCAAGTATTGCAGCTGTATAAATATCTGGAACTTCATCGCCGGAATAATTAAAAGGACCGGCAAATCGTCTGTTTTCAAAAAAATCGGTAAAACTATTGTATTTTCGAATTGAAAGATAAATTGCTTTATTTTTACTGTCTACTTCTTCCCACAAAATATAGGAGTCCTGGCCGTTTGTAAGACTTACAGGAAAACGTGAATCTGTATCGGTTATTACCAGTGGATTTTCCCAATATAAAGTTTGGGCAAAAAGAAAACCTGATGCCATAATAAGGAGAAAAAGAGAAATTATTTTTTTGTGTAAATTAAGTACGCGCATCAATCTTATTCTTTAAGTCCTTTATCTTCTGAGAATTTGCATTAGAAGTCTTTTTTAAAAGCTGTTCTACAATTGCATTAGCTCCTACTACATTATTATTCTGCAACCTTTGAATTGCAAGCTGGTAAAGTCTTTCATCTTCGGTTGAGAGTACTGTAGAAGTTGTACCACCAATTATAGTCGTAATCTGGTCTTTGAGTTCAATTGCCTTTTGATTGTTTGAATCCAAAGCCAAGGCCTGATTCAATTTATCAAGAGCTTCCTGAAGTTTCTTGGTATTTGAACCGGCACTATTAAAGGTCTTTTGTGCATCTGCAATGAGACGACGTGCCTTATTTGCTCCACTATTATCAACAGGTTTTTGTCTTATTCCTATATCAATTTCTACCTGATAAATAAGGTCTTTTAATCCCGGATAATCAGGTTGTAATTCTGCATAATCCAAAAGATTTGCATAGCCTTCTTGTCGAGTTTCTTTGCTCTGGCACATAAGTTTTGCGGTCTGTATCTTTTGGGCAAACTCTTCCTTAAATTTCTGTGGATCTTTTAGTCGATTAATTCTTAAAGTAAGAATTGCAGCTTCCTGATTCAAAGGATACACATACTGAAGTTTCTGTATATTCAAAAGTGCTGAATCTAAATCTGCAAAACCAGCTTCCTTATTTCCATCTCCAATTTTTCGACTTCCTTCATCAAAATACTGATAAGCAAGATTAAGAAGCTGGGACATTTCTGGATACTGTGGTGCCGATGGTAAAATATCACGGCCGGTCTTCATGGAAATTGCAGTATTTACAAAGTTCAAAAGGTTAGATATTTCTTCATCCTCTGTAACATTTGTAACTGCCCAACGAGTTTTAGCCTGATTTAGATATTTTTCAGCATCTTCAAAACGTCCATTAAAGTAAGCATCTTTTGCTTTTGTTTTGAGCTCACGAACTTCTTTTACAACAACTTCATTTTCAATTTTGGCAATTTCTTGTCCCAGTTCCTGAAGTTTCTGATCAACCTGAACTCGCAGTTCTTCATCATTAAGATTTGCAAGAGACTCATCGTATTTTGATACTGCATCCTGAAGTTTTTTACGGGCTGTATCAAAATTTTCATTTTTAAGGGCATTCTGAGCTTCCCTATATCTAATATCCGCTTCGTTACGAGCCAATTGGGAAGCAACAATTTTTGTCTGAGCCAGATTTGCATTTTCCTGAGCCAAACTTCTTAAGCCCTCAATATTATTTTTTTGATTATTAAGATAAATACTTGCTTCATCTATAATCCCCACAAGTCTTTCATCCCCCTTCCATTCCTTGTGGTTTTCCATTGCAGATGATATTTCTTTTTCGTACCCATTTATTTCGCTTATATCCAAATCAATTTGTTTTTGAACATACTGGGAAATTTTGAGGGCAATATCCGGGTAGGCATAATTAATTCCAAAATCTAATTCAGGATTTTGATTAAAGCTGTCCTGGTAGTAAGTTACCTTCCTGATATCAGCATTAATTTCGTTAATTACAGACTGTGGAATCTTTGTAAAAAAGCCCTGTCTGTATTTTTGACTCGACTCGTTATATTTTACAAGATCTGCATAAAGAGTATCAGAGTTTTCCTTGTAATACTGAGTAATTTGGGTCCATGCAGATGTAAGTAATTCTGATGATTTAGAAAAAATACCGTCCAGAAGTTTGTTATAATTTTGAGCAAGGCCATCCCAATCCTGGTGTTTACTTTCTTTATAAGGTTTTGTCCATAAAAAAGAGTCCAATTCCTGTTCAGAACGATTTCCAACCAAATCACCAAGTCTTGCATTTGAATCAAAAAGGTCGTAAAGAGCCTGGCTTCTATTTTCACCTGATTCTTTATCTTTTATCTGAGCTAGCAAAACTTCCTGTTTAGAAACAGTTTCCTCCACCTTGTTCCATACTTCTGTAATACGCAGACTTTCTCCACTCAAGAATTTTACATAATCAGTCAAGGCATAGTATTCTTCATAAGGATTTGCAAGATAATGAGTTTGATTTTTTTCTGGTATCTGATAAAAGTCCAAAACCTTTTGTTCAAGATTTACATATGATTCGATGGTTTTAGCATATTCTGGAGTAATACCCGACTCGTATTTTGCATAATTTTTACTCAAAACTTCAAAAACAGCTTGATTCATCTGCCCAACCAGAGCATTCCACTGGCCGTCAATAGCCCCTAATATTCCAGAATTAGGAACTGAATCAACACCATAAACAAAACGGAACATAAAAGGCAAAAAGGAAGCATCTGTAGCATCGGAATCTAATTTTTGTATCTGAGCAAATTTTTCCTGCATCATAAGGCCATCATCAATTACTGACTGCCGTAACTTGTTATAATTCCTCATGTAATTTTGAACATTCGAAAAACGCTGCAGGGCAAGTTCATACTGTTCCTGGCGAACAGCTTTTATAAAATCATTTATAGAATCCTGAATTTTTGGCAGATAGTTTCTTTCTTCAAAAGTATTTATTTGAGTATCTAAGTCAGCTAAAATTGCATCCACTTCTGCAATAATTTCAGGTTTTTCTTCCCAACGAATGTCAAAATCCTCCCTGTAAAGCCAGAATCCTTCTTTTGTTTTTTCAACAGCCGCTATAAATTGACCATTTCGTGTATTTTCCGCACTTTGATTTTGAATTTCCAAAAACTTTGCACGGAAATAGTTAAATTCAGCAGATTTTTTTAAGTCAGCAATGAACTGAAGATTCTGATCCGAAGGATGTCGCTCAAATCTTTCCAGCTGAGCTGTAATTTCATAAATTTCCTTGTTATTTCCAGGATCGGTTTGAATAAGGTCTATTAATTTTTCAGCCAGAATGGAATATTGTCTTCTGGCAACCATAATTTTATGAATACGAATCTGGGCATTGTCAAAATTTTCCGGCTTGTTTTTTATATAAACATTTAAAAGGCGAAGTGCTTCATCATATTCTGTTCTACGAATCAGACGGTCAATTTCAAAAAGGGATACATCATCTTTAGTCTGTGCACATATACAGTTAGCAGAAAGAGAAAAAAGGATTATCAGACAAAACAGAAGTTTACCTTTCATTTTTTTGTTTTGTATTATAAATTATTTTCGGCAAAATAAGATATAATACTTATAGTAAAGAAAGAAAAATCCGAAAAAAGAAATAAGAATAGAAAATGAGAAAAAAACATTTTTTAAAATCTTTATTTTTACTCACAATCTTAGGCCTTTTTTCAAATAAGGGTCTTAACGCACTGTCTTATTCCGACTTAATCACAAATCTTTCTGATATTTTTTATAGTTTCCTGGATGAAAATGAAGGACAAACCTCCTTCCGTTCCCTTTTAATTCCTTTTGGAGGAAGAAGCGAAAGTTTAGGTGGTGCTTACACAGGTCTATGTGACGATATAAACTTTCTCCAGTACAATGCGGGTGCAGGTGCCGTACAAAAAGAAAGCCAGATAGCACTTTTTCATAACATGTGGATTGCCGATTCAAAAATGGAAACAATTGCCGCAACCACAAGATTCAAAAACATTCCCCACTTAAGCCTTGGAGGATTTGTTTCCTGCTTTTATCTGCCATTTACTGAATATAATATTTTTGGTGATAGAGTTGCAGCCTCTTATTATTCAGAAACTCTTGCCGCCATCAATTTTTCATACAATTTTTTAGCGGGCTATGATTTTAAAGGTTTTTCTTTGGGAGCCAATTTAAAAACAGCCTGGCGAGGCATGCCAAACTATACGGACAATAATACAAACGAAGTTATAAACAATTCTGGCCTTGCCCAAAGTGGACTTGCCTTTATGGGTGATTTAGGACTGCTTCTTCAATTCAACTTTCTAAAATTTTATTACTCCCGTGATCCTAACGTTAGAATTGGTTTTTCTGCTCAAAACCTGGGTGTTTCTTTAACCGGATGGGGTCAACAAGTTGTTTTAGATGATCCTCTGCCAAGTCTTTTAAGTGCAGGAATTTCTGTAAAACTTGTAAAGCCAGTTACTCTATCTTTGGAATTCCAACAGCCTATAAATTTGCAAAACTTGTCCACATATCTAAAACCATATATTGCGAGCGGTATTTCCCTTGAATTTACAAATTTCCTTAGCGTTTTGGGAGGCTTTGCCATAAAGGGTGGAAATCCAAGATTCAGTGCGGGATTTGAATTTGAAGTTGCAAAAGTTCGTTTTAATTTTAACTACACACTTGATTTTACTTCATCATTTTCACCACTTAATAAACTAAGTTTATCTTTAAAACTTAAATTAGGTGATAAGGGAAGAAGCATAATCGACAAACAGGTTGATGAATATTACCAGCAGGGACTTATTTATTATGCAGAGGCAGATTACCAGGCTGCAATTGAAGTATGGAAGGAAGCTTTAAAATTAAATAAGCGCTTTGATCCGGCAAAACTTGGAATACAAAGCGCCCAATATCAAATTGATATGTTCCAGTTAATCAAAGAAAGTCTCCTCCTCGATTAAGCAACAAATACAATTTTCTTGACTTAGCTTATCTTTTCTTAAACTATCTTTTCTTAGAGAAAATTCTGTAGTTCATCCATGGGAAGATAGAATCTCTTGCTTCCAAGGTTGTAAGCCATTCTGTACTTACTGTATTTGAACCTAAAGAATCAAATACTGCTGTAAATGCAGTTATAGACTCCTTAAATCTTCTTTCGGCAAAAATAGGATTTTCTGCAATATCAATTGTTTTAGGTAGTCTAGAACTCTGTGCAAGCATTAATTCTTTGGCACCTAAATTCAAAAGACGAGTTTTTAAACCTGTATCATTAGGGAAACGATCTGCAAGGTCAATCATTCTTTCGCAAGCCTTTCGAATGTATCTCATCATCCAGCAATTCTTACTTGAAAGAAGATTTTCTCCATACCCTTCTCCACATGCGGCAGAATAATATGGACTTATTTTTTCAAGATTAAACTGATCTTCACACATAGAAGCACAGCCAACCAAAGTTAAATCATATTCATTTGCATGTCGTATAAGAGCTTCAAGCCAAATAAGACCTTCATTCCAGTTCTTAAAATATTTGTCTACATCAAAAGCACAAACTTCTGTTACAAATTTTTTGTCTTTTAGATAAAGAGCAGCCTGTGATAAAGTCTGACTTCGATTTTTCAAGAAAGACAAGGCATCTTCATTAGCCTGATTAAAGGCAATTTCTGGATCATAAATCTGTCCATCATCATTTTCAAAATCTCTATTCCAGTATTTAAAACCTGTAGAATAACGACTTCCACCTTCTTCCAAAAGTGGTGTTAATTCAGAAATTTCAAGTTCATATCCAATATCACGATTTTGATTTTTATAAGCAGATTTATAAATTACTCCTTCTTCACCAAGTAACTCATCTTTAACTGCAGGAGAATTTGAAAACAAAACAAGAGAGTTTTCTGATCTACAAGGATAGAATATTCCGCATTCTGGAGCTTTTTCAGCAAGTAAAGTTGATCTTGGATCTAAAATTGTATATGTATACCCATAAGCTTTAATTAATTTTTCAATTCCAGGTGTATAGCCTAATTCTGGAATCCAAAATCCTTCTGGAACAATACCAAAAAACTGGCGGAAAGCATGGAGTCCACATTCAATCTGGGCAGAAATAATTTCCTTCAAATCTGCAAAATGTGGCATAAAAATATCTGTACCACATGTACCCAAAAGTTCTATATAACCCTTTTCAAGATATTTTGCAAAAGCAGGAATTAGTTTCTTTTCATACTTTTCTTCAAACAATTTTTTTGTTTTAAGATTTTCGTCAATATAATTTTGTACAAGTGTCTTTATCTGAGGATTTGAAGAATTTCTTTCAAGTTCCTTTAATCCAAGTTCATTTTTTTTATCAAGCCAGGCAATATAAGAGTCTTGTAATTCTTCATCTGAAAGTAAATTACAAAGGATTGGTGGTAAAACTAAACCTATGCAAAAACTAACATTATCTGCAACTAACCTATCAAGCATTTCAAGCAATGGAATATAGGTTTGTGAAATTGATTCATAGAAAATGTTCAAGATAGGTGCGTTGACATGTGCATCTTCACCTGTATGGCGTATAAATTCTTGATTAGCTTTAATTATCAGGCTTAAATTTTTCTGCATTTCTTAAATCCTTTCTAAAACGAATGTCTATGATTTTTGTAATGTTCTGTTAAGATTTTTTTCATTCCAGAAAGTTCAATTACTGGCGAAAAATCTGTTTGACGACCAAGCTGCAAATCATTCAACATTGCAGCACCCTGAGGAATTGTTATAACAGGTGAAAATGCAAGAACCTTTCCACTTTTTGCAGTTACATAAACCAATTCAATTTTAATATATTTTTTTCCAGCAGGAATAAGAACATACTGTTCCTGAGAGTCACTTGAAGTTTGAACTTCAAAAGCTTCAACAGGCACTGTATCTTTTGGATCCTTTAGGGTACAAATTCTAAGTTTCAAAGTACAATCTGGAATTTCTTTTAACTTTGTTGCATCAGATTCACTGATATTCCAGAAAACAAAAAGCCAGGCAGGATTTCGTAAAACGCCAGAAACCTGAGTTTCGTTATAATTACCTGTAAGAACTTCTGATGTATCAATGTTTTCACCAGTAGAAATTATCATTTCCTCGTCATTGTTATTTGACTCTTCTGCAATAATTTCAAGTAGTTCTTCAATAAGAAAGCGTCTGTCCAAATCCTCAGGTACATCCACGCCATATTCGTCTGCGAGTTGTACTAAATCAGAAAAAGAAAGAGTTTCAAGATATGTGCGACTAATAGCTTCTTCTCTCATAGTTACATCATAATCGTAAAAAAAAAGATAAGTGTCAATATTTCAAACTTGATAAAAATAACATAAAAATTTTAATTTTTTTTGAAAAAAGACTAAAGTATTTTTGCCATACCCCGATATTTAAAACATCTGGTAATAATCTTCGGGTGGGTAAGACATCCAGACACCTGAGTGTTAGAACCGAATTGTTTACTTAATACGTCGAGTCAAGGCACGCATACGCTTAAAGCCTTGACTTCGCCGTTTTTAGGGTTTGTAATAAACCCTAAATAATAAAAGTTGAAAAGTGTGTGAGACTTTTCAACTTTTTTTTTGCTATTTTTCCTATAAATTTGCTTAATAACTATTCTTTTTCAGTCAACTTGCCGATATATTATAAGGGTACATATGGAAACCATTGATCTGGAAAGTCTCCACGAAGATGCCTCATTTTCTGGTGATTTATTAATCGACAGTACATTTCTTCTCTTACCAAAAACTGCTAACGTTTCAGCAGAAATGATAAAGGCCTTAAAATTCTGGGGCTTTAATTCTGTTTTATGCGATGGTACTATAAGCCTTGGCGGTGATATTGGAATTACACCTGTTGATGAAACCGAAGAAGCCGATGAAGAACCTAAGGAAAAAATTGGCGAGAATATAAAAAAGGCAATTGAAGATTCCAAAAATATTCAGCTTGGTAATTCTGATCAGGCTAGAATAGAAATGGTTCAAGGTGTTTATGAAGAATACATGAACTACATTGAACAGGTTTTCACCCATTATGCTACACATAAAGAAATTGATCAGAAAGAAATAGAAGAAACAGTTCAGGAACTTTGTATCTTTATAAAAGAACACAGGCGTTATATTTTACGTGTTAATGCAACAATTGACGCCAGCAAAAAGAACTTCCTTGTAATTCATTCAATGCGTACAACTGTGTTGGCACTTGCAATTGCCCTTCAGTTACACATTCCTCTTTCTAAGATGATTGATTTGGGAGTCACTTGTATTCTTCACGAAATTGGAATGTTACGCATTCCTCCTCAGCTTTACATGACTTCCAGAAAACTTAATCCTAATGAAAAAGCTCAAATTACAAAGCATACACTTTTTGGTTATACAATTGTAAAAGATTTAGGTTTCAGTCTTCCAATCCAGCTGGGTGTACTTGAACATCATGAAAAAGAAAATGGAACAGGTTATCCAAGACACTTAACCGGCGACAAAATTTCTCCTAATGGAAAAATAATTGCTGTTGCCTGTACTTACGAAGCAATTTCTTCACCTCGTTCCTATAAAGATGAACGTTCAACTTTTGATGCCTTAATCGAGCTTATTCAAAATAAAGATCATATTTATGATGATTCAATCTTAAAGGGCTTACTCTATACAGTTTCTCTCTACCCTATTGGAACTTATGTTTATCTTTCTAATAGAAAAATTGCAGAAGTAATTGATTCAAACCCAGAAAATCCAAAATGCCCTGTTGTACAAATGCTTACAGAAAAAGAAGCAGATGGTTCATTAAAAGTTGTACAGACAGGAAAAGATAATGTAACTATTTTAAGAATTCTTACAAAACAAGAAAAAGAAGATATTCTTAAAGTTATAGATGAAAAAGAACACGGAAAACCAATTCCTCTTGAACCTGTTTCAGATAATGAAATTCCAGATATTCCAACAGTTAATACTCCAGCCGACAAAGATAAAGCTGCAGAATCTGTTCAAAAGCCAATTGCTAAACCACAGACTCCAGCTCCAAGTTCTAATACAGTAAATACTGCAAAGCCAAGTCCAAGTCCTGCTCAAGCTACAAGGCCAGTTCAGGCTGCTCCAAAGGTAGAAAAGCCTGCTCCAGAAAGCAAAAACACTAATAATGATAGTGGAGACGGCATGGAATCTGTAGATATTTCTGATTTTATGTAATTAATTCATTAATTAAAGAACATTCTGGTTCTTTCTACATCCTCGTTAAATTTTTCATCAATTACAGGAGGATGTTCATTAAAATATAAGATTTGTTCTAGTTCAGGCTGACATTTTACGCCCCAAATAGGAATTACACTTTCATATTGCTGAAGGAATCCGAATGCCAAAGGAAGGTTATCAATTACCCCACCCCCTAAAGGCTGCATTGCAATAAAACCAACATCATGTTCTTCGCAAAGTTTAACCAGTTCTATTGTTTCATCAGAACTAAGTACACTAAAAGGGAACTGAATTGTTTCATACAAATCTGAAAGAACTGCCTTTTTAGCGGTTTCAAAGTTGGTAGTAACAATTCCAATGTGCTTTATTTTTTTATCTTCTTTAGCTTTTAAAAGGGTATCGTAAATTTTATCGGCTGCACCTGGTAAAGGTAAAAATACCTCAGTTTCAAATTGATAAAGATCCAGGCAGTCGCAGTGCAGCGTCATAAGACTTGTTTCCAAATCATTTGAAATTTCACAATAAGTCTTTGAATTTGTAGTTGTAGAAAGAATAACATTTCTGCGGATGTCGTAAAGGGCATCCCCAAGAAGTTTTTCGCTTTCAGGATTTCGCCTTGAAGTATCAAAGAAATTAACACCTGCATCATAAGCCTTACGAACAATTAAGGCAGCTTCTTCATCACTACCAGCATCGTTTAGACGCATAGCCCCGAACGCAACACGAGAAATGAGAAGATCTGTTTTTCCTAAACGTACATATTCCATATTTTTTAAAGTTTTAGGTTTTAGGTTTTAGGTGCTAGGTGCTAGGTTTTAGGTCCTAGCACCTGACACTTATCTGTTTCTTTCTACAGGTTTATAGTTACGAATTGCTTTCTGAATGAATGGAATCAAATCATCCAAAGCAACTCTTTCCTGCTTCATTGAATCACGGAAACGAACTGTTACAGTGTTGAACAATTCATTCTTAGAACCATCTTCTTTTGTTTCCTGAATTGTATCATAGTCTACAGTTACACAGTATGGAGTACCAACTTCATCCTGGCGGCGGTAGCGTTTTCCTACAGTTCCAGAAACATCGTAATCAGTTACAAAGTCTTCTTTAAGAACATGCTGGATTTCCTTAGCTTTTTCAGCAAGACCATCTTTCTTCATCAAAGGAAGAACTGCAACTGTGATTGGTGCAAGACGTGGGTCGAGGTGGAGGACAGTCCTGTAATCATCTTTTCCATCTGTACCAACGTTTTCTTCTTCGTATGCTTCACAAAGGAACATAAGGAAGTTTCTGTTCAATCCGGCAGAAGTTTCAACTACATAAGGAATGTATTTCTTGTTTCCATCTTCCTGATCGATGTAAGACATATCTTTCTTTGAATAAAGCTGATGCTGAGAAAGGTCAAAGTCTGTACGAGAGTGAATTCCTTCAACTTCTTCAAAACCAATTGGGAAGTTGTAAGTAATATCGTAAGCATCTTTAGCATAATGAGCCAACTTATCGTGGTGGTGCCACTTAAGCTGTTTTTCAGGAATACCGTACTTGAGGTAGAAAGCCCAGCGTTCCTTTCTCCATCTTTCGAATGTTTCATCTTCTGTACCAGGCTTACAGAAATATTCCATTTCAAGCTGTTCAAATTCACAGGTACGGAAAATAAAGTTCTTAAAGATGATTTCGTTACGGAAAGATTTACCAACCTGAGCAACTCCAAAAGGAACCTTCATACGGTTTGACTGAACAATATTCTTGAAATCTGTAAAAATACCCTGACAAGTTTCTGGACGAAGGTAAATTAAGTGTGAATCGTCTGCGATTGGTCCCTGATATGTTTTGAACATAAGGTTAAATTCGCGAACGGCTGTGTACTTGCGGTTTTTGCTTCCACAAGTTGGACAGTTTATATTTGCGTCGATGAAAGCTTTCATTTCATCATGTGTCATTGTATCAACTGGTTTTCCTGGATTAACATCTGGATTTGCAGCAATAAAGTCTTCAATTAATTTATCTGCACGATGTCTTGCATTACATTCAAGACAGTCAACCATTGGATCTGAAAAGTGATCAACGTGACCAGAAGCTTTCCATGTTTTATGATGCTGGAAAATTGCAGAATCAAGTCCTACAACATCATCATGGAGCTGAGTCATATAATGCCACCATGCATTCTGAATATTTCTCTTAAAATCTACACCAAGTGGACCATAATCCCAGGCACCTGCCTGTCCACCATAAATTTCAGAAGCCTGATATACAAAGCCTCTTCTCTTACAAAGACTGATAATTTTATCTAAGGTACATGCGTGTGTATCTTTTTCGTTTGCCATTTTTTACTCCTTTTTCGACTCTGGCGTGGGCCGTTTTAGATATTTTTAAATAGCAGCACAGGTTTGCACTACTTTTTAAAGTTGCTTGTAAAGGTACCATAAAAGGGGGGATAATTTCAATTATACTCAGATAAAGAGAATAAATTATTTATGAACTTTTATTTTCATCATCATCAGCAGCATCAACTTCTTCAAGTTCTACAACTTCATCATTATTCTCCAATGCTTCTTCAGCCTTTTCAACCAATCTTGAATTATAATCTGTATAATCTGGAGGAAGGTTATCTATCAAATCTTTCATATTATTATCCAGACTGTTGAATACAAAATTGTGAATTTTTTTAATGATATCTCGGGATGTTCCATCTACAAAAAGTGCAATCAGAAGCAGGTTATCATTATTTTCTTTTACAGCATAAACAGTAATAGAACACACAAATGAAAAACGTTCCATTGTAATAGAAACGTTATGCATAAATGTATCCTTTTTTATATATTTGGAAAGTTTTAAAGGCAAAACTGCTGCAAAGCCCATAATACTCATATCAATAAGTCTTAAAGAAAAAAGCTGTTCTCCAATAGTCAGATATCCGTTTACATCATTTCTCTCTTTCAAATCCAGACGAATACACTTACGAACACCCTTTGCCCCATTGATACGAAGGATTCCTTCCAACTGTTTTTTAGTTTCTTCAATCTTTTTATCCAGCTTTACAAAACCGCCTGGAAGTTTAAGATTCATAAGAAATCTTTCCTGCTCCTTTGGTTTTGTTTTTACAGACAAAATACCAAGAAAAATTGATTTTAAAGATTCATCCCTTTCAAAAGATTTTATGAAATTAAACCAGCCGTCAATGGTCAAAACATCATCAATAAAAATAAAACAGATGGCATTTTCAAAATGTCTTAAAAGAGGCTTTGCATATGTTAATTCAGTAATCTTATAAACCTCATACTCTTCATTTTTCAATGAATCTATTACATAGTTTTCAATAGACAGAGGAGGATTTAAAAAGAATACTTTTCTTCCCAAAAGGGGATTTTCTCGATTTTCCATAGTATAGACTTATATTTTACCATACCATACTAATTAGTAAATGTTTTTGTATAAATATGAATTCAGACAGTCAGACTAAAAGCTGATAAAACGTTCAAAATTTTCGGAATAATATGATTATTCAGTTTCAGGGTTTTTACCTTCAGTTGCAGATTCTTTTTCATCAGTTTTTTCTTCCGAAGCTGCTTCAACTTTTTCATCTTTATTATCTTCTTTCTTTGCTTCGTTGCTCTCTGCACCATCAGATTTCTCTGACTTTTGTTCACTTTCTTCTTTTTGTTCTGAATTACTTTCAGCAGGAGCATCTGATTCAGCTTTATCGCCAGCAGATTTTTCCTGTTTACCTTTTTCAGAATCTGATGATGAAGAATCGTCCAGTTCTTCTACATCTTCAACAACTTCTTCCTCACTTGCAGAATCATCTTTGAAGCGAACATTGTAATCTGTAAAATCCAGATTAACTGAAGCAATTAAATCCTTCATCCTCTTTTCAAGATTTTCAAAAACAAAATTGTGGATTTTTTGCAAAACTTCTTTAGATGTACCGTCAACTAAAAGAGCAACAAGAATACACTGATCTCCAGCAAGAGTTACACCATATACATTGATTGAGCAGACAAAGGAATAACGCCCCATTGTAATAGAAACATTATTCAAAAAACTTCCTTTCTTAAAATATTTAGAAATGCGGGCCGGCATAACAGCTGCAAAACCCATTTGACTTATATCAATCAATCTAAATGAAAAAAGCTGAGTTCCAAGAGAAAAATATCCGTTTACTTCTTTACTATCTTTAAGTTCTAGTCGAACACACTGGCGAATACCTTTTGCACCATTGATTTTGAGAATACCTTCCAACTGGTTTTTAGTTTCCTCAATTTTTTTATCCATCATTACAAAACCACCAGGTAGTTTAAGGCTCATCAAAAAGCGTTCCTGATCTTTAGGCTTTGTTTTTACAGATAAAACTCCAAGAAAAACTGATTTTAAAGAAGGATCATCCTGGAAAGAGGCAATAAAATTATACCAGGCATCAAGGCTTAAAACATCATCTACAAATATAAAACAAATTGCATTTTCAAAAAGACTAAGAATTGGTTTTGCAGCAGTTACATCTGTAAGTTTGTAAACCTCATACTCCTCATTTTTTAACGCTTCAATTACATAATTTTCAACGGAAAGCGGAGGATTAAGAAAAAATACTTTGCGACCTAGTAAGGGGTTTTCACGATATTCCATAATAGCAATGCATATTTTATCACATCAAAATTAATTATCAATAACCCTTCTAAATTGCTCTTGTGGACATTTTTGAAAAAAATCTTCTATTTTGTTTTTCAAATCATCAATATCTTTTGCATTCAAAAACTGGGTTTGAGCATAATGAGAAAACTTAAAATTTTCCGAATAATAAGTAAAGAATCTTTGCAATCTGGTTTTCCAGAATTCCTTTGGCTGGTAAATTTGAATATCGGTGATGTAGTCAAAGGCCAGCTGCTTCATATCAATTTCTGGAATATCTAACCCCTTTAACTGGGCAAATATCCAGGGATTTTTTACCGCTGCTCGAGAAATCATTACTCCATCAACATCAGGGCAAACTTCCAAAGCATGATTGTATGAAGCTTTATCTTTTATATTTCCATTTAAATAAACTGGAATGCCCTGATTTTTATAACGTTTTGAAAGTTCCTGGCAGTAAAAGTATCGGGCAGGTCTTATAAGTTTTTCTTTTTTTGTTCTAGGATGAAGGGTCAAAAGCTGAACCTTATTTTCTATCAACATATCGCAAAAATTATAAAAACTCTGATCCGTAAAATTGTCATCGCCAAGACGGAGTTTTACACTAAATCTCTTATTATCTCCATTTTCTATATTGTGATTATGGATAACCTGCCCAATAGCCTGAACCATTTCTCTTGTTTCTTCGATTGGTTTAAGCATCCAGCCAATTCCTGCACCAAAACGGTATATATCTGGAGCTGAACACCCCATATTTATATCAAGACCTATACCAGGCAATTTTATAAGAACTTTCGATGCTTCAACCATATTTTTAGTGTCGTGTCCGGTAAGCTGCCAGACAATTTTTTGAGGCTGAGGAGAAGGATTTATATAAAATTTTTCAAAGGGACCTCCGGTAAGAAGTGTTCCTGCATTTATCATCTCTGTATAGTATTCATCACATCCGCCAAATTTTTCTATTAAAATTCTAAAAGCGGGATGTGAAATAGTCGCCATTGGACCACAAATTAATTTCATAATCCTAATATAACAAATAATCGTTGAAATATCAGTGTTTTGGTATTAATTTATAATATAGAATAAAACTATTTTTAGGGGATGTTTTTATGTTTGAAAGAAAAAAGTACAAGGATTTTGCCAAAAAACAGCTAAAAGGACGCTGGACAGTTCCTGTATTAATGACATTGTGTATTTTTGTAATTATGGAACTTTTTTCATTTCCAAATTACATAAGATTTTTTAATTCTGATTTTGTAGATTATATAAATAGTCTTAACTCAGGAAATTTTGATTATCAAACTTATTTCAATTTTATAAATGATATTTCATACAATTCAACATCATTTATTACAAGCCTTATTCAATCCCTTGTTGAAGGAATCCTAACAATGGCTGCTATTGGCCTCTATCTAAAAATGTCACGTTCTCCAGAAGGTGTTTCATTTAAGGTATTTATTGAAGGTCTAAATAACTGGGCAAGAGCAATTCTTGCTACCTTGTGGCAATTTATCTGGGTTTTTCTTTGGTCTTTACTCTTCATTATTCCTGGAATTGTAAAATCTTTTGCTTATTCTCAAATGTTCTATATTTTAAGCGAATACAAAAATGTTTCTGTAACTAAGGCAATGAAAATAAGTATGATTATTACAAAGGGACATAAAGGAGAATTATTTGTAATGGGATTAAGTTTCCTTGGCTGGATGATTCTTTGTGCATTTACCCTTTGTATTGGTTATCTTTGGCTTGTTCCATACATGGAAATGTCTTATGTTAATGCTTATCATGCAATGTTAAAAGAAGCTCTAGAAACTGGAAGAATTAAACCGGAGGATCTAACCGAATAATGAAAAAAGGGTTTAAATCAGGATTAATTGTCCTTATTGTAATTATTTTAATTATTATTGGATTATCAGTTTTTTCTGTAATCCATCCTGTTTCGTATTTTAATTTTTCTGTTTTTGGTGATAGTGAAAACTCAAGTCCTTCTACCATTCAAATAGTTGCAAACGACAACAAAGACAGTAAAAAAACATACGGAAAAAAGTTTATTGCCGCTTTAAAAATAAAAGGAACAATTCAAGAAGCAAATTCTTCTTACAATCAGGCATGGCTTATTTCTACAATAAAGTCTCTTAAAGACAACAAAAACAATGTTGCCCTTGCAGTTTTTATAGACTCACCAGGAGGAGCTGTTTACCAGGCTGATGAAGCATATCTTGCTCTCGAAGACTATAAGACAAGCGGAAAGCCTGTTTATGTGTATCAGGGTTCTATGGCAGCTTCTGGAGGCTACTACATTTCTTGTGCCGCAAACCAGATTTACGCAAACCGCAACACTTTAACTGGTTGTATTGGTGTATTGATGGGAACTTCATTTGATTTAACAGGCCTTTTTGACAAAGTTGGCATTAAATCAGAAACAATACATTCTGGTAAAAACAAAAATATGCTCAACTACAATGAACCTATAACAGATGAACAAAGAGCTATCATGCAGTCTCTTTGCGATGACTGTTACAAGCAGTTTGTAAACATTGTTGCAAAAAGTCGTCATATGCCTACACCAAAGGCTATAGCTTTATCTGATGGTCGACTTTACACTGCAAACCAGGCATTAGAAAATGGTTTAGTTGACCATATTGATTCCTGGGAAAACATGATAAAAGATCTTTCAGAAAAAGAATTAAATATGCCAGGAATTAAGGTTAATACCTATCAGTATTATAAAAAACAAACTTTTGTAGATATGATGATGGGGAAAGCCCATGCAATTTCCAACGCAAATGCAGCTGCAAGTCTAGGCTTACCAGAAGCAGTCATTGAAGATATGAATAATTTTTCTATGACTCCAATGTATTTGTACAAATAATTTTATAAAGGCCTGCTTTTTTACCGTTTACCAGAGTATGAAGGCAGGCTTCTATTTTATATCCCAATTCAGAAACAACTTCATCCAGTTCTTCCTTTCTTGCAGATAAAATAACCATTCTTCCTTCATCCTTTAAAATCCTTTCAAAAGAAGCAAACATTTTTTTGTAAAAAGTTTTTACATCGCCAATATCTTCATAAAAACCCCATGGCGGATCTGTAATTACAAGATTTATAGATTTATCTTCAATATGAGAAAGATTAAAGGCATCTGCCTGGCGTAAATCTAAACATGGATTATCTTTGAGTTGTTTTTTCTGACTGTTCATAGATATTTTTTCGTTATCAATATCTGAGGCATAAAGTTTGGAAAAATGAAACTTTTTTACCAATTGAACAGGAATTGAACCATAACCGCAAAAAGGTTCAAGAATTACATCATCTTTTTGAATATCTGCAAAAGATGAAATTAAATATGCGATTTCTGGTCTGAGTTCTCCTTTATTAAGATTTTTTTCTGTAAATTCACGTTTTGTAATCAACTGTCCACAAAATGCAAAACCTTCCCGTCTTATTGAATACCAGATTTCTGTTGTTGGAGAAAGCCTGTCCAAAGTTAAACGACTATTTTGTAAAACAATTTCCTCTGCCCTTCTGGCAATATTCTTATCAACCTTGGCAAATTGATTTTCTTGACTGAACCTAACTCTGAAAGTACCTTTATTAATAAGGTAATATTTTTTTTCCGATGAAACTGCCCCAACCATAGAAGGAAAATTCAAGCCCTTACCTTTCCAGGTTTTTAAAACAAAAAAAGTATTATTAAAATAAATGATTTTTTCCAGATCCCTGGAATTTCCAGCATATTGATAATGAACAAGTCCATCATAAATAGAAATTATTTTACAAGAAGGAAGCCTTTGTACTAAATCCTTTTTAACAACATCCTGAAATCCTGTAATAAAAGAAGAAACGTATTCAGCCATACCCGAAAGTATATAAATTTCCCAAACTTAAATCCACCATCATAATTCAACCTCCAACAATCCATCCTTTCCCACAACACACATCAACCTCCAACACCCTATCACCTAGCCCCTAGAACCTAGCACCCTACCACCTACCACCTACCACCTAAAACCTAAAACCTAAAACCTAACCCCTATCACCTAAAACCTAGAACCTACAACCTAGCACCTAAAACCTAAAACTAAGACTAGACACTCACAATAAAATCAATTATAGTATGAAGATACACGCTATATGTTAGAAATGTGTTCTGTAAACAAAGTTGTTTAACAACAACACTAGGAGGATAATTGGCATACGTGAATAATAACAATAACAATAAGGGGCAGCGAATTAATGAAATGATTCGTGTGCGTGAGGTACGTCTTATCGATGATGAGGGCAATCAGCTAGGAATTGTAGCAACACCAGAAGCACTCAGAATGGCACAAGATAAGGATCTTGACCTTGTTGAAGTTTCACCTAATGCAAATCCACCGGTTTGTAAAATACTTGATTATGGCAAATACCGATTCGAACAGGAAAAAAAGCTCCGTGACGCCAAGAAGAATCAGAAGGTATTGAAGCTTGAAGGAAATCCGCATGCAGCCAAAAATAGGCTCCGGAGATCTGGATACTAAGGCCAAACATATACAGGAATTTCTGGACGAGGGTGACAAGGTTAAAGTCACAATCCGTTTCCGCGGACGTGAACTTGCTCACACAGAGCTCGGCTTTGAAGTTCTGAATGAGGTGTTAAAGCGACTTACCTCGGCGTACAACATTGACAAGCCAGCCGCTATGGATGGAAGAAATATGTCAATGACAATCTCAGCAAAAGCCGCAAAATAAGAGGTTTAGAAAATGCCTAAGATGAAGACAAAGAAGTCAGCTGCTAAACGTTATTCTTTAACAGGCACTGGCAAAGTAAAACACAAGAAGCAGAACCTTCGTCATATTTTGACAAAGCGTTCACCAAAAAGAAAGAGAAATCTTCGCGCAGCAGGTTATGTTGCTGAAGCAGATGCAAAGAAAATCAGAAAGCAGATGCTTCCATACGGTTAATGAGGTGAATAAATGTCAAGAGCAATAGACGGAACAAAAAGAAAGAATCGCCGCAATAAGATTTTGAAACTTGCTAAAGGTTTCCGTGGCGACAGAAAATCAAACTATAAACCAGCAAAAGATGCTGTAACAAAAGCACTTGATCACGCTTATGTTGATCGTCATGACAAGAAACATGAATTCCGCTCATTGTGGATTGCTCGTATTAACGCTGCAGTTCGCGAAGAAGGAATCACATATTCACAGTTCATTAATGGAGTTAACAAAGCTGGTATTAAATTGAACCGCAAGGCTCTCTCTAATATGGCTATTGAAGACCCTACAGCATTTAAGGCAGTTGTTGAAGCTGCTAAAAAAGCTATTAAGGCTTAACTTTTATAAAGGAAGTTAATCTATGATTTCACTTGATCAGGTATATCTTCTGGAACAAAAGGTAGAAAGTGCTGTTGCAAAAATACAACAGCTACAAGCTGAAAACGATGCTCTTCGCAACAAATGTGCAGAGCTCACAAATGCGCTTTCAGCAAAGTCGGAGCAACTAACTACCATTGAAACAGATCAAGACCAGATTGAAAGTGGAATCAAAAAAGCACTTGACCGCTTAAGTTCAATTGAAAATTCAGTACTAAAAACTGTTTCTGCAATGGCAACAAGCGGTCAAGCTGCTCCTACCTCTAATCAAACTGTAAGACAAACAGTTATTCAAAAAGAAACTCCAAAACAGGAAATTAATTTAAATCAAAATCAAACAAGTTTTACAGCAAAAGAAGTTGCTCCAAAAGAAGAACTTTCTCCAAGCTTTGCAACAATGACTCAAATGTTTGATGACAAAAGTCCTGCACAAACGCCAAATCCTGAGGCTTCAATTCCTGAAACACAGTATACAGAAGCCGAAGATAATTCAAATACTAATCCCTTAATGAATCCTTTTATGCAGTATGATGATTCAAACGGGGCTTCTGATGAAATTTTTCAAGAAGATATTCCAGATGAGGAAGAAGACAACCAGGAAGATGACCTGGGCTTCGATATTTTCTAATGGGCAAACTTCATATTGAAATGCTTGGATCAAATTTTACAATCCAGGCAAATGGCGATGATCAATATTTAGAAAAACTCCTGGGATACTACAAAAGAATTACAGAAGATGTAAAAAAAATCGATTCTATTAAAAATCCTCTCCAGGTGGCAATTCTTTCTGGCATTATAATTTGCGATGAATTATACAAAGAAAAACAAAATAAAGTTGCTATGGAAAACGGGGACTACAAGGCTGTTGAAAACTCTATGGATACACAGGAAATAGAACGTAGAACTGCCGAAATGATCAGCAAAATCGATAAGGTATTATAATTGGCAAAAGAAATCAGTATTTGGATAGATGCCGACTCCTGCCCCACTCTTGTAAGAAATCATGTAGTAAAAATGGGTAATCGCTTAAACTGTAAGGTTTATTTTGTTGCAAATAAATATATTCCTTGCAATCAAGATGGACAATTCCAAATGATTATCTGTAAAGAAGAAAAAGATTCTGCTGACAATTATATTTTTGATCATGTTGCAGCAAGTGATTTAGTCATAACTCGAGATATTGTTTTTGCCAAAAGACTTATTGAAAAAAACATTTGTACTATAAATGACAGAGGACGAATTTTTGACAAAAATAATATAAAAGAACTACTTTCTACCCGTGATTTTGACTTACAATTGGCAAATATAGGACTTGTAAAACACTACAATGAAGGATATGACAAAAAAAAGTTCGCAGCTTTTGCGAACTCTTTTGACAAGGTAATCCATAATTTATTGAAATAAGCTTTAAATTAATCTTCCGGATCATCAGGGTAAGCCATTTGAATAGAACAAATACGGTCTTTTACCTGAATAAAAGCAAGTACAACTTCTGGATCAAAATGTGTGCCAGATGAGTTTTGAATTTCTGCAAAGGCATCTTCAATTGACCAGGCTTCCTTGTAACAACGCTTATGACTCAAGGCATCAAATACATCTGCAACAGCTACAATTCTTGCACTCAAAGGAATATCTTTTCCAGTTAATGGAGGACAAATAGGAAGAACACCTTCCTTTATATCAAACTGATTAAGTTTAATATCTCCTGGATATCCAGAAGGACCACCGTCCCAACGATCATGATGATGAAGTGCAATTTCCATAGACATTCTATCAAGAGGAGACTCAGGTGGATCAAAAAGCTGAGCACCAATTACAGTATGTCCTTTCATAATATTTCTTTCTTCATCAGTAAAACGAGGGAAAGTCTTTTTAAGAATAACATCAGAAATACCAACTTTTCCAACATCATGAAATTTAGCGGCAATCTTTAAGTTATCTCTATATGAATGAATTTCTTCTTCTGGAATATTATGATTAAAGGCCCAGCGGTCGTAGATTTCAAGTGAATATGAAGAAACTCTTTCAACATGTGGATAAGTTTCTTTTGGATCACGAAATTCTGCCATTTTAAGCATACGTTTTACCATATTTGAAGTAAGGTAAGCGTGTTGTAAGGCCTGTACCGCACTAGATGCAAAATGGGTAATTAAAAGTTCTGCTTCTTCATCAAAAGCAATAACTCTGCCTTCTTCATCTTTTGCATTGATAATCTGAAGAACTCCAAGGAGATTTCCATTAGCCATTTTTAATGGCAGGGTATACATAGATTTTGTATGATAATCGGTAGTAAGGTCTGTATTTTTATTGAACTTGTATACAGTATCTTCTGGAAGAGCATAACAATCTGGAATATTAAGTGGCTGTCCAGTAAGTGCAACATAACCACAAATCTGTTTTTCGTTGATTGGGAATGAAAAACATGTATATGGAAGCTTATCTCCAGGAGCTAACTCCTTAAGATGAGTATCATTCTGTCCATATTTAATTTTAAGTTTGTCACCTTCTACTACATAAATAGAACCAGCATCAGCATTAACGATATGACGAGTTTCTGTAAGAATACGCTCCAAAAGAACATCAACATCCTGTATTTCTCCTAGTTGACGTTCAATTTCTATAATTTTTTGTAACTTATCATCATTTCTGTTTACTTTTGCCATAGTATTTTATTATCCTAAAAGTTGCGTAAAAATCAAGACATAATAGTTATTTGTTTTTGCAAAATTGTAAAAAATATTGGTCCTGCTCCATTTTCTTTATCTGGCAAAATCTGGTAACCATACTTTGTTTTTTCAAAACCAGGAAGTTGAATATTTGTACAATTTTTTATTTCATCTAACTGAGGATCTGGTTCAAGAAGCTTAAATGCATTTCCATCTTTATTAAATTTTTTGTAAAGTCTTTCAATCATTTCATCATTTTCTTGGGGACAAAGGGCACAAGTTGAATATAAAAGTATTCCACCAACAGCTAAAAGTCTGTAAGCAGATGATAAAAGAGCCCACTGCTCCATACTTACCGTTTTAATTCTAGAAAGTGACCAGGTATTCAGGTATTTTGGGTCTGCAATTACATGTCTTTCAGAAGAACATGGGGCATCTAAAAGGATACGGTCAAAACATTCACTTTGTCGTTTACACCAGGTTGCTCCATCACTGCAGGAAACTGTAATTCTTTGCGAAATTTCTGATGGAAGACAAGTTTCTACAACAGTTGCAAGCCTGTGTTTTCTTTCGGCGGAACGTTCGTTGGAAGAAAGTCTGGCATCTTCATCCATTCTTGAAGCTAAAACTAAAGTTTTACCACCTGGGGCGGCACATAAATCCAAAATATTTTCTGCACCTTTTAATGGCAGACAAAGAGCCGCCAGAACTGATGCTGAATCTAAAAAGTATTCTTTTTGGGCACCTGGAACATGATAAGAAACAGCCTGATTTTCCTTAAAAAATGCCTCTTTTAAAGCAGGCCATCGTTGTCCGTAAAGCTCTGAATAGTATGTTTCGAAGCCTTGAGAACCAAAAAGTTTTTCTTTTTTATTTTCTTTATCACCTGATTTTTTCTTCATTAAACAATTCTCTTAAACAATTTCTTCTATAAAAAATCTAACTTTATTCCAGCACAAACAAACCTGCTTTTTCTTTATATTCAAGTATTCGTAAAAGTGCCTGATCAATTTTTTTGGCAAAGTCCGAATCTTCCTGGGCTTTTTTATAAATTACCCTGGCAGCCTTACCAAAACGTTTTTCCGAAATCATTATACAGTCAACGCCTGCATCAATTGCCATTAAAGCAGCTTTCTCTGGAGGGTATCCATTATCTGCAAGGGCACCCATAAAAATATCATCAGAAAAGATTATGCCCTGGTATTTGTAGGTATTTCTAAGAATATCAGTAACCCAAACTTTTGATAGACAGGCTGGAACTCCAGGATCAATTGCAGAAGTTCTGGCGTGAGACATTAGAATGGCACTTGGATTATATTTTAAAATTTCTTCAAAAGACCTAACAGATTCCTTCAAGTCTGCTTCAGATAGTTTTATTTCTGGAAGACCTGTATGAGGATCTGTGTTAGTGTTTCCAGGAAAATGTTTTACTACAGTTGCAATATGATTATTTTCGTAGGCATTTACGCAGGCACGACCATAATTCAAAACCTGTTCAAAAGAACCAAAACTACGGCCGTCCAAAAAATCTTCGTTATCGGGAGTACAAACTTCTATTACAGGAGCAAGATTCATATGAAAGCCCATAGACTGCATTTGCAGGGCCTGTTCCCTGTATATTTCATAAGATTGAGCAATTGAATTATTTTTTGCCACATCCTGATTTGAAGGAAGTTTTGTATTTAATTTTTTAAGGCGACTAACCCAACCACCTTCCTGGTCTACAGCAAGATAAGGGGGAATTATTTTGTTTTGCCTGCAATAGTCGTTTATTGAATTATTAAAATCTTTTTGAGCTTGAACAGAATCAGCTATATTATAAGAAAAAAAGAGGTATCCGCCGGCAACAAGAGGCCTTTCTTCATCATCATCTTTATCTGTTATAGCCTTCATATTTTCGTAGGTACGGAATTTGGTATTTCCTTCAAGATTTTCTATAAAAAGTTGAGCAACCTTATTTTCCAGAGGCATATTTTTTATATAGTCTGTAAGTTTAGCCTGGTGGATTTTTTGATTTTCAATTATATATGAATTAAAATTACTTTGAGTTTGATGATTTATAATTTCCTTCTTTGTCTGTTTATCTGTACAGGAAATAAAAAAAAGAGGGATTAAGAAAAACAAAATACTTCTGAACTTCATAAGACAATTATAACAAAAATCACTTCTATTGAGTAGAGAATTGCAGGTATTTGATTGAGCTACTTATTTACTATATAATATATATTTATGAAGCGTATTGCAGTAATTACAGGAGCAAGTTCAGGTCTTGGTAAGGCATTTGCCCAGCAGGTAAGTCAAAAATATACTTTTGATGAAATTTGGATTTTGGCCCGTCGCGAAGACAAACTCAAAGAACTGGCAGATCAAATTAATTCGAATGCAAAGTTTAAAACTGTTAGACCTGTAGTTATGGATGTTTCTGGACGACAAGGTGCAGAAGCTTTTAAGGCCTTTCTTGAAGAAGAAGACAAAAAACTAAAATCTATTGAAAGTGGAATTGAAATTGGTCTCTTAATCAACAATGCAGGTTTTGGAACTTACGGTCCTTTTGAAGAAACTTCGATTAATCGCGAAATGGACATGATTGACCTAAACTGTACCGGCCTTACTGGAATGTGTGGAATTGCTCTCCCCTATTTAAAAAAAGGTTCTGTCATAATCAATACTTCATCTCTTGCGGCTTTTATGCCTCTTGGTAATTTTGCAGTTTACGGAGCTTCTAAAGCCTATGTACTTAGTTTTTCAATTGCACTAGCAGCTGAACTAAAAGATAAGGGGATAAAGGTATGTGCCCTCTGTCCAGGTTCTGTAAGTACTGAGTTTGCAAATGTTGCATCTAACGGTGCCCGCAAAGAAGTAAAAGGTGGCATTAATCCAGACAAAGTTGTTGCCCAGTGTTTGAAGAGAGCCTTTAAGGGCAAAAAGATTTCTATGTATAGACCTAAATGGCGTTTTACAGCTTTATTAAGCAGATTTGTAGGCCGTTATTTAGTTGCTAGATATACTTATAAATACAATAAAAGACCTCACAATCCAGATGAGGATATTAAAAAATCGGATGGGGAAATTTCTATTTCAGATTATATGTAGGGGTAAAATATGATTAACAGTGCTCTTTTTACAGATTTTTATGAATTGACTATGGCCCAGGGCTATTGGAAGGACAATATGAATCAGAAGGTTGTATTCGATATGTTCTTCCGAAAAAATCCATTTAATGGAGGATTCTCAATTCTTGCAGGAAACGAAACTTTAATGGATATCATTGAAAACTTTCGTTTTAGCGAAGAAGATATTCAGTATCTTGCAGACCAGAAAATCTTTGAAGAAGGATTTTTAAATTACTTAAAAGATTTCCATTTTACTGGGGACCTTTACACAATGGATGAAGGAACTGTTATATTCCCTCAGGAACCTTTAGTTCGCATTCACGCAAACTTGATTGAAGCTCAGATTTTGGAAGGTCTTGTTCTTAATCATGTAAACTTCCAGTCTTTAATTGCTACAAAAACAGCCCGCATTTGGCTTGCAAGCAAAAAAGCTCCTATTATGGAATTTGGTTTACGCCGAGCTCAGGGGCCAGATGGTGCTATGTCGGCAACAAGAGCTTCTTACATTGGTGGTGCAGCAGGAACTTCAAACACTCTTGCAGGTAAAGAATACGGCATTCCTGTTATGGGAACTATGGCTCATTCTTGGATTATGTCTCATTCATCTGAACTGGAAGCCTTCCGTGAATATGCAAAAATCTATCCTACAAACTCTGTATTCCTAATCGATACTTACGATACTTTGAAATCTGGAATTAAGAATGCAATTATTGCTGGTGGAGAACTGGTTGAAAAAGGCTACAACTTTGGTGTTCGTCTTGATTCTGGTGATATTGATTATTTGACCCGCGAAGTTCGCAAGGAACTTGATAGAGCTGGTTATCCTCAGGCTAAGATTTCGGTTTCAAATGAATTAACCGAAGAAATTATTTCTACACTTGTTGCTCGTGGAGCTCCAATTAACTCTTGGGGTGTTGGAACTCACATGGTAACTGGTGGTAATGAATCTTCTTTCACAGGTGTTTATAAACTTGCGGCACGTCATGATAAAGAAAGCGACAAGATGATTCCTGCAATGAAATTCTCAGATAATCCAGCAAAGACTACAAACCCTGGAATTAAGAATGTGTACCGCCTTTACGATTCAAATGGAATGGCTTTGGCAGATATTCTGGCTCTTGATGGTGAAACTATTGAAGCTGGAAAAGAATATCGCTTCCATCATCCTATGGTTGATTACCGTCAATTTACATGTAAAGCTGCAAAAGTTGAACCTCTTTTGAAAAAACGTATAGAAGACGGAAAAAGAATTACAAAACGTCTGCCAGATAACGAACAACTCAAAATAAGCAGAACTACTATGCAGAGCCAGCTTGAAACTTTTGATGAATCTTATAAGAGAATATTAAATCCACATATTTATAAAGTTTCACTTACAGAAAAATTAATGGAACTGAAAAAGGATTTTATTGAGAAAAATATGTGTAAGGCCACTGGTGGCCGTTGTTAAATAGCAAAGCGTTAAAAAAATTGCGAAAGCAATTTTTAGCTTTACCACATTTAAGGTAAATAAAGCGGCTGTATGTTTTTCATCGAAGCAAACAGCCGCTCTTTTTTTGCTTCATCACCATCTGTTAAAGTTTCAAGTTTAGCTCTTGCCTCTTTACGGGCAGAATTATCCTGAAAGTTACAGGTGCAGGTATAGCCCGCATATCCTCCCTTCTGAGCTTCTTCAATCAGGCGGGATTCACTTACATAACACAAGGGACGAATGACCGTAACAGGAAAATTGTCATACTTTAGTTTTGGTGGCATAGATGATAATTCACCCTTGTTCAACATATTCATTAAAAGAGTTTCAAGCATATCATCCATATGGTGGCCAAGGGCAATTTTGTTGTAGCCGTTTGCAATGGCATAATTCAAAAGCTCAGTGCGGCGCTGAGTAGAACACCACCAGCAGCTCATCTTCTGCCCAGGTTTTACTCGTTCCAAAACATTTACATTAAGCTGCTCAAAGGGAACATTCCACTCGCGGAACTTATCCATAATCCCTTCTGGAAAATCTGGTGCAAAATCACTTTTAATAAAAAGAGCTTTATACTCAAAACTTGTATCAAGATTCCCTGAACGCACAGGCCTTTTTGCCCTATCAGAAAAATATTTTATAAGGGCTGTAGAATCTTTTCCGCCACTAGCTCCAATAAGAATGCGGTCACCTTTTTCTATCAGATTGTAGTCAAAAACTGCTTTATCGATGAGACTTGAAAGTTTGGGAGGCTTTTTCATAGGGTTGTATTATAACATAAACTCTGTAGAAGTTTATATCTTTTTCAAAATCTGTTTTCCTGCTTTATAAAAACAAAAACTTAGAATTCCACTTAAAATTTTATCAACAAAGTTTTCCACCAGCCCTGCAAGATTATTTACAAAAAATAAGTTGGGAATTACGATATACATTCCCTGAACAACTGTATTTGCACTGGGACGACCTGTATTTGCGGCAAAAACTAAATCAGCAATAATATTACCTAAAATCGCATTTGAAATAGCAGCCCAAAATCCGGCCCATAGAAAAGCTTCAAAAGAAAAAGATTCATATTTAGGAAAGGATTGTCTTCTATAATAAAAGAACACAAGCCATGCAAAAACTGCAGTACAAATATGACAAACAGAAAACAAAATTGAACAGTGGGTAAAAATACTAAGAACTATATTTGATAAAAGGGCACATACAATTGCGGGTATTAATCCGCATAAACTTGCCAGACCTATTGTTAGTAAAGAATCAAGATAAAGCGGAAACACAAGGATTTCTGCAAGAACAGACCCTGCATAGTTTACAAAAATGCAAAACACAGTAGCTAGAAAAATAAAAATCACTCTTATAAAATTAATTTCTTCGTATGAGAAAATACCGAATAATTCTTGTTGTAAATCTGCTTTCATAATTAAATTATTACTCCAAGTTTTCTAGAGGCACGTAAAAGTTCAAGTCTATCTTTTATACCAAGTTTTTGATATATGATTGACTTCTGATTGATTACAGTTTTTTCAGATTTTCCTAAAAGTTTTGCAATTTCGCTGGTACTTTTTTCTTGGGCCAAAAGAAGAAAAACCTCCTGCTCTTTTGGAGTAAAGGTTTTATAGTTTTCAAAAAGTTCCTGAACGCGAAGTTCTTCATAATCTGTATTAGAACCCTTGTTTTTTGAAATTAAAGATTGCATCACTTCTTTTGCAGCTTTGTTGTAATACATACTTCCATCAGAAACGAACTCAATTGCTTTTTCAATTTCTCGAACTTCACAGTCTTTTGTAATATACCCCTGAATGTTTTTCTTTAAGGCCGCTTCAATATGAAGCATATCTGAATACATTGTGTAAATGATTATGTTTAACTGTGGAACAATTTTTCTAAAATCGTCAATAAAATTCAGACCGCTTTCACCATTAATATTTATGTCTAAGATGGCGTTTTTTATATCACTATTATTATTGAGAATTTCTACTGCTTCTTCTTTGGTAGAGGCATTGTAAAATTTAAGATTCTGGTTTTCCTTGCTTAAAAGAAAACTAATTCCATCGCGTAAGCCGGAGTGATCATCAACGAACAATATTTTTAATTGTAATTGCAATTGTGGTTCCTCCCTTTCCAGAAATTTCTACAGTACCACCAAGTTTTTCAACTCTGGAACGGATATTTACCAGGCCATAATGATTTTTTTCATCAACCTTTTTTGTTGTAATTTCTACTTCAGAAAAGCCCAGTCCATTATCTTCAATAATAAAACGGATAAATGAACCAATATCAGTAATTTTTAATGTAAGGACAGTAGCCTTTGAATGTTTAAAACAGTTGCTCAAAGCTTCCTGCAGAATTTTAAGTAACTCCATTTGAGTGTCAGCAGAAAGTCCTTTAATAAGTTTGGAGGCACACAAGAATTCGGTTTTAATTCCAAAGTTTACCTCAAATGATTTTAAGTTTTGCTGAATAATTTCTTCAAAGTTTTGATTAAAGTCCAAATGGGTAGAATCAATCATATATCGAACTTCTTTAAATGCCTGTTCTGAATAATAAACAGCTTTTTCCTTTTCATCATTCTGTATAAAAAGTTTTAAGGCGGCCAGATCTTGGGCTACTCCATCATGCAAATCCTGACTAAATTTTAGTTTTGCTCTATTAAGACTCTGTATTCGTAAAAGTTCATTTTTTTTGCTTAAAGTTTTATACAAAACAAGAACACTGGAAATCAAAAGTAGAAAAAATGAAGAGATAAAAAGACAGTCATAACCAAAGTTAATGGATTTTTGATTAAGACGAATTAAATTTACAAGACGAAAAACTTCTTCAAAACTGTTCTCGGTTTCATTTTCTAATTCACTAAAAATTTTAGAAACAACATTAAACTGGTTTTCAATTTCTTCACTATAGTATGTAAATGGTGCAAGTTGCTTTTTAAGTGAAACAAGCTTTTCATCCTTATTCTCTATAATAAGACTATTAATAATAGAAATTATTTCATCATATTTTTTTTGTGACTCTATTTTCAAATAAACTGTAAAGACAAAAATCAAAAGAGAAAGAGAAATAAGAATATATTCGATTTTGAAAACATTTTTAATTTTCATAAGATCATTATAGCATACTTCATCTTTTACGTTCGGGAACTTTTCCCGAGTGTATATAGGATTTCAAACTCAAGACAATTACTTAAAAATCTATATATTGTGTAAGCAAGTATAAAAGCAAGAAAGAGTTTTTAATTAAAAATATTCACACAAGGTATTATAATGAAACGTTTTTTAATTGTAATTTCTTTTTTATCTCTCTGTTTCCTTTGTTCCGCAGAAGATAATTCCTCAATTCCACGATATAAGGGCTTTGCCGCAGGTGGAGACATTCTCAGTCAATTTGCAATTGGTGATTACTCAAAATTTGCAATAATGAATCTTGGAGCATCTCTTACCGGAGAATATACAATTCCACTTGAGCTTCCAAAGAATATGGATTTAGGGTTGGCGGTTCGTGCAGACTTTGCCCATGTTTTTGTAAAATCTGGACAGAAATTAAAATCTGATGAAGAAATCCGTGCATTTGGTGCAGCCTGGCTTCGCATTCCTTTTATTTTAGGAAATCAGTTTTTTGCTTTTCAACCGGAGATTGGAGGCGGCCTTTCTGTATTCCTTTCAAATTACGAGAGTGGAGGACAGATAAAAAGCGGAACGTATCTTTCTCCTCTTATAAGTATTGCTCCTTCTTTCCGCTGGATTCCACCAAAAGTCCAGCAGCTCGAAGTAGAAGCCTCTCCACTCTTTACACTTGTTCCAGAAAATTCAAAAGCTACAACATTGCTTGGCTTAAGGTTGGGCGCAATCTGGCACTTCCAGATGAAAAACGATAACAGTGCAGAAGAAAAGAAAAAGGCTAAGCTTGAAAAGGCAGAAGAGAAACGTCAGAAAAAAGAAGCTGGACGTCTGGAAGCAGAAGAAAAACGAAGAAAAGAGGAAGAAGAACGTCTGGCTGCTGAAGAAAAACGTCGCGAACAAGAAGAAGAGGAACGCCTCAAAGAAGAAAGACGAAGACGAGAAGAAGAAGCCGAACGTGCTCGCCTCGCAGAAGAAGAAAAACGCCGCGCCGAAGAGGAAGCTGAAAAAGCTCGCCTTGAAGAAGCTGAACGCAAACGCAAGGCTGAAGAAGAGGCTGAAAAAGCACGCCTCGCAGAAGAAGAAAAACGCCGCGCCGAAGAAGAAGCTGAGCGTGCACGTCTGGAAGAAGATGAACGCAAACGTAAGGCTGAAGAAGAGCGCAGACTTGCAGAAGAAGCCGAATCTGAAGAAATAGCAGAGAAAGAGCCTGAAACAGAAGAAATTATAGAAGCTGAACCTGAGCCGGAAAGCCCATTAGAGCCTGCCCAGCCGAAAATCATTACAGAGCGTCTTGTTCTCAAACGTATTCTCTACTTCAGCAAGAATGGTGCCGTATTTACAGGCCTCAGCCGCGAACAGATTCGCCAAAACGAAAAGACAATTGATGAAGCCGTAGAACTCATCAAAAAACATCCGGAATGCACAGTATTAATAGAAGGTTATGCAAACAACATCAGCGGAAGCGAAGAAGAAGACCGCACAGCCTGTATGCCACTTTCACTGTGGCGTGCAGAATACATAAAGAAAGAACTCAAAAAACGCGGAATTGATGAAGATAAAATTGAAACTGTAGGAAAAGGCGGAGCAAATCCTCTTGCAGACAAAGCAGACCGCAACAACTGGTGGAAGAACCGCCGCGTAGAATTCTTAATCACATACGAAAGCGAGGTTGAAAATGAATAGAAGAAATCACCATCTCTTAAAAACAGGAATAAAACTCTTTGCAACTCTCTTTATCATATTTGTAGCAATAGAGTTTACAGCATGTTCAAATCATATTATGGATATTACAGAAGCTCTTCCGCAAGTGGAAGAATCAAAGGAGTCAAATAATAAAGATAGTGAAAAAACTACAGAAAATGGTGGTGGTACTGCAAGTGGAGGCGGCACAACAAGTGGCACTCCAGCCGAAGGTGGCGGGGGTACAACAAATGGAGGCGGTTCAAGCGGCGGATCTAATGGAGGCTCAAACGGTGGGGAAACGCCACCTCCTTCTACACCTACCCCAGGTGCAGCTACATACAATATTACAGTTGCAAGTGGAATTGAAAATGGAAGCATAAGCGTAAGCAAAACCACAGCAGCTGCGGGTGAAACTATTTCAATTACAGTTAATCCAGCTTCTGGTTATGAACTTGAAACAATTACAGTAAGAGATTCAAGCGGAACCTCCCTTACAGTTACAAACAACACTTTTGTAATGCCAGAAAGTAATGTAAGTGTAAATGCATCGTTTAGAGTTACTGTAACTTACTATAACATAAGTATTGAAAGTGGTATTCCACACGGAACAATAACTGTAGATAAAACTACAGCAACTGCGGGTGAAACCGTCACAATTACAGCAACTCCTGATAATGGATACGATATGGCATTTTTTTATCTAAGTAAGTTACCTTTTACCGCATCAAGCCGGCAAAAAATCATAGGCTACTCTTTCATAATGCCATCTTACGACGTATCAATATCTACACAGTTTCTTCCAGCTACAATATCACTTAAGGAAGGAGGTAATTTTAGAACTAATACAACTATCACAATAGGTTATGAATCAATGACAAAATTCTTACATAGTACGACACCTCCAGAAACAGGAACTTATTTTTATAACATAGCTTCAGATGAATGTATGCCATGCTATATATGGAAAGAAGGATCCACGTTATATTATTACGCGAAAGGCTATACAGACACATATCCACCTGTAAAAAAAATATTACTAAAAAATGGATATAATTTTTCTGGATTTTGGGCTGTTACTGAAATTGATCTTGAATACTTTGATACTTCGAATGTTACTAGCATGTCTTCTATGTTTAGTGGGTGCCATAAACTTACATCATTAAATCTTGAGAATTTCGATACTTCAAATGTAACTGACATGAGTTATATGTTCTATGATTGCTGTGACCTTACATCATTAAATCTTGAGAATTTCGATACTTCAAATGTAACTAATATGAGTTATATGTTCTCTGATTGCTATAAACTTACATCATTAAATCTTGAGAATTTCGATACTTCAAATGTTACTAATATGAAAGAAATGTTTTATTATAATTACACACTTCAAACTATAACAGTATCATCAAGATTTGTATTAACAAATGTCATAAGATCCAATGATATGTTTTATCGTTGTTACGAATTAGTAGGTGGAAGTGGAACTAAATGGAATAGTTCACATTTGAATATAGAATACGCCCGTGTAGACAATCCACCAGATGCGCCAGGATATTTCACACTTAAACAGTAAAGAATGCAGATGATGCTTCAGAATCATTAAGGAGACACTAAATTGAACGAGAAATCATGGACTAAACAAATCTGTAATATATTAAACGAGGAATTTACTAATAAAAAAATGAATCTCCATGCAGAAACTTTAAAAAAGCTTCCATATGAAAAAACACTTTATTCTTTTAATCAGAATTGGAAAGCAAATTATTCTAAAGAAATAAATTATGAAACAGATTTATTTATATATGAAATAAAAAATAATTTAATAATTCCACGTATAGTAATTGAAGCAAAATTCAAAAATATAACGACACATGATGCCATAACTTATAATTTCAAAGCTAAAGAGCATAAAAATATTATACCCTTTCTTAGATATGGAATTATGATAGGTAATAATAAAGAAAAGACTTTATCATGGAAAATATTCAATCATGGGGAAAATTTTGATTTTATGTATAGTTTCAAAAAACAAAGTCCAGATTCATCTGAACGTAAAGAATTTCTTGAAATAATTTATAACGAAATAAAATATAGCAAAGAATATGAGACAATTATACAAAGCAGAGGAAAAAAATCAGGTATTCATTTATTTGAAAAAAGTTTGAAAATTAAATAAAACTTTTAAACGCATTTTACAATCGCAGTAAAAAACTCTGCACTCCACAAATCCAGTTTACGTTCGTCCTGAATAAAGGGGCGAACGTCTTTTTTTGCGGCTTCAAAATCAATTTCTTTGAAATGTTCGCTATTGACTGTTTATTTATCAACTAACTGTTTTACTTCATTTATTTCCTTTATGAGCTGTTCTGTTGTAGGCAAATAAAAATTATATTCACTTGCATGAATTGTAGAATTATCTTCTGGGAGAGACATTTTTACTACTGTATCATTTTTTAAAGCACACAGAAGAATGCCTATTGTTTTATTTTCTTCCGGTAGTTTTTCATTACGGTCATAGAAATTTACATACATCTGTAGTTGTCCTAAATCTTGATGTGTAAGTTTTCCTGTTTTTATTTCAACAATGACAAAGCATTTCAAAAGGCGATTATAATATACCATATCTATAAAGAATTCATCATCTTCTATCAAAATTTGTTTCTGTCTAGCAACAAAAGAAAATTCTTTACCCATCTCAAGCAAAAAATCTGTTATATGAGAAATGATTGCACTTTCAAAATCTTTTTCAAAATACTCAGCTTTTCTTTCTAATTCTAAAAATTCCAAAATCATAGGATCTTTTATTATTTCTTTTGGTGATTCCGGAATTCGTTCTTTTCTAGCAACTGCCAGAACAGCTTCCTTATTATTACTAAGCAGAAGCCGTTCATACAACTGACTATTTATTTGTCTTTCAGTTTCTCGTGTAGTCCAGCCATTGTTTACGGATTCTAATTCATAATATTCACGTTTGTCAGGATCTGATATCTGTATTAATCTTCGATATTGACTCCAGTTCAATTGCGACCGCAGTGTGGTCGCAATTGGATACAAACAATAAAATTGTCTCGCTCGTTCTAATTGCCGTTTATTAAATCCACTCCCATATTCAGATTCAAGCTTTTCTGCAAGTTTTTTTATCAGATAGCTTCCATAATCCGCTCTTTCTTTTTTCTGCTGTTCTTCTTCAAAAATTCGTCTTCCCAAACTCCAATACATCTGTACTCTGCAAAAGTCAACACTCTTTACCGCATTACTGCGTGAAAACTCAATAATTTTCCTCGCATCATCTAAAATATTTAATGATTTGATATGAAGTAATTCATTTTTCATATTATCCCCCAACAAAACAAAAAAAAATGGCTGAACGCTTTTATGCATTCAGCCATTAAATACTTCATATATAATATAGACTCAATTAACACATTTTTGACAAAATTTTCTAAAAAAATCCCTAAAAAAAACACTTTCCGAAGAAAGTGCTTTTATGGATTGCTTCGGCCCTGAGCCTCTCAATGACGGACATTATCTGTCATTGAGAGGAGCGTAGCGACGTGGCAATCTATATTAGAATGAACCAGCTACTGCTACAGCACATGCCTACAATCGAAGAACCGTTAAAAAAAATTGTGCGACAGTGCAATTTTTTAGGTTCATCGAAAGAATGGCTCGCCGCGAGACTAGCGAGCGGCGGCAACGGCTTGCAGTAGCATGTGCCTATAAAAAAAAGAGCTCCGTTTATTCACGGAGCTCTTTTAATCATTCAAGATAGAACTAGAAACTTCCAGCAACTGCTACGGCACACGCAACAGTACATCCTACCATAGGGTTGTTTCCCATTCCCATGAAGCCCATCATTTCTACGTGAGCTGGTACTGATGACGAACCTGCGAACTGTGCATCTGAATGCATACGTCCGAGAGTATCAGTAAAGCCGTAAGAAGCTGGACCTGCAGCCATGTTATCAGGATGGAGTGTACGACCTGTACCACCACCAGAAGCTACAGAGAAGTATTTCTTACCAGCAAGGAGGCGTTCCTTCTTGTAAGTACCTGCAACTGGGTGCTGGAAACGTGTTGGGTTTGTAGAGTTTCCTGTAATAGAAACATCAACATCTTCGTGCCACATAATTGCAACACCTTCGCGTACATCGTCAGCACCGTAGCACTTTACGATAAGGCGGTCAGGGTTAGATCCATATGGAACTTCCTTAACAATCTTAAGAGCCTTGTCAGTACCTTCGCCATTGAAATAGTCGAATTCAGTCTGAACATATGTAAAGCCGTTAATACGTGAAATAATCTGAGCAGCGTCTTTTCCAAGACCGTTCAAGATAACGCGGAGCTTGTTCTTACGAACTTTGTTAGCGTTAGCAGCAATCTTAATAGCACCTTCAGCAGCAGCGAATGATTCGTGACCTGCCAAGAATGCGAAACACTGAGTTTCTTCTGAAAGAAGACGAGCACCAAGGTTTCCGTGTCCAAGACCTACTTTACGGTCATCAGCTACAGAACCTGGCAAACAGAAGGCCTGCAAGCCTTTACCAATATTTGCAGCAGCTGTAGAACCTGTCTTATCGCCAGTTTTTTCAGCTTCCTTAATAGCAATAGCAGAACCGAGAACATATGCCCATTTAGCATCTTCAAAACAAATCTGCTGTGTAGACTGACAGATTTCGTATGGATCGAAACCGTGTGATTTACAAAGATCACGAGCTTCATTTAATCCTGCTTCACCTTCTTTAAAACCATATTCTTTAAGAGCCTTATTCACCTGAGGAATGCGGCCTTCAAAATCTTCAAATAATGCCATTATATTCCTCCTATTCCTTTCTAGGGTCGATAAGTTTTACCATACCCTGATCAGCAGTTACACGACCATAGTGAGTACGTGCACCTTCGATAGCTTCCTGTGCAGGTTTTCCAGCCTTAAGAGCATCCATTAATTTACCAAAGTTGATACAGTTGTAACCAATAATCTGTCCATCTTTATCAACAGCACAAGTTTCTACATAACCTTCTGTCATTTCGAGATAGCGAGGACCTGTTTTGCGTGTAGCAAACATTGTTCCTACCTGAGAACGGAGGTTCTTTCCAAGGTCTTCAAGAGAAGCACCAACTTTAAGTCCACCCTTAGAATAAGCTGACTGAGTACGACCGTAAACAATCTGCATGAAAAGTTCGCGCATAGCAGTGTTGATAGCATCACAAACGAGGTCAGTATTCAAAGCTTCAAGCAAAGTTTTTCCGATAAGAATTTCAGATGCCATAGCAGCTGAGTGAGTCATACCAGAACAACCAATAGTTTCAACGAGAGCTTCTTCAATAATGCCGTCTTTAACATTAAGAGAAAGTTTACAAGCACCCTGCTGTGGGGCACACCAACCGATTCCGTGTGTAAAACCAGAAACGTCTTCAATTTTTTTTACCTTTACCCATTCCCCTTCTTCAGGAATTGGGGCAGGTCCATGATATGCGCCTTTTGCCAAAGGACACATATGTTCCACTTCTGCAGTGTATACCATGAAATGCTCCTTAAATATAGAGAAAAAAATTATGTGAAAGGAAAAACTCTGAAAGGAGTAAGCAGTATATCTTTTTGCAGATGCCTGCCAACGACTCATTAGCCACAATTAGTCATTTCCTTTTAGATAGAATCTTCCTATCTTTCCATATTAATATAGAAGAATATCGTTTTTTATTAGATTTATCAATCATAATTGACACAATATGAAACAATCATTAAACTAGGATTTGTTAGTATTACCTAACTGACTCATTAGCCACAATCAGTCATTTCTAAACAAAATTACCTGGAGGTTTTAGAAAAAAAATGTTGAATTGTATTGCAATTGACAAAGTAATTGGACGTGAAATTATTGATTCACGCGGAAATCCTACTGTAGAAGTAGATGCTATTCTTGAAAATGGCGTTCTTGGCCGTGCTGCTGTTCCTTCTGGAGCTTCAACAGGTGAAAACGAAGCACTTGAGCTTCGCGATGGTGATAAAAATCGTTTTGGCGGAAAAGGTGTTTTAAAAGCTGTAGATAACGTAAATAAAATTATTGCACCAGCATTAAAAGGTTTTAACGTATTTGAACAGCGTGCCATTGATAATAAAATGTTAGCTCTTGATGGTACACCTACAAAGAGCAAACTTGGTGCAAACGCTATTCTTGGTGTTTCACTTGCAGTTGCTCAGGCCGCAGCAAAGGCTCTTAATATTCCTCTTTACCGCTACATTGGTGGTACAAACGCTCACATTATGCCAGTTCCTATGATGAACATTATCAACGGTGGTGCTCACTCAGATGCTCCTATTGCATTCCAGGAATTTATGATTCGTCCTGTTGGAGCAAAATCAGAAAAAGAAGCAATCCGTATGGGAGCAGAAGTTTTCCATGCTTTAGCAAAACTTTTGAAAGGTCGTGGACTTTCTACAGCTGTTGGTGATGAAGGTGGATTCGCTCCAAAATTCAATGGAATTGACGATGCCTTGGATTCAATTGTTCAGGCAATTAAAGATGCAGGCTATAAGCCAGGTGATGATGTAAAAATTGCTATGGACTGTGCTGCATCTGAATTCTCAACAGAAAAAAATGGTAAGTTCTACTACAACTATAAACAGCTTTCTAACGGAGCTCCAAAAGATCCAAACGGAAAAGAATTGGATGATGAAGGACAGATTGCTTATCTTGAAGAACTTATTAACAAATACCCTATCGATTCTATTGAAGACGGTCTTGATGAAAATGACTGGGAAGGCTGGAAAAAACTTACAGCTAAAATTGGTGACCGTTGCCAGTTAGTTGGTGATGACTTGTTCGTAACTAATGTTAAGTTCCTTGAAAAAGGAATTAAGATGGGAGCAGGAAACGCTATCCTTATCAAAGTTAACCAGATTGGTTCTTTAACAGAAACTCTTGATGCTATTGAAATGGCTCACCGCCACGGATACACAACTGTAACTTCACACCGTTCAGGTGAAACAGAAGACACAACAATTGCAGATATAGCAGTTGCAACAAACTCTGGACAGATTAAGACTGGTTCTATGAGTCGTACAGACCGTATGGCTAAGTACAATCAGTTGATCCGCATTGAAGAAGAACTTGGAGATGTAGCTTCTTACGGATATACAAAACTTCGCTAATCTCCGATAACTTTGACTAAAAAAAAGTCAGAACCGTTTTGGTTCTGACTTTTTTATTTTAAAGATTTATTGCTATTTTACTTATCTTTCTTAATTGGTTTTACAAAGAAAATTGAAAGACAAAGAGCAACAATATAAAGGCAACCAGTAACAATCAAAACATTCTGATAACCAGTTGGATTTACTTCAATTCCATGAAGCATAATTTTTTCACCAGTACGAGAAACAATTGCATTTGCCATCTGGTTTCCTGTAAGACCTGCAAAAGCCCATGCAGAAAGTGTAATTCCATGAATTGCAGAAATTGAACCCATTCCGTAGTGGTCAGAAAGTAAAGTTGGAACGTTAGAGAAGCCTCCACCATATCCTGCATTTACAATAAAGATCAAAGCAAGAACGAAGATGATAAGGAGAATGTTTCCATCACCTTTTGCAATACCCTTTGTAAAGAATACAATAGCTGTAAAGGCAATTGAAAGAATGAAGATTAATTTATAAACAGTATTACGGTCTTTCATGTGATCAGCCCAAGCAGAGAAACCAAGACGACCACCTGCATTAAAGATAGCTGAAATTGTAGAAATAATACCGACAGAACCTGCAAGGCCAATACATTTAACAATCATCTTTTCCTGAGAAATTAGAGCAAGACCACAAGTAATGTTCAAGTAGAACATAAGCCAGATACCTACATAAGAAATGATTGGTTCACGTTTAAGAGTAGCAATAATTCCTTCATCCTTAGATTTATTCTGTGGTTCAACCCAATCAGCAGGTTTAGCAAGAAGAAGGTGGCCTACAAACATCATTACAAAGTAAATAGCTGCAAGGATATAGAACATTTTGAAGATTTCACCATTCTGGTTGTCGCCAAGAAGTTTCTGCATAATTGGAGAAGCAATTGCTTTTGCGGCACCAAAACCTGCAACTGCAAGACCTGTAGCAAGGCCTTTTTTATCTTTGAACCAGAGCATCAAAGTCTTTACAGGAGAAAGATAACCTGTTCCCAAACCAATACCCATGATAAATCCGTAAGAAACATAGATGCCAACTAAAGCTAAAACACTATGCTGATGATTTCCACCATACCAGATAAAGAAACCTGTACCAGCCATACCTGCGGCAAAAGTAATTGTAGCAATCAGAGAAGATTTATGAATATTCTTTTCTACAAGATTGCCCAAGAAGGCAGCTGACATACCCAGGAAAAAGATGGCAAAAGAGAAAGCCCATTCAACGGCTCCTTTTGAAAAGCCAATATAATTAGCAATTTCCTGACTAAAGATTGACCAACAGTATACAGTACCTATACTGCAGTGAAGTAACAAAGCTGGAATAGCACCTCTAATCCACTTGTTTTGAATATTTTTCATATAAACTCCGTAAAAAAAGTGTGTTTTATATTTTATCATAAAATAAAAATTAATAAAATTATCTAGCAGATATTTTCTTTTTCATTTTGTTGTAAAAATAAGGTTTGACTAGTAAAATATAAAGGATAAGAGTTCCTGATGAAAAATAAATCCATAACAAAACTAACAAAATATCTTCTCGAATGGATCAAATCTAATTTGATTGCCCCTAGAGAACTTAAAATTAAAAGAATAAAAAGAAACAACCATTATTTATTGTTCTTTTCTGCTGCATTTGGACTTTTTGGTTTAACTTTTTCATTTGTAACTCTCTTAAAGAATGATTTTAAGTTTAATAAAGATATTTGGTTTGAGTTTAATTATTATGCCAGCTATATCTTTATGGCAGGAATTATTTTTCCATGGTGCTTTTATCTAAACAGGCATCCAGAAAAGATAGCATTAAAAGTAATTCAACCAATTCATTTTGGTCTTATTGCCTTTTTAACAAGTATTTTTCTAGTTTTCCAACATCAACCAACCTTAAATGCTTATATTATTCTTGTATGTGTAACTGTACTTTTACCAATTGCCTTTTTTATTGAACCAGTTATTTATGACCCTGTTGTTACAATTATGCTTGTTGCTATAAGTCCTAAAATTCATACACTTTTTGGCACAGGCACAATGATAAATAACTTTCTCTATCTTATTGTTTTAAATATTCTTGCCGTAAACCGTTGGCGCAGTGTTATCAGGGATTTTAATCACGAACAAAAGCTGGAAGAAAACATCAAAAACATAAAGAACGAAATTGCCCTTGCATCACAAGTTCAGAAGACTTTTTTTAAGCATAATAATACCAATTTTAAAGATTGGGCTATTGCTCATTACAATAAACCTATGACCGGTGTTTCCGGAGATTTTTTTGACATTTATAGTCATGATGATGAGCTGGAAGGAATTGGAATATTTGATGTTTCTGGTCATGGAATTGCTTCGGGCTTGGTAACCATGCTGGTAAAGAACATCATCAACAATGAGTTTCAGGAAGGTAAAAAGGATGATTTATTAATTGTTCTTGAAAGAATAAATCAAAGTGTTTTAGAAGAAAAAGGTGATGTAGAAAATTATCTAACTGGAATTCTTGTAAGGATTGATGGAGATAAAGTCAATTTTGTAACAGCAGCTCATTCACTTCCGATTTTATATAGAGCAATGGAAGATAAAGTAAGCTACATAGAACCTAACGGACAAAAGTCTTATGGTGCAATTGGAATGAAAAACGTTCCATCAAAATTTGCAGAATATTCAATAACTATGAATAAAGGTGATGAATTAATTTTCTTTACAGATGGAATTACAGATGCTACAAATGAAGTAAATAATTCTTTTGGAAAAGAAAGACTCTTAAAATCTGCAATGCGTAATGTTATAAGACCACTTTCAACTCAAATTGACTGTATCATTAGTGATGTAAAAACATTCTCTGCAAATGTTCCACAAAACGACGATATTACTTTGATTATTTTGGAAAAGAAATAATGCAGCTAAAAATCTAACAAAAAAGTGTACACATGCCACTTTTACGATAATAATCTATCAATTTTTCTATATCAGTCCTGCTGCAGTTAAAATCTTTTGCAAGACAATCCATACAAAGAAACTCTTTGGCTCCCCTGTTTACCAATTTGCGGTAAATGGCAATATCATCTGCAAATAATTCCTGACCACATCTAAAACAGGACTGATAATTTGATTCCGACATTTTTTACTGACGAACAAGCTTTGCTCTGAACATTAAAGAACCATGGCTTTCTACTTTAAAACAAAGTCTTTCTGTAAATTTACCAAGACTTTCATGTTTGTAACAGTCATAAACTTCAAGAGCACGTCCAGATGAATATGGAAGTCCAATATCATAAAGCTGCAAAGACATTTCTGCATTTTTGTCGGTAAAGTTGAACATTCCAATTGCATAGTCTCCACCACACAAAGGTTTAATAAGACTAAATACATTTTCTGGATTATTCCACTGACGAACACAGAAAGGTCCACGACATTCAGGATCCTGGTTAATTGCGATTACATCTTTATTAGTCAAAATCTCTTTTGCTTTTGCAGACATTTTTCTAACATCACAACCAATCATCAATGGAGAATTCATTATTGCCCACAAAGCAAAATGTGTCTGATATTCTACATCAGTACATCCACCAACGGCATTAATAAATTCATTATTGCTGCTTCCATGCATACCAACAACGAGCATATCCATATCATTGTGACAGAAAGGAGCCCCATAGGCCTGTTTATCAAGCTGACTTTTTGCAATATTGGCGATAGAAGTCCAGCTGTCCTGAATATCACCAGTTGAGCGGAAAAGATTTGCTCCTGCACCGCGAATCCAGGAATGAACGTTATCGCTACCCCAGTTGCAGGCAGAAAAAACTATATCACGACCACAGTTACGAAGAGCCATGCCCATTCGACGGTACAAAAGAGGACCATCTGCACTGGCAGGTTTATAACAGAAGTCGTATTTAAGATAGTCTACACCCCAGGAAGCAAATGTCTGAGCATCTACAAATTCATGTTCAAAACTTCCAGGATAACCTGCACAAGTATGAGTACCTGCACAGGAATACATACCAAACTTTAAGCCTTTAGAATGAACATAGTCAGCAACAACCTTCATTCCATTTGGAAATTTTTCATGATCAGGTACAAGACGGCCTTTTGAATCACGCTGTTTTTCGCTCCAGCAGTCATCAATTACGATATACTCATATCCTGCATCACGAAGTCCACTTTCAACAAAAAAATCAGCTGTTGTTTTAATTAACTCTTCATTAATATTCCAGGAAAAAGTATTCCAGGAATTCCATCCCATTGGTGGAAGGGCTGCTAAAGGCTTTTTCATATTTTTACTCCGTTGGACGTTTTTTGAGGTTCTTGCTTTCTGTAATAGCCTGACCTTCACCAACCTGCTGTTCCATCATAGCACGTACCTTGAGTGGAAGACCTGCAAGTGTGATAAAGCCCTGTGCATCTTTATGGTTGTAAAGTTCTCCAGTTGTGAATGAAGCAATTGATTCATTGTAGAGAGAATATTTAGAACCAGAACCAGCACCACGAACAGCACCTTTTACAACTTTTACTTTTGACCAGCCAGTTACATTTTCTTCTGCCTTGTCAATAAATGCCATACAAGAATCCATTAAAGTTGTGAACCATTTTCCTTCATAAATAAGGTCAGCCATTCTTAAAGAAACGTGCTGTTTGAAGTGGTAAGTTTCTTTATCAAGACAGATATGATCCATCATTCTGTGAGCGTAGTAAAGGATTGCTCCACCTGGAGTTTCGTAAACACCACGGCTCTTCATTCCTACGAAACGGTTTTCACAAATATCTACAAGACCAACTCCGTTACGTCCACCAATTACGTTCAATTCATTGAGGAGTGAAAGAGCGTCCATTTTTTTACCGTTCAAACCAACAGGAATACCCTTTTCCCAGTCGATTGTTACATATTCACCATCATTTGGAGCTTCTTCTGGAACAACAGTATTTTTAAGCATGTGCTTGTAGTTTGGTTCGTTTTCAGTTTTTTCAAGTTCAAGACCTTCGTGAGAAAGGTGCCAGATATTTTCATCGCGTGAGTATGACTGATCCTTCTTCATTGGAACTTCGAGTCCGCGGTCTTCCAGGAATTTAATTTCTGCTTCACGGCTGTCCATATTCCATTTATCATCACGCCATGCAGCAATTACTTTAATATCTGGAGCAAAAGCCTTAATAGCAAATTCAAAACGAACCTGGTCGTTTCCTTTACCAGTTGCACCGTGACAAATTGCAACAGCCTTTTCCTGGCGGGCATATTCTACTAAGATTTTTCCAATTAATGGACGAGCTGTTGATGTTCCTAAAAGATATTCATCTTCGTAAACAGCATTTGCTTTTAAAGCTGGCCATACATATTCTTCAATATATTCCTGTTTTGCATCTACAACATAGCAGGCAGCAGCACCAGTTTTAAGTGCACGAGATTTAATTGCATCCCAGTCATCACCCTGACCAACATCAATACAAACAGCGATAACATCATAGTTATAGTTTTCTTTTAACCAAGGAATGATAACAGTTGTATCAAGTCCTCCTGAATAAGCCAAAATTACCTTGTCTTTTGCCATATATAGCCTCCTGTGTAAGCCCGCCGGTCAGAGCGGGCGGTGTTCGATAGCAAAGCGTTAAAAAAAATTGCGACACAGCAATTTTTTAGCTTTACCACTAAAATGCATAAATATACAAAAAATATACAATTTTCCGTAAATATATGCAATATGAAATACAAGTAGAGATTACAATTCAAAAATGATTTTTTTGTAATTATCACAAGAAAGTTCCAGGTCTTTTACTTCTTTATCTTTTTGCAGATGGAGGATAAATGAATCATTTTTTTGCTCGAGAGACCAAATTGCTGCTTTATCATTGTTAAACTTTTTGATTAAGTGGGCTTTTATAAACTCGCCAAGCAGGAGATTTACTTTTTCCTTATGCAGATATCTTGTTTTTTTAGCAGAAAGTTCCTGCAAATACTTTTGACGGTTTTGCAAACATTCTTCGATTTCTGGAAAAGGATTATTTGGAAATTTTGCATCGGCAATTTTTACAAAATCACTACCAGAGCCCTGCATAAAAGAGCCCTTAATCTGGTTTTGAATATAAAGACGAAGCTTTACAGTATCACTTATAAAAAGTTCCCAAGTAACATATGATGAAGAATAATTTATATTCGCTTTTACTTCAGGATGCCTTCTTTCAAAATCTTCAAAAACTTCTTTACACTGCTCCATAGGAAGACCTTTTGCATTTGTCCTAACCATATTTTTATGGAGCATGTGTACTAAAATTTCCTTCCAGAAATCCGATTCTACATCATCATACATAATTTAAGCTGCCTTTTTCTTACTTAAAAGATTTGTAAATGAAGTATAAAGTAATGGATATAGATAAAGGATAATGAAAAAACTTACAAAGTGTTTGATAAAGCCTGCAATATTTGGACCACAAACTTTAAAGATATTTGAAATACCAAAGTTCCATGCAATCAAAATAACACTTCCGCATAAACTGCAAAGAATTTTACTTTTTTTAGTTGAAGGATTTTGGAATTTTAGACAGTGTCTTTCCAACCACCAGCCCATAAAAAATCCCATTGCAGAACCAGAGATTTTATAAGCATCTCTAAGCATTTTTGCAGGATCTACAAGCAGACTTCCATCATCAGCATATTTTACAGGATATGACTTTAATGTAGTGAACAAAAGGAAAATTACAACAAGAACAATTCCTACTACAGCAACAAGGGTATCTTTAGAAGGATTTTTTGTTATAAAATATTTTACAAAAGAAACAAGACAAAGCATAAGGGCTGTATGACAAATTGCCACCAGCACATCTTTTAAGGTATGAGCACCAAGCCAGTTTCTTGATAATGCTACAAGAAAAATAATTACAATAAGAAAAATTACTAAGGCTTTACGCTTTTTTAAACTTAGAGCCAGTCCTCCAAAAAAGGAAGCTGCAGTTGTTGTATGTCCACTTGGAAATGAATAACCTGTGGCAGAAGATTTTGCAAGTGGATCTACATGTAGTCTGGAATCTAAAATCCATGGTCTATTGATACAGAAAATATCTTTTAAGCATTCATTAACAGTAATAGCTCCTGCATAGCCCATTATAATATAAGCACCATCATCTTTATTTAAAGACCAGTAAACATTTGCCACTATTAAGGCTGATAGATATAAGGATACTTCTGAAATGAATAAAAAGAAATATGTGATAAAAGAAGGAGCTGCCTCTCTAAGGCATTGCAAAGCATATAAATAGTCCATATGACCTCCCGAATACGTCGAGTCAAGGCACGCTCACGCTTAAAGCCTTGACTTCGCCGTTTTGAGGGTTTTGTAATAAACCCTCAATAAATATAGTTTACACTAAAACTATATAAAAGTAAGTATTTATTTTAAAATGGAAGAAATGTTGATTTATTTCCTGGCAGTGTTTTTATCCAGTTTGATGCTTTTTCGTAGGCAAGTCGGGAATCCAAAATCCATAAAATATTTTTACAGGAGGCATTTACTTGTGGAATTGCACCTTCTCCATCGGTAAAAATTATCATTCCACTGTACTGAGTTCGGTTTTCTGCATAAAAATCAATCGGAGGCTGAAAGTTAGTTCCTCCCCTTCCCTTAATTTCTTCCAGATTTATTTTTTTTCGGAAGGTTATTGGTTTGGTATTTTTTAAGTTGACATCAAAGAAAATCAAATCAATTTTTTCTATAATCCCAAGAAAGAAAAAGTTTTTTATGGCATGGCTAAAATGTTCAAAACTCTGGTCTGTAATGGAACCACTTACATCTATAGCAATTAAAATATTGGCTTTACGTTCATAACGCGATCCCATTGCCTTAAAACCATAACGACGACTCGGTCTCATACGGGTTAATTTTCGGTTTGCAGAAACAATATTCTGGCGAAACTGAGTAAGAGCTCTCCTGTAATCAAAAGAAAAATCACAGGAATCTTTTAGCTGCCTCTGGAGATTTCCGCCCAGAGCTCCCCAGCCCTGATCAATTTCTGCCTTCTGAATATTTTCTGTAATTTCCTGCTGGGCTTCCTGATTTTCTTCCCAAAGATCGGCGGCATCGGACTGGAAGTTTCCATCTCCTTCTGCAGAACCTGCATTTTGTCCAGCAATAGAAGTTTCCTGAACAAGAAATAAAATCCAGCGGTAGGCTTCTTCAAAAGTTAAATCATCTACAAAAGTAAGAAGTCCAGTTTTTCTATCTATATTTAAGTTTCTTTGGAAAAATTTTTCTTCATCTGTGCCTGCCCATTTTTCACCAAGAGGATTTATAAGATTATGAAAACGAGTCGCCTGATTTTTCAGATATTCGATTGAAGGAAGATTGATTTCGTTTACAATTGGAGCTTTATCTTTTACAAGCAGCTGATAAACAATTGCATCACTGGCTAAAGTCATAATTCCAGGCTTTGCATTATAGGGCTTACGGCTATAAGGATGATGAAGAAGAATTCTGTAAACTTCAAAGGTAAAATAGGCAGAAAGCTGGGAAAGGCTGGCATTTTTCAAAAGACTTGGAGAATATTCTATACGCCCTTGTCCAGATCTCATTGGTGAATTCATCAGAGGGTTTGCAATCAGGGAATGAGTGCTTGCGATTGAAAATAAAAGCGGCTGATTGTAAAACCAATCTGTAACTATAGCCTTTAACTTTTTTTCCAACTCTTGCATAAAAATTGCCTCAAAAACTTACCCATAAATAATTTGTGAAACTTTTACTCATACTTTATAATTATATATCAAATATTTAAAGATGTTCTTTATACATCAATTTTTAAAATTAGGAATTCAAAATGACTTTATTTCAATTATTTATGTTTTTCTTTGCACTTTCGACAATTGTTGGTGTACCCCTTCTTTCATCCTTTCAGATTGTACAGATTAAGGGTTCAACATATTCCGACTGGGCATCCTCTTTAATTGCAACACTAGGACCTGCGACAGGAATCTTTATCCTCATCAGTATTGCAACCTATTTTATGTTAAAACCTCTGATGCAGACCATTAAGGATGCAGCAAGCAGGGACTTAAGTGAAGATGAGCAGCACAAGGCTAGAAATATTTTAAAAAAAGTAAACCTTATTTCTATTATTTCTATTATGGTTGGTTACCCTATTGGTAATGGAGCGACAATTGTAATAAAAACGCTGACAGGAAAAGTAAATTACAACCTTACGGATATTTTAATCATCCTTGTCTTGATTTTCTGTTATGCACTTATGGCGATTCAGTATTCAGTAGTTTGTTTTAACAGCATGGCCCGAAAGGAAATGGCAAAGCTTAAAATTCACTCGACTTACGGCTACAAAAAAACATCTTTTTCCCGCTCTTTAATTTTTACATTCCTGACAATTGCCATTACAATCAGCTGGCATATGTTCTGTTGTGCATATTCCGCAGTTAGGCATGAATGGACAATGGAAGTTTTTAAATCAAAGGCAATTATAGCATTCGTTATGGCCTTTACAATTACAACACCGCTCTTAATCATTATTCTGAACCAGCTCAAAAAACGATTCACCATCACAATCAGGCAGATTGAGAACCTTCGTTCTGACGGAGACCTTATGACCCGACTGAATCTTGGTACTTTTGATGATTTTGGCGAAGTTATGACCGAAATGAACCTTTTAATGGATTTTCTTAGAGATTCCCTTACGACCCTTAAAAATGAGGCTATTCACGTTGACTCAGATGCAAAGGAACTTTTACAGGTAACAGAAAATTCCACAGCCGGAATGACACAGATTGTTGCCAGCTTCAAGCAGATGAGTGGCGAAAATTCCCAGACTGAAAACCTTCTTGAGCAGGCAAAAACAAATATTGCCAGACTTAATGAAGATGCCGGTAAGGTTAGTGCTTTTATGGAAACTCAGGCTGATCAGGAAGTCACAAATGCAAAATCTATAACTGATATGTTCAACAACTTCCACGTAATTTCAAATATGACTAATAAGGCCCAAAATCTTTCAGCTGAGCTGTCAAAAGCTTCCAGTGCAGGTTCTGATGAAGTACAGCGAACCCAGTCTATTATGACAGAAATTTCAGATAAGGCTCGTAAAATGATTGAAACAGTTACAATGATTGAAAAAGTTGCAACCCAAACCAACCTGCTTGCTATGAACGCTGCAATTGAAGCTTCCCACGCTGGTGAAGCCGGCAAAGGCTTTTCTGTAGTAGCTGGCGAAATTCGCAGTCTTTCTGTTTCTACACAGAACTCTGCAAAGCAAATCAGCGAGTTAATTAACGAAATGGCAAATGCAACTGAAACTGGTACCCAGCATATGAATGATACCCGTCAGGTATTTGATTCTATTTTAAGAGGAATCGAAGAGCAAACCAAACTTGTTGATGAAATTTCCGAAACAGTAAAACAGCAGTCTAATCAGGCAAGTTTAGTACTTGAAAAGACAAAGGAAGCCGTAGAAAAATCTTCAGATGCTAATAAACTTCTTAAAAACCAGGCAAACTACACCAAAGAAATAAAAACAGGAATTGATACAATCGTTGACCTTTCCTTGAAGGTTGCCCAGTCTATGAAGGAATCTGAACAGGTTGTCAGAGACTTCTCTAATTCTTTCTCAACTGTAAAGGAAAAAGCAGAACTAAACAGAGCTTCCGTTTCCAACATTACAGATGAATTAAATAAGTTCAATATGTAGTTTATAAAAATTACATATTTGCAACTAAATTAAAAAGCTTCTTATAAAGCCCTGGAGCCTTTGTTGAAATAAAATAAAGACTTTCAGGGTATTTTTCTGCCTTAAGAAGACTTTCAAAGTGGGCTTGTAATTCTTTGTGTCCGCTATCTAACAAATAATCAAAATAAGCTTCCAGATTTTTAGATAGTTTTTCTTCATCATCCTTATTATAGGACTTGCTTTCTAAAAATTTTAAAAGCCCCGTATTCAAGAGACTAAGTTTTGAAGAGTCCAGTTTTTCAAGAAGCGTAATATGCTTAGAAAAATCACTTGTAAGCAGATCCTTAGCAGAAGTCAAATCATTCTGACAAGCGTGGCGGAAAAATAAAGCGGCAACCTTGCTTCCTATAATTCCACTAACCAGTGGTTTTTGTAAATCTGTAAGTTCTTCAAAGCCTTTGATAATTTGCGAAGTTCTTTCCCAGGAACGGCGGTCTGGTGAACGCTCCAGATTTTCGGCAAGCCCTTCATCATCACCAGTGTCAAGATACTCAGGATTATCTTTAATAAAGGAAATAATTCTTGGGTCGATTTCGGATTTATTTGCCCAATCTAACCAGTCATCTACGCTTGGCTGGAACTCATAGATATTAAATCGAGAAACAAGGGCTGGGTCTAAATCTGTAAGCTGATATTCGTTTCCCTTGTTTACGGCAGAAATAATTCGACTTCCCTGTGGAAGAGATTTTCCTGCCAGCTTGCGATTCAAAGTTAAATCCATAATTGTCTGGAGTACTTCTGGTCGAGCTCGATTCAACTCATCTAAAAACAAAACAACAGGCTCATTATCTAAAGGAAACCAGTATGGCAGCATAAAATCGGTCTTGCCAGTTTTTTCATTTTTTTCAGGAAGGCCTATTAAATCGCCAGGGTCGCTCATTTGACCTAAAAACAGAGTAACAACTTTTTCCCCTTTATTAGAAAAATAGTCCTCCAGAATTCTTGATTTTCCAATTCCGTGTTTACCTACCAGCATGATATTCTGTGAAGCTGGAGTATGGTCCAAAATATAAGTGAGTTGTTTTGTATTTATAGTCATAAAAATGAGTTTAGCAGAACTTGAACAAAGTTGGAAGTTATAGCTGTTTTATCCCATTTCCGGATGCTGACGGTGGAAGGCCTCTTTTACTTCGTACATCATTTCATCACACTTTTCTACAGCTTCTTCCAATGTCATAGTTGAATTTGGAGGCACTGAATAAGTTCCAACGCTGGCAGAAAGTAGATATGGAAGCTTCATGATTGAGGTTTTCTTTGTAATTCTATCTGTAATGATTTTACAATAATCTTCACCCTTGTAATTTTTTGAGTTTCCGACTACAAGGAATTCATCTCCACCATAGCGGATTGGAAGCCAGTTTTTAGGAATTACTTCCATAACCGCAGCCGCAATTGTTTTTACAGCAAGGTCGCCGTGAAGGTGTCCAAAATTATCATTAATAAACTTCATCTTATTTATATCAACGAAGAAAAGTACTGTAGTCAGGCCGTTTTTCTTATTTTGAGCAAAGAATGGTTTTGCAATTTTTTCAAGACCTACTCGGTTTATAGTTCCAGACAAGGCATCGCGCGTAGAAAGACGTAGATACTGCTGGCTCATCTGCTTGAACATATTCTGCTTTCTAAAACGTTCTACTGCTGAACCAAAAGCCATTGTCCATCTATAACCATAATGTTCTCTTAACATCAAAAGGTTATTCTTACAAACAAAATAACCGTGAACATAAGAGTGATTATAAATAGGCATGAAGAGATAAAGATTATTAGATTCCGTCTTCATTTTAGAAGGCATTAAATCTCTGGTGTTTATAATTTCTCTTGGATATTTTTCATTATTCTGGATTGAAGTTATAGCCTGCATTTGATTTCCATAATTCAAATTGGCAGGGAGAGTTTCGGCAGTGTTTATAAGAACCGAAGTCCAGTCTGATTTTAGGAAGATACAGAAATCAGAACCTTCAAAATGATGAGACTTTTGGAAGAAGATGTCCAAATTTGTCATGAGAGTAAACACATCTGTCGCCTCGGTAAAAATTTCATCCATAATTTCCAAATGTGAATTGAAAGTTTCGTTTTCGTTGGAATAGGACATTATATCAATAGGCAACCTTTTTTGTTTATCGCTATTTTCTTCTGTACAACCACAAGAAACTCTGTAAACTGGGCTGGATTTTATTTTTATAACTTCAAGATCAAAATAACCGGCCATTACCTTTCTTGCGGCTTCATAACCAACTATATCTGCATTACTTTTTACTGTAGTTAATGATGGATTCATGCTGCTAGAAAAAACTAAATCATCATAACCAATTACTTTTAACTCCTGAGGAATTTGAATGCCAAGTTCATCGGCTCTTTTAATTACAGCCATTGCCATAAGATCGCTTGCACAAACAATTGCCTGAGGTCTTTGTTCTGGATCTTTTAAGATTTCATCAATACTTTCATAAGCACATTGATAATTTGTTCTTTCTACGGTGTAGGTTTTCTGTGGATTAAGGGTAATTCCATTATCCTGAAGAGCAGTTCTGTATGCCTTATAACGTTCACTAAAATCTATGGAATTTTCTTTACCTGTAAAATAGGCAAATTCTTTTACACCATGTTCTTTGATTAAATGACAGATTAATTCATAAAAACCAGAGTAATTGTCAATTTTTATACATGGAATATCTTTTAATTGGGCATTTATAGAAATGGCAGGAACTTTTGCCTGTAAAATTCTTTGTCTTTCTTTTTCAAGAATTCTTGGATTTTTGATTAAGTCTGCAAGAATAATTACGCCATCATAATCTTCGTAATTTACAAGGCGGTAGATTGAGTAACCATTGAAATTTGGATAGCCTGAAAATTCTGTAAAATCATAACATGAAAAAAGATAGATATCGGTATCGCTCTCTTTAAGAGCTTTTTTTACACCTTTTACAAAATCTTCAATAAAATAGTTAGACCAACCATTTGTCAAAATTGCCAGTTTCTTTTTCATGTACACTCCAAGAAAATAACAATGTTATTATAACATGAATTGATAAGATTTTTTTAATAAATTATTAAATTTAAGTCTTACATTTAATATTTAAGGATTATCTATTATATAAAATAAATGTATTTCTGGCATTTGGATTTAATTTTGGTATTTTTTTAGTAAGATATTCATTTACCAGAGGATATTGTTCAGCTACAGAATTTACAGACCAGAAAGCGGATGATTTTATTGCAGAATGAACCATCACATCGTCAGGAAGGAAACTGTAAAGATATTTAAAGTCATCTCTGTATTCTTCATCATCCGCAAAAAAGGCAAAAAGCAGTTCATAATCAACAGGACATTGCAGGGAAGAATCAACATTTTCAATAGCAAGCTTTTCTAACAAGTCAGAAGCTTTTTTATCCCATATAAGAGAATCAAAATTCATATTTAATCCATCTAAAAATAAATCTTCTGACTCTATGTAATTAAAAATGTAATCAAGATAAAGAGAATCTTTTGTTTCAAAATACATATTCCAGATTTTATCCAGAGTTTTTCCACCATTTATTGAAAAATCCGGTTTGCTTAAATCAATTTCTTCTTCTGGCTGTACTTTTGTACTTTTACAGGAAAATACAGTCAGCAGAAACAGTCCAAACAAAAAAAGGAAAAATGTATTTTGAAACTTCTTCATTCTTTCTCCAGAAAAAACTTATACTTTATGAACGATAGAAATTAATCAGACAACCTGCAAGAATAATTTTGCGTTCGTCGTCTGTAAGATCTCCTACAGAAAGTTCAAATTCTTTTATACTTCCGTCTTTTTTGATTGCATAAGCTGTGATAGTTGGCAACTTTTCTGCAATCATCTTCTTAACGCCTGGAAGGAATACGTAATCATCATTTGCAAAAGGAAGATTTTTATCTCCATCTTTATAAAGGAATGGTAGCATACCCCAGTTGATAAGATTTGAACGATAGCGTTTTGTAGCATATTCATTTGCAATATTTGCAGAAGCTCCCAATACACGCTGACAAGAAGCAGCCTGTTCGCGGGCAGAACCGTCACCTGGTTTTACTGCAAAGATTGTAGAACCAATTCCTGTATTTGCAGTAGTAACTTCAGGGAACTTTGTCTTGATTGTTTTTACAGCCTTAGCAATTTCTTCTGACATATTTTCAAAAGCAACATTGTTCTGGCGTTTTTCTTCTTCTGCACGAACTTCTTTTGCACGTCCAACATAAGCTGGATCCTTGCGGCTCAAAGTAAATTCTGCAAGTCCAAGAGGATTTGAACGGAATGATGAAGTTTCTCCAGAAGGAATAAGTTCATCAGTTGTAGTTACAGGATCGTGAATTTCTGAAACAACTTTAAGAATAAGATTATCTGTAAGAGCAGTCATTTTTGGCCAGTCTTTAATATTTGGACCAAACTGAATTTCAACTTCAGGATGAGCCACTCCCTTAGAATCGTATACACGTTTTTCGTAAATTGTCTTATCAAAGAAGTATTTCTTTCCGCTGAATTCTGTATCAACTTCTGTAGCGGCTGTAAGGAAACCTTTATTTGCGGCAGTTGCGGCAATTGAACGGGCATCCATAAGAGCAACTGAAGCAAGCTGACCATTCTGGATTTTTGAACCTTCACGGTTAGGGAAGTTTCTTGTTGAATGGCGGATAGAAAGTGCACCATTTGCAGGAGTATCACCAGCACCAAAACATGGACCACAGAAAGCAGTTTTTACAATTGCACCGGCATCAACAAGTGCGGAGAAAGCACCGTTTTCCATAAGAGCCTTGTAAACTGGCATAGAAGCAGGATATACATCAAGAAGGAATTTTCCGTTTCCAGAATCTTTTCCTTTCAAAATATCTGCAGCGGCACAAATGTTTTCATAACCACCACCAGCACAGCCTGCAATTACACCCTGATCTACATAAAGTTTTCCGTCGATAACCTTATTTTTAAGAGTGAAATTTACTTTATCACCAAATGAAACTTTTGCACGTTTTTCAGTTTCTTCGAGCAAGTCCATAAGGTTTGCATTTACTTCATCAATTGTATATGCACATGAAGGATGGAATGGAAGAGCAATCATAGGACGGATTTCATCAAGATTGATTTCGATAGCTCCATCATAATATGCTCCATCTTCTGGATTCATTTCTTTATAAGCCTGAGGACGATAATGAGTTGCGTACCATTCTTCAATCTTAGAGTCTGTTTTCCAGATAGATGAAAGACAAGTTGTTTCTGTAGTCATTACATCAACACCAATACGGAAATCTGCAGAAAGATTGTCTACACCAGGCCCAATAAATTCCATTACCTTGTTTTTCACATAGCCGTTATTGAATACAGCCTTGATAATTGCAAGAGCCACGTCCTGTGGTCCAACACCAGGATTTACTTTTCCTGTAAGATAAATTGCAACTACTCCAGGGTAAGCAACATCGTATGTTTTGTTTAAAAGCTGTTTTGCAAGTTCTCCACCGCCTTCACCAATGGCCATTGTTCCTAATGCACCATAACGGGTATGACTGTCTGAACCCAGAATCATTGCACCACATTCAGCAAGCATTTCGCGGGCAAACTGGTGAATTACTGCCTGATGAGGAGGAACATAAATTCCACCGTATTTCTGGGCACAGGTAAGACCGAACATATGATCATCATCATTAATTGTTCCACCAACAGCACAAAGAGAGTTGTGACAGTTTGTCAAAACATAAGGAAGAGGGAATTTTTCAAGTCCAGAAGCACGTGCTGTCTGAATAATTCCTACATAAGTAATATCGTGTGAAGTGATTTTGTCAAATTTGATTTTAAGATTTTTTTCGTCACCAGCAACATTATGTTTCTGTAAGATTGAATATGCCAGTGTTTTTTTTGCACCATCTGCAGGATTATTGCCAGCGGCAGATTCTACAAGTTTTCCGTTTACAAGGTATGCACCCTTTTCCCAAAGTTTCATAACAGCTCCAAAAATAATAATATCATTTGTAATTATACTTCAAATGTATCATATTTTTAAAGTTAGGGGTAGAGATTTAGAATGATTACTTAGATTCGCTTTCCTCATCTTCAAGTTGCAGCATTTTTTTAATTCTGTTTTTTATTGAAGAATTGGTTTTCTTTTCATAATAAAGGGCCTTCATTTTTGTAGCGGCAGCTCCAAATTTATTTGTTTTATACATATCAAGACCAAGGCTGATTGTTGTTGTATCTTTTGATTCCAGATATTTTAAACAAATTGATTCATAAGAAGAGTTTTCGTATTTTGCAAGTTCCTTTCCAATTGCATAGCGAAGATCCTTGCGTTTATCATCCTTTACACATTCCTCTGCAAGCTCAAGAATTTCTTTTTGACCTGCATGACCATCTTTTAGCAAAACTTCAACAATTTTCTTTTTAGTTCCATCTCCAACTTTTTTGTTGGTAAGCTGTTCAACCAGGTATTCGTTTCCTTCGCTGGTATTTAAATTAGAAAGTGCAGAAACGGCTTCTTCCTTTATCACTTTTTCACTGTCATTTTTTATGCGGTATATAAGATAAGGGGCAGCCTCTTTTAACTCAAGTTCCTTTGCAGTTTTTATAGCTTCCTGTCTTACTCGCCAATGTTCATCGCGGATTCCCTGCAAAATTACTTCTTTAGCTTCTACAACATCGGGAAAGTTTTTTAAGCCTTTTATAACATACTGACGAAGATTTGGATCTGTAGAATCAAACTGTTCTATAAGAATTGGAACCGACTCCTTTTTTTCCATAAGACCAATTGTTTCGGCGGCATACATTCTTACATAGACGTTTTCATCTTCATCTTCCAGGAAAGAAACAATTTTTTCCCAGGTTTCAAGGGCATGCATTTTACCGCAGGTACGCATTAAAGACTGACGCTGAACATCGCTTAAGTCTTCACGATCAAGGTATTCAACCATGTAGATAGCCTCGGCAGGTCCACCTATTTCGCCAATACAATCTATAGCGTCATTAAAATAATTTTCGTTTTCAGTTTCAATAAGATTAAGAACTGCAGGAATTGCTTCTTTTGTTTTTACAGCAGAAATATATTTAAACGAAGCTTTTACTACATCAGCCTTTTCATCGTAAGGGTCATTTAAGAGTTCTACAGCATAATCTTCAAGACAAGGATCTTCCAGTTTTGTAAAATACTTAAGAATTTTTTCTTTTATTGTTGAGTTTTTTGTAACTTGGAAAAGATCATAAATTTCCTGGGTAAAACGAGGATCATCATTTGTAATTAATTTATCAAGTAATTCTGAAATTTCAGAAGGAAGCCCATATTTTATTGTATTGAGATGTTCTTCTTCATCTTCTTCACTTTCATCCTTTTCGGCAGCTTTTTTTGCCTTTTCAGAATCTATTGCCTTAGGTCTTTTTGCATCAGGAATTTCTGAAAGGCCAGGTTTAGAAGCCTTTACAGCTGAAGCTGAAGATGAAGATGATGATGATGTTGTTGTTGAAAGTTCACTTTCTGTTGTAGGAGTTTCCTCTTCTACATCAGCCTCCTGAGAAAAAATCGAAAATGACAAAAATGATAGAGCAATTACAAATAAAAGTTTTTTCATTACAGCCCCTGATGGAATTTTTCAAGGAAGTCTTTTCGGTAGGCTTCAAAACGATCTTCGTTAATTGCCTGCCTAATTTCCTTTATCATATTATGTAAAAAGTACAAATTATGATAACTTGCAAGGATTGAGCTTAAAATCTCCTGCTCCTTAAAAAGATGCCTTAAATAACTTCGGGAATAAGTCTGGCAAACTTTACACTTACATTCAGGATCTACAGGGCCAAAATCATGAATCCAGCGTTCCTGTTTTATAGAAAGCATTCCCTTGTGGGTAAAGTATGAACCGTTTCGGGCATTGCGAGTTGGCAGAACACAATCAAACATATCAATTCCAGCTTGAACAGAATCAAGAATATACTCTGGTGTACCAATTCCCATTACATATTTTGGCTTATCCTCTGGTAAATATTTTACAGTATGATTTACAAAGTGGGTAAATTCTTCTCCAGTCTCCCCTACGCTAAGCCCCCCAATTGCAATACCAGGCAATTCCTGACTTGCAACAAATTCTGCACTCTGCTGACGAAGGTCTTCAAAAAAGTTTCCCTGAACGATTGGAAAAAGAATTCCCTGGTATCCTTTTTCTCTCTGATTTTCCCATTCCTTCTTAGCACGCACCAGCCAGTCCGAAGTAATTTTTAAGGCTTTTTCGGCTTCCTTTCGTTCAACCCCAGCACCTGTACATACATCCAGTTGCATTTGAATATCGGAGTTAAACTTTGCCTGAGTTTCAACAACATTTTCTGGAGTAAACATGTGGTAAGAACCATCAATATGACTCTGGAACTTAACCCCTTCAGGATTGATTTTTCTTAATTTTGAAAGAGAAAACACCTGAAAACCACCAGAATCTGTAAGAAAATTTCTTTTCCACTGAGAAAATCCATGGAGTCCGCCTGCTTCCTTTATAAGATCCGGACCAGGGCGGAGGAAAAGATGATAGGTATTTGCAAGAATAATTTCAAAATCTATATCTTCAAGAAAGTCCTTAGGCATTGCCTTTACAGTCGCATTTGTTCCAACAGGCATAAAAACAGGAGTCTGAACATCTCCATGTGGAAGATGAAGAACACCTGTTCTTGCTTTGCCGTCAGAGGACTTGTGTTTGATGTCAAAAATTTTCAAAACTTGGGCCATAAAAAATCCTTATAATTAAGTTCTAGAATAACGTAAAAGAACTACACTGACTATTGTAAAGAAAATTACAGGAGACCAGGCTCCCATAAAAGCAGAAATATAGCCATGCTTAGCAAAAACCATTGTCACCATCATGCTTACATAAAATAAAACAGAAGCAGAAATACAAGATGCAAGACTGATTAAGAGAACGTTTTTGCGGGTTCTACCTGTTAATCCAATAGAAAGAAAAACTACAATAAAAATGATAAAAGGGAAAGAATATTTTTTATAATATTCAGATAATTCTTCATTGTAAGGAAGACCTGCTTTTTTAAGGTGATTGATGTACTCCTTAGCATCTTTTGCAGTTACCCCCTGTATATCAACATTTGTTTTTCTAAATATTTCGTATGATTCAGTAAGACTGGCAAGATACTGAGATTCCACTCCTTCCATCACTTTTAAAGTATCATCTTCTGGAATATATTGAATAGGAGACTGTAAAACCCAAACTTCATTTTCTGGACTCCACTGAGCAAGCCCACTATAAACAATAGCCTTAAGATTTTTATTTTCATCACGAAAAAGAACAAAAAGATTTTGCAGTCTTTTGTTACTTTCTGTGTAGCGGCCAGCCTTATAAATTATTTTTCCATTATCAGAAATTACAATTACATCGTTGTTGTTTTCATTATTTACTTTTTTTAAGAGGGTGTTTTGCAAAGTTACTTTTTTTTCGTAATTTTCAACTACAAATTTATTTTCAAAAACAAAGAGTCCAAAAACCATAAAAAGACTTATTACAAGGATTGGAGCAGTAAACTTAAAAAGAGAAACTCCAGAAGCAAAAAGTGCTGTAATTTCATTATTTGCATACATTTCGCTCAAGGCATAGGATGTTGAAAAAAGAATTGCAACTGGAACTGCATACCAGAATGTTTTAGGTGCATAATACACCATCACCATAAGAATATCGCGAACTGAACATGAGTTCTGTAAATAAGTTGCAATATTGATAAAGAGATCTACAAGATTTAATACTAAGGCAAAGAAAAGAAGAGTTCCCATAAACAGAGGAATTATTTTTCTGAACAGATATATTACTAGTTTCATCAGTTACTTCCTTAAAAGAACTAAAAGAAAGCCTATACCAAAGGCCCCTATTACAAAATCAGGAACCCATATACACCAAAAGGCAGGCAATCCAATTCTAGTTACAAATAACTGGCCCATAATCTGCATAGCCCAATAAATTACACAAACTACAATTCCAATAAACAAGCCAACCATCTGACCATTATGCTTACCAAACAGAAAGGCAATTGAAAAAGCAAGAAAGGCAAAGAAAATAGAACCAAAAGGAAGAGCAAATTTCTTATGAAATTCCATTGTCCAAATATTTAATCTTGGTTTTTGAGAGGCATCTATTTCTGCAACCTTTTTAAGATCAGACAAAACCTTTGTTAAATCGTAGGTAGTCATTTCTCGGGCAGAACGGGATGTAGCACCCATAATAGTTGTATCAAAAATATTTAAAATTGTTTTTTCGGACTTCATCACATCATAATTATGGCGATTATACAAATCTAAAGAAAAAACTGTTGCATCTTCCATATTTAATTGCATTAAAACGCCGGCTTCTTTGGCACCAACCAAGGTTGACTGTCCGGCAACAATAATCCTTTCTTCTTTATCTTTTGACTCAAAAAGGATGATGTCGGAAACATTATTTCCAGATACCTGACCAATAACTACATTTACTTTATCCAGGCGTTTTACAGAATTAGATTCTAATTCAATTGAAGGTGTTGAATGCATAATTTCACGCATTAATTTGTTATAACGGACGGTTCCCAAAGGTAGCAGATAATCGTTTACAAAAAATGAACCTATAGAAATCATAAGTCCTAAAAAGGCAACTGGAACTAAAATTCTTATGAATGAAAAACCTGCTGCACGGAATATTAAAATTTCGTTACTTGACATCATTCCACCAAGACTCATTAAAAAGCCTACCAGGGTTGCAAAAGGTGCAGACTGAGCAATGATAAAAGGAAGGCTGTACCACATAATTCGCATTACATCTTTAAAAGGTGCAGATTTAGCAAGCAGGTCTTCAACGGTAAGCAAAATTTGATTTACAAAGAAAATCATAAAAAAGAAAAGGAAAGATACCAGAAAGTATAAAAAAAGATCTTTTAACAAATACTTAATTAAAATGTGGTTTGTTAGCTGGCCTTTTTTGAAATACTTTACCTGAATATGCTCATTAAAATCTTTTACTTTAACAAAAGCAGGCGAACGTGAAATTGATAAAATTATTCTTTTTAAGAATATTTTAAATCCAATCCAACGACGCTGGATATTGTCATAAAATGAGGCAATTTTTTCTTTTATAATGTTGACTTTGTTTTGTATGCTCATTTTATTTATACACCTGTTGAGCCAAATCCTCCGCTTCCTCTAGTTGTATCCGATAGTTCATCTACAATTGAAAAACTTGCCTGGATAACAGGAGCAATTACCATTTGGGCAACACGGTCACCTGAATTAATGACAAAATCTTTATCACCAAGGTTAATAAGGATGATTTTGATTTCTCCACGGTAGTCACTATCGATTGTACCTGGAGTATTCAAAACTGTTACTCCGTTTTTTGCAGCAAGGCCTGAACGTGGTCTTACCTGAATTTCGTATCCTTCTGGGATTTCAAAAAAGAGTCCTGTAGGTACCATGGCAGTTTTGCCAGGTGCAAGTGTGATTGGGGAATCTACCAATGCATAAAGGTCAGCACCAGCAGCTCCAACTGTTTTATATTCTGGAATTACAGCGCCCTTAGAAGCGACGCATTTTACATTTACTTTAGACATAAGTAAATTATAACGAATTAAAAGGAAATAAAAAAGGCTACTCTAAGAGTAGTCTTTTCACATAATTCTTCAGAGTAAAAAATTACTCTTCAATAGCATGTCGCTCGCATTCGCGAGCTTACCGAGTTTTCTTTCGAAAACTCGCAATTTTATTTATTTCTGCTCATCGAGCGCATCGATATAAGAAAGGTTCAAACGTCCCTGCTTGTCTACTTCGAGCAGTTTAACTGGGATTACCTGACCTTCTTTAAGAACGTCTGTAACCTTGCTTACACGCTGGCGAGACAATTTAGAAATGTGGCAGAGGCCTTCTTTTCC
>DGWD01000034.1:66837-154421 GCA_002395155.1 Treponema sp. UBA4267
TTTACAGTTCCCTGGTAGATTGTTCCTACTTCTGGATCTTCTGTAATACCCTTTACAGCCTTCTTAGCAGCTTCTGCTTTTTCTCCATTCTTAGAGTAGATTGTTACAGTTCCGTCATCATCAGTGTTGATTGTTACATCATACTGAGCACAGAGAGCTTTAACATTCTTTCCACCAGGTCCAATCAAAGCACCAATCTTGTCTACAGGAATCTTCATTGTAAGAATCTGTGGAGCGTTCTTAGCAAGTGGAGCTGGCTTGTCGATACATTTTTCCATGATAGAAAGGATGTGTAAACGACCCTGACGAGCCTGTTCCATAGCCTTCTTCATGATTTCAGTTGTTACACCGGCAATCTTAATATCCATCTGGAAACCAGTAATACCGTCTTTTGTTCCGGCTACCTTAAAGTCCATATCACCAAGGTGGTCTTCTTCACCAAGGATATCAGAAAGAATCTTATAACGGCCATAAGGATTGTCTCCCTCTGGTTCTGTAATAAGACCCATAGCGATACCGGCAACCATCTTCTTCATTGGAACACCGGCAGCAAGCATTGCAAGACATCCACCACAAGTAGAAGCCTGTGATGAAGAACCGTTAGATTCCATGATTTCAGAAACTACACGAATTGTGTAAGGAAATTCTTCGCGGCTTGGAACCATTGCAGCAAGTGAACGGCGAGCCAGGTTTCCGTGACCAATTTCACGACGGCCTGTTGTAAGTTTTCCAGTTTCACCAACTGAGTATGGTGGGAAGTTATAATGGAGGATGAAGTGTTCTGAGCGGTCTCCATCAATATCATCATATGTCTGTTCGTCCATTGCAGTACCAAGTGTACAAACTGCGAGGGACTGAGTTTCACCACGAGTGAACAAAGCAGATCCGTGTGGAGTTGGAAGAACATTGATTTCACATGTAATAGGACGGATTTCATCAACCTTACGGCCGTCAACACGAACTCCGTCGTCCAAAATAGACTTACGGAGGAGTTTGTACTGAATGTCATCCATCAAAGTACAGAAAAGTTTTGCCTGGATTGGGTCAGAAAGCTGTTCAGCATATTTAGCAGCCAAATCCTTCTGAACCTGAGCAATTGCCTTACCGCGTTCAATCTTGCTGCCCTTGAAGCATGCTTCTTTAAGAAGTGGAGTTGCTTCAGCTTCAATAGCTTCTGCATTTTCCAAAGTAACATCAAGAGGATTAAGAGGAAGTTTTTCCTTTCCAGCCTTTTTAACAAGTTCTTCCTGAAGAAGACACATATCTGTAATGAAAGCCTGAGCCTTTTCCAAAGCACCAAGCATAACTTCTTCAGAAACTTCGTTAGCACCACCTTCTACCATTGTAAATCCGTCTTTAGTTCCAGCAACAACGATTTCAAGTTCACCCTTTTCAATCTGTTCGAATGTTGGGTTTACAATATATTCGCCATTCAAATAACCGATACGGCAGGCAGCAACTGGTCCATGGAATGGAATATCAGAAATACAAGTTGCAGCAGATGCAGCAATTACAGCAAGAATATCCTGAGTATGAACACCATCGCAAGAAACACATGTTGGAACAATCTGAAGTTCATGACCAAAAGATGGTTCAAAAAGAGGACGCATTGGACGGTCAATAAGACGGCTAACCAAAATTTCTTTATCCTTAGGACGACCTTCACGTTTTACAAAACCACCAGGGATTTTTCCGGCAGCATAGAATTTTTCATTGTACTCTACAGTAACAGGCACAAAATCCTGACCTTCTGTTACAGCTGATGAAGCACAAATTGTTGCAATAATAGCGGCACCGCCCCACTGAGCGTAAACACATCCATTAGCCTGCTTACCGATTTTTCCTGTTTCAAGGATGAGATCGGCATCTCCAAGTCGGTAAGTTACTCTTTCTACTGACATTAATTTTCTCCTACATACGTCACTACATCCGACGCATGTTTTTTATATAAATAGATAAATAATTCTAATTCATAAATACATAATAATCAATGTAAGATTAAAGCTTCTTTATCTTTGCCATTTTTTTAGTAGAACCGTTTTCTTTAAAATTAAGCCAGCTGTCTTTATCAATAACAATCTCACCCTGACGAGACCACCAGTCAGCACTTCCATTTCCAACAAGATTATTCTCATCTAACCAGCCAAAACCCCACCATTCGCCGGCGAGATTATCAATTTGTGCAGAAAACTCAATTACATCTTTTGTTTTTGCAGGAATTACATATTCATATACTTCTGTTTTAGTATTTCCAACAAATTTTATCAAAAAAATTGAAACATCATTTGCTGACTTATTATTCATGTTAAATGTATAAGATACAGAAGAATCTGGAAAAAGAGTTTTCAAATCTTCAATCTTTTTTCCCTCTGCAGAAAAAACACTTGTCATTCCCAAAACAGCAAGACCAAACAAAACACATAATAATTTTTTCATAAAAAAACACCTCAATAAAACGATTAATTTTATAAACTCTCAATGAGAGTGTATTAAAAATTATATATAACAGTTTATTTAAAATCTAGATTTGTTAAAAAAAATCCCATACACCGCTATGAATTTCCGCTGCAACTGCTTCGCTCTTCAGGCGACACCGCTACACTTTATCCCGACTTTCTCTGTTTGAACATTCGCACACATGCAGAGTTCCTTGAGAACTAACCTATTTTTTTACACCAATCAGCAGTTCAAGTTCTTCTACGGTATAGGGGCGTATCTTATCATAATACTCTTTTCTGATTTTGGAGGAATGTGATTTATCCCATTCGAAAGTCACGCTTGAAATTGTATAATAATCATTATTTCTATTGTAATTCAAAAATAATTGAAGGTCCTTTCCACTTTCAAAAATCTTCCAGTCTGCAGATGATACAGACGTTCTCATAGTGCCATCAGACATAATAGTTCTATTTTCTTTATGACTTTTACAGTATTGCCAATCTGCTTCTATATATTCTTTACTATTTTTCAGCTGAAGTCTTATAGGACTCTTTCCATTTCCAGGAATTATTGGATCATATACAAAACCAGATAAGTCTTCAATTTTAGGAAAAACATTTATTTCATTTCCCTTATCAGATAAAGTCAAAAGATATTTATTTCCGGCAAGAACCTTAAGCGGCTCTTTAGCATCTGAATAAAAATGTCTGTCTGTAACATAACGACCATCTTTTTCATATATACAAATATTTTTCTCATTTCCACTGATGGCAGTGTTATTTTCTGAAGACATTAAAACATAGAAATCCAGATTCTGTATTTTACTTTTCAGGGATTTTTCAAGTAAGGCAAGATTATATTTAAGCTGAAAAGTTTCACCGGCTTTTACAGAAAAGGCTTTACTTTCAATTAATGAGTCAAACGAAGCTCTTTTTTCTTTTACACCGTTTGAAACAAAAATCATTTCTTTGGAATTATTTGCAATTTCAAAAACAAAGTCATAGTCTGCATCTACAAAACAGGAATCAAGTGTAACAGGACTAATCTCTTTTTCAGGCTGACTTTCTTTAATATTATTTGATGCACAGCTTATCAAAGCAGCAAGATAAAAAATAGAAAAAATTAAATAATTTTTATTCATAATAAACCCTAAATACGTCGAGTCAAGGCACGCTCACGCTTAAAGCCTTGACTTCGCCGTTTTGAGGGGTTTGTATTAAACCCTCAATAAAAAATCCCACACAGCACAAGGCCGGCGGGATTTTAACTGATTTTCGATTTTAGCCTACTTACGAAGGCCAAGTTCTTTAATGAATGCACGGTAACCTTCGAGGTCTGTGCGTTCAAAATAGCGGAGCATCTTACGACGCTGACCAACAACTTTAAGAAGAGCACGTTTTCCAGAAGCATCTTTTGGGAATGCTTTTGTGTGATCTGTTAACTGCTGTACACGCTGTGTAAGCAAAGCAATCTGTACTTTTACAGATCCTGTGTCAGTTTCTTTTGCACCGTACTTTTTTACTGTAGCGGCTGTTGTTTCTTTTGTAAGTGCCATATTGGAACCCCATAAAAATAATTTATTCCCAATCAGATTGAGAACCTTATTCTTCGCGAAAACCTTGCAGGTCATTCTCCGGGTTTCTGGAAAATAATCACAATGTTGCCGTATAAAATAAGTAAAAATATTTTAATGAAATAAAAGACGTTAATCAACTGTAGGAGAGTCCGTAGAAGACACTTCTATTGAAGAAGTTCCATTATCTTTATCTCCCTTTCTGGACTTTACTATATCAGTTACTTGAGAAAGAAGAATTGCCCCGAACATTATAAGGCATCCTACAATTTCACGGCCTGTAAGCCTTTCGTGAAGTAAAACTGCCGCAGATAAGACCGCAAAAACCGATTCCATACACATAAGCAAAGAGGCAATACTTGCTTCGCAGTATTTTTGCCCAACTACCTGGAGTGTATAAGCAACCCCACAACTCATAAGACCTGAATACAAAAGTGGCAAAGCTGCGGCTTTAATATTTACCCAACGAGGCTCTTCAAAAATCAACATTAAGATAAAGGTAATGCTTCCAGCAGTAAAAAACTGAACACAAGAAAGCTTTACTCCATCACAAGTTTTTGTAAACCTTTCTATAAGTAAAATCTGACCTGTAAAAAAGAGAGAACAAATAAAAGCCAGAATATCCCCCTTATTCAAATCGCCAAAACCGGCTCCCTTCGCAAAACTTAAAAAATAAATTCCAACAAAGCCTAGAATAATTGCAATCCAGGTGATAAGTGGTATACGCTTTCTAAAAAAAAGTCCTACTAAAGGCACAAAAAACATGTACATAGCAGTAATAAAGGCAATTTTTCCCGCTGTAGAATAATTAAAAGCAAATTGCTGAAAGTTTGTTGCACAAGCTAAAAAAACTCCCATTATCATGCCATAGAAAATTGTTCTTTTATTTTGAACTCTTCTATTCGCAATTTCTTTATCAGTCATTTTTTTTGCAGAAACTTTGTCTCGAATTAGAATAAATGGAAGTAGAACACAAGCCCCCATTAGAGTTCTAACTCCCATAAAAGTAAAAGGCTCTACATGTTCTGCACCCTGGCTCTGGGAAACAAAAGAGATACCCCAGATGAAGGATGTTAAAAGGAGGATAAATACTCCCTTAAATGAAGTTTGACTTTTTGACATTTTTATACCTGTTTTCTAAAATTTTAATATTTCTGCTTTTTTATTTAGTTTTATCTGGTCACCACTAATTTCGACTCTTACATCTTCATCATCTTGATTTTTACAGTGGTAAACTCCCTCTGGAGGCAAAACCTGTATCAATTTATTTTTATTTAGAAATAATTCCCCAGACTTAGAAGCACTATCACACTCTACCTGAGTCAAATCCAATTCATAGGCTCTTTCTAAAAGTTCCTGAACGGTGGCAAAAAATCCTTTAGTAACCATTTGCCTGATATATGATGAAGAAACACGTTCCTCTTCATCTGTACCCTGACGGTAATAAATTGGATCAACAAAAATGCTTTTTAGATTATTTTTTTCTGCAAAATAACGGATTGCCTGGGAATCGGTAGCACCCTTGTAACCACAACGAAAATCTATTCCTTCGGCAATCAGTTTCATATTACAAACATTTACTAGAAGATTAAGGTAGTCAGCACCCAACATGGAAGCAAAAGAATCATCAAAATCTACTATAATTACAAACTGAACTCCCAGTTCTTCCATAATTTTTATACGCTGATTAAGAGTCGAAAGGTCCCCCTGATAGTCGTTTGAATGTTTTAAGCTTGGAAGAGGTCGTAAAAAAGTTACAAGACCTGGAATGAGGGAATCTTTTTTGCAGGCTTCTACCAGGCTTTTTATAAGAACTCTATGCCCCTGGTGAAAGCCATCGAAAGAGCCGGTAGAAATGCCAGTTCCTTTATCAAAAAAACTTATTTCCTTACCGGAATTAAGACTCTCTAATATATCTGTCCAAGTAAAAATTTTCATATTATAAATATAATACTTTTTCTTCATAATTCCCACAATTGCTTATATAAGTCAAAATCATTATAATTTTTTCCATTATGGCAAAGATTCAGATGAAAAATGCTATCGCAGAGCTCGATGGCGACGAAATGACTCGTGTATTATGGCAGGTAATTAAAGACGAACTTATTTTACCTTATGTTGATTTGAAAACAGAATATTTCGACCTTGGATTAAAGAGTCGTGATGATTCTGATGACAAAATTACCTATGAAGCTGCAGCAGCAATTAAACGCCTTCACGTTGGTGTAAAGTGTGCAACAATCACATCGAACCAGGCACGTGTAGAAGAATACCACTTAAAGCAGCTTACCCCTTCTCCAAACGGAATTATCCGTGCTGAGTTAGACGGAACAGTTTTCCGTGAGCCAATTTTCGTAAACAATATCCATGGAACAGTTTCATGCTGGAAAAAGCCAATTGTTCTTGGTCGTCATGCTTATGGTGATGTTTACAAGAACTGTGAAATTAAAACACCTGGACCTGGAAAGGCTGAGTTAGTTTTTACTGGTGATGATGGAAAAGAAATCCGTAAGACTATTATGACTATGAAGGGACCTGGAATTATTCAGGGTATTCATAATCTTGATAACTCTATTGAAAGTTTTGCCCGCTGTTGTTTTACTTACGCTTTGGACCGCAAGCTTTCTGTATGGTTTGGTGCAAAAGATACAATTTCTAAAACTTATGATGGAAACTTTAAGGCTATTTTTGCACGTGTATTCGAAGAAGAATACAAAGCTAAGTTTGATGCAGCTGGAATTGAATATTTCTACACTTTGATTGATGATGCAGTTGCTCGTGTAATGCGTTCTGAAGGCGGCTTTATGTGGGCTACAAAGAATTATGATGGCGATGTAATGTCTGATATGATTGCATCTGCATGTGGTTCTTTAGCAATGATGACATCTGTTCTGGTAAGCCCAGAAGGAAACTTTGAATACGAAGCAAGTCACGGAACTGTTCAAAAGCACTACTACCGCTACCTCAAGGGTGAAAAAACTTCTACAAACCCTGTAGCTACAATTTTTGCATGGACAGGAGCACTTGCAAAACGCGGAGAACTTGATGGAACTCCAGAACTTGTAGATTTTGCAAAGCGTCTTGAAAAAGCAACTTTACAGACTATTGAAGAGGGCTACATGACTGGTGATATTGCAAGAATCGCAGAACCAGCGGCTAAGGGAGTTCTGGATTCATGGCAATTTATAGAAGCAATTCGAAGTAGACTGTAATTTTTCCAAAAAATATTTTTTCAAAAAAAAGGCCAGACTTTTGAGATGAAGTAAAACTCACACTTAAAGTCTGGCTTTTTTATTTTTCGAAAGAAAAATAATCTTAAACTTACTTATGACAAATCTTTGCCTGGCATTCCTTGTAAATTGCAGAAGTCTTAGCAACAACATCAGCAGGAATTTCTTTAATGTTTGGATCACCAGCGAGGTTGTTTGCCTTGAGCCAGTCGCGAACGAACTGCTTGTCGTAAGATGCAGGACTTCCACCAACTTCGTACTTTGAAGCATCCCAGAAGCGGCTGCTGTCTGGAGTAAGAACTTCATCACCAAGAACTAAATCGCCGTTTTCATCAAGACCGAATTCAAATTTTGTATCAGCAATGATAATGCCATTTTTATAAGCATGTTCATAACATTTTTTGTAGATTGCAAGAGCAGCCTTTTCAATTTTTGTACCCAGTTCTTCACCAAGATCATCTTTCATATACTGGAGAGTAACGTTAATATCGTGACCTTCTGCTGCTTTTGTAGAAGGAGTTACAATTGGCTCGTCAAGCTTTTCTGCCTGCTTGTATTCTTTATCAAACTTATGACCCAAGAAAGGTTCACCCTTTTTGTAAGCTTCGTACATAGAACCGAACATATAACCACGAACGATTACTTCATAAGGAATCATCTTAAGTTTTTTAACTAAGATTGTACGACCTTCATATTCAGGCTTCTGGAATTCAGCTGGCATATCTTTCAAATCAGATGAAATCATGTGATTTTTTACAATATCCTTTGTGTAATCAAACCAGAAATTAGCAAGAGCGTTTAAAACCTTACCCTTGTCTGTAATCATTGTTGGCAAAATTACATCAAAAGCTGAGATACGGTCAGTTGTAACAATAACCATACGTCCGTCTTCCAAGTCGTAAACTTCACGAACTTTTCCAGAAATAATCTTCTTCATTTATATGCTCCTATAAAAAGTCAAGAAGATTGTTTCAACAATCGATTGACTTTTTACGCTGTTCCGTAATGTAATGAGGAACAGCAGTTAATAATAAGTTTGCAACGCAAACTTTAGGTAAGATAAAGCCGCACTATTTTAGCGGTTTTATCTTACACTCCTATAAGGAATTATTTGAAATAGTAAAAGAGATTATAGCGATTTAACCAGAGCCTGTCAGTAGATATTTTGGTGAATAAAAAGCCTTTAAAATGAATGTAGAAACTAAAACTGTCCTTTAAAAGTAATTCCGTATCGCAGGCAAACCTGATCGTATTGTTTTTTTTCGTCTTCTTGGGAAATGCCTGTTACATATAAAGAGGCCTTTTCTTTATCACTTTTTAATGATGATGATGTTGACGAAGTCTTCTGTCCAAGCCCAATTTTTTTCCAGACTTCAAGGGCATGCCTAACAACCCCATCAACAGAATCTACCACCTGCACAGTTGACCCGCAAGCCTGTTGAAAAAGGTCTTTTATGTTCAAAAAATGAGTACAGCCCAAAATCATTACATCACAATCGCGGGATTTAAAAAAATCTACCGCTGGAGTAAGAGCCTGGATACATTCCTGACGACTAGCAGTAAAGGCCTTGTGTTCAATAAAGTAAATCAAATCTGGATCAGGCCTTTTTACAAGCTGGCAGTCTGAAGCAAACTTTTTCTGCAATTCAAGATTATATGGATTTTCGCAGGTGGCCTTGGTGGCTAAAAGTCCCAGTTTTCTTTTTTTAGAAATAGAAGCTGCAAGTTTGATTGCAGGAACAGTTCCTACAAAGTTTATTTTGGGAAATTTTTGGCGTAAACTTTCTAAGGCATTAACAGAAATAGTATTACAGGCAAGAACTATAACCGCAGGCTCAAAGGCCTTACAAATTTTTTCTACCAGGGCAGATACAGAATCTACCACCTGTTCATGAGTTTTTTCGCCATAAGGGAAGTTTGCTGTATCGGCTACATAAAGACAGGAAGCATTTTTTTCCCTTTCAAGAAGACTTGTCATATAAGGGATTCCGCCAATACCTGAGTCAAGAAAAACAAAATCTACCATAAAAATATCCCAAATATAAAATTAGCCAAACAAGGCATTAAATGCATCGCGAGCCTTGGCAGAAGCATCAGAAGAAGATGATGATGACGAAATCTTTTTTGAAACTTGAAAGGCATCGCAAAAATTAGACCTTTCTTTATCACTTACTAAATCTACAGAAGGCTCTTTACAGTCATAATGAGCACCAGATTCATAATGCTGACAGCCCTTACAAACATGCAAAGATGCATGGCAAAAAGGACATTCCGAGTTTCTATAAACAGAGTCCATTTCAATTTCTTTTTTACACTTCCAGCAAAGCATATTTATATTTTAACCACTTTTCGCTGCTTAGTCATCATTAATTTGGTCAGACTCTTCCTACTTTTAATAAATCACTTTATAATAGAAATATGTTCGCACAAAATAAATGTCTGGTACACTACTGCCGCAATCTTGCTCTTTCAACCATAGACGAAAATGGTCAAATTTCAGAAACAAAGAACTACTGTCTTGACCACATTCCAGATCCAGGCAAGGCTAAGGATGCAATTTACAAATACATAGATGAACACGACAAAATTGTAGGATTAAGTGCCTGCGGACTCATTTTCAAAAACCTAGATTTTTCTAATAAAAAATTCTATGGCTGCAATTTTACTCACTGTACCTTTATCAATGTACATTCCGACAACTTACTATTAAAAATGTGCATATTTGATTTTGCGATTTTCAACGACTGTAATTTTATTCACAGTAATACACTTTTTACTTCTTTTTCTGGAGCAACTTTTACACATACACTTTTTACTTCCAGTGATATTATCCAGAATAATTTTAACGGAATAAGATCTTTCCAGTCCTCTTTTGACGACTCAGACCTTTTTAATTCTCGTTTTATTTGCGGTTCCCTTGTTGATACATCATTCAGAAACTGCAACCTTAAAAAAACAGTTTTTTACGGAACCTCCAGAACAAACGTTTCGTTTAAAATGTCTAACACTCGCGAAGCCATATTTACCCGCGACGGAAGTTTACTTGCCCAAGGTAAGATGGAATTTGGAAACTCTATAGTTGATGGAGAAATTGTATGAAAGTATATTTCCATCTTAACCTCGGTGGTTTTTCAAACTGCTATTTAATTGTAAACGAAGAAACAAACGAAGCTATAATTATAGACCCTGGTCACATTACAGAAGAATTAATTTCTCAAATAGAAGACAATCATTTAAAACTTGTTGCAGTTTTAATTACTCATAATCATGGAACTCATGTAGGTGGCCTCAAAACCCTGCGAAAAATTTACAATCCAAAGATTTATGCAGCAGACTGGGAAGTTGCCGGTAATGACACTACAGTTATTAGTGGTGATGGAAAAACTAGAATAGCAAAAATGCTTGTCCGTTATATGATATTGCCAGGCCATTCTTCAGATTCTGTTGTTTATAACATAGGAAACATACTTTTTACCGGAGATGTTTTATCGGCAGGTGAATTAGGTTCAACAAATTCTTCTTACTCGGAATACATTTTAAGATCAAATATTGAACAAAAAATATACTCCCAACTGGATGATGTGATTGTTATGCCGGGGCATGGACCTCCATCAACGCTGGGAGCATTAAAGGCCTTTAATTACGATTTAAAACCTTTAGATTCAAATCTTTTTAAGCCTTTTATGTAATTATCTTGAAACAAGGGCAATATTTCCGCAGACAATACCGTACTTATCGAATACATATTCGTTAAGTGCGAATGCGGCATCTTCAAAACCTTTTCCTTCTGTTTTACGAATATAGGCTGCAAGTTCTGGCGTATACTTAATTACAGTACCTCTGTTAGCCAAATGCACAAAATACTGTGCAACGTCAGAAAGTTTTTGCTGCATTATATAAGCCATAAACTCATTATTCATCAAATATGAGTCATTTGTATCGTAACCAAGGCTTTCCTGACTCTTAAAATAATCTATAAGAAAATCTCTAGATACAGGATCCATTGTGTAATAAACGGCAGAAACGTAATTACGGAATTCTGCATCCCTAAAGAAGATTGTGTGCCAGCCTTCGTGAGCAAGCAAGGTAGATCTGAGCCAAGGTCTAGATTCCTGCGATATAGAAACAAGACCTCCTTCATTTGCCTTTACTTTATCACCTTCTACTTCAAAAAAACCGTTATGAATTAAAATCTTTTTTAAAAGCTCTTCTTCATCATTTAATTTAAAGCCAAGTTCTGTTGCCTTATTAAAGAAGTTTGCCATAGACTGAGAGCTATAATCGTGGGCATTGTATCCGTGTTTACCTTCCAACTCCTCGTTGGTTAAAAGCCTTCCCTTATATCCTGCTTTCTCAACAAAATAGGCCATTCGACGGAAGAAATTATCCTGAACATCATAATTTCTAGTATCAAAAAATATAATTCCCGGATAACGGTCCCATTCAAATATTTCATAATCAAGGGTACGCCAATACTTTGGACTATAATTTAAAATAAGACCAGGATCTGTACGAACAGGCTCAAGAACCTCTTTTCCGGCAATATGGGTAGCCCTTAAAATTACAGAAGCAAGACATTCCTTGTTTGCTAAAAGTTTTATACTTGAAAATGGAGCTTTTAGAGCAGCAGAAGGAATAACTATTTCGCGGGCAGGCTTTACATTTTTTATATATAATTTTTCGCCACCAATATTAATTTCAGCTCTGACGGAACGTTCATAGGTAGAATTTAGTTCATCATTATCATACAAATTAAAAACAAATTCCGGCATGGAAAGGGAATTAGAGTTCTGAACAGGAAAAAGCATTGATGCCCCTGAAAAATCAAAATCAGAGTTGGTAAAATCAACAATACCACCGTTGCAGGCAAATCCGTAAAAAGGAACCTGGCTAGTCAAATCAAAACCAAGTTCAGCTGGAACTACACATGCAGCAACAACTTTACATCGCACTGTTGAATAGATAAAGAAGCCTTGAGGAAGAACCTTTTCAATATCATCATTTTTTTGAATTGCAAAAGAAATATCAAATGATTGTGGAGCGTTTTTTTCTTTTCCTGAAACAAGAATTCTTTTGTTATCTGGGTAAAGCTGTTTAATAAACTTTCCTTTTGAAGAAAAATCATTGGAATCTAAAAATCCGAATCTAAAAACTGCAGTATCACTATTTTCCATAAGAGTAGCCTGTTTTTTGGTAGGCTTAAGCAAGAGTCTTACAGTTAGGGCTACAGTAGAATTCTGCTGGTATATTTCCTTAAAAAGTTCCTTTTGTTTTTCTGTAAATTTAAAATTGGCATAATCAGACTGTTTAATTGTTCCCGATTGGGCGTTGGAATCCAGAGCAACAAGTGTTGACATTTTTTCTGAACCATAGCATTCAAGACTAACTGCCGAAATATTCTTTGTTGCGGCAAGAATTATGATAAGGACAAGGCATACAAAAACAAGTGTTGCACTAGCCACAAGCAACTTTTTCTGACTTGCATTTAACTTTTTAAAAGATTCAATAATTTTTTTTATATCCGGCAACTTCATAATCTAACTATAACATTTTTCTAAAAAAAAGTTTATACTCACTATAATGATTGTAATAATTCCCCATCCGACAGAAGAATTAAAACTTATCCGCTTTCAAAAGGAACTTATAAATCAACTTAATTCCCAAAAGGACATTTTTTATGCCCAGCAACCTCTTTGGATCGAAATAGAAGATTTTTCTCCATCTTCTAAAGAAGAATTAAAAGAACTTTCAAAAAAACTTAAAAATTTAAAATTTTCTTCCCTAAAAAAAGATGATGAAGGATTTTTTCTCCAGGCTGAAATTGAATACGAAGAAAAAAAACTCTTTTACCGGCTTCCCCTTCTTCATTTATACAAGGGACAAATGCCTCAATCTCCGTTAAATAAAAAATGCCCTGTAGAAGAATTAAAAATCTTCCGCCTGGGCATTCCTTATCAGTATTCAGAGACCTGTAAATCTCTGGATGATTTTGTATGGCACAAAGAATCTAAATAAAATCCCTATGCCTACATAATTGTAGAACCACGATCCATTGATGTAAGACCAGTTCTTGTGTACTCAAGAATTCCGTATGGTTCAAGCAGGCGAATCAAGCTTTCAATTTTAGCTTCACTACCTGTAATTTCAATAATTACCGATTCAAGTCCAACATCAACAATGCGTGCCTTATAAATATCACAGGTTTCAATAATTGTAGCGCGATTGTTTGCCTCGGCTTTAACTTTGATTAAGGCCATTTCGCGCTGAACTGATGAATCAGAATCACACTTCTTAATAGAAATAACTTCCTGCAATTTTGCAAGCTGTTTATGAATCTGATCAAGAATATATTCATCGCCTTTAACAACAATTGTCATTCTTGAGGTGTTTGGATCGTGAGTTTCACAAACAGTTAAAGAATCAATGTTGTAACCACGGCGACTAAAAAGCCCCGAAACACGACTAAGAACACCAGTTTTATTTTCTACTAAGACGCTTAGAACATATTTTTCCATTTTATCGCTCCGGGTTGAAAGAAACTGTTCTCAAAATATCACCGAATACACCGGCAGCTGTTACTCCAGCACCTGCACCATATCCGCGAACAGTTAAAGGAATTGGCTGATAGCGTTCTGTATAGAATACAAAGGCATTTTCACCACCGCGCACTCCGTACAATGGATCTTCAGGTCCAACTTCAAGAACACCAACAGAAACTTTTCCATCTTTAATTGAAGCACCCATACGCAAAACTTTATTCTGTTTTTTAAGTTCTGCCATTTTCTTTGCAAAGTAGTCATCAACTTCTGGAAGTTTCTTAAGGAATTCTTCTACACTTCCACTTGGATCAAATGATTTAGGGAAAAGAGGAACCATTTCAATATCAGTAAGTTCAATATCGTATCCAGATTCACGGGCAATAATCAAAGCCTTACGTGCAACATCTTTTCCTTCAAGGTCATCACGAGGATCTGGTTCTGTATAGCGAAGTTCTTTTGCTTCAAGAACAGCCTTACTAAATGGAAGACCTTCATCAAGCTTACCAAAAATGTATGATAAAGAACCTGACATAATTCCGTTGAAGCTTTCAAGCTTATCACCAGATTTATAAAGATTCTGCAAAGTATCGATGATTGGAAGTCCGGCACCTACGTTTGTTTCATAGAGGAAGCGGCGATGCATTCTGTTAGCAGTTCTACGAAGTTCGTGGTAGAAATTGATATCCATTGAGTTGGCACGTTTATTTGGTGTTGCAATAGACATTCCTGCATTCAAAATATCAAGATAACGCTCTGGTAAATCGTAAGAAGCAGTACAATCAACAAATACAGGATTCAAAGGTTTCTTTTCTTTTACAAACTTAATAATGTCATCAACATTCTGTGGTCCAAATGGGAAATCAGGCTTTTTCATCTGATCACGCCAGTTAGAAAGATCAATTCCATCTTCCTTAAGAATCATTCCATCAATTGTTGTAATTGCCAGAACTTTAATATCAACATTTTCCTTAAGAAGCTTTTCTCTCTGGTCGCGAATCTGATCAATCATTGTTCCGCCAATTGTACCGGCACCAAATGCAAATACTTCGATTGTCTGAGCTGTGTGGAAGAAGAACTGATGAACGGCACGAACTGCAGTATCAGCATATTCACCCTTGATAACAGCAGAAATACAACGTTCAGAAGAGCCCTGAGCAATAGCGGCAATATTGATATCCTGAGAAGAAAGAGCATTGAAGAACTTAGAAGCAACTCCACGGTTCTGAATCATGCCGTCTCCAACTACAGAAATAATTGCATAATCATTATGAACTTCAATTTCATCAATAAGTTTTTCGCGAATTTCAAGTTCAAACTTAGATTCCAAAGCATCTTTTACTTTTGAAGATTCATCATCGCGAACACAGAATGAAATTGTATATTCTGATGAAGACTGTGTGATAAGGAGGATTGAAACACCGGCAGAAGAAACTGCAGAGAAAATCTTGCTGGCCATACCAGTGCGGCCTCTCATCAAAGAACCACCTACAGAAATCATAGAAATGTGTTTGAGTGATGAAATACCACATATGCTTGATTTGCCACGGCTTTCGAATGGTCCTTTACCAATTCTTGTTCCGCGGGCAGAAGGATTGTGAGAGTTCAAACTCCAGGCTTCAATTCCCTTTGCCTGAAGTGGTGCAATTGTTTTTGGGTGAAGAACTTTAGAACCAAAGAATGAAAGTTCCATTGATTCTTCGTAAGACATATCATCAACTAAGATTGCATCTTTTACAACACGAGGATCTGCAGTGTATACACCATCAACATCTGTCCAGAATTCAACACGTTTTACGCGGAGACTAGAACCAATGATTGCGGCAGAAAAGTCTGAACCATTACGTCCAAGAAGGCCCATAACAGGCTTCGCTTCAGAACCAGCTTTCCAGGTACAGATAAAGCCTGGGAACAAAAGAATGCGAGTCTGAGTAGGACTTGCACCATCACGGAAAGGAGCACAAGCTTCGTTACAAAGTGCGTAATCAGCCTCACCTTCTTTCTGTTTTCCATTTGTAAATACAAATTTTCTTGAATCAAGAAGGATTACAGACTGTTTTTTTGCAAGAAGAACATTCTCCATAATTGGAGCAGATAAAAGTTCTCCCATACCCATGATACGACAATGAACAGTATCAGGACATTCACCAAAAGAAACACATCCGGCAAGGAGCTTTTCCAGTTCTTCAAAATTTTTCTGCAGAATAGACATAACCTTATCTGCATCAAAGCCAGGAAGTTTTGACTGAAGTTCCAGACAGATTTCGTTATGGGTATTTTTAATGTCATTTACATAATTTGAACCTGAAATACCACTGACACATGCATCAATTGCAGATTGAAGTGTATTTGAAATACCTGCAACGGCACTTACAACTACAGAAAGTCTGTCTTCTTTTGCGCGATTAATAATAATATCCGCAGAAGCCAAAATACGTCTGGCATTAGCCATTGACGTTCCACCAAATTTTAAAGTAATCATTGAAACCACCTTGCCAAAGTCCGCAATTTCCCCAATATTTTGAGCGAGCAAGGCAGATGGACTTAAACAGTTCAAGAGCCAGGTCGGAAATCAGCTATGTAAAATATGTATGTTCTAACTATAGTATTAAATTGATTAAGAAAAGGCAAGAATTGTATTACTTAAGTTCTTCTTCAAGTTCTTCTAAAGTCATAGTTTTAGCTCCTCTGTCTGTAATCTTTTTTAAGAGATGAGGATTATCAGGAATATTTTCAAATACAACAAAAGCCTGGGAAGACTTATCTGGAAAAACATGTTCAACAGTCATTCCACCATTATCGTAAATCCTTTTTACAAGCTCAAAAGCATAATCTACATCCCTTAAGATTTTACGGTCCAGTTCAAACTTTTTACCAAGAAGAGTTTTAAAATGAGGCTTTGGACTAACCTTTCCATACAGACGGCTGATTTTTTCAGTCATCTCACGGCGATATGCTCTTTCTTCCGCCTGCTGTAAAATCTGTTCATTGGAAACAAACATCTCTTTTGCTTCATTTATAATTTCTTCTACAGAAAGACCTCTTTTTTTACATTCCGCCTTAAGACAAAGCATGGTCATCATGGCATCATCAACAGATTTATGGGTCTGAAACTTTTCAAGATTCACACCAAATTCCTGGGCCCATTCTGCAAGTTTCTGTTTCTTTTCGTATTTTTTTTCAAGATAACGTTCCAAATCAAAAGCACGGAACTGAATAAAAGGCAGATTATAACGTTCGCAGGCATCATTAACAAACCCTACATCATTACTTACTGCAAAACCTGCAATATATCTGTTTCCAGTTGTAAGAAGTTTTTTGATATCTTTATAATAACTTTCGTAATTTGGTTTAGCTCTGAAATAATCTTTTGAATAAGCGAGTTTAATTCCACCTTTTCCAGAAAAAAGGTACCAGTCAAATTCACATTCAGGATTCATTACTACATCTTCACTTTCTATTACATTTAATTCATCATCACAAATTACATAACCGAGTGAACATATTTTACCAATTCCTTCGTAAGTATTGGCACATTCACAATCAAAAAAAACATAAGATTTATGAATCATAACAAAAATACCCTTTATCAACCTTAATTAAATTAATTAATTATATCAACAACAATGGAAAATAACACCTATTTGAATAGAAGAATACGACCATTTTTAATTGTCTATAAAACAATAATTTAGTATATTCTAGTTATGTTATTAGAAGTACACAATTTATCCGCCGCCCTCGAAGACGGCAAACAGATATTAAATGATTTAAGTCTTTCTATAGGCAAAGGTGAAACTCATGTTTTAATGGGTCCAAACGGTGCCGGAAAGTCTTCTCTTGGTAATACTCTCATGGGTAATCCGGTTTATCAGGTTACAGGTGGAAGTATTAAATTCAAAGATCAGGACATTACAGAAGAAAGTCCGGACAAGCGTGCAAAGCTTGGAATGTTTATGTCATTCCAGACCCCGCTTGAAGTTCCTGGAATTTCTCTGGAAACCTTTATCCGTTCTGCTATCCATCATAAGACTGGAGAGCATGTAAAACTCTTCCAGTTTCAAAAAGAATTACAGCGTTGCATGAGTCTTTTGAACATGGATCCTTCCTATGCAAAACGTGACCTTAACGTAGGTTTTTCTGGTGGCGAGCGTAAAAAATCTGAAATACTTCAGCTTTTAATGCTTAAGCCTGATTTTGCAATTCTTGATGAAACAGATTCTGGGCTTGACGTTGATGCAGTTCGCGTAGTTTCTCAGGGTATTGAAGAATACCAAAAATCAGTTGGTGGTTCCCTTCTCATTATCACACACAATGCAAAGATTTTGGAAAGCCTTAAGGTTGACAAGACTCACATCCTTGTAAATGGAAAAATTGCAATGTCTGGAGATGGTTCTCTCATTGAGCAAATCAATGCAGAAGGTTTTGAAAAATATATGAAATAAGACAGGTCAAAAGACTTGTTCATACTTAAAATAGATTATGGCAGAAATAAAACAAGAGATTAAAGACATTAATCGCGATTTCTACGACTTCCGTTACGAAGAATCTGAAAATGATTTTTACCGTATCGAAAGCGGACTTACCCCAGATATCATCGAAAAAATAAGCGATGAAAAAGGTGATCCTCAATGGATGAGGGAATTCCGATTAAAGTGTCTGGATATTTATAACAAATTACGTATTCCAAATTGGGGGCCAGGAATTGAAGGCCTCGATATGGAAAAAATTGCAACTTACGTTCGCCCAAAAACTCAGATGAGCGGAAAATGGGAGGATGTTCCTGATGATATTAAGCAGACTTTCGAAAAGTTAGGTATTCCTGAAGCTGAAAGAAAGTCTTTGGCCGGTGTTGGTGCCCAGTATGATTCAGAACTGGTTTACCACAATGTTCAGAACGAGGTTGCAAAGCAGGGGGTTGTTTATTTAGGTTTTGAAGAAGCCCTTAAATCTAAAGAATGGGGACCAATGGTTCAGGAATATTTTATGACCTTAATCACCCCTCAAGACCACAAATTTGCAGCACTTCACGGAGCCGCCTGGTCAGGAGGAAGTTTCGTTTACGTTCCTAAGGGAGTTCACCTCTCTATCCCTCTACAGTCTTACTTCCGTCTGAATGCAAAGGGAGCCGGTCAGTTCGAACACACTCTTATCATAGTTGATGAAGGAGCGGATCTTCACTTTATCGAAGGTTGTTCTGCACCTAAGTATAATGAAGCAAACCTGCACGCTGGAGCTGTTGAGCTTTTTGTAAAGAAAAATGCCCACCTCCGCTACTCGACCATCGAAAACTGGTCAAAAAATATGTATAACTTGAACACTAAACGTGCAAAGGTGGAAGAAGGCGGAAAAATCGAATGGATTTCCGGTTCATTCGGAAGCCACGTTTCTTACCTTTTCCCAGAAAGTGATTTAGTAGGTCGCGGTGCAAGTGCGGAATTTACAGGCGTTACATTTGCCGGTCACGGACAGTCTTTGGATACAGGTGCAAAAATGGTACATCTGGCTCCAAATACAAGCAGTGTAATTACTACAAAGTCAATTTCAAAGGATGGAGGAGAAAGCTACTACCGTTCTGCCATTTATATTGATAAAAAGGCAAAAGGAAGTAAGGCTTCTGTGTCTTGCGAAAGTTTAATGTTGGATCCTCGCAGTCGTTCTGACACCATTCCTGCAATGCAGATAATGACAGATGATTGTGACGTAGGCCATGAAGCAAAAATTGGACGTATTTCAGGTGATGCCTTGTTCTACCTTATGAGCAGAGGAATTCCAGAAGATGATGCTCGCAGCATGATAGTAAGCGGATTCGCAAACCCAGTAAGCAAAGAACTGCCACTAGAATACGCCGTAGAGATGAATAATCTGATAAGGTTGGAGATGAAAGGTCAACTATAGCAGAAACGTTAAAAAAAATTGCGTAAGCAATTTTTTAGTTTCTACCTACAAATGACAAACTATAGCAGAAACGTTAAAAAAAATTGCGATAGCAATTTTTTAGTTTCTACCTACTAGTTACAAACTATATCAGATTCTAGAACAAGGAAAGTTATGACATACGAGAATATAAAGGTTAATTCAGTTCCTTCAATCACCTGGAACTGGCTTAAATCAAATAACGACACCGTTTCAGTAAAGGCTGACTTCACCATCAAAAATGCAGACATAAAGGCTTTACCAAAGGGTGTTACAATTAGTAATCAAAAGGCTCCTGACTCAATTCCAGAAATTCAGAGCGGAACCTTCAACAGATCTAACCCGAAAGTAAAAGATAACCGCAAGCCAGACGGTTCTATAGCTGAAAAAAGAGAATACCAGAAACTGACTGACGGAAAACATCCTTTAATCGAACTTATGGACCAGGTAGATCCAAATGGTCAGTACATTACAATCGAAGGCAAATTGGATCAGCCCCTTATCCTTAATTACGATTTTCAAAATGCATCCATTTCCCGCCAATTGATTCACGCAAAGGCTGGAAGTCAGTCTACCGTCATCTTTATCTATACAGGTGATGCAGAAACCTCCCTCTTCCAGACAAAGGTTTATGCCGAAGCAAATTCCTCTATCAATATTGTAAAAGTACAGTTGCTTGGAAACTCAACTCTGCAGCTTGATGATACAGGAATTACAGCAGATGATTCTGCTAAAACCCAGTTCACACTTATAGAACTTGGTGGTCAACACATTGATTCAGGACTACATGTAAACTTAAATGGAAACGAATCGCAATTTAATGCAAATGTTGCCTATATCTGTAAGGACAAGCAGTATCTTGATATGAACCACACTGTTTACCACTACGGCCGAAAGTCAATTTGTGATATGCAGGTTCACGGAACAATAAAGGACGATGCAACTAAGGTATATCGGGGAACTCTTGACTTTAAAAACGGCTGCCGTGGTGCAAACGGAAATGAGTTCGAGGAGACTTTAATACTTTCTCCAACAACCATGAACAAGTCCTTCCCTATCATCCTCTGTGATGAAGATGACATTCAGGGAGAACATGGTTCTACAATCGGAAAACTTGGTTCTGATTTGCTTTTCTACATGCAATCAAGAGGAATCTGTAAGGAAGCCGCAGAAAAAATCATGGCAAGAGCTAGAGTTCAGGCTGTAATGGATACAATTCCAGATGAAGAAACTAAGGCTTTGATCAACAGCTATTTGGACAAAAATGAAGAGGAATAATTTGGAAAAAGTTTATTCTACATCACAACTATAAGAGCAAGATATGAACAAATATAGAAAAGATTTTCCTTTTTTTAAGGCAATCGATGAGCACAGCTCAAAAGAAAATGAACAATTGGTTTACTTTGACACTTCTGCAACTGCCCAGAGACCTTTTCTGGTATTAGATGCAATGAAGCATTTTTATGCAACTGCAAATGCAAACCCACTCAGAGGCCTTTATGATCTGAGTGAAAGAGCAACTCAGGCTTATGAACATTCGCGAGATACAATTGCACAATTTATAAATGCAAAAGAATCCTGTCAAATCATTTTTACTAGAAATGCCTCAGAAAGCTTAAATCTTATTGCTTATACATATGGTATGGCAAATGTTAATGCCGGAGATGAAATTGTAATCACCGGTATGGAACACCATTCCAATATGCTTCCATGGCGTATGGTTTGCGAAGCAAAAGGTGCAAAAATTGTATATCTTGAATGTGATAAGGAAAGCGGAATAATTCCTGACTCGGAATATCAGTCCAAAATCACTAATAAAACAAAAATTGTGGCTATGACCCATGTAAGTAATGTTTTGGGAACCGAAAACCCTGTTAAAAAGGTTGCTGCTATGGCACATAAAGTTGGAGCAGTAATGGTTGTCGACGGGGCTCAGTCAGTTCCTCACATGAAGGTTGATGTTCAGGATTTAGATTGTGACTTTTTAGCTTTTTCTGGTCATAAACTATGCGGACCAATGGGAATCGGGGTTCTTTATGGCAAAAAGGAACTTTTGGAAGCTATGCCACCATTTTTGCGTGGTGGAGAAATGATTGAATATGTAACACGCGATAAGGTAACCTATGCTGAACTTCCACATAAATTTGAAGCTGGAACAGTAAGTGCCGGGGATGCTGTAGGACTTGCAGCTGCCGTACGCTATATTCAATCTGTTGGGTTTGACTTTATAGAAGAACATGAACGAAATCTTACAATCAGAATGATGGAGGGAATGAAAAAAATTCCTCATATCCATTTTGTTGGGTCAGACGATCCTCTAAAAAGGCATGGAATTGTAACTTTCACAATCGATGGCGTACATCCTCATGATATTGCAACCCTTCTAAGTGATGAACATATTGCTATACGTGCCGGACACCATTGTGCACAACCTCTAGGGCAATACCTTGGAATTCAATCAAGTGCAAGAGCAAGTCTTTACTTTTATAATACAGAAGAAGAAGTTGACTACTTCCTGGAAAAAATTGCAAAAATCAGAGAATGGAGTGGTTATAAAGACTAGTTTTTAGTATCTTTGTAAAAGATAAAAGGAGCAAAAATTGAATACAAAGGAACTTTACCGAGAAATCTTAAACGAACACAACGTAAATCCAACTCATAAAAAAAAGATGGACAACCCTACTTTTTGTCTGGAAGGTGTAAACCCAAGTTGTGGTGATCAGATTACCCTGGAATTAAAGATTAATGATAAAGGCGTGATTGTAGATGCTTCTTACACTGGAAGTGGATGTGCCATAAGTCAGGCCTCTGTAGATATGATGGCAGATGTTTTAATCGGCAAAACCAAGGAAGAAGCCCTCAAACTTGCAGATATTTTTGACCGTATGATTAAGGGAAGTATTACAGACGAAGAACTTGAACAACTTGATGAAGCCGCTGCACTTCAAGATATTTCCCATATGCCTGCTAGAGTAAAATGTGCAATGCTTGGCTGGCGTACAATGAAAGAGATGATAGGTCTTGAATAAAGCACGTAAATTTGTTATATTACATTCATCGGCGCTTTAGCTCAGCTGGATAGAGCAACTGCCTTCTAAGCAGTAGGTCGACAGTTCGATTCTGCCAAGCGTCAAAAAAGTCTGTCTACAAGGCAGACTTTTTTATTTAACATTGATATTTTTTTATATGTAAAATTAATGTTTAATAAAGAGAAACATCTACTTCAAAAGGGCCTTTTTCAGTATAAAAAGGAATTGCTATTACAGGAATGTTTGTTGACCAGCTAATTTCGTGATTATGACCTGTAATAATTTTTGGAGGGGTTATATCAAGATAAATATCTTTTAATTCAGAAACGGCATTACCTGAAATAATATTTGTAAATTCCATTACTAATTCTTTTTCCATATTAAGGAATTCTTCAGGTTTACAATTTACGCCAGATAATTGAAGCATCTTTGTGGCAAGAATTTTGTGAAGGCGGAAACAGACTATACCATTGCAATTTCCCCTTATACAAAGGACACCAGAAATGTCCCATGGATGTCCGCTTCTAAAATCCAGAAGATGAGCTTCTTTTGGTTGTGCTTGAATTCCAAACATATTTTGGAAAGCATTCATTCCAGCTGTCAAAAAAGCATTAACTATCTTTGCGTCCATTACCACTTATTTAGATTTATGCAATTTTAAAAGTGCAGATCTGATCATTTTTAACCTGTTCTACACAAACCAATTCCCAGCCCCTTTGAAGGATTTCACACCATTCTTTATTGCTAGGATTTTTTACCTTAACTTCTCGATTTTTTGTAGGTTCAAATGATTTAGTAATAATATTCACCGCTTTGTTTGGTAAAATTTTACAGGATTTCAACCTTTTTCAATTATACCAGCTCCTATTAGATATTAACAAGTATTTTTGAATTAATTGAAAAACTCATCCGTACTAGCATACTAGCATATTTGAACTTTTTTTGAAACAAATCTTTATAGGTAATTTTTCTTAATCTTTAGGATTTCATAATTTTTAGTTATCTATTGCAGATGCGTCTATAGTAACAGCTCCTAAATAAAGGATATTACTATAATAATTTGTATATGTATAATCGTAACCTACAGCCACAGCGAACATTGCAACGTACCACTTATGATTTGTCGGTCCACTTGTATAATCAACATCATCATCGCCTTGGGCAGGAGCTTTATCATTACTTCCAGAACGGCCAAAATTAAAACTGGTTCTATTTACGTTTCTAACAGGAATAGTTTTAGTAGTAGAACTATTTACATAAGTTCCGTTTTCTCCACCTTCAAGAATCCTTGCAGAATATAATTCAATACTCTGATAATCAGAAAGGCGTACATATATTTGTTTATTTTCGCCAGTGTATGGAATTAAAGGTTCATCATAGTAGCCACTAATTCTAAGCTTATTAAAATTGTAAGTTTCAATCATTTTTGAGGCGGCTGTATTACTTGTTGATTCATTATTTGAAAGAGATACTAAAGAACTAACTTCACTATTCATTTGTGATGAAGAATCAAAAATTCTGTAGTAAATATCGGTTCCCTTAAAACTAAAGCCAGAGTTACTTGTTATATTTTCATTTGTAAAAAATGAAAAATAGCGTTCCGAAAAGTCTGATGAATCGTAGCTTGGGGTGTGAACATTTGTAACAGGGGCCGGCATGACATAGAATACATCCAGTCCACATCCAGAGTTAAATATAAAAAGACATACAAAACATAAAAGTAAAAAAATATACTTAAATTTATTGCATGTCTTCATATTAAAAACTCTTATTAAAGGTTACTCAGCTTTATTCTGAGCTTTAAGAGCAATAAGTCTTGTTTTAGCTAATTTTCCCCAATTATCATTTGGATATGCATCATATAATTCTGTATAAGCAGTAATAGCTTCTGCCTTATTTCCGCTAGATTCAATTACACGTGCATAAGAAAATTTTGCATGAGGAACAAGTGCAAACGATTTTGAATCAGCTGCTAATTTGTAATTTGCAGCAGCATCTTCAAGTTTATTCAACTGTTCATAACAAACACCAAGATTATAATATGCAACTGGAGCTAAATATGTTTTACCAGCTTTTTTTGCTGTAGCTTCGTAATAAGTTACTGCATCTTCATATTTCTTCAGCTGATATGTCAATTCAGCACAAAGGTAATTTGCACGAGCACCAACAATTCCACCCTTCTTTGCATAAGCAGCAAGATTATCAATAGCATCAATACGTCTTGCATTTAATTCACTTTCATCAAGCGAAGCTGAATCATGTGTTAATGTATATGAAATTTCTTCAATCTCAGCTAAATTCTTTTCTTTTGTATTATTATTTACAGCTGAAATAACAATGTAAGCTGCCAAACATACAATAAGAGCAATTAAAAGTCCTAAAAGACCCTTTTTATTCTTTTCAAGAAAAGAATTCAATTTTGAAGATGATGTCTGATTTTCTGCCTTATCTGCCATTTTATTTTACCTCAAATAATTCAATCAATTTTACAAATCTAATTATTTAATTTGTTAATTTATTTTTTACGAATATTTAATTCGTTCATTAATCTTATCACATAAGTCCTTTGGATTCCAAGTATCTGGGCAGTTTTAGTTTGGTTCCAGCCATTTTCTTCCAGAATCTTTGTTACATATTCCTTCTTAAAAAGGTCTACAGCAGACTTTAATGATTTATCATCCAACTCAGTTTCAATAGGAGAAAAATTCTCTACAGAAGCTTCTGATTCCAGTCCTAAATCAACAGCCTTTATCACCGGCTCCTGACCAACAATGAATGCCCTCTGTACAGAATTAATTAATTCATCCGCATTACCTAACCAAAAATGATTAAGCATTGCTTCCTTTGCAGCTTCAGAAAAAGAAGTAAACTTATATCCAGATTTTTTTGCAAAATTTTGTAAATAACTTTCTGCCAAAGGAATAATATCTTCCTTTCTTTGTCTTAAAGGCAAAATGTTCAAAACAATTGCATTTAATCTGTAGTATAAATCTGGTAAAAATTTACCGCTATTTACTTTTTCTTCCAAGGATGATTCAACAGAACAAATAACCTTTAAATCCATTCCCTTTTGGCCCGTAGCTTTAATCAGATCCAAAAAAGTCTTCTGAAGGATAACAGGCATTTCATCTACAAAACTTACAAATAAAGTAATTCTTTGTTTATAAGCTATAAGTTTATTTACAGTATCAAAAGCTTCCAGTATCTGATTTTGATTAAAGGATTTACAATTTACTTCAAAGAAATATCCAAAACTTTTAGCAATTGAAAAATGAATATGCTGAGCTATCAAACGCTTACCAGAACCTCTTTCTCCAATTAACAAAACTGAAGAATTATTTGTGGAAAGAGTCTGAATTAAGGCTGTTATTTCTTTTGTAAAAGAACTTTCTCCTACAAAAGCTACAATTTTTTTATTCATTCTGTTTAAAAGTAAACGCATTGTCTGTCCTTTAAACATACAATGCGTTCAAACTTAAAAAAGTGGTCTGGAAATCCCAAACCACTTTCCTGTTTAGTCATTCTTCTGTGATTTAATCATATCACCAAGAGTGAAAGCTCCATCGTCATTATCGTTTGAAGTTGACATATACTGTGAAATTTCATCACGCTGCTGCTTTCTCTTGTATTCGCGTACAGAGAATGCAACCTGTTCCTTTTCAACTTTTACATCAACAACGAAAACGTTGATTTTGTCTCCAACCTTGTATTTTGTTACAGCTTCTTCAAAAGGAACATCCTTTTCTTCGCTGAGGTTAGCCTTGTTTACAAGACCTTCAATTCCATTTGGAGCTTTTACAAATACACCAAAATCTGTAATAGAAGTAATTTCTCCTTCTAATGTAGAACCTGGTTTGTATTCTTCTGCAAATGCCTTCCAAGGATTATCAGTAAGCTGTTTAATTCCAACCCTAATTCTGTGAGTTTCTGGATCACATTCAATTACAACTACTTCAACTTCCTGATCTACAGCCAATTCGCTACCTGGATGTTTTACTTTCTTTGTCCAAGAAATATCATCTGCATGAAGGAAACCGTCGATACCATCTTCAAGAGAAACAAAAGCACCAATGTTAGTTACTTTTACAACTTTTCCCTTTACTTTTGTACCTACTGGATATTTTTCAGAAATCTTTTCCCATGGATTTTCAGTAGCCTGTTTGAAACCAAGAGAAACACGTCCTTCCTGAATATCATATCCAAGAATCATTGCTTCAACTTCCTGACCAACAGAAACCATATCTTCTGGCTTGTTTACTTTCTTTGTCCAAGAGAATTCACTGATATGAACAAGACCTTCAATTCCTTCTTCAAGTTCAACAAATGCACCGAATTCAGTAAGTTTTGTAACCTTACCCTTTACGATATCATTTAAATGATATTTTTCTTCGAAATGAATCCAAGGATCTTCTGTAAAGTGTTTCAATGAAAGATTAATTCTCTTTTCATCCTGATCAAGGCGGATAACCTTAAGTTCGATTTCCTGACCTTTCTTTACAAAATCCTTTGGACGAGCTACGTGTCCCCAGCTCATATCATTGATGTGAAGAAGACCATCAAAGCCTCCCAAATCAATAAATGCACCGAAACTTGTAAAACTCTTAACTGTACCTTTTACTGTATCTCCAATCTGAGTATTAGCGAAGAAAGCTTCACGTTTTGCATCAATCTGTTCTTCCAAATACTTACGACGATTAACAACAGGATTAAGTTTATTATCTGAATAAAGACGTTCAATATAGAACTTTGATTTCAAACCAAGTAATGATTCTGGCTTTTCAATTTTTTCTGAATCAGCCTGACTAATTGGCAAGAAAGCTGCACGGTCAATACCAAGATTTACTTCGTAACCGCTCTTTACTACCTTAGAAATTGTACCATCAACTGGAGTCTTATCCTTCCATGCGGCCTGAATTTCTTTCAAATAACGTTTTGAATCAGCCTTCTTTTTTGACAATACAGGACCATTTGCATTGTATCCTGATAAATAAGCCTGAACCTTATCCCCTTCTTTCGGCAGATCACCTGCGAACTCCTCTGTAGGGATTAAACCTTCTGATTTGTCTCCAATGTCAACGTAAACATAATCATTTGTAACTTGAACTACTGTTCCATCTACTAACTGACCTGCCTGAGGTGCATTGAATTCTTTCAGAGATTCCTCTAATTGTGCCTGAAAGTCTCCCTTGGAGTTCTGGGCAACTTCCTTTTCCACTTCCATTTCTTCCATTGTAAAACCTTTATTTTATGAAATTTGTTTAAATATTATCTCACAAACCTTATCTATCGTCAAGTTCGAGGTATCGATATATAAGGCATCGGGAGCTATCTTAAGAGCACCTTCTTTCTTATTTTTATCAATATTATCTCTTTCTATAATAGATTGTTTGATTTCTTCCAGCGTCATATTGCTTACACCCTGATCAAAACGCCTCTGGGCTCTAACATCAGGATTTGCATCAAGATAAATTTTATGTTCAGCATTTGGGAAAACTACAGTGGTCATATCACGACCTTCACAAACAATGCTAAGTGATTTTGTAATCTCCCTCATCAGGCTATTTACATAATGTCGCAAAGGAACAATAGCACTTACCTGAGCTACATTTTTTGCAACTCTATCATCATGCAAATGCTCAGTAACATCTTTTCCATTTAAGATGAAATGACTTTCTTTTGTATATTCAAGCTTCTGTTCTTTGCAAAAGGCAAGAGTTTTTTCTTCATCCTTGTAGTCCAGACCTTCATCTAGAATTGCAATTGTGAACGCCCTGTAAAAGCCCCCGCTATTCAAAAAAGTAATATTAAGTTTTTCTGCTATTATTTTAGCAATGGTACTTTTTCCAGTTCCAGCTGGCCCATCAATTGCAACTATCATAAAGACCTCCTATTTGCAAAGCTTTAACAGTCCTTTTACTTCTATATCAGTTAAATCTCTTGAATCTCCTGGCTTCAAATCATCTAAATTAACGTTTCCAATTCTTACGCGAACCAGTGATTTTGTTCCTATATTTTGTGATTCAAGGACGGTTCGAATTTCACGGTTTTTACCTTCTATCAAAACTATCTTAATCTTTCTTGACTTCAAAATCTGGCATCGAATACATTTGTAAAAAACACCCTCTACCCTAATCCCTTTTTCAAAACGTGCAGGAAAACCTTCTGGAATATCCTGACTAGTTTCTACTATATATTCCTTCTCCAATTGACTAGAAGGGTGAGATAATTTTGCTGCAAATTCTCCATCATTTGTAAAGATAATCATACCTTTACTGTACATATCAAGGCGACCTACATTATAAAGTCTTTCAGAATATTTATCCTTGAGTAAATCAGCAGCAACAGCTCTACCTTTTTCATCTGAAGATGAACAAACAAAACCTGCAGGTTTATTTAATAAAACATAACGTTTTTTACTTTCCAGCTGGATTTTTTTATCATCAACAGTAACCAGATCTTTATCACTTACTTTTGTACCTAAAGTTGTTACAAGCTGACCATTTACCTTTACACGACCATCTAGAATTATTTGTTCCGAAGCACGTCGACTTGCAAGGCCACAATGAGCTAAATAAGTCTGGAGTCGGATTTCTTCTTTTTCTGTGTTTTTTTCAATTTTTTGATTATGATTAGCGGGCAAGTTCGAATCTCTCCTGTTCATCTTCGTCAAGTTTTGGAAGTTCTGCAATTGAATTCAGACGGAAAAGTTTTAAGAATTCTTTTGTTGTTCCAAATAAAGTTGGACGACCAGGAGCTTCTTTTTTTCCTACTTCTTTAATAAGATTTCTGTCAATTAAAAGACGAATCATATTATCTACACCAACCCCACGTATTTGTTCAATTTCTGCACGAGTGATTGGTTGAGAATATGCAATAATAGCAAGGGTTTCCATTGCAGATTTAGAAAGACGACCTTCCCTTTTTGAACCATAAAATTCTTTCAAAACATCCCAATATTCTTTTTTAGGACAAAGACACCAGCCTCCAGTAATCATTGCTAATTCAATACCGCAATCATCTGAAGCATACTTTTCCTTCAGCTTTTCAAGGCATTTTTCTACAACTTCTTCTGAAAGCTGAGCTTTATTTGAAAGAACTTTTGTTGTTAATGGTTCGCTTTCCAAAAATAAAATTGTTTCGCAAAGGGCTGTTTCTTTGTTAAAATCCATTTTTTATGATCCTCTAGTTATGGCAAATACATGCTGCCTCTTAGATTTGATTTAGATTATAAGGTTTAGTTTGATGTTAATTCATCTTCACTTGGAATATAGCCATTATTATCTTGTCTGGCGCATATTTTTATATCACCAAAAAGTTTATTTTGGAAGATGGTTATCATCTTAAATTTTACAGCTTCAAGTATAGCCATAAAAGCACAAATTACATCCATTTCATTTCCAGGACGAGTTAGCAAATCTGTAAAAAGGCACTCTTTTTTATCTTCAAGAAGTTCATTCATAAGAGTTATTTTTTCGTTTACCGAAATTTCCTCATACATATTCAAAATCTTTTCATTTGAATACTGATGCATGATTGATTTGAAAACTTCCTGCATTTTCTGCAAAAGTTCCCAGGTATCTACTTCTTCCCACTCCTGGTCAGATTCATCAAACGGCAAAACCCTCTGAATCTTTTTACGTTCAAAGTTCCATTCAGAATCATCTTCCTTTTCTTCCATAAGAGATGATAGCGTTTTAAATTTCTGATATTCAATCAGTTTATCTACAAGTTCCTGACGAGGATCTTCTTCATCTTCATCATCATAAGCAACTTCTACAGGCAGGAGCATACGGCTTTTTATGTAAATTAATTTGGCAGCCCAACTATAAAATTCCGACAAATCTCCCAAATCGGTCTGCACTGCAAAATCCAGATATTCCAGATATTGTTCTGTAATCTGTGCAATAGGAATATCATAAATATTTACTTTACTTTCACGAATTAAAGTCCATAGTAAATCAAGAGGACCTTCAAATTCTCCAGCTCTGTACTTATGTTTTACTGCTGTTTTAGCGGAATCGTTTGTTTCAATCTGTTCCATCTTCTGCCACCTTGTAGGAATAAGGAAGTGATTTATAGAAGTTTTTCTATGTCATCAGCCTTTCCCTCTTTCTCTAATTTTAAGAGGCATGCTGAATATTTCTTCCTTATTAATTCATCGGCAGAATCTTTTAAAATCTCAATAGCAGGAACTAAAACAAAAGCTCTTTCTTCCATTCTAACATGTGGAATTTGAAGAATTGGATCCGAAATTGTATCATCCCCAAAAAGTTCTATATCAATATCAAGAGAACGTGGCCCAAAACGAATTTCTTTATCTCGGTCCCTTCCATACTTAGCTTCAATTAAATTAATTTTTTTTAGGAATTCAAAAGGATCAGTCTTATTGTCAACATAGCCAAGAGCAGCCATATTATAAAAATCATCCTGATCTTCAACATACATTGCCTTGGTTCTATAAACAGATGAAAAGACACAATCTTTCATAATCAAAGCGAGCTCCTCTCTCGCAAAAGAAAGGAGCTCTAATGAAGAATGACCTTTATATGTCTTATTAGAACCTAACCCCAATAACACTCGTTTCATAAACAAAGGTATCTGTTTCTAAATAGCAAAATTTACTCTTCAAGAGTTTTATCATCGGACTTTTCAGTCTTTTTAGATAATTTCTTTTCTTTTTCAGCTACAGAATTTCCCTCTTTATCTTTCAAAACCTGTCCTGGAAAAACTTCAGCACGAATCTTTGCTTCAATTTCTGCTGCAAGGTCTTTATTCTGTTCAATAAAAGTAACAGCATTTTCCTTACCCTGCCCGATCTTCTCTTCGCCCATGTTATACCAGGCTCCACGTTTATCAATTATTCCGTGTTTTACAGCAGAATCAAGCAAACTAGCAGAAGCAGAAATACCTTTTCCAAAGTAAATATCAAGTTCACACTTTCTAAATGGGGGTGCAACTTTATTTTTTACAATCTTTACTCTGACACGGTTTCCAACTGCATCTTCGTCACCTTTACCATCAATTGTTTCAATTCGGCGAATATCAAGTCGAACAGATGAATAAAACTTCAAAGCCTGTCCACCAGTAGTAGTTTCCGGATTACCAAACATTACACCAATTTTCATACGAATCTGATTGATGAAAATTACAATACAATTTGATTTTCCAATAATAGCAGTAAGTTTACGCAAAGCCTGACTCATAAGACGTGCCTGCATACCCATTACAGCATCACCCATTTCGCCTTCAATTTCCTTTTCAGGAGTCAAAGCCGCAACAGAATCGACAACGACAATATCAACAGCACCACTTCTTACTAAATTTTCAGTGATTTCAAGGGCCTGTTCACCAGTATCTGGCTGCGAAACCCACAACTCATCAATATTTACGCCAAGGTTTTTAGCATAAACTGGATCCAAAGCATGCTCTGCATCAACAAACGCAGCAACACCACCCAATTTCTGAGCTTCGGCAATTGCATGTAAAGCTAATGTAGTCTTACCTGAACTTTCAGGACCAAACATTTCAATAACTCTACCACGTGGATAACCTCCAATTCCAAGTGCTTCATCAAGCAGAATAGAACCAGAAGGAATCACATTGATTCCAGCAGTATCGGCTTTATCACCGAGTTTCATAATAGCTCCCTGCCCAAACTGTTTTTCAATCTGCAGGCGAGCAGCCTCAAGGGCCTTCATTTTTTCCGAAGTATCCATCGAATCAATAGAACTAGACATATAAGCCACCTTCCTCCCGTATATAATATGGCCTCGATTTGACTATTTTTACCAAATTTTTAAAAAAAATTTCAAAATTTTCTTAAAAAAAATGATTATTTATGTACGCTTTGATAAACAGCACGACCTTTTAAGCAAAGTCTACCATCTTCAACAACTATTTTACCAAGAATTCTAACAAATTGACTACCATCCAGAATTGGAGTTGAATCAAACTTTACAGTTACAGTTCCTTCATAACGAGATAAAGAATCATCACCAACAATTAAATCACAAGAATAACTTCCGTTTTCGTAAGTTTGAGCATTAGATATTTTTCCGCCCCAATTAACCCAGCAATCAAGATATAGAATATAATTTTCAAGAACATCTGAACAAGTTGGAACATCCCTTATAGTGTCAAAATCAGGAATTTCCAAATATCCCATTAAAGTAGTTGCCTTCTGTTTTATTGAAAGACTTGCATTTGAATTTAAAAGATAATTAATCTCTATCTGAGCTGCATTATCTCTATGATTCTGAAAATACTGAATTGCATTATTATATTTTTTTGTAATTTCTTTACTTGTGAATACAAATTTGTAGGATTGAGTTGTTAAATCTTCTTCTTTTGCATCTGACTTTTCTTCACTTGTAAGTTCAATTTTAGAAAGATCAGCTCTTGTCCCTGTATAAGTTTTGTTTTTTGGGAATATAAAAATAGCAACAAGAACTCCAACAAAACAGGCTAGTATTGGAAAAAGAATAGCAAGCACTTTATTAGGATTGAAACCGAGAGGTGGATAAAACTGTTCAATTCGCCCCGTATCAACCCAACGACAAATTGTATCATAATCACCATGAATTCTTATAAATTCCATAGCTTGTTCTGCAGTTTTATTCAAAGGTTCGTTTTCTTTTATTTCAAGATAATATTGAAGAGCTCTTGCAGTATCTCCTCTTCTAAGAAAAATTGCTGCCTGCCCTAACAAAAGTCTGGTATCAGTAAGTTTAATTCTGCGTGCCAGCTGAAAATATGATGATGAAGCTCCTACATCACCTACATAGAGACAAGCAATTCCCAATGTAAGATAGTATTCAAAATTTCCTTCATAAACATCAGCACGAGCTTCCAGACGTTTAATCGCAGTTGCAAAATGACGTCTGCGCATATCCTGACTTGCAAGAGTAAGCACATCTTTAGTCATATACTTTTATTCCCTCAAGGCCTCAAGAATCTGATCAAGTTCCTGATTTAATTTCAACAATTCATCTCTGTTTACAGAAGCACTGTCTTTTTCAAGTTCTGCAATTCTATCCAAAAGTTTCTGAATATATTCTGGAGTAAATTTTTCTCTTGAAAGCTTCTTAACATTAAATTCAACTGATTCAGTAGCTTTAGGAGTGTAATTTTCTTCAAATTTCTTTTTAACAACTTCTTCAGACTCGTTTGCTACATCATCATTATAACTGTTAGTAACTTCATCATTATAAACATTTGTCTGAGTCTCGTTACCAGCAACTTCATCTTTATTGTATGTAGAATTATTATCAGTATTTACAACTTCTGCTTTAGTTTCTGGAGTTTTATTGGTGCTAACTAGTCCTTCAGAAATATTTATAACTGTATCTTTAGGTTCTTCATCTTTTTTAATAGAAACTGACTCAGTGGTATTATTTTTCTTTTCTGAAGACATACCATAAACGTATTGATCACCACAAGGTTTTGCACCATCAGTTGCAAATGCCAGATAATAAACAAAATCGGCAGTTTGTTCAGAAAGAAGATTTACACTTGGCCAAATAACACCTACTGCAGAGTTGTTATATGAAAGAACCGTATTAAATGAACGAATTGTAGCCATATCAGGTTCCCAGTAAGATGATGCGAGAGTTGAATAATTTGCGAGGACAAAAAGCTCTGGAGCACTTGTATCACCACCATCAAACAACAACTGCATAGAAGTAGATTCATTTCTAGATGTAAACCACTTCTGCAATTTTAAGTTTCTATACAAAACTTCGGTTTTAACTGGCTGATTATCGAAAGTATAAAAATGACTGTCTGTTTTTTCGCCAAGAATAGTATCGAGAACTTCTTTTACTGTAAAAGCAGCCTTCTTTTTTCCTGTATTTTTTACAGAAATTGTACATTTAACCATATCTATATCGCGTTCAGGAGTCGACTGGATAAAATCCATGGCCAAAACTACATCTGCCACTTTATTTATTTCATAATTTATAAAAACTACATTGTCTTTTTTTGAAACAGTGCACTTTACATTTGGAGCAGCAGCTAATCCGTAAACTTTTTTATCTACCTTAAGAAAGATATTTGTTGTGGTATATTCATTTGCAGCAGAAAGAACCTGAATAAGTTTTTCATTTTCATCTGCAACTGCAATATTGTAAGTTCCCATCTTTGGCTTAACTTTTACCTGAACAATACCTTCTTTATGAGTTAAATCTTTAGTTGAAGCTTCAATTATATTATTCTTGGAAGCCTTAGCCCCCTTTTTCCCATTCTTTTTATTTGTCTTTTTTTCATTTGATGAAGCTTCTGTTGCATTTTTTGCTTCAAGTTTTTTTGAAGAAGCACAAGCTGTAAATGAGAAAACAGAAATTAACAAAGCACTTATAAATATTATTTTTTTCATTCTTTCTTTCCCTCAAGAATACGCTGAGCTTCCAAAGCTTTTTCCTTAAGTTTACGAAGAGTTTCCTTAGTTTCATCATAAGGTTCGGCATTTGGAACATCAACTTCATCTGCACTAACGCTAAGTTCTTTTACAGCATTAGCAGAACGAAGAGCCGCTAGTTGAGCTTCTAAATCAGAAACCTGTCTTTCAAGTTCTTCATTTCGTGACTGAGCGTCTTCCAGTCTTTGTCTTGTATTATTAATTGATTCGGAATTGTACAAACGAAGCTGTTTTTCATAATCCTCTTTTGCAGACAAATATTCTTCACCAGTCTGTTTTAAAAGATAAATTAACTTTTCTTCCCTGTTTCTCTGATCAATTGTATCTATACGATATTGTGCAGCAGGAGCTTTTTCTGAATTTGCAAAATCTTTTATAATTGTTTGATAAATTTCTCTTGCCTGGTCATATTTATAACATGCAAACAAGGATTCACCAATGTAAAAGAGTGCATAGGAATACAAATCATCATTTTCATTTTGATGACAAAAATCGCTAAGAGTGATGATGGCTTTTTCGTACTCCCCAAGATTGTAAAGAGTTTTTCCCTTAAGATAAGAAACTCTTGGATAGTAAATTGATTCAGGAAAATGATCCAGATAAAGATTACAATCATCTAAAGCACTTTTATTATCACCATCATTAACTTCAGCCGCGATAAGCATATAGTAAGTGTCTGGATTAATATTTTCAGGATAAGAAACAGCCTTTTTTAGCATGAATTTTGCAGAAGCCCAGTCTCCTTGGGAATAAGACCGGCAGCCTTCTACAAAAGCCCTTGTAGCAGACTCTGAGGAAAATCCCATAAAAGCAAAAGTACAGAACAAAACTGTAATTGCAATAATTTTTTTCATAAAAAAAACTAACTCCAATTAAGTGTGTTATTGAAAAAAGCAGAGCCGGAAACAATTACATCTGCCCCTGCATCTTTTACAGAAGCAAGAGTTTCTGAATTAACTCCTCCATCCACTCCAATAAGGAACTTGTATCCCTTTTCCTGGCGGATATTTTTCAAATCCACAACCTTCTTTACACAAGACGGAATAATTTTCTGCCCACCCCATCCAGGATTGACAGTCATCACTAATATAATATCGGCAGATTCCAGCAATTCCGACAGTGCAGAAATAGGAGTTCCAGGACAAATAGCAACGCCTGCTTTCTTACCAAAATCATGAATCATTTGAATTAGACGGTGAGCATGATTTGTTGCTTCCAAATGAAAGTCAATCCAGTCAGCTCCAGCTTTTGCAAAAGATTCTATTTGCTGTTCAGGATTATCCACCATCAAATGGACATCAAAAGGTAGCTTTGTCAGTTTTCTAATTGAACGAACAATTGGCTGCCCATAAGTAATTTCTGGAACAAACTGTCCGTCCATAACATCTATATGAACTACAGAACCATTATTTTCTTCAATTTGTTTAATTGCCTTTTCTAAATTGCCAAAATCGGCAGACAAAAGAGATGGAGCTAACATAGGACTTTTCATACCTTTAAAAAATATCAAATAATATACATTTTTACAATAAATTAAATGCAATATATAGTACAAATCATATTTTATAAAAAAATGCTTGACAGATTAAAGCTTTAGCTGTATATACTTTGTTCCATTTTTTTTAAAATTTCATAAACTTTATTGACTAAGCCCCCCTATCTTGTATAAAATTAAACTTAATCATTATGGAGTTTCAGACTGAAGAGAAATTTAAGGGTGTCCTTAACTTATTACGAGAAGGAAATCCTTTCGAAGCACAAAAAGAAATCCAAAATCTCTTTGTATCAATGATAGATTCAAAGGAACTTTCTTTTGCTAACAGGTGTTGTAATTTCTGGGTCGGATCCATAAAGAGACTCAGGGATTTTGAAGACCCGATTGAACGCAGCGATGTTTTACTGAATGACTGGAAATATCTCCAGACTCACACAGAGGAAGAAAAAGAGATTTACAAGTCTATTTTTTTTTCAGTTCAACAAGGATTCTTTTCAAATGCCCTGGAAAATTTCACAAAGTTATTAGATCAAAAGGATGATTATCAAAAGGCTGAAATCTACAAGAAGACAGGCATTTGCTACAAAAAACTTGGCGATTTTCAGAATGCGACAAACTTCCTTACAGAGGCAAACAATATCTATCCAGGACTTTCTTCTGTACTGGCGGAATTGGCTGACTGCTATTCACTTTGTGGAGATGACAAGGCTGGAAAAGTATTGTTTAGGGAAGCATTTTTTGCTGACCCGGGAAATATAGATTTAGACTTTCTTGATTCAGAACTGATTAAATGTCTTATCGAAAAGACAAAAAGTAAGGGCTATTCAGGAAAATCTCTTCAGTATTGGATTCCTGTTTACGGGGTTCTTTCTGGGGTTTTAAATATCAAAAGAGAGCTTACTTCTCAGGAAGTTGCCCGCTTAAGAAAAGACATTTATGCGATGGAGATGGAATTCAAGGATCCTTCCTGTAACAGCGAAATCCTTATTCCTCATCTTTTAAATTGTTATTTCTGGCTAATGGATCATTATGATTTGGCAAGAGAAAATCCTGCCAAAATTAATGAGGTTTTATTAAAGATTAAAATTTTGGATTCATCTGTATACGAAGCTTATATAAAATAGCAAGGAGATTAAAATGGCAGATTTGATAAAGTCAGTTCAGGACATGCTTAAAGAAGAGACTTGGACTCGTGCAACAATTAACAACTACACAGAGAACAATCTCAAAGAGCTGGCAAACATCGTGGAGAAAGCTCGTAATGAAAATTGTATTAAAGAAATTTATGCAATTTGTGAAGAACAGCTTTCACATTCAAAGGACAGTATTATTGCCCTCTATATCTGCGGTATTCTTGACTTGCAGAAAGGTTCTTTGGACAACTCAAACCTTGTTACACTTGTTGATATTTTCCAGAAGAACAAAAAGGAAAACGTTGTTACATATTTGTGCGAAAGCATTCTTGCTGACGACCCAAATAACAAGTTTGCACTTAGAACCTTAGCCGATGGCTATCTTGCCGAAGGTAATGAAAAGGTTTGGGATCTTTATTCGACTATCGTTAAGATTGATTTTGAAGAAGCTGACCTTGCAAAAGTTCTTGCAGAACATTACGAAGCAGAAGGTGATACAGAAAATGCCATCAGCTACTACAAAAAAGCAATTCTCCGTTATATTAACAACAACAATTACAATGCAGTAAAAGAAATCTGGTCAAAACTCGTTCAGTACATTCCAACAGAGTTCGACTTCTTCCAGCTCCTTAGAAGAAAGATTTCTAAAACTATGGGAGAAATCAAAACAACAACTCTTACACCAGAACTTTACGACTGGTATAAAAAGAATGCTACAAAAGAAAACGGTTACTGGGACATTGCAATCACAATTCTTAAGCAGGATCTTGAAATTGACCCTAAAGATTCTAGATCAAGAAAAGAAATTATCGATTGTTATCGTGGTAAATACTCTGACCACAGTCATCTTGAAGAATATATCCGTTCTTCAAACCTTGCTCAGAGCTACAGAAACGTTTTTGAAGCTATTAATGACTTTGAAAAACACATTGCTTTTGACAAAGGAAACTTTGTATTCCACAGAAGCTGGGGTGTTGGTATTATCAGAAGCTTAAAACAGGATACTCTTACAATTCAGTTTGGTAATCCAGTTGGAATTAAAGACAACATCAAGCTTTCTATGGCTGTTACTGCTCTTAAACCTCTTTCAAAAGATCACATTTGGGTTAAGAAAGCAACAATGAAGAAGGCTGATCTCTTAAAATTTGTAAAAGAGAACAAGGCTGAAACTCTCAAGACTATAATCAAGAGCTTCGATAACAATTGTGACTTTAAGAGAATCAAGGCTGAACTTGTACCTTCTCTTCTTACTCCAGGCGAATGGACTTCTTGGAATACAGCAGCAAAGAAGATTCTTGAATCAGATTCTTCTTTTGGTGTAAATCCAAATGATATTTCAATGTACACAGTTCGCGACGGAAACATTTCTCCAGAAGAAAAACTTTCTAACGAATTTAAAGCACAGAAACAGTTTTTTGCACGTGCAGATATTCTTATGAAGTTCTTTGAAAGTGATATTACTGATACTTCAAGTGAACTTTTTGCAGAAATGTACACATACTTTACAGGCTACTTAAAGTCAATTTCAAAAGTAACTGAACAGGTTTTAGCTTCTTACCTTCTTGTAAAATATATTGGAAGCGTAAATAAGCAGCTTGCATTCCCTGTAAAAGAAACATTTGCAGAAATTTACAGCAGAATTGAAAATCCAAGAGAAATGTACGAACTTCTCAAGGACACAAAAAATACTCACTTACGCCAGGACTTCTTAACAAGCATTAAAATGCTTCCTAACTGGAATGAAGAATATATCCGCCTCTTCCCAACTGTACTTAATGAAAAACTTTTGGACGATTTAATTGCAGCTGGCTACATTGAAGATGTACAGAAACTTGTAAGAACTGCATTCGAACAGTACAAAGACTACCGTGAAGCAGTAATTCACTTCTTCAAAGAAGATCAGAATAAAGAATGGTTCCAGAATGCCGGAGTAAGCTACGAAAAACAGTTGATTACACTTATTAACATCATCGAACTTACATTCCGTGAAATCAACAACCACGTTAATTCAACAGAAAACAAGAAGATTAACAAGAACGCTACTACCCTTCTCTTTAAGGATGACGCTTTCTTCAATTATATTTTCTCTAAAGATGAAGATACAGTTAAGAAAATGTATACCCTTATTGATGATATTGCAGATATTGATCCTCAGTATAAGGCACAGGCTCGTAGTAAGATTCTTGAAAAATACCCAGACTTTAAGTTCCGTGTATCTGAAGAAAAGTCAAATCAGCCTAAGGGTATGATTGTTACTGCTAAGAAACTTAAGGAAAAGAAAGAAGAAGCTGATAAGATTCAGAACGTTGATCTTCCTGCAAATGCAATTGAAGTTGCAGATGCAAAGGCAAAGGGAGACTTGAAGGAAAACCAGGAATACAAGTCTGCTCGCGAACAGCAGCACTGGCTCAACCTCAAACTTACAGAACTCCAGGATGGTATCAACAGAGCTGTTGTATTCGATCCTACAACTTCTACTACATCACTCGTTTCTTTCGGTACAGTTGTTACATTAACAGACAACAATACAAACAAGGAAGAAAAGTTCACTATCCTTGGACCTTGGGAATCTGACCCAGATAACAATATCATTTCTTATATGTCTCCATTTGGAAATGCTATTTACGACAAGAAAGTTGGTGATACAGTTAAATTCACAATCAATGAATACGAGTATAACTATACAATCAAGAATATTGAAAAAGCTAAGAATATCTAATTTCCAAGCTTAAATGAGGGGTAAAAGGCACGCTAAAAACAGGCGTGCTTTTTTTGTTGCAAAATAAAGGATTTAAAAATATGGATAATCTTTCGGCAAAAATAATTGAACTTTCACAAGGCGTTTATGTAATTCCTGGAAATACAAATGTTGGTGTTATTACCTCTTATGAAGACTCATGTACTCAAGTTTATCTTATTGATAGTGGTTGTACAGAAATTGATGGTGAATACGTTTTAGATGTAATTAAGGCATTTTTTAAACAGGAAGAAAAAGAGTTTAAGATTAAGGCACTTATTTCTACCCACTGTCATGCAGACCATGTTGGTGGTCATAACTATATAAAAGATGAATGCCATTGTCAGATTTATGCATCTAAACATGAACGTGGTTGTATGGAAACTCCAATGATTCAGTGTACTACCCTTTGGGGCGGTTATCCTCCACATGAATTCAGAACCCTTTATTTTAAGCCTCAGGAAACAGAGGTTGATGTTATTATAGGACAAGAAGACTCAATCCCTTTATCTGACAACAGAACCCTTACTTTTATGGAATTAAATGGTCATTCTTACCAGGAAATCGTTCCTATTATCACAAATAATGATGGTAGAAAGGTTCTTTTTGCTGGTGATGCAATTTTTCCACGAGGAGAAATTTTGGAACATTGGATTCCATTAATTGTAAACCCTGTTGAATTTATGGATTCATTAGATAAATTATGTGCCATAGAAAATGTTGACTGGTGTATTCCTGGCCACGGAGACTTTCTGAGCAAAAACATTCTTGAAGCTGCAGAAATGAATAAAATTGCAATTATGTCTACACGCATGGCAATTTTGGATGCTCTTAAAAACAAGAAAAAAATGACCTGCGAAGAAATTGTAAAATATGTGGCCGACAAAAATAATATGGAAATGACCATGCCTCAATGGGCAATGGTAGGTTCTTCGGTAAGGTCTTATCTTGCAGTTATGCATGACGCAAGAGAAATAAGGATGAAGGTAGAAAAAAATCTCCTCTATTTTTATATAGAAGAGAAGAAAGAAACTAATTAAATGTATAAAATAGACTTGAAAAAGGAAGAATCCTCTATCAAGTCTATTTTTTGCTTTTAAATTTTTACAGGAATATCTTCGTTCCAATTATCCATAATTGAAACTCCACTTGAAGTTCCAATTCTATTTGCCCCTGCTTCAAGCATGGTAATTGCAGTTCTTGCAGAACGAATGCCACCCGAAGCTTTTACACCCATTTCTGGACCGACAGTTTCTCTCATCAGTTTTACATGATGTTCACTGGCTCCATTTGGCAGAAGGGTTCCATCTATAGCTTTAGGAGCGGCAAAACCGGTAGAAGTTTTTACAAAGTCTGCACCGGCCTTTTTAGCAGCCTGACAAACAGAAACAATGGTTTTATCGTCCAGAAGGCATGTTTCAAGAATTGTTTTTACAATAATATTTTTACCAATTTTTTGACCTTCATTCTTACAAGCTATAACAACATCAAGAATATCGGTAGCTACTTCCGAAATACGACCATCTTTAGCGGCACCAATATTAATAACCATATCAATTTCATCTGCCCCATTTCTTATGGCATCGCAGGCTTCTGCAACTTTTGCAACTGTAGTAGTTGCCCCCAAAGGAAAGCCTACAACTGTACAAACTTTTACATCTGAACCAGAAAGCTCACTTGCAGCACTAGAAACATAAATTGGATTTACACAAACAGAAGCAAATCCATAACGAATAGCCTCCTGACAAAGCAAAACAATTTGTTTAATTCCTGCTTGTGGAGTTAATAAAGTATGATCAATATATGAAGCAATTTCTTTTTTAGTCATAAATTAATTATACTTTAGTCTATTATTTTGTTCAAATATCAGTTGCGAATTTGATTTTATTAAGTTATTATTGATTAATAAAATTTTCTATATGAAGAATACATCTTCAAGCTGTACTGTGATTACTGGCAAGAAAACAGTTCAGCTAAATATAGCAATACAATTTATAAGGAGCATACTATGGCATTTAAAATTAATGATCAGTGCGTAAACTGTGGTACTTGTGAACCAGATTGTCCTGTTGGAGCAATTTCTGAACAGAATGATGTTCGCGTTATAGACGCAGCAAAATGTATCTCTTGTGGTACATGTGCAGCAGAATGTCCAGCAGAAGCAATTGTTGAAGAATAATTGCTGACAGCTTGTTAAATTGAGGGGCTTTCTAATCCTAGTTTATAAGTCTAGATAGAAGGCCCTTTTTTTATTTATTTTTGTATATTTATTTTTATGAAAAAGTATTTTGTAATTTTCACATTCCTACTTTCGCTATCACTTCTAAATGCCCAGGAAACAAAAATAAATTCTGTAAAACTTGATGTAGAAAAATTGCCACATATAGAAAGCCTTTCTCCATCACGCTCAAATGTTATATTTGCAGACTACCAGTCTGTCATTGCTTCTAACACAAAAGCAATAAGTGCCGGCCGTACTCCCGAATACATGTTCTTTGTCTATAAAAATACAGAAAACTTTACATTTCAAGGTTTGGCTGCCCGCTCTTGTATAAACCAGGAAACTTTAGCAAGCCTGAATCAAATTGAAAATGCCCAGGATAATATCAAAGGGAAAACCTTTATTCTACCTACTGTAAACGGACTTTTTATTCCAATGGATAAAACAGTTAATTCAATTGAAGTTTTATTACAGGAAAATTACTCCACACAAACCTTAACAAATAAAAGCTTATGTTATAATATTGATGGTAGGAATTACCTGTTCCTTCAAGGCAAACGTCTTACACCAACCGAAAGAGCCTACTTTTTAGATTCTGCTTTGAGACTTCCAATTGAAAAAGGAACTTTTACTGTTTCTTCGGAATTCGGTTTAAGAAAAAATCCTTTTTCAGGGAATATGAAAAACCACAACGGAATTGACCTTGCAGCACCAGAGGGAACTCCTGTGTACGCAATCAAGGATGGAGGGGTTTATATAACAATTGAAAATGATCCAGAATTTGGTAACTATATAATTCTAAATCATGACACTGGAAAAATGACCTCTGTCTATGCTCATCTTTCTAAAATTTTGGTAGACCGATACCAAACTGTTAGAAAAGGTGATATTATTGGTTATGTAGGACAAACTGGAATGGCTACAGGCCCTCATCTTCATTTTGAAATTAGACAGGGCGGAAAAGCCGAAGATCCAAGATTGAAGCTAAACCTGGGAGACTAATGAAAAGATTGCTTAAAAAACAATTTATTTTCTCATTAATGATTACGGCACTATCAATAAATCTAGCCGCTGAGTCTTTCCGTGTAAGCAAGGTTCATATAGCCTCTATAAATCAAGATACTAATTTTGAAACAACAGTAAAACTTGGAATAAATGACGGACTGGGAATTGAACTTCCTGCAGACCAAACATTTATAGAAGGTTTAGAGCTTAAAATGGATATTCCTGAATCTGTAGCATACTGGATGGATTCAGTTGCATGTTCAGTTTATGCAAATGTAAACCCTAATCCCAAAACTTCTCAAATTGACTATTCGGGAACCAGGGTATATGTAAGTACTCTGCCAGGTAAACTTTCCTGGGTTTTGCAGATTCCAATTAAAAAGGAAAATTCTATAAAATCTAATAAATATACAACAAAGGTTGATTCAGTTGTTCAACCTAAAAACAATTTTATATTTATCCGTTTGCAGCCGGTGATGAAGGGAGTTCCTGAAGAAACTTCAAATGCCATCATCCCTATTACTATTAAACCTATTTTGACAAACAAAGGAATGCTAGATTTAAGTCTGACTTCCGCTGATAAAAACACTCAAAACTGCTCTGTATTTATTGATGACAATATTGCTGATATTTCTTCATCGGGTAAGGTGATGCTGGATACAGGCATTCACAACATTTCAATTATTTCGGAAGCCTATAGAAACGAAGTTAGAACTGTAAGAATTGACCAGGCAAAAATTACAAAGCTTACCGTAGAAATGAAATCAATTGAGCCAACTCTTTTAATTACAGCTCCAGAAGGAACTAAAATTCTTTTAGACGACCAGCCTTGTACAGAAATTGGAAGCGAATTCCAGATTAGCGAAGGCGACCACAAGATAAAGTTTTCAATTGGTGATTACGAAATTTACAGAACTATTACAGCTATTAAAGGCAAAACTTACAAGGCAAACTTCTCTCTTGACCTTGATATTAGTGAAGAATAATTTTTGTTTTTTTCTTATTTTTTTCATTTTTTAAATTAAAGAATTCGGGAGGCATAGACGATAATAAATATATCGGGAACATTTTCCCCTCCCACCCATGTTCCCGATTGCCTGATGGGCATGGCTCGGTTCTACCGAGCCTTTTTTTTTGTCCAAATGAACTTATTGTAACTAAGGCTTAAATTAATTATAATTGTAGTCTATGACTAAGATTAAAAAATCTGGAATTGTATTTTTGGCTTTACTTTTAATCAGTGCCATTGGACTTGGAGCCCTTCTTGGCTGGGCACTTTCAGAAACCATTAATATAAAAAATTCAGAATTTATTACAGAATTTGAAACAGCTCTTCCTACAAAGCTTCTTGATATAAACGGCGAAGTAATTACTGAATTCGCTTCAGATGAAAAACGAGAAATTATTTCTTATCAAAAATTACCTCAAAACTTAATTGACGCACTTATTACTCGTGAAGACAGAATTTTCTTTTCTCACAAGGGATTTAGTTTTAAGGCCCTTATGCGTGCCGTTTTTGGTAAGCTTACAGGTAAATCTTTGGGTGGTGGTTCAACTCTTACACAACAGATTGCAGGTACCCTTTATTGCGACCGTACTGATATGTCTTATACTCGTAAACTTTGGGAATTGTGGTGGGCCATTCAGATGGAACGCCGCTATTCTAAAAACGAAATTCTTGAACTTTATCTTAATAAAATATATTTCGGTGGTGGTACTTACGGTGTAAATGCAGCATCTAAATACTATTTTGGACACGATGCTACAGAAATAACACCTGCAGAAGCTTCTATTCTTGTTATTCAGCTTTCAAACCCTGCCTTTTATAATCCATTTGACCATCCTAACCGGGCAATGGAAAGACAGAAGGGCGTTTTGGACGCTATGGTGGCCAACGGTTATATAAGCAGAGAAACTGCAGATTTATCTTTTGAAGATTATTGGGCAGGCTTTGATTATACCCGTACTTCTACATCAGCATATATGATGAGGGACGACAAGGCACCTTGGTTCAGTGAATATGTTCGCCGTGAATTAGGAAATATGATTTACGGTTCTGATGACATTTATACATCTGGTTTTACTGTAAATACAACTTTAAATCTTCAACATCAGATTATAGCTCAGGATGTAATGTCAAAATGGATTGAAACTGCTAATTCCCGCTACCAGAGAGAGCATTCATCTAAATCAAACTTAGCTTTCAACACCTATGTACCTTTATCTGAACTTCTGGCACTTTTGTTTGATATTCCAACCTTAAAAGTTAGTGAACAGCGAGCCGAAACTGTAGCTAATTCTAGTTATATAAAAGAAGTAAACCCTGTTTTGGACATTGTTTCTTTGATGACAGGAACAGATAAACTTAAGGTAAACATTATTAACAGAGCCACTGCAATTTCCAAGAAGGAAAACGAAAAGACCACAATTGAAGGAACTATGATTGCCCTTGATCACGAAAACGGCTATATAGACGCTTTGGTTGGAGGAAGCAAGTTTGATTCAGAAAATCAGTTTATTCGTGCAACTCAGGCAAAAGTACAGCCAGGTTCTACCTTCAAGCCTCTCTACTACTCTGCTGCAATTGATACTAGAAAATATACGCCTACAACTCAAATTTCAGATACTCCAGTAGTATTCTATACAGCAGGCGGTGACCAATATATACCTTTGAACTTCCGTGGAGAATGGGAAGGAAACGTTTCTTTATGGTATGCTCTTACACGCTCTATGAACGTTCCTTCTCTTAAGATTCTTGATGGAATTGGTTTTGAAGCCGCTATTAATAGAGCAGTTGCCTTGTTGGGTATTTCTAAAGAAGAATTACCTACACGAGGTTTTACTCCTGGTTATCCAATTGGTCTTGGAGTTTGTTCTGTTAGACCTATTGAAATGGCAAGAGCATATGCTATTTTTGCAAATGGTGGTAAAGATATTACACCAATGGCGATTAGAACTGTTGAAGACAAAAATGGAAATGTTATTTTGAACCCAGAACTTGATATTAGAAAGGCTCAAGCCGCAAAGGGTGCTTCAAACCAGGTTATTTCACCACAAACTGCTTTTGTAATGACAAAGTTGCTTGAACAGACTGTAAACAATGGTGGTACACTTCACGCTCAGAAGTGGCATTTTGACTATAAAGATGAAAAAGGCAGACGTTATACAATGCCTGCTGGTGGTAAAACTGGTACAACACAAAACTGGGCCGATGCATGGACTTGTGGTATTACACCATATTATGCCGCAGCATTCTGGTTTGGTTTTGATAAGCCAGGTCAGTCTTTAGGATTAAATATTACAGGTGCTACTTTGGCAGGTTTTGCATGGGGTGAATATTTTGATAAGATTCATGCAGATCTTCCATACAAAGATTGGAATAAGCCATTGGAAGGTGTAATTCAGGTTACAGTTTGTTCTGAAAGTGGTCAAATTCCAACAGAAGCCTGTGGAGACCATACAACAACTCAGTGGTATTTATTGGGTACTCAGCCTACAGAAATCTGTCCAATTCATTCTACAACTTCAAGTTCAAATCTTGCCATAAAACGCCTTGAAAAAGAAATGATTATGTCTGGACAAAGATGGTCTCAACAAATAGATTTTTCTCCATTAACAATTAACTGGGAAATGACTGCTGCAGATTATGTTTCTGATGATGAAAGTGAAAGCTTTACCGAAGAAAAAGATTTTATTGAATCAGAAGCAGAAGAAAATGATACTTACGATTATAACTATTTAATGGAATAAAAATTATATATAAGGAGGATGTTTTTATGTTAGTACCAATTAAAGATATTAAAATCAAAAAACGCGTGCGTAAAGATTTAGGAAATCTTGAAGACCTTAAAGACAGTCTCCGTACATATGGCCTTTTAAATCCAATTACCTTAAATAGTCGTTACGAATTGATTGCTGGAGAAAGACGGCTTCAGGCAGCAACTCAATTGGGCTGGACTAGTATTAATGCCAATATAGTTGATAATTTATCAGAAATTGATCAATTAGAAATGGAAATAGAAGAGAATAATCAGCGAAAGGAATTTACAGATGCTGAACTTATGGAGGGCTATAAAAGACTTCAGAAACTTAGAAATCCTGGCTTCTTTTATAGAATTTACCTCTTTTTCAAGCATTTATTCCAGAAGATTGCAGACGCATTCAACAAGAAAAATTAACTGATTGGAGATTTAATGAACCGTTCTAGAAAAATCGCAATAATTATTAGCTTAATTCTTGGGCTTTTTACGTTCAAAACTTTTTCACTAGGAGCAGGATTTCAAGTAGGTTTAATTCCAGCATTTGACATTAACCAGGACAATATCAAATTAGATGATTTTGAAACAAACATTACTGGTACTCTTAAATTATTTAGAATTCCTGGAACACTTGGTTTAGGGCTCAATATTGGCAAGGAAAACTCTTTATATCTTTTAGGACTTGCAGGCTTTATTGACTACTGGACTATTGATTACCAGATTAAAAACACCTGGAATATTTATTCTGGCTGTGGAATTTATTCAAAATTTATGGTGACTTCAAATTCAAAATTACAAATTAGCCTGGGACCAAGATTCTTTTTAGGATGTAACTGGCTTTTTTTGGATAATTACATTGAATTCTATACACAAATTACTACAATTCCAACTTATGTTAGAAACATTTCTGATCGCACAGGATTTATAAGAGTTAACATTCCTTTTGAAACTGGCCTGAGATTTCACTATTAATATATGTAATTACCTTTGATGCTGTTTCTTCCAGCATCCATGGGGAATTAATTACCAGCATTCCCGAGCCATATAAACGTGGTAAATCTTTATCATCTTTTGAATATACTTGCAGTTGTAAATTTGAGATTTCAACATGCTCATTATGGCTTTTAGCTGAATCACAAATTGTCTGAAGCATTGCCTTTATTTCTGATTCCCTGTGACTTAGCAGAGGGTACCAGAGCATCAATATTCCGTTGCTCCATTTCTTATTAATCTGGCAGATAGTATTTGTGGCATCAATATAATCCTGATTTTCTTCATAACTTGGATCAATAAGAATTGCTCCCCTTTTTGTTGCAGGAGGAGTCAGAGCTTTAAGCATTTCCCAACCATTTCTATTATGAATTTGAATTGCAGGCTGATTAGGATTGTTAAATAGGGGCTTATTCATATTGCGGCGCAGATTTTCGATTTCCTGGGGATGAAGTTCTGAAAGAATCAAAAAATCTTGTTTACGCATAAGACGTCTTTCAATTTCTGGAGAACCAGGATAAAGATTTTTGTCTGAATATTCCTTTATCAAATTTAAGTAAGAGTCCAGTTCCTGAGGAGGATTTTTTGCCTGTAAAAGGGTCTGAATACCTTTCTGAGCCTCCCCTGTTTTTATAAGTCTATTATCATATAAATCATATAAACCTGAGGCTGAATGAGAGTCAAAAAAGGTGTATGCTTTATCTTTTTTATTCAAACTATTTAAAACAAAAGTCAGAACAAAATGTTTGAGCAAATCTGCATGATTTCCAGCATGGAAGGCGTGTTGGTAACTTAACATAGGGAAATAATATCATAATATATAAGAAAAATCTTACATTGTTCTAAGTTTGTAATTACTTTATACTAAGTTAAATTTTGAAATATAAGAAGGTAAACATGAACGTTACTATTGAAAATCAGAAATTTAAGCTGGAAGTAAGCACATTAGGAGCAGAAATCCAGGATTTTATAAAAAAAGATGATGGAACTCAGTTAATCTGGAAGGGTGATAAGTCTGTTTGGAAAAATCATGCACCAATTCTTTTTCCATTTGTTGCACGTTGTCTTGGCGGTTACTTTATGATTGAAGGCAAAAAATGCGAATATTCGAGAAACCATGGTTTTGCCAGAGACCTTGAATCAAAATTGATTAAGCAGGAAGCTAGCAAACTTGTTTTTGAATTAACTGAAAGTTCTGATACTCTCAACCGTTTTCCATATAAATTTTCATTAATTACAGAATATGAACTTACTGATGATGGTCTAAACTGGAAAATTACTGTAAAAAACAATGATACAAAGGCATTTAAGTTTGGAGTTGGAACTCACGCTGCTTTTGCATGTCCAAGAAATACTGACCCAGAAGGAACTTCTATTTCTGATTATCAGATTGAATTTGAAAAGGCAGAAGAATTGATGTCTGTAGTTTGTACAGAAGATGGTTATATTGATGCTGATGGAACTGGAGAAGCTCCATACACCAGACCTTATGGAGAAAAGAAAGCTGGAATTATCCCATTAAATGATAAAGGATTTGGTAATGGTCACCTCTTTAGCAACTTTAAGTCTGAATGGGTTGGTTTAAGAAATAAGAAAAATCAGTCTTTATTGACTATTTCAACCAAGGGCTTCCCTTACTGTATGATTTGGCAGAACACGGCTGGAGATCCACAGTTTGTTTGTATTGAACCATGGCATGGAATTCCAGATGCAATCAATACAGATCACATCTGGGAAAATAAAATTGGAATGAATCTGCTGGAACCTGGCAAGTCTTTTGTCAGCCAGCAGAATATTCGTGTAAGTTTCTAAATTAATTTTGAACCACAAAAGAGAGCTGTCCATCTTTAGAAGAAACCATAACCTTGGAACCTTCTGAAATATTTCCAGAAAGAAGTTCCTTAGCAAGGCTGTTTTCTACATAAGTTTGGATGGCTCTTTTTACAGGTCTTGCACCCATTGCAGGGTCATAACCAACCTGTCCTAAAAACTCTAAGGCCGACTGGTCAAATTCCAGACTAATCTTACGATCTTCCAGTCTTTTTTGAACTCTTTCAAGCTGCAATTTAATAATTGATTCAATACAAGACTTATCAAGTTGCTGGAACATTACAGTTTCATCAATACGATTTAAGAATTCTGGTCTAAAAGTTCTGTGCAAAAGATCGTGTAACTGGTCTTTTAGTTTTGCCTGTAATTCAGGATTATTAGCTGCATCCAAAATTAAATCAGAACCAAGATTACTTGTCATAATGATGATGGTATTCTTAAAGTCAACTACTCTACCCTGTCCATCGGTCAATCTTCCATCATCAAGTACTTGAAGCAGAACATTGAAAACATCTGGATGGGCCTTTTCAACTTCATCAAAAAGAATTACAGAGTAAGGACGACGACGAACAGCTTCGGTTAACTGACCACCTTCATCATAACCAACGTATCCTGGAGGTGCTCCAATAAGACGGGTTACACTGAACTTTTCCATGTACTCACTCATATCAAGTCGGGTCAAAGCCTTTTCGTCATTAAAGAGGAAGTCTGCAAGAGTTTTTGCAAGCTCAGTTTTACCAACACCTGTTGGACCAATGAACATAAAGGAACCAAGAGGCCTGTTAGGATCATTCAGGCCTGAACGATTACGTCGTATTGCATCAGCAACTACCTGTACAGCTTCATTCTGACCTACAACTCTTTTATGAAGGACATTTTCAAGTTCAAGGTACTTCTGTTTTTCACCCTGCAACATTTTTGCAACAGGAATGCCAGACCAGGAAGAAACTACTTTGGCAATATCTTCTTCGGTAACAGCCTGACGTAAAAGACTTTCCATACCTGAGTCAGCCTTTTTCTTTTCTGTTTCAAGAGCTTTGTTTAATTCCTCTTCCATTGCAGGAATGGTACTGTATTTTAGCTCGGCAGCTTTAGCAAGGTTTCCTTCGCGGGTATATTTTTCTTCTTCAAAACGAGCCTGTTCAAGTTTTTCTTTAAGTTCACGGCTTTTTCCAATTGAATTCTTTTCGTTCTGCCACTGAAGTTTCATTGCATCACGTTTGCTGGTGATTTCTGAAAGTTCTTTTTCCAGTTTAGCAAGTCTTTCTTTAGAAGCCTGATCTTCTTCTTTACTTAAAGACTGTTTTTCAATCTGAAGCTGGAGAATTTTTCTTTCAACCTGATCAAGTTCTACAGGCTGACTTTCTATTTCCATTTTTAGACGGCTGGCAGCTTCATCTACCAGGTCAATTGCTTTATCTGGCAAGAATCGACTGGTAATATATCTGTTTGATAAGGTTGCGGCCGCTACAAGTGCTTCATCTTCAATTCTTACTCCGTGGTGAATTTCATATTTTTCACGAAGGCCTCTTAAAATAGCGATTGTATCTTCAACAGAAGGTTCCTGACAGTAGACCTGTTGGAATCGTCTTTCAAGAGCGGCATCTTTTTCGATATATTTACGATATTCATCCAGGGTTGTTGCACCTATTGCTCTAAGTTCTCCACGAGCAAGGGCAGGTTTTAAAAGATTTGAGGCGTCCATTGAACCTTCACTTGCCCCTGCTCCTACAAGAGTATGAAGTTCATCAATAAAGAGGATTATTTGGCCATCAGATTTTTGAACTTCTGTTATAAGAGCCTTAAGTCTTTCTTCAAATTCTCCACGGAATTTTGCACCTGCCACAAGGGAACCTAAATCAAGTGCTAAAAGTCTTTTATTTTTTAGACTTTCTGGAACATCGCCAGAAGCAATACGTCTTGCAAGTCCTTCTACAATTGCAGTCTTACCAACACCTGGTTCACCAATAATTACCGGATTATTTTTAGTTCTACGACAAAGAACCTGCATTACTCGACGAATTTCTTCATCACGACCAATTACAGGGTCAATCTTATCCTGACGTGCCGCAGCAGTAAGGTCACGACAATATTTTTCAAGTGAACGGGTCTTTGCCTCTGGATCCTGACTATCTACAGTCTGATTTCCCCTAACAGATTTTAATGCTTCTATTATTGATTTATGGTCAATTCCCATAGATTTGAGCATAGAAGCAACTCTTCCATCGGATTGAGTCATGGCTAGTAAAAGATGTTCTGTAGAAAGAAACTGGTCCTTAAGGGCATTCATTTCGTTTTCGGCTTTTGCAAGAATCTTTTGCATTTCCGAAGATAAATACAAATTAGCGTTGCCCGATACTTTTGGGTTGGATCTAACCAGTTCTCTTGTTTTATTTAAAAGTTCTGGAACCTGAATGCCAATTCTTTCTACAATTGGGGCAATCAGTCCATCCTTTTGTTCCAGAAGAGCTTGAAGGACATGTTCTGCTCCAATTTCTGAGTTGTCGTTTTTGTTAGCGATTGATGAAGCTTCCTGCAAAGCTTCTTGTGTTTTAATTGTAAAATTCTCATAATTCATAAGCATCACCTTCAATTTTAAACTAATAATGAAAGTGATTTTAGGCAAATGAATTTTTTATGCAGGATTAAGATTTAAGACTTTTAAATTTCGCCATCTTCATTCTGGCCAAATTCGCAAACTACTTTTGTAAGTTTTGCATGTTCAATCTGTTCCAGAGTGTTTCCAATATGCTTGTAGAGTTTTATTTCTCCATAACCGGTAGCACCTTCCAAAAGATTCAAAATCTTTCTTGAACCATCAGGAAGTTCCAATTTGCGGTTATATAAGTCTTTTATTCGACAGTAAACATCAATATCTAAAACCCAAGTTTTATTGTTCAAACTAACTGACCAATGTAAAAGATTTTCTTCAGGATTTTCGGCTTCTGGCATTTGAGTACAATCCCAAATTGCTGTGTACTGGCGTTTAGATGAATCAGCCGAAAATTTAATTTCTAAATCTTCAAATTTACCCTGAAAGGCTACTCTATCGTCAAAAATACCCTGAATTGCAAAAGAAGAATTCAAAAGTGTTTTACCGGTAATTTCGCTACTAAGGTTGGATGTAGAAATATGGAACCAAGGCTCAGGAGTGTTCAAGCCCCAGAAGCGTTCAACATAACCATTACAACGGCGGGTATCAACCATATAATCTGTACCATCAAAACTAACTTTTCCGGTAAAAATAGTATTCAAACCATGAGGAAACCATCTCATATTTGCATTATCATACCCATTCAATGACTGGCTCATTATTTCGTAGCTTAAATCCCAGGTAGCGTATCCTGAATCTGATAAAAGTTCTGGGTGAGCGGCATTATCTTCCTGGGAAAGACTCAAAAAGCCACTAATTTTATTGTCTGTAAAGCACTTATTACCAATTTGGAGTTCAAATGGTTTCATATTAAAAACACAATCTTTAATTGGGAAATAATAACAAAGCTGCTTAGAAACTTTTCCTAACATTCCAACTCTTAATGAACAGTAAGATGGTTGAACTATCTGTTCTGTATTAAGATTTTGTGCCGATTGTGTACCTGCAAGAGCATACTGTAAATCATCAGCAGTAAGTTTTACTCTTGGCTTAAAACCTAAAAGGACTTCGGATGGAGATAACCAGGGATTTACCATTTCCAGTTCAACAAAAAACATTTGTTCTGCACCAGAAATTGTCTCTACACCATTAAAAAAGAATCTCCAGTAGTTTATACCAATTTTTTTCTTTGTTCCTGAAAGACCGAATTTGTATTCTTTTGTGTTTATGTTGTTTTTAGACATCACCCAAATTTCCCCTTTTATACCTTATAATTTTCGGCAAATTGATTTAAAAAATTAACAATAAAAAAAGGATGCAAAATGAAGTGTATTTTCAAATTGCATCCTTTTATAAATTAAAAAAATATGTTTTTTTGGGATTAACCAAAAATTTTATTAATTGTTTTATCTACATCTTTTTGTTCTTGAGGGAAATTATCATTCAAATATTCAAAACATTCTACAGCAGCTTTCTGAGCATGTTCATACCAAATTTCGTAAAGCTCAGATTTTAATTCACCACCAGGAAAAGGAGCACCCTGAACATCAGAGACCAAATCACGCATCATTTGAATACATTTCTTTGTTTTCTTATCCATCATTATAATAATCTCCTTCTAAGTAAATCGTACACAAAATTATAATGGAATCTTAATTTTATTTCCACTGATTTTTTTTGATTTATCGCAGAAAATAGCCTGATACTTTTCTCTTACCGCAGATTCATAATATTTTTGAGCAGCTTTTTGCACATCTTCTGAAGTTACCTTAAAAATATTATTTACTCTCAGTTGCTTAAATTCCACTGGGTTTCCATATAAAAGACTTTCAAAAGCTCTGGCTCCCCTGTCTTTTGGACTGGCAGGAACTATTGCGTCTCCGTAGCAGACTACAATTGTCTTTTCTATATCTTCTTGCGGAATCTTTTTCTGGCTAATTTCCTCAAGAGAGTCCATATAAACCTTTAACGATTTTTCTGGACTTGGATCGCGGTATGTGCACATAATAGAAGATTTTTCAATGTTATCATTCCAAAGGTTAGCACCATAAGCACCACCTGTTGTTCTGATTTTGTCCCACAAGGTATGCATAGAAAACCATGTAGTAAAAATGGTTTCTGCAGCTGCTTCTTGAGTAAGGAACTGACTTGCAGAAGAAACACAGGCAGCATAACCGGTTTGTGAATCCAACTGAATCAACTGAGGCTTTGAAGCTTCTATACTCTTGCTCTGAATTATGTATGGTTTTAAATCTTCCAGACTATATTGTTTTGCAGGAAGAAGTTTAGTAAGTTTTGCCTCTTTAGCAAATTTTTCCATCATTGGAAGAATTGTTTCCAGAGAATCTTCATCTGCAGTAATATGCAAAACCGCACCAGATTTTAGACATTCTTCGTAAATATATTTAAATGTAGAAAGAATTTCTTCTGGTTTTGTTTTTGTATAATCTTTTACAGTTTGAAGCTGACTTAATCCCCATAAAATTTCTTGCAAAGCCTGATTTGGAGACCAGAGAGCACGGGCTCTTTTTATTGCGTATTCTCGGCCACTACTTACAAGTCCACTCTTTTTTTCAGATTTAAGTTCGCCAATCAGGGCAGAAAGTCTCTTCTTGTCATCAAAACTCATGGTGGTAATTATTTGACTTAAAAGATCAAGAGACTGACTGGCCATAGAGGTCAAGGCCTTACAGCTTATACCCAACCACTGGCGTCCACAAAAATTATAATCTTTATATTGTGAAATAAAGTCCAGACTCTGTTTACAATCGCTTACGGAACCTGTACATAAACGGCCCCAAACATCACCCATAATGCAGGCAGACTGGGCAATACATTCATCCCATTTTTTACCATTCCAACCCATATTTGTAATTACAGATGAAAGGAAAGGCAAATACTGTAAATATTTAGATTCAAGACGATCAAAAGGAAAAAGAAGATCTACATAAAAAAGACCGTTAGTATCTTCTTTACTTACAAACAAAGGAATATCGGAATTATCTGATCCTTTTACAAATTTAAGTTCAACTTTTGGAAGGTCAATTTTTGGATCAAGCGAAGAAAGTTTTGTATTTGGAATACAAGCTGTTTCTTCTGGTGTTTCAACGTGCTGCTGGTAGGCATGGAGTTCATCCAAATCTTTTTTAAGGGCTTCTTTATCAAGATTTGTTTCAAGTTTTTTTATAAGTGCCTGTTCAGCCGCATTTCTACGCTTAAAGAATTCAGGGCTGGCTTCTGCAACAAACTTTACAACAACCTTCTGATCGATAAAGTATTTTTTTACAAGTTTGCGGGTATAATCCGGATCTTTTTTAAGTTCTTTTTTAAGAGCTTCAAAGCTGGTAATTGGAGTAAGCTGACTTGGACATGGGTTTCCGTTTGTCCACCCCTTAAGTGTTTTTTCCATAATCTGGATTGATGGAGGTCCCCAATAACGATTTACTTCGCGAAGGGCAAAATCAATTCCCATTACGGCAGAATCTATATCTTCCTGGCTAATTCCTTTTTCATATAATTCATTGACTGTTTTTTCAACTAAGGCATAGACCTTGTTTTCGTTACCAGGCTTTACACCCCATAAACCGGCAGTATAGAATTCCTGTTCAAATTGTCCAAAATTACCGCAGTTTACTTCATCACCAAGTCCAGATTCTTTTAAAGCCTTTGATAATGGAGAAGAATCGTTACCGCCAATTACTTCTGAAAGGAAATATTTTTCTATATTGCTTTTTCCTGTATACCAGCTCATTGTAACAAAATTTCCGGTTGCACCTGTATCTGGAACAAGGGCACGAACTTCTGTTGAATCTTCCTGGGTCTTTAACTCCATCAGACTTTTAATTTCATCTTTTATTAACGGAAGTTTTGAGTCGGCATTTTCTACATCTTTTGTGCAATTATACTTTTTTTCGATTCGAGAAATAAAACGCTCATCAAAAAAGTCCAGCTGCTCGGCTGTTGGAATATCGCCATACAAGAAAAGAAGACAATTATCTGGGTTGTAGAATTTTTGGTGGAAGTCCAGAAAGCCCTGGTAAGTAAGATTTGGAATTTCCAATGGATCTCCGCCGGAATCAAATGATGGGTAGGATTGAGGGAACATGGCATTTATCTGTTCACTAAAAGCGACCTGGCTAAATGAAGAGTAATTACCCTTCATCTCGTTGTATACTACACCCTGAATGCTGAGTTTTCCCTTATCATCCATTTCCAGACGATGACCTTCCTGTATAAAGGTGGCATGGTCCAGCTTTGGAAAGAAAACTGCATCGCCATAAACATCCATCATATTAAAGTAGTCATCGCGAACCAGAGAGGCTCCAGGATATACAGTTTTATCGGGATATGTAAGGGCATTCAAAAAAGTATTAAGACTTGTACTTGTAAGGGTTAAAAAAGGTTCTTTTAGAGGATATTTTTCGCTTCCACAAAGGGTTGAATGTTCCATAATATGAGCAGTTCCAAGTGAATCTTTGGAAACTGTTCTAAACGCAAAAGCAAAAAGATTTTCCTTATCATCTTTTACAATGTGATATACTTCCAGACCTGTACGTTTATGGCGTAAAAAAAGTCCTTTCGCCTTGTAATCTGGAATATCGTCAATAGAAAGAAGGGTAAAGCCTTTATAAGACTGCCCAATATTTTTAGAATCAAAAAAATCAAACATAGTACTTTAATTATAATGATATGAACTATGATTGTCATTTCAATTTTAAAGCATGATTAAACGAAGACGTCATCATTTCTGTCTTTTATGATAAGGTGTCCTTCCTCGTAAGCTCGTCGAAGTTTACTGAAAAATTCTGATGTAATTCTTTCGCAGTCTGAACGCCTCATTGGTTTTAGAATATCTTCCTGCTCCAAAACCTCTGCTCTACGTCCGGAAGAAATGTTATCTAAAATTTTATCGCGGAAATCATCTGGTTTTCCTGCAATAAGATAAGCAATATCGATTTCGGACATTTCGTGAAGTTTCTGCTGAACAAAGCGGTCATCGGCCTTTACTACATCATCCATGGTAAAGAGACGGCTGCGAAGGTCCTGGCCAAGGTCAGGGTCATCTTCCGAGAGATAAGAAAGAATATCGTTTTCTGAGCTAATATCCATTTTTTTAAGAATTTGGGCAAGGGCATTTCTTCCGTCTATGTTTTCGGCCTTTTCGACAGTCTGGCTAAGGGATTTTTCGTGCATTGCCTGATCTACTCTGCGAATTACATCCGGGTCGACCGGTTCCATTTTGGCAAGACGAATAACTACTTCTTTTTTTTCTTCCGGCTTCATAAGGTTGATTACCTTGGCAGCCTTTTTTGGTTCAAGATGAGAAAGAACAAGACTTTGTACACCTGGGTTTTCGTCTTTTAAAAGCTGGTAAACTCTTTCGTTATCTGCATCATTTAGGTAAACAAAAGGAATTTTACCTTCAAGAGGAATGGCCTTTTTAATCATCTGGTCGGCACGGGCTTTTCCGTAGGCCTTTTCCAGCATTTCGCGAGCTGTATCAAGTCCACCCTGCTCACGAGATTTATTCATAAGACCGTTAAATTCTTCAAGAATTACCTGGGCTTCATCTTTATCTACAGTTCTAATAGAAGCAATTTCTGGAATAATTCGTTCTATCTGTTTTTCTGAAAGATGTGGAAGGATTTTTGCCGCTTCGTCCTCGCCAATCAGGAGGAGGAATTTTGCAACGCGGCGGTAAACGGAATCCTTGCCGTCTGGAAGAGGAGCTTCAACAGGAACTTTTAAAAGTCCGCCATCCTTAAGATAATTTGTTGCATTTTCCAGGGCCTGATCTATTGAAGCTTTCTTTTGAGTCTCTTTAAAAAGCTGATTTTGATTTTGCATTTGAGTTTGACTCTGGTCCTGGTTTTGTTTTTGGTTTTGACTCTGACTTTGTAATTGGGATGTAAAAGATTTTGGTACAAAGGCCTTTACTTCTTTATGAGTAAGTTGAGCCTCTTGTTTTCCCTCTATTTCTGACCTGGAAAGTTTTGGAAAAGCAACAGATTTTACTGTTTTTGCCTTATCATCTTTTTCAATCTTATCATTAGTTTTTTGAGAATTATTATTTGTATTTCTTAAATATGCTGCAGCACGAAAATCTTTTAAATCCATATATGTATTTTACCACATTATGCTTTTATAGTCACATGACTTGGTTTTCCAACTTCTTTTTCTACAATAATCTTTGAGTCAATTTTATCTTTTAAGTAGCCTACATGGGAAATAATTCCAATAAGCCGGTTTCCTTCTGTAATTCCACAAAGGGCCTTGTAAGCTTTATCCAGGGTTTCATCATCAAGAGTGCCAAATCCTTCATCAACGAACATGGTATCCATTTTTATACCACCGGCATTTTGGGTAATTTCATCAGAAAGTCCCAAAGCTAGTGATAAAGATGCTTCAAATGATTCTCCGCCAGACAGGGATTTTACATCGCGTTGTCTGCCATTGTTATGATTAATGACGTTGAGCTCAAGGCCGGTTTGACTTTGTTTATTGTCTGCCTCAACCTTGCGAACAAGAGTGTACTGACCGTTGGAAAGTTTTTCAAAGCGTTTGTTGGCATGGGCAATTATGCGGTCAAAATAATGCATTTGAACATATGTCTCCAGCATAACTTTTGCCTTTCCGCGACCTAGATTTCCAATTGCTGTATAAGCAAGTTCCGAAACATAGGTAAGTTTTTCTTCCACTCTTGCCAAATCTGAAGATTTTTCCTTAATTTTTTGATGTACATCCTGATTTGTTGAAAGTCGGGAATAAATCAGTTTGCCAGATTCCTGGTACTGGTACTCTTCTTCCTGCAAGGTCTGGAGTTTAGCCTGCAGGGCTTCTTCATCATAAATCTTATCAGTTTTTGCGGCTTTTTCGTTTTCCTTTTCTTTTGCCTCTAAACCTGCAATTTTGTTCTGACATTCCGTAAGATTTTTCTGGGCAGCTTCAAAAGACTTTTCTATTTCGGCAATTTCTTTTACAAGACTTGCAATTCGCTGATCAGCCTGCTCTTTTGTCTTATATTTTAAAAGTGATGATGTAGATTCCAGATTTGTCTTACAGTTTTTGATATTAGCCTGCATTTGTATAAGAAGGTTATTCTGACTGGTAAGATTTCTTTTTGAATTCTCCAATTCCTCTTCCAGCTCTGGAATTTGATTTTCCAGATTCTTTTTTTCTTCAAAACGAGATTCTTCGGCCTTATATTTCTCTTCAAGTTTGGAAAGATCTTTTTTAAGTTCCTCTGAAAAGGCTTGTATTTTTTCGCCGGATTCCCCAAGTTCTTCAATTGAAGAAATTTTCAAAAGTTCTTTTAAGTTCTTTTCCACCACTTTTATTTGAGAAGCTAAAAGTCCTTTTAAATTTCCTGCCGCATTAGACTTTTCGTTTGTATTTTTTTGAGAAGTATCTAATTCTTTTTTTAAGTTTTGCAATTCTTCTTCATTTGGAATAGAAGAAATTTTTTGAGCAGGATTAGGATGATGAAGAGAGCCACAAACAGGGCAAGGTTTTTCTTCCTCAAGAGTTTCTGCAAGAATACCTGCCTGCCCGTCCAGATAGGCCTTATTTTTTTTAGAGTATTCCAAGTTGAGTCTTTCGGAAAGTAAACTTGCTTCTGTGTATTCCTTTTGTGCCTGTTCAAGATTTTTTTTGGTTTCAGAATAATCTTTATAGGCAGTTTTTAAGTCATCGCTCTTTTTTATATTTTCTTTGATTTGTACCAGCTGACTTGAAAGCTCTGGCCTTTTATCTGCATTTTCATTGATTTTGCTAATCTGATTTTTTATACCGATAATTTGACTTTGCTTATTGTTTATTTCTTCCTCAAGTTTTTTAATTTGTAGGCTGGCATTTTTTTCCTGCATCTGAAAATTATCAAGTTCCCTAGAAAGTTTTTCCAAATCGGCATATTTTTCTAAGTCATTAGTAAGCAAAACCTTTTCTTCTTCCAGACTACTGCTGTTTTCAAGATTTTTTTTAGCCTCGTTAAAAGATTTTTCATAGCCCAGCAAATTTTCTTTTGCGGCATGTAAATTTTTACGGGTTTCTTCCAGTTCATCCTGGGCCTTTTTAATTTCTTCCAAAGCAGATAATTCAATATTAAGCTTATCAAGTTCTTTTTTGTTTTTTTCGCTATTTTTGGACAAGAGCTCCTGATCTTTTGTGTCTTCAACAATTAATTTTTCTATAAGAGCAAGTTTTTCTGCCCAGGTAATTGCAGAATTACCTTTGGCATCTTCTAAGTCCTTTAGCAGAGAACTTGTATTTGCACATGTAACAGAAGCAAAATATTGATTAAGACTTGCAGAAAGGCCTGCTACCTGTTTTTCTAAATCAGATCTTGATTCTGCGAGTTTTTTTTGCAAATTATCATAATTTTCGGTTTTAAAAATACGTCTAAAAATTTCCTGTCGCTCAGTCGATTTTGCAGTAAGCAACTTTTGAAAATCTCCCTGGGCCAGCATAATAATTTGAGAAAACTGATTTTTATCTATTCCCAGCAAGTTCAATATTTCGTTATCAACCTGAGTCTGACCAGAAATAATTCTTCCATCTGGCATTGTAAGTTCTGCATTTGCGGCTTCATTTACAAGGCCGTCTCCTTTTTTTGCCTTACGTTGATAAGGGGGATTCCTTTTTATATGGTAAGTTTTTTCCTTTAATTCAAAAGTAAGCTCTACCTCGGTTGGATCTTCCGGCCCCGCAAAATCGGAACGAAGCATGGCAGGACTTCTGTTTTTACCACTGGCCTCGCCGTAAAGGGCAAAAGTAATTGCATCAAAAATGGTAGTTTTTCCAGCTCCAGTATTACCAGTAATAAGATAAAGACCCTGCTGGCCAAATTTTGTAAAATCGATTTGGGTTCTTTCCAGATAAGAGCAAAATCCACTTATAACAAGTTTTATAGGTCTCATTATTTTGCCTCCCAGATTTCTTCAATCAATTTTTCCATAAAGTTTTTTTGGTCTTCTGTCATTTTTTTATTATTTTGTTTTTCAAAAAATTCTTCAAAGAGCTCCAGAGGTTTTACAGTTTTAATATTATCCAATAAGGTCATATCCTGATTAGCACGGGTTCTTGAATTGTCATAATCCATACTGATGAGGTTTTTATAAACAGAAGAAAGCCTTCCATATCCTTCTGGAACGTCCATTTCATCGGTAAGAGTAATGTGCAGGTAATCATCCTTGTTAGAAGCCTTACTTTCTGGCCCAAACATAATTTCCTGGAAAGTACCTTTTAATTTCCGCATTTCATGCAAGGGTTTTAAAGGAATTGAAGTGCAGTTAAAGTCCCCTTTTTTACCAAGTTCAACCAGACAAAGGCCCTTTTTGTGGTTTACCTCAGAAAAAGAATACTTTAGAGGAGTTCCACAATAACGAATTGATTCCCGACCAACTTTTTGTGGCCCATGAATATGACCTAAAGCTACATAATCAAAATCATCAAATAAAGAAGCATCTACATTTTCGCTGCCACCAACGAACAATTCTTCTGATTCACAGGTTTGAGCACCAGTAACAAATTGATGGGCCAAAAGAACGTTTCTTTCATCTTTATTCAGGCTTAACTTTGAAAGAGCAAGTTTTACTGCATCATTGAATGAATTTATTTTTTCTTCTGGAAAAACCTGCCTTACTGTTGAAGGTTTTATATATGGAAGCAGATAAAAATTTACAGGCCCATTTTCATCTTCTAGGGTAACACACTGAATGTTGCCGTCATAAACCTGGGAAATAAAAATTTGGCTGGATTTCATCAAAGAAGAACCAAAACTCAAACGGTCTGGAGAATCGTGGTTACCGCTTATAATTAGAACCGGTATTTTTTCCAGAGCAATTTTACTTAAAAAATCGTCAAGAAGATTTACCGCTTCAACAGGAGGAATTGGTTTATCGTAAATATCTCCAGAAAGAAGCAGAGCATTGGGTTTTTCTTTTTTTATTATTTCTACAATTTCATTAAAAATGTACTTTTGATCTTCCTGCATAGAAAATTGGTTTATATGCTTTCCAAGATGAAGATCTGCCATGTGAATAAATTTCATTTTTTACCTACCCTCTTATAAATATAGCATAATTAAGGGGCATGTAAGATATTTGCGTAATTTTTTTATAAATTATTTTAGATTCCAGTTTTTGAGGCAGAGGTCTTTATCTGAAAATAGTAAAAAAACATCGTGAATGCCAGAAATTGGAGTTTCCACTCTGGCAGAAGAGGTTTCATAAGAATTAATATTTTTTAGAGAAGGTTTTTCATTTATTTCAAGGACCGCAAGGCTTTTAGAAGAAATCTTATCTATACGGAAATTAAGACTTCCAGAGCCCTTTAATTCCATCTGAATTTCTTTAGCACCTTCTCCAAAATCAACATTCTTTATCATAATCCAGGCCCCGGATTCTTTTGCTTTTACGGCAATTTGTCCGCTGCCCATAATTTCATTTTCGTATTCTATATCTGCAGAAGTAAAAATACAGGTAGCCTGAACTTTTTCAAAAGCATTAAGGTTTTTTATAGGACTTAAGCCCTGACGAGTTCCCCTGGAAAGCTTTATATTTATCTTTTCTTCATCAATATCAAGTTTATCCATGCAAATACTTCTAAAACCGCCGTTTGTCTGGGTGTTTTCTTGCAGGGTCAAAGTATGATAAAGAATGTACCAGGTCCCCTGAAATTTACAAATATGTGTATGATTATTTGAGTAATTTAAGCCCTGTTGTCCAGGATTCAAAAAATAATGTTTTTGATATACCCATGAAGCAGAATCCAGAGGAGTTTTGGTAGTTAGATAGGCCATTGAACATTCGGCAGGAGCTTCTACATCATAAGGCCATTCCTTACGTTCAACCCAGCTGTTATTATAGTTATAAACATAAGTTCCATTTATGTAATTCAGGTCACTTGCTTCAAAAAAATATGGTGCCTTTACTTCTACAAAGTCGGATGCCAAAGAAATCATATCTTTTCCAAGCTTAACAATTCTTGCAGTTCCAGGATAAAGGTCCGTTCCGTTTTTTGTTGTTCCAGCCCCAAAAGAAAGCCAGGCGTCTCCATCATCATCTATACAAACACCAGGACCAAAAGGATTATTCAATTCTTCTATGCCTGCCATGCCTACTTCAATCAAGGGTTTATTTAAAGGAGACTTCCATGGCCCCAGAGGACTGGTAGAAGTAAGCACACAAACTCCACAGCCGTTATTAGAAAAATACATGTAAAAATGATCTAAACCATCATCTTCTTTTTTATAAACTATTGCAGGGGACCAGGATGAAAGAATAAAGGGGGCAAGGGTCTGAACATCAAGCACTCCATGGTAGGTCCAGTTTACTAAATCATCTGTAGAAAAACATACCAGGGACTTTATGTGCTCGTAGGTGTTTTTTCCGGAATCTCCAACTAACTTGTACTGTTGATTATCGTTTGTACCATAAATATAAAGTCTGCCCTTATATTCAAAACCATAAGGGTCTGCACAAAAGACATTGGATAAAAGCGGATTTGCTGTATTCAAATTTTTGTAAAACTTTCGACTGACTTGCATAAGTATTGAATACAATTATAACTGTAAATAATTTTGAGGCTTTGTTTTTAGGCTTTAATTTTTAGATAACTTACTTGAGTTTTTTAAACCCAAGTAAGTTTTTTAAATCTGTATTTTTAACGGTTTACCATTTCGGCATAATAGCCATTTTTTGCCATTAATTCCTTGTGGTTACCCTCTTCTACAATTTCTCCATGATCTACATAAAAAATCTTGTCGGCATTGCGGATTGTAGAAAGACGGTGAGCAATAATAAAGCTGGTTCTACCTTTCAAAAGTTCATTCAAGCCCTTTTGCAAGGCCTTTTCTGTGTGAGTATCTACAGATGAAGTTGCTTCGTCCAGAATAAGGATTCTTGGGTCACTGAGCAGAACTCTGGCAAAGGAAATCAACTGTTTTTGTCCCTGGCTTAATCCACCACCGTTGGCAGATAAAACTGTATTGTAGCCGTCTGGGAAGGCTGTAATAAAGTCATGAGCTTGAACAGTCTTTGCGGCATTAATACATTCTTCATCTGTTGCATCAAGGCGGCCATATCTAATATTTTCCATAATGGAACCACTAAATAAGAAGGAATCCTGCATCATAACACCTACCTGTTTACGGATTGACTTAATCTGTAGTTCCTGAATATCAATTCCATCTATAAGAATTTTTCCATCATCTGGATTATAGAAACGGCTCAAAAGATTTACGATTGTTGTTTTGCCTGCTCCAGTTGGACCTACTATGGCAAGTCTCATTCCAGGTGTTATAACAAAGTTTACATCCTTCAAAACACGGGTTCCAGGCTCATAGCTAAAATTTACATGGTCAAAAGTAACGTGACCACGAATTGGAGGTAATTCTTTAGCACCTGGTCGGTCTGTAATATCTTCTGGTTCGTCTAAAAGTTCCAGAATGCGTTCTACATAAGCTCCAGTTGTAACCATAGAGTTGTAGAAGTTTCCAAGATTCTGAATAGGGAACCAGAAACGCCAGATATAACCTGCAAAAGCAACAAGGGTACCAATTGTAATTGTTTTTCCAAGCCAGCTGATTCCAATAAGGTAAACAAGGGCTACTCCCAAGGTAGAAAGGTTATCTACAATTGGCCAGATAATATTGTTAATGTTTACAGCATGAATCCACACTTTTTTACAGGTTTTACAAAGTCCATTGAATATGCCCTGATTTACTTCTTCGCGGGCAAAGGACTGGGTAATTTTCATTCCGTTCAAAGATTCTGACAGATAGGCTGTAAGATTTGAGCGTTTGTAACTTTCCTGCTTCCAGGCTTCGTGCTGTTTCTTTTTCATAGCAATTAAAACTATAAAAAGAATTGGAACAACTGCCAGCGAAACTAAAGTCAATTTAGGATCAATTGCGACCATAAAGCCAACAATTACTACAAGAGTAAAAAGATCACTAATCAACTGAATAATTCCGTTGGAAAGTAAGTCTGATAAAGAATTTACGTAATTTACTACACGAATAAGAATTTTTCCGTGAGGGCGATTATCAAAATATGAAAATGGAAGACTCTGAAGCTTGGTAAAAACATCATTTCGGATATTTACAATAATCTTCTGAGAAACCCTGGTCATAATTTTAAGTTTTGCGGCCAGTAAGAAACGTACAATTACAACTGAAAGAGTAAGGGCAATTGAAATAATTACAAGCATTTTTATATTTTCATTTGGAATTGCCTTATCTATAGCCATACGAATTAAATATGGACTGGTCAAAGAGATTACTGAAGAAAGCAGCATTAATACACAAGATAAAACCATCCATTTTGAAAAAGGCTTAATCCAATGCATCAAACGTAATACAATTCTAGGATTTACCTTCTGTTCAATTTCTTCATCTGCATCAAATTTATTTCTTGCCATATTAAGCCTCGTTCTGTTCTGTCCAAACAGTCTTATAATAAGCGTTATTTGCCATTAACTCTTGGTGAGTTCCCATTTCTGCAAGCTGACCTTCTTTTAAGACCAGAATCAAATCGCAGCTTTCAAAAGAAGATACACGGTGACTAATGATAAAGGATGTATGTCCCTTACCCTGACTCTTAATAGACTGACGAATTTTGTATTCAGTTTCGTTATCAACAGCAGAAGTTGTATCATCCAGAATCATGATTTTTGGATTAGCCAGGAAAAGTCTTGCAAGAGCAATTCTCTGCTTTTGACCACCACTCAAACCTACTCCACGTTCACCTACAATTGTGTCATAGCCTTCCGAAAGGTCACCAACAAAGTCTTTTACGCGGGCAAGCTCTGCAGCTTTTTCCACTTCTTCCATACTTGCGTCCGGATTACCAAATGCAATGTTTCCTTCAATTGTGTCACTAAAGAGAAAGGCCTCCTGCATGGTAATTCCAACATTCTTACGCAAATATTGCAGGTCATATTCCTTAACATCAATTCCATCTATCAAAACCTGGCCTTCACTGGTGTCGTAGTAACGACAAAGCAAATTTGCAATTGTTGATTTACCACTTCCTGTAGGCCCAAGAATACCAACTGTCATTCCAGGTCTTATAGTAAAACTTATATCCTTTAAAACCGGTGTCTGATTATAGGCAAAACTTACGTGACGGAATTCTACTTCGCCAAGAACTGGAGTATCGCGTTTTACAGGATTTTCGCAGTTCACAATTTTTGGTTCTGTACAGTGCAATTCATAAAGACGGTCTGCAGAAGCATTGAAATTCTGAGTATTATCAACCAGATTTCCAAACATATTGATTGGCTGGGTAAATGCCCACATCAAACCGTTAAAAGTTACCAGCTGACCAATTGTCATTTCATCTTTAATTACAAGGTAACCGCCAAAAAGGATTAAGATAACAGGCAGAATACCACAAAGAGCTTCAATCCAAGGGGTATACTTTACACGAATATCGGCATTATCAACTGAAACATCCTTAAAGGCTATATTTTCTTTCTGAAAGCGTTCAATTTCGTAATTTTCGCGAACAAAGGCCTTTACTACACGGTTTCCTTCAATATTTTCGCCGGCTCTGGTGTTTAAGTTTGCGAACTGGTCACGAACTCTAAGATGAGCAGGTCTAATATTGATTTTGAATTTCTGAATAAGAATAAGTACTGGTGGTGCAATAATCAAAAAAGCCAAAGTCAATTTCCAGTTGATTGTAGAAAGAGTTACAATTGAGAAAATATATATACAAGAGTTTTCCAAAATCTGATAAAGAACCCAGGCTACAAAATGACGAACCTTGTCCAAATCGGATGTAAGAAGAGTCATTACATTTCCAGAAGGGGCTCCATCATACCACTTAAAATCCAGAGTTTGAATGTGGGCATACAGGTCTTCTCTCATTCTTAAGATTACGTTCTGAGAACAATGTTCAAAGATTACCTGATAGCAGTAACGTACAATTGACTTTCCGAGAGTAGTCGAAATCATAATCAAAATCAATTTTGCTAAAATACTGTGCTGACCACCTTGAATAACCTTGTCTACAATTCGTCCTGTAACAATAGGGTTTATCATATTCAAAGCCGCAACAAGGGTACTTAAAGTTAGTCCCAAAATCATAAGGAACCTGTACTTCCTTACATAAGTCCAAATCCAGGCAAAGGCACTTTTCCTTTTCATATCAATAACCTCTATGCATCCTTTAGAGCTAGGTGCATTTTCTTATATTTGTAATTTAGTCTAGCATTAGGTCAATTTACGTGATATAAAAAAGACAATTAAAAATTGTACAAATCTCTACTTAATTTAGATAACTTAAAGAGGAGAGAAAAGACAATGGATGATTTATTTGAATATAGCGACAGCTTAAATGCTCCATTCCAGGCATTTTCAGGGGACTGGAAATATGTAAAACCTCACTGGCATTACTTTACCGAAATGGTTTATTTGGTAAGTGGGGTTCTTTTTGCCGAAGTTGATGGAAAACAGTACACCATGAACCCTGGAGATATGGTTATTTTCCATCCAAAACAGATTCATGCTTTTCTTGATTACCCTGTCAAGGAAGAATATCCGGATAAGCCTTTTTTCTATGTAATCAAATTTGATGATATGATTCTTTCTAACACAACTCCAGGTTCACCAAAACTGCCAAAATTACTGGATGCCGCAAATAAAGAAGATTCAACCACAAACCTTATTACAGCCCACGATTTGCGTTTTAACCCTGTAAAACTTTTCTTTGAAAACTGTATTTGGGAAACTGAACACAAAGAATTTGGCTATGATATAAAAGTTGCATCCACAATCAGCCTTATTATTACAGAATTAATTAGAATCTGGCTTAGACAGGGCTTCCATTTCTCTTCCAAAACAACATTTGACCAGTTCAGCACGAAGGACTTTTCGGTTTTGGAATACATAGATGCCCATTCATCTGAAAACATAAACATTGAAGACCTTGCTTCAAAATGTGGAATGTGTTATTCAAACTTTGCTAAACAGTTTAAAACACAATTCGGAAAAACCTGTAAGGAATACATTGAATTTATTCGCATTTGTAAGGCCGATACCCTGCTTCTTTACACCGACAAAACCCTGGACTATATCAGTCAGGAAACAGGTTTTACTGATGCCAGTCACTTTATCAGAACTTATAAAAAGATTCGTGGTATTACTCCTAAACAAAGACGTACTTCTAAAAATCAGTAAGGAAAATTACTAAAAAAAATATAACAAACTTCTAAAAAAAAGGCTGTTTGATAAGGTGAATCCCCTACCAGACAGCCTTTTTAAGTTTTTAAGAATAAAGCCTTACGACCTGTTTCTTAAACTATTTGCTCTGTTTTTTGTAGATTTCATTTGTCTTAGCAACAATCTTATCTACATTCAAGTTCTTACAGCTAGCAACGTATTCATCCCAGTCTTTGTTTACATCTTTCTGACCAGTTACGAACTTCAATGTCCATGCATTGATATTATCAATAAGAGGTACAGCCCAAAGGTTCAACTGTTCACGTTCATCTTCTGTTGGTTTAGCTTTTGGATCAACCTTTGCAACTGTCTTGTATTTTCCATAACGAGCATACAAGTCCTGAACATCTGGAGTAAAGTTATCTGTTGATTCAGCAGTTGAGTGACCGTAGAAGTAGTTACCACAAGCATATCCCCACTTAAGACGGATATCTGTATCAGTATCAGCACCACCAATACCAAGACCACCACACTTGTAACCAGGAAGAAGCTGTTTAACTTTCATTCCATTTACATCAACATAGTGCCAAGTTTCTCCTTCTGGACCCCACTTTGTAAGTGTATAAGCTTCACTTGAATAGAACATCCAGTCTACGAAACGCATCATCTTAATGAATTCAGCTTCGCCAAGGTCATCCAAAGCTTTCTGAGAAATCATTACACCACATTCAAGACGTGATGTTTCAGCAAGGTTCTTGTTTGTACCAGCTGGATAAGCTGTAACGTAAAGTTTGTAATTACCTTCGCCAAGAATCTTCTTCAAGCTTGCATTATCATTAGCCATTGAAGAACGGTTTGTAGACTTGATAACAGTTTTTCCATTGTAGAATTTGTTGTTAGCAACATCATCTGACTGTGTAAAAGTTTCTGGATCAAGGATTCCGTCTTTTACAAAGCTGTTTGCAACAGAAATGAATTTTTTGAAGTCTGGACTGATTGATGATGAATAGAATTCCTGCTTATCATAATCATATTTAATACCACCGTTTGAACCTTCAATAGCCCATCCAGAAAGAACACCATAAGAAGCACCCATCAATTTAAGAAGGTTACCACCCTGTCCTTTTCCAGATTCACCACACCAAAGGTCAGACCAGATATAATCTTTTTCTGAACAAAGGCCTGCAGAAACCATGTATTTCTTTACACCAACCAAAACATCGTGCAAAGTTTCCCAAGTCCAGTCCTTTTCAATTTCGCGGATATTATATCCAGCAGCTTCAAAAATATCTTCACGAACTTCAAGTGTATAGTCCTGAAGTGGAGCCTGATGAAGACCTGGAAGACGGTAGAATTTACCATCAGCCTGGCGGATTGTATCCAAGTCAGCTTCCATATCATATTTTTCAACGAAAGCAGTAAAGTTTGGCATGTACTGTGTATAGTCAGAAACAGCAACAATTCCACCACCAGCAACATACTGATCTTCTGAATAAATCTTAGGAATAATATTAGCAGCAGAACCAGAGTTGATTGCAAGGTTTACCTTCTGGTTATAGTCACCACTATCGTAAGAAATAATATCGAGTTTTACATTTGTGGCATCTGTAATCTTTTTGAATACACCTTCAGATTCCCAAGTATCAATCTTTGGATACCAAGAAGCATCGCTAAAGAAAATTGAATAAGTAACAGGCTCGTCCGAATGGAAAGTCTGTCCTTCACCAAATGTGTAGCCCTTTGCTTCAGCAGCTTTAGCAGAAGCAGCCTTTTTGTTTCCTCCACAAGAAACAAGGAGCATCGCAGCACATGAGATTGCGGCAATACCAGTTACCAACTTTTTCATAGTTTTCATCCTCCTACGATTAAAAACTTATTTTTATTCTTTGACTGCACCAAGCATCATACCCTTCATATAGTATTTAGAAATAAATGGGTAAACACAGATGATTGGCAAAGCCATTAATACCATTGAACAAGACTTAATATTTGCGGCAATCTGCATTTTTTCTGCAGTTGCTTCTCCAGGATCAGCCGAAGTAGAAGCTCCCGAAATAATAGTCTTTAAGTAATATGCAACTGGCCACTGTTCCTTATTATCAAGATAAAGGAAGGCGTTATACCAGTTGTTCCAGTATCCAACCGCATTGAACAAAATCATTGTTGCAATAATTGGCATAGATAAAGGAATTACAATTCTAATAAAAATTCCAATTGGACTAAGTCCATCCAATTCACCGGCCTCTTCAAGTTCGTGAGGAGTTTCGGCAAAGAAAGACTTCATCAAAATTACATAATAAGTACTGATTAAAGAAGGCATAATAAAACCTGCCATTGTATTTGGAAGATGAAGTCTTCTCATCAATACGTAGTTAGGAATCAAACCTCCAGCAAAATACATTGTAAATATTACAAACTTTGTAAGGATTTTCTGACCCCTTAATTCTTTTTTAGACAAAGGATAAGCAAGACAAGATGAAAAAACTAAAGATGCAATAGTTCCAATTACCGAATAGATAAATGTATTTTTATAGCTTCTTAAGAAGTCTCCCTTTGCTAAAACCGATTTATAAGTTTCAAAATTAAATCCTTTTGGAATAATAGAAACCTGGCCCATCATAATTGCCTCTTCAGAAGAGAAAGACTGGGCAACCAGATAGAGGAATGGATAAAGTGTAACAACACACACCAAAATCATGATAATAGTATTGATTGCAGTAAATAAAACGTAACCAGTAGAATCTTTTACTCTTTTTGCTTCATTATTAGCCATTTTTTACCTCCTCACCTATTACCACAAGCTTGAACCAGAAAGCTTACGTGAAAGTTTATTTGCAAAGGTCAACAAAATTAAGTTCAAAACCGATTCAAACAAACCAACTGCAGTAGCATAACTGTAGTTTCCTGAACCAAGTCCAAGACGGAATACAAAAGTAGAAATAATATCTGCTGTTTCGTATGTCATTGGGTTATAAAGAAGGAATACCTTTTCAAAAGCACCACCAGAACCAACAAGACCACCAATATCAAGAATAAGGAGTGTTGTAATTGTTGGCAAAATACAAGGAATTGTAACGTGAATTACTCTCTGGAAATGGTTAGCACCATCAACCTCTGCAGCTTCATACAAAGAAGGGTTAATTCCTGACATAGCAGCAAGATAAAGAATTGTTCCCCATCCTAAGCTCTGCCAAATTCCCGATGCAACGAAAATTGTTGTGAACCACTGTGGTAAGGCTATAAAAGAAACCGGTTGCCCTCCAATGCTAGAAATAAGGTGATTGATTGGTCCATTAGTAGACAAAAGTTCACGAATCATACCTGTTACAATTACCATAGAAATAAAGTGAGGTAAGTATGAAACAGTCTGAACAAACTTCTTCCACCACATTGTTCTAATTTCATTCAGCAATAAAGCGAAAATGAGGGTTAGAGGGAATCTGAATAAAAGGTAAGTAATATTCAAAACCAAAGTATTTCTAAAAGCGCGCCAGAAAGTTTTATCTGCAATAAACTGTTTGAAATACTTAAAACCACTCCACTCATCACCAAAAATACTGTGTCCTGCACGATAGCGGCGGAATGCAATGATATTACCTGCCATTGGAATATAGCGGAAAATAATGAAGTAAATGACAGGGATAAGCATTAATGCATAAAACTGCCAGTATTTTCGCATATATTTGGCAAAAGGTACTTTTCTCTGCTCCACCAGATCATCATTGATTTTCTTTGTCATTTTTTCCCCTTTTTAAAAATATGTGTTATACTTTTATTAGTACTTGCATACTAGTGTTCTTGTATGGTTATATAATAAATCGTATTTACAAGAAGTCAAGAATTATTTCTAAATTTACAGTAAAATACCTATGAAATACTGTAATACAATGTTTTATTATGAGGATAAAATGAAAAATACAGCTAAACACGACAGAGAATCTAATAGAGACTATGCACTTAGAGTTATTAGAGAAAACATTATTAATCTTGAATTAAAACCTGGCACCATGATCAGCGAGCAAGATATTGCAAATGAACTTAATTTATCCAGAACCCCAGTACATGAAGCAATGCAGGAATTATCTACTACTAAAATTATTGAAATACTTCCTCAGCGTGGCTCATATGTCAGCAAAATAGATATGGATAGAGTTGATGAAGCAGTTTTTATGCGAACTACCCTTGAATCTGCAATAGCCGAATTAGCCTGCGAAAAAGCAAATGATGATGATATTATGGAACTGGAAGAAAATATTAATCTTCAGGAGTTCTATTTAACAAAAAACAATCTGGATAAGTTTATGGAACTGGACAATGCCTTCCACCAGACCATGTACAGAATTGCAAATAAAATGCAGTGTTTTTATATGGTAAAACTTATGAATATTCACCATGACAGAGTTAGGGAACTTCATTTACATTCATCAGACCCTAAAACTGTAATTGCAGAACACAAGGAAATTCTAGAAGCATTTAAACAGCATAATGGAAAAAAAGCACATGATTTACTGGTAACCCACATTACACGGCTTTACCAGCAGCAGGGAGAAATCCGTAAAAAATATCCTGAATTTTTTGCATAAATTTTAAAAAAAAATGCATTTAGCCTGTTGACACAAATCTGAGTTTTCTATAATATGAAGAACATCTAGCGGGCGTAGCGAAGCTGGTTATCGCGCTGGCCTGTCACGCCGGAGATCGCGGGTTCGAGCCCCGCCGCTCGCGCTAAAAGCTTTCTGAGAAATCGGAAAGCTTTTTTTTATTTAACTTAAACTACAACAAAATCTATAAAATTTATTTGCAAACTATCATTCTATATTATGGCAAGAATAATAAATTCATGTTATTCTTTAAAAATCATGATTATTTTTGATTTTGACGGAACTATAGCAGATACAATTTCACTTGGAATTAAAATTGTAAACGACCACGCAGATAAATATAAATATAATAAACTTGATAGAGAAAGCAACGGTCATCTTTCGGCAACTGAATTAATTAAACGCATAGAAGTTAATCCTCTTAAATTACCATACCTTATGTTTTTGCTCAGAAAAAAACTTGGTGAAAGAGCTTCCGAAATTCAAATTTTTCCAGGAATAAAAGATATTCTTGAAGAGCTGAAAACTTCCGGCCAGAAATTAGGAATTATCACTTCAAATTCTCCAAAAAATGTTTCCGATTTTCTTAAAAGAAATGAAATAGAATCCTATTTCTCTTACATACGAACAAGAGTTGCCATATTCGGTAAAAAGAAAGCACTTATAAAAGCAAAGAAAATTCTAAAAACCAATTTCCTCTATGTTGGAGATGAAATTAGAGATATAGAAGCCTGCAAAAAATCAAACACACCAATAGTTTGTGTTAGCTGGGGTCTTAATTCAGCCCAAGGACTTGAAAGTCATAATCCAGGGCTGGTTGCAAACACTCCAGAACAGGCTCTTTCTCTTATAAAAAACTCTATTCAAAAAATGCAAATGTAAGTGCACATTAATTGCATAGGCTTTTCTTAAAAAAACAGCTCTATTCTATACTAATTATAGGATTTGTTTATTGCTTTTTTTATTGGCTTTTTTCAATATCAATTATATCTTTATTATATAATAGAAGAAAAAAGGAGATAAAAAATGGCAAACAACCTTCAGGTAAACCAGGCTATCAATCTAACAGATCAGTTAATTTCTTGCTTAAATGATGCAGAAAAGCATCTTTCGTCTGCCCGCAACTGGGGCTTTTTAGATGTACTTGGCGGTGGATTAATCGTAGACTTAATCAAACACTCCAAACTCAACAATGCCAAAGTGTCTATGTCCAATGTAAATAACCTGCTGCAGGAACTCCAGAGAGTTTTAGGCGGAATCAGCATGCCAGGCGACTATTCTATGCAGGTAAACGGAGTTCTAACCTTTGCAGACTTCTTTTTTGACAGCGGAATTGTAGACGTCTATATGACTGCAAAAATAATGAACAGTCTTACCGAAGTAAGAAAACTTCGTGATAAATGTTTTGAATTAAAAAACAAATTGTCTGCTATAATGTAAGTATGCAATTTAAAACTAAAACAATTGCCCGTATGAGTTGGATATATGGGCTCATCATCATAATTGCAAACATAATTGCAGTTCTTGTACCAAATGTAATTTCAGATCCTCTTGGAGAATCTCCAAACCAAAAATTATGGATAGACTATCTGGTAAACAAACATGCTTCATCATTTTCTATTATAGCAGCATTTTTGGTTCCTACCTTAATTTGTATTTTCTATTCAAAAAGTTTGATGAAGTCGGAAGAAAAACTTTTATCAAACCTTTCAGAAATTCCATCTGTTTATTCTTTATCTTCTGTTATTGGCTGGAATATCTATTATTTTATAGAAATCCCTTTTGTCATTCATGCAAAAATTACTTTAGGAATCAGCATAAAATATATTCTTATATCCTCCTGGGCCTTTGCACTTATTTCTGGAATGACAGCCTGGACAATTTCTTATCTTGCAATTGAACTCTTAAACCGAACAGTTTTACTTCCTCAAGTTTTTCCTCAAGGCCACATAAAACACACAAAACATTCTGTTTATCCACGATTTTCTCATCTTCTTATCTTCTGTTTTATGGTTTCTTCGGTATTTCCAATTGGTCTTTTAATGGCAAGTCATATTTCTTTACAAATACAAAACGGACTTCCCATTCAAACAAGCGTTGTAATTATTTCTATCATGTTTCTTCTATTTGCACTTACAATTACAATTTCACTTTCAAAAATCATAATTACACCTCTTGGAAAACTTACCCAGGCAGCAGAAAGGATAAAGGACGGAGACTACAAAACAAAAGTTTCTATTGTAACTGCCGATGAACTGGGAACCCTGGCTGACAGTTTTAATGATATGGCAGACTCTCTTGCCGAAAAAGAATTTATGCGAGATACCTTTGGAAAAGTTGTAGATCCAGAAGTCAGAGATTATCTGATGAAGGACGGTGGACTTTCACTTTCCCAGCTTGGAGGTCAAACTCGCCAAGTTACAGTTCTTTTCTGTGATATAAGAAGTTTTACCGCAATGAGCGAAAAAATGTCTGCTGAAGAAGTCGTTTCTCTTTTGAACAAATACTTTACCGCTCTGGGTAAATGTATAACAAAAAATCATGGGATTATTAATAAATACATTGGCGATGCCATAATGGCAATTTTTGGAGCTCCAATTAATTCAAAAAACTCTGCTCTGGATGCCCTAAAAGCCGCCCTTGATATGAGACAAGCTCTGACTGAAGTAAATAAGGATTTTGAAAAACAGGGAAAACCAAGCATTCGTTTTGGAATAGGCATTCATACAGGCCCAGTTTTTGCAGGAACAATTGGAGCCGAAAACCGCATGGAATATACAGTTATTGGCGATACGGTAAATACTGCAAGTCGTCTTGAATCTCTTTGCAAAACATACCAAACGGATTTGCTTCTTTCTCAGGAAACTGTAAACCAAACAGGTCTTCCTCTTGAAGATTTAATTTTTGTTGATGACGCCCAGATAAGGGGCAAAGAAGAAACTATGAAAGTCTATTCCTATTCTCAAAAAAAAAGTTAGGACTCACAGCTTCAATAAAAGCCATGATCCTAACTTCATCACTATGAAAACTGAGCCTGACGTAAGGCGTAATAAGCTCCTTTTTTAGCCATCAGTTCTTCTGGACTTCCACTTTCTACAATTCCGCCCTTATCAATTACAAAAATGCGGTCTGCATTCTGTATTGTTGAAAGGCGGTGGGCAATAACAAAGCTTGTCCTACCCTTCAAAAGATTTGCAATTCCTTTCTGAACCAAAATCTCAGTCTTAGTATCAATGCTAGAGGTAGCCTCATCCAATATTAAGATTCTTGGATTAGACAGCATAGTTCGGGCAAATGCAACCAGCTGCCTCTGTCCATTACTTAATTCCCCACCGCGTGCAGTTAACTTAGTATCGTAACCATTTTCCAAATCACGAATAAAATCATCTGCATGAACGGCACGACTCGCAGCAAGCATATCCTCTTCACTTGCCTCCAGCTTACCATACATAATATTTTCACGAATTGTGCCGCTGAAAATATAATTATCCTGGGTCATAATTCCCATCTGGGTACGCAAAGAAGCAAGGTCAACATCACGTATATCTTTTCCATCAATTAAAATCTGGCCATCCCTTATATCATAAAAACGACTAACCAGATTTACTACAGTCGATTTACCAGCTCCAGTAGGTCCTACCAAGGCAATAGTTTCACCCTGGGCCACAGAGAAATCTACATTTTTAAGAACATCTACATCTTTTTTATAACCAAATGTAACATTTTTAAACTCAACATCACCCTTTACCTCAGGCATTGGCTTTGCATCCTCCTTCGAGGTAACTTCTGCTTTTTTATCGATGATCTCAAAAATACGTTCAGCTCCAGAAGCCGCATTTACAAACTGATTATAAAAATTACTCAAGTTCAAAATCGGCTGCCAGAACATTCCTACATAAGATCCAAAGGCAATATAAGTACCAATAGAAACATTATCAATCCCAAGAATCTTAATACCAACCATATAAAGGGCCATGGTTCCTACACTCCAGCACAAATCAATCCAGGAACCAAAACCATCACACCAGCGAACAGCCCTTAAAAATTCCTTGCGGTCAGCCCAGACCAATTCACGGAAAGTCTTGTCAGTTTCTTCTTCTGCCCTAAAGCTCTGAATAATCTTAATACCCGACAAATCTTCATTTATAAAGGCATTCATATTCGAAGACTTCTGTCTTTTAGCTTTCCAGTGTTTTTCTGCCATTATGGAGATAAGGAATACACCTCCAATTAAAAACGGTAGAGAACAAAGAGCCGCCAAAGCAAGTCTCCAGTTTTTTACAAACATTATGACCATTACAGCAACAACCGTAACAAGGTTTGGAATCAAAGTTGTAACTGCATTTTCTATAATGTCCTTAAGAGAGTTAGAGTCCCCAATAATTCTTGCAAGAATCTTTCCAGAAGGCCTTGAATCAAAAAAAGCCAGATCAAGACTCTGAATATGATCATAAAGCTGCTGTCTTAATTCCTGAATAACCTTATTAGAGGTTTTAGCCATCAGATACATTCGCAGCTTAATTGCCAATACCGCAAGAATATTAATTACAGCTCCCAAAAGTACAATTCTTATAAGACCAGCAAGGTCTCCCGGAATAATATAATTATCAATGGCTCTTTCATTCAGCAGAGGATTAATCAGATCAACCCCTGTACCAAAAGCCATTAATACAAAAACAAATGCAATTCTTTTTTTATATTTAAGCAGATAACGAAAAAGTCTAGGCATTGTCTCAAAATTCGATTTCTGTACCTGCTCTTCATCAATCTTATAACTATTCATTTAATACTCCACAAAAAGGCCCGCAAGAAGCCTGCACATTTAATACTGACTATCAAATGTCTCCTTGTATAAACCACCTTTAGCCATAAGCTCTTCATGGTTTCCTTCTTCCACCAGACGGCCCTTATCAAGAACAATAATCTTGTCTGCCTTACGAACTGCAGAAATTCTGTGAGCAATAATGATTTTTGTCATTCCACTCAAATCTGCAAGCACCTGCTGAATCTCCTGTTCAGTTTCTGTATCCAATGCTGATGTTGAATCGTCCAAAACCAGCACAGGTGTTTTTCTTGCCAAGGCACGGGCAATTGTAATTCTCTGCTTTTGTCCACCAGAAAGGCCTACTCCACGTTCTCCAATAACAGTGTTTTCTTTATCTTCCATTCGGTCTACAAACTCAGAAGCTCTAGACTGATTAAGGGCAGACCTAACCTGAGCCGTAGTAATTTTTTCTCTTGCCCCCAGACGAATGTTTCCATCAATAGTATCTGAAAAAAGGAAGATATCCTGCATAACACAAGAAACCGATCTGCGAAGGGTAGGAAGAGGTAACTCCCTAATATCAATTCCATCAATCTTAATAGAACCATCTGTAACATCGTACATACGTTTAAGCAGATTGATTAAGGTAGTTTTTCCAGATCCTGTTGACCCCATAATTCCCAAAGTCTGACCGGCTTTAATTTCAAATGAAACATCATCCAAAATCTTACGGTCTCCAGCCTGGTAGGTAACATGATCAAATTCAATATCACCATTAATATCAAATTCTGAGAACATTGCCCCAGAAAGTTCTTCATCTCCAGCAACCTGACTTTTATCTGTAATATCAGGATTTTCCTGGTAAATCTTATTCAAACGTTTAACACTAGCCTTGGCACTAGAAAGTCCATTTGTTAGCCATCCAAGCATTTCCATTGGCCAGATCATTCCCCCTACATACTGTATAAAGGCCATAAGCTGTCCAACAGTCATTTTTTGTCCACCCTGCAAAGGATTTCCTTTTATAACAATAAGTCCTCCCAGTAAAAGCGAAACAATCGACAAACTTCGTGTAATCATCTGAATTATAGGATTATATTTTACAAAAACCCTACTCAAATCTATGTTCAATTCATAAAACTTCTGATTATGTTTATGGAATTTAGCAATTTCAAAACCTTCTCGGGCAAAAGCCTTTACAGTTCTTACACCCGCAAGATTTTCTGCCGCAGTATTATTCATTTCAGAACCTTCCTGGGCAACGGCACCATACAGTTCATCCAGCTGTTTTTCCATTTTTATTGCAATAAAACCTGAAGCAATCATGCCAAGAACAGGAATAATAGCCAGCTGCCAGTTAATCCTTATCATAAAAAATAAAGTAGAAACTGTTCTTATAGCAACCTCTGCCATGAGAATTCCCATAAATGCCGCAATATCCCAAATACGATCTACATCATCTTTTACACGACTCATAAGTTCACCACTGTTAATTCCATCAAAGAAATTAGCAGACAGGCTTTGAATTTTCTGAAAAAGATTTATTCGAACTTCAGATGCTATTTTACTTCCAGCAAAATCACACAGAAATTCTTTCGTATATTGAAAAACACAACGACCTACTCCAATTCCAAGAATACCCAAGAGAAGTAGATTTAAAACTCCTGTGTTTTTTCCAATCAACACATCATCAACTATATGCTGAACAATTAAAGGGGCCGCCTGATCCAGTAAAGTTGCAGCCGTCATTGCCAGCAAAGCAATCAAATACAAATAAGAGTACTTTCTAAAGTACTTAGATAAATTTAACTTGTTCATAAGTAATTTTTTTTTTACGCAATAATGATTCGGTAACGATCCGAATACAACATTTCACACGCTAGAGTACGTGCGGTCTATTTGTGAGGCTTTTGATTTTAAGTGGGATTTAGAACTCTTTTACAGAAAGGAGATTCCTTCCGCACTTAGAATCACAAACATCATAATTATCCATGGGAGTAACCTCCATTAAAAAGATTTGGTCAGCGAGTTGACCATATCCACAATCTATTATTTAGAATTTTTTTTGTCAAGCCCATTCTCCCTAGTGCACTTAATTTGCTAAAGAAATTTCAATTCTTTCAGTAATTTAACCCTTCTCTTCTTGAATTTAATTGTATTTTCCTATAATATTTTATTACTTTTACGGAATTACCGAGAATGAGGAGGTGACATATACATGGCAACAATCAACGTTGACGATACAGAAAACCTTGAAAAAGCAATCAAGCGTTTTAAGCGTATGGTTGAAAAAGAAGGCATTATCCGCGAATACAAAAAGCGTGAATATTTCGAAAAACCTTCTGCAACTCTTCATCAGAAGAAAACAACTTTGGCTCGTAAACTTTTGAACAAAAGACGTAAGACTGAAAAGAAAGATTACTAGGCTAAAATCGAAAATCTGTTAAAAACCAGGCTGAATTATCAGACCGGTTTAGGATTATCGCAAGAACGTCTAAGAGGCAAGTTGAACTTGCACATTTACGAACAACACAAAGACCGCCGAGATTTCAGCGGTCTTTTTAATTTAACAAGGAATCATTACTTATAAAAACCTTTAAACACAAAAAAAAATCGAGCCCCTTTAAGAAGCCCGATTCTAAATCACTTATGCTATATAGCGTAAATTATTTTGCACGTTCAAGGAAAGAACCATCACGTGTATCAATAACAATCTTATCATCTGTATTGATAAATAATGGAACTCTTACTTCAATTCCTGTATCCAAAGTTGCAGGTTTCAATGATTTTCCAGAAGTATCACCTTTAACACCTGGTTCACAGTAAGTTACTGTACGAACTACACGTACTGGAAGATCAATACCAACTGGCTTTCCTTCGTAGAATGTAAGAGCTACGTCAAGGTCATCATCTGGAGTAATATAACCAGCATAATCACCAAGGTCTTCCTTAGCCAATTCGAACTGTTCATAAGTTTCGTTATCCATGAATACATAAGTATCACCATCGATGTATGAAAGCTTTGTTGTGTGATTTTCAAGATCTACTTCATCAAATTTTTCACCAGCATCAATACCAAGATCCATAGTTGAGTTAGTTACAAGGTTCTTAACGCGGAAGCTTGTTACCATACCAGCACGTCCTGAGCGCTGACCAAGCATCTTCTGAACGATAAGAGCATTTCCTTCATACATGAAAGCTGTTCCAACTTTTAACTGTGATGTCATTAACATATAAATAACCTCTAAAATGTTTAGTTTGCAAAGATATTACTATATTATAGCAATTTTCCGAATGAATGTCATTAAGTTAGCCCCAAGGTCACCATTTTTTCTAAGAGCTTTTGCAAAGTTTTCAAAACATGGTGATAAAAAATTGCGATTTTTTATAAATTCTTCCAAATCTTTTTCAAAATTTTCATCAAAAATCATCTCTTCGGGGCTGTTAAAATCTAGCCAAACTCGTTTTACAATTAAAAAACAATCTTCATCAAAAAATTCCTTCATGCGGTCCAGCAAGGCATTCACTTTAACCAGCTGATATTCATCGCTTTGTGGGTAGGCATGCCATACAAAAGGAATGCCGGAAAGACATGCCCTGCTCATAGATTCTTCTCCACGAATAAAAAGAAGTGAACATTCCTTCATCACCTTATCCCACTTTTCTTGATTCATAAAAGGCAATTCTTTTAGACTGGATTTTTTCTCTGCTAAATCATTCCATGCATTTTTAAACGAATCAAACCCCCGCCCCTGTGCCAGTTCAACCGTAAATTCAAACTGGCTTAAAACTTTTGCAAGTGGCTTCCAATTCCTTTCATAAGTAAAAACAAGACATGGTCCCAGGGCATTTCTTGGGACCTGTTTTTCCCATTCCTTATCTAAAATTAAACCGCCGGTTTTGTCTGTAAAGCCTGGCATAAAATTGACTTTTTGAACCTTTGCTGAACGAGTTAAAGATTTTAAACAGTGAAAATCTTCTGCGTACTTTTCTGCAGTAAGATAGTCAATCATTATTATATTTACAATTCTACTAAGTTTATCTTTAAAAAGGATTTTTTCCATCCAATCCGGACGACCACACTGGAAGCATTCTAAAATTACAGAAAGTTTTTCTCCATCATTTTTGATAAAGGTCTGATAACAAAAGTCGTCTCTTTTCCAATCATAAATATCAATTCCCATATATGACTGAACATCTTTATTATCTTGAATACCAGAACAAATTTTATTAAAGGAAAACAAATCATCCACAATTAAATTGATTTTTAGTTCAGAGTCAATTTCCTTTAATCTTTTACAAAGTCGCCAGACAACCCCAATATCACCAAAGTTATCTACAACCTTACACAAAATCGTAATTTCCATAAAAAAAGCACCGAAAACCGGTGCCTTATTTTAAAAAGTAAAAAATTATTTTTCAACTATCATTAAGATGATTAATTCACCTGACTATACAGGCCACTAATTTCATCTCGCCATGCAGATTTCTGTTCTCTATCTTCCCATTCAATAATTTTTTTGATGGTAAAATGTCTTTGGTCTCGAGGATTTTCAAAGAAAATTACGGCAAAACGTCCCTGTCCAATATAAGCAATCTTTTCATTTTCTCCAGTTGTTTCCTGACTCTTTACCTTTTCCAAGGCACATTCGAAATGAACTGGATTTCCAGATTCTTTATCAGTCATAGCAGAAGCAAGATCTGTAATTGGCTGATTACACAAAGGACAGATGACCTGACGAGCTTTCAAACGCTGAATGTTTTTAAGTCTTTCCTTTTCACCCTCAGCATCTTCATATTGGGATTTATTAAACTGAAAAGCCTTATGCTTATTAGTGTTATTAAAATCCTTATTCTGAGAATCACCCTTCCTCTGATTATTCCAATTATTTGAATACTTCTTATTACGACGTTTATCCATAATTAATCTCGAAACTTCAATTCTTCAGGATCCTCAATAAGATGATTGCTTATAACTTGAGCAATTCTCTGTATTGCATTATCAAGGTAATCCTGGCTTTGAATTTTTCTCCTCAATTCCAAAATACGTGGAGACAACTGTGTATCTTCAGTTTTTTCCAAAACCAAAGTAGCTGTCGCTGTTGGTTTTCCACCAGAAATCATAGAATTTCCCCTTATTCTGCGAAAGCATTTTCAATATGATAAACCGGCTCTAAACCAGGCATATCAATAATAATTACATCAAACCTAACGTAACTCTTACTATATTGTCGATGTTTTAACAGAAAACGTTTAGACGTTTTTAAAATTCTTTCTAATTTCTGATGATTTAACTCCCTTTTTATCATATCTAAAGTGCCATGAGGCAAGGTTTTTACCTCAAAAAACACAATAGTTTCATTTATATATGCAATTATATCAAGTTCTCCGCTTCTTGTCCGCCAATTACGTTCAATAATTTCGTAACCTTTTTGCTCAAGAAATCTTACAGCTTTTTCTTCTCCTTGATCTCCGACTTTTTTTGTAGTCATTTTCTCTCCATAATAAAGGCAAATATCTGAGCAAGGATTTCCCAGGTTGATTCCGGAACAACATCTCCAACATTGCTTAACCCCAGCATTTCAACCAGAAGCGTATCTTCTTTAATTAAAACTTCCTTTTTTTTAGCTTCATCTATAATTTTCTGGGCCAGAGAACCACTTCCTTTTGCAAGAACAATAGGAGCATCCACTCCCTCAGGATATTTTAAGGCAATAGCTTTCTTTTCCGTCATCAAATACTCCCGTCAAAAGTGTAGAAGGACTGTCCCTGACTGGCAAAACCTTCAATTTCTTCCTGCTCAGCCCATTCAATTTCAATACCAGGAACTATATCTATAAACCTCTTCTTTAAAGATAATACAACATCATCTATTTCTTCAAATTTTGTTTCAGAAATAAAGAATTTTATTTTTTTAAGTTTACCTTCATCATAATTCAAATTAAAAAAATATGTTTTTGTCTCATATCTACAGTCAAGATTTAAAATTTTAGGTTTCTGATTATGAGATGGTAAAACCCTTATGTTTCCCTGCCCTAAAGCAATAGAACTTTTTGTTTCTACAATTTCAAAAGGAAAAATAAGCCACCCCTCTTTTATTCGGTTCATTCTATTTAAAAGCCCTTTTCCCTTTTCAAAATTTTCTTTATCGCCTAAATCTTTATTCCCACTACTTTCCAAAAATGTCAGCAGTTGTAATATTTCATGCTCATCGGCATTTAATCCTTTTTTTGCAAGAAGCAGCAATATTTCCGCGGCTGACTTTTCCTTTCCATTAAATTTTAATGATATTTTATACAGTTTATTTAATAGACCCTGATCCATTTTCATTTCTAACTGCTTTGTCATTTGAAATAAACTTAATGATACAGAATCTGCAGGCAAACCAAGATTTTGCAAAAGATTCATTAACTGGCTGCTTTCCAAAAGTTCAAGTTTTATATTATTTAAAACAAGTCCTGCGTTTTCTTTTGGATTTATATAGATTTTTCCGTCATGAGAAGTAATATTTGCAAGAAAAGTTGCCCCAATTTTTAGATTTTTATTTGAACTCACACTTACGCGTGCACCTGCTACCGAAGCAGAATATTTTCCATTTCCTTTATCTGAAATTATCCTAACTAAAACAGTAGAACCATCCTTTAAGACTTTTTGATTAAGCCCCAGACGAGATAATTGATTTGTATGAACAGAAATAGAATTAAATGCCATAAAAAAGGTGTCCTCTCAACAAAAGGGACACCTTTATTATCAATTTTCAATAATTAATTGTCAATTATATAGATTGATTACTCAGCAGCAGGAGCTTCTGCAGCTTCAGCGGCAGCTTCCTTAGCCTTAGCAGCTTCAGATGCAGCAGCGTTACGTGCAGCCATAGCAGCAGCAACTTTTGCTCCAACCAAAGTCTTAACTTTAGAATCCTTACCGATCTTATCACGTAAGTAATAAAGTTTTGCACGGCGTACTTTACCAGGGCGAACAACTTCTACCTTCTGGATACGTGGGCTGTTATAAGGGAATACACGTTCAACACCTACACCGTAAGAAATCTTGCGAACTGTAAATGTCTGGCGAGCACCTTCATTCTTCTTACAAAGTACTACACCTTCGAAAACCTGGATACGTTCTGTTTTACCTTCAATAATTTTGAAGAATACTTTTACTGTATCACCAACATTGAAATCCTGAGCTCCAGGACGTTTCTGTGTTTCTTCAATAGTTTTAATAAGATCCATCATGATCTCCTTTTAATCTACAATAAGTCGCAAGCATAGCTTGCTCTGTGCGTTTTCAAGGTAAAAGCTAAAAAACTCACTTTCGTGACTTTTTTTTAACACTTTTTCCATTTACGCATGTAATTTCCTCAATCATCTTTTCGGCTTCTTCAGAAAGTTGACCTTTCATTCTTGCAGTACAAATCAAATCAGGTCTATTAGCAAGAGTTTTTTCAAGTCTCTTTTTAAGCCGCCACTTTCGAATTTCCTCATGATTTCCACTAAGTAAAACTGGTGGAACCTTCATACCCTTCCATTCTTCTGGATGAGTATACTGGGGATACTCCAAAAGTCCGTCACAATAAGATTCTTCTTCCAATGATTCATGAGAAATTACACCATCTACTAAACGATACACTGTATCAATAACTACAGTAGCAGCAACTTCTCCAGATGACATTACATAATCTCCAATAGAGATTTCTGCGTCAACATAAGAATCAATAATTCTCTGGTCAATACCTTCGTATCTACCACAGATGAAAACTAATTCATCCTTGTGACTTAAATCTTCAGCAACTTTTTGTGTAAGCTGTTTTCCGCTTGGTGTAACATAAATTACATACTTCTTACGGGCATTTACACTATCAAGTGCTTTTGAAAGAGGTTCAGGAAGCATTAACTGCCCAGCTCCTCCTCCATACGTTCCGTCATCACAGCTATGGTGTTTATCTAGAGCAAAATCTCTGATGTTCACCAGATCGTAAGCAATAATCTCCTTTTTTACCGCTTTAGCCATGATTGAGTTTTCAAAAAAAGCCTTAACGATATCAGGAAATAAGGTCAGCACAGTAAATTTCATGGAATTACTCCAGAATCCAGAGGTGCATCAATTGCACCGTACCGTTCTTTACATCTACCTTTCCAATAAATTCTTTATTAAAAGGTACCAGAACTTTTCGGTCACAACTATCGGAGAGAGCGACTTCTAACAAGTAACCACCTCCGCCTTCCAATACGTCTGTGATTTTCCCTAAAACATCACCCTTATGGGCTTTAGGTGCATCCAACGTTGCCGGATCGTTTTTCCCTTCATAAACAAGGGAACAATCTCGTAAATCTTCTATATACCACTCATCCTTTTGCAAGGGTTTGCAGTACTTTCTTGGAACCTCAATCTCCCACTTATTGTACTTTTGTACTTCAGCGTCAGAATCAATTCCTGCAAATTTAACATAAGCAATTGCATTTCCCAAAGAAACCGATTCAACCTTTGTTTCTTTAGACAATTCGCCATGTCTCAAAGTAACCTCTTTAAGTTTGAGTAAATGCTCATACTCTCCAGAAGTACTCTCTACTTTACATTCACCCGAAAAACCATGAGCTCCACGAATGAATCCAACTACAAGTTGTGCCTTAACCATCAGCAATATTCCTAATTAGTTATCAAGAATATCAAGACTGTAATGTTTACCGTCTTTTACTGCCGAAGCGCTCAAAACAGTTCTCATTGCTTTAGCAATACGGCCGTATTTACCGATTACCTTACCAATGTCACCATCTGCGACCTTAAGCTGAAGCACCATTCCCTTCTCGCCTTCAGTTTCATTTACAGTAACAGCTGACGGATCATCGACCAATGATTTAGCGATGTATTCAATCAGGTCTTTTTCCATATTCTGCTCCTGTAAACTACTTTGCCTGTTTAGCAGACTGAATGTTCATCAACTTTTTAACCATGTCAGTAGGCTGAGCACCAACACTGATCCAGTACTTTGCACGATCCAAATTAATTGAAACCTGAGCATCTTCTTTAGCGATTGGCTGATAAGTTCCAATTTCTTCGATACATACACCGTCACGTGGTTTCTGTGAGTCCTGAACAACTACACGGTAGCATGGACGTTTCTGAGTACCAAATCTCTTAAGTCTGATTTTG
>DGWD01000017.1 GCA_002395155.1 Treponema sp. UBA4267
AAATCCTGACAAAATCTTTGCCGTAGCCAGAAAGGAAAATCATCAGGGCAAGAATTAAAAGAATACCTGGTAGTAATGCATAATCAACTAATTCCCAGATAAGTCCACCACTTGTAAGACTGCACACAGATGCTGTAATACAAAGAAGCAGAAAAGATAAAAGAAATTCAATAATCATAAAATCCTCCTATGAAAGTATGCAGGCGGCCGGCTTGCCTTCGAATATCTAAATTATCTACCTGCAAACTTATAAAAACAAGGTGTCAAAAGTTGTAATTTTAGTTGTAATTTTTCCAGATTGCTTTGATGATTTTGTTTTCTTTCCCCTGCCCTGATAGATTTGAGTGAACCCGCATTTTTCCAGTACCCGCAAAGAGGCTGTATTTTCCGCAAGGCAGATTCCGTAGACTTCTTTTAGGTTGTGATTTTGGACCATGACAGGAAGAAAGGCTTTTACTGCTTCTGTGGCGTAGCCCTTGCCGGTAAAGTTTTTTGCAATGTGATAGCCAATTTCCCAAGTTCCTTCTTCTTCGAGTTCGAGATTGCAAAGCTGAACATAGCCGATGTTTTGACCTTCGTTTGTGAGCACTGGATATACAAATGGGCCGTCTGTGCTGTCGTATCGTGACATCAAAAATGCAATTGCCTCACGGGCTTCTTCAACAGAATCGTAAACTTCATCCGGCACAAAACGTCTGGTGTCATCGTCCTGAGAATTTTCATAAACGGCCTGAGCCATGTCTGGGGAGAAGGTTGTAATTGTAAGGCGTAGGGTTCTTATTTTCATTTATTAGTCTCTAAAACACTATGAAGAAGAAAAGATGTGTTTTCAATGGATAAATTTGTCGCTTTGAAAGCGACCATTTGTGAAAAATCTTGTTGTATTCTTATTTCAAAATAAGGAGGAATTTCTATGAATAAAAAAGAAAAAACAGAAGAACAAAAAAATGAAGAATTGTTTGAAAAATTTAAATCTGTTGAACTTACACCATTGCCATACTTTTCACATGAATTGCTTTCTTTGCCTGATGATTTGGCAAAAGAAATGCGACAAATAGCTGACAGACATAATTGTACAGTCAGTTATGTAATCAGTCATTTTCTGGAGGACTTTTTTTCTGAAACAAAAGACATTTCAGAGATTTCGCAGGAATCGCTCAGAGAGATTTCAAAGAACAAACCATATCTGTTTATCAAAAAAGATGGAAAACCTTTTGCCAGAGTTTCATTCTTTGGGGAAGATGAAAAATGGACAAAAGATAATGCCGTAGAAGAAAAGGAATCTAAATAACCTTTTCTCCATAATGATCAAGAATTTGATTTACGGTGATTACGTCAAAAATATGATGCCCAAAGCAATATCGTAAAATCAAGTCAGAGCGCAAGCTTTTTGAAAGTGAGTAACCGGCTGATTTTAAAAGGCTTTCTGTTTCATCTGTATCAAGATTCATTGCAAGGCAAAGCTTGAGCAATGTATTTTTGTTCGGATGATAATCTGGCTGTGTGCGGATTTTTGAAAAAAGTTTGCGGTCAATGTCTGCTTTTTTGTAGACTTCGACTTCATCCAGTTGCTTGGAAAGAATTATTTTGCGGATATTATCCTGCAGAATATCGTCCGACTGCTGAATGAATTCGTTAATTGAACCATAGTTTGGAGTCGGACTTTTGATTTCAAGCAAGACTTCGTGAGATTCATAGTGGAATTCGGTTTTGAGATAAGAGTCTATTTCGTCAAAGTTGATTTGGGATATATTCTGCATGATTAAATTATGTAGGAAATCTGGATTTTATTAAAGAGTGAGGTTCGGTTCGTGGAAGAACAAAATGAATTGATTTTAGGGGAGACTCAATTAAAAGATAAGATTTATGTTATCCGCGGAGTTCAGGTTATGCTGGATGCTGATTTAGCGGAAATTTATGGGTATACGACAAAAGCCTTTAATCAGCAAGTAAAAAACAATATTGAGAAGTTTGATGAAGATGATTTAATGTTTCAATTAACTAAAGAGGAAAAGGATGTAATTCTAAGGTCAAAATTTATGACCTTAGAAAACGGAAATACCAACTTGAGGTCAAAAATTTTGACCTCAAGTTGGGGAGGAACCCGATATATTCCTTACGCCTTCACCGAACAGGGCGTTTACATGCTCATGACCGTTCTAAAAGGCGAACTTGCAACAAAACAAAGCAAAGCACTTGTCCGCCTGTTCAAGAAAATGAAGGATTATGTTATAGAAAATCAGGAAATTCTGAACCATCGGGATTTTTTACGACTTTCATTACAAACAGCCGAAAACGCACAAAACATTGTTGAAGTCCGTCAAAAACTCACAGAAATAGACGATAAGGTTGAAAATGTCGTAAGCAATCTTGGTGATATGGTAAGAAAGTCTGAGCTTTCTCCTATCATGCTGAATCTTGGAAAACCAGAAATCCCACCTGGATGGCTAATCTTAAACGGACAGCCGGTAGAAAACGATTTAGCTTATCAGCAGATTTATACTCTGGCAAACAAAACCATCACCATTATTGATAATTATATTTCACTAAAAACACTTGTGCTATTTAAGCATGCAAAACAAAACGTTTCTGTCACGATTTTCACAGACAACACGAACAACGGGCTTCATAAGGTTGAGTTCGATGATTTTTGTAAAGAATATTCGGGATTGAAAATCGCCATAAAAAAGGCAAACAATATCTTCCATGACCGTTATATAATTCTTGATTACAACACGCCTGACGAAAAAATATATCATTGCGGTTCATCTTCAAAAGATGGAGGCAGAAAAATCACGACAATTACAAAGATTGATGATACATCGCTGTATAAACCGCTATTGGCACAATTACAAAACAATCAGACACTACAACTTAGGTAATGGATTTTTAAGGCGTTCATTATGTAATCAGTCCTGCCGTTTCATGATAAAGTTACCTTTAAGCATTTTTGTCTGAAGAATATTTATAAAGGCTGTAGGATCGGTCTTTTTAATGGAACGCATAAGTTTGTCTTCTTCATCTGAAGAAACCACGGTATAGAGCATATTGCGTTCTGCACCTTGATAACATCCCTTACCAGTAAACAGAGTTGCATCATGTCCAGTAACATCCCGGATTATATGAACCAGTTCATCAGTTTTGTCAGATATAATCAGTATGGTAGATTTTTGATAACGCTTATAAAGAGTATTGAGAATTTGAGTGCTTACAAACTGGAATATAATAGAATAAAGTGCTCTGTTCCAACCAAACAAAAGACCAAAAATTGCAAGGACAATTACATTAAAAATAAAAATATGATTCCAGATACTGCGGCCAGTTTTTTCAGAAACATAGATAGAAATAAAATCTGTTCCGCCACTAGTAGCTCCTGCAAGTAAACAAAGGCTGATTGCAATTCCGTTTATAATTCCGCCAAAAATGCAGCAGAGCAAAACATCATTCGTTACATTAAGACCTGGAATTAAATCTGTAAAAAGACCAGATGCCACAATTGCCCAGAGAGAAAGAAGCGTAAAGCGTTTTCCAACATAACGAAAACAGATGAGGGCCGGAACAATATTGAGCCCCCAGTAGAAAACAACGAATGGAATTTTTACATGCAAATACTTTGCAAAAACTTCTTGAATTAATAAGGTTATGCCTGTAAAACCACCAGGCAAAAGTCCTGCAGCATGCACAAAGGTATTAAGATTTACTGCCATTACTAATGCTCCGGAAGTAACCAGAAGAAATCGTAAAAAAAGTCGCATCTTATCTTTCATATAAACAGTTTAACATAATTTTATAAAACATGTATCATTAATCCATAAGGAAAAAAGAATCGGATTAAGTGTAGTGATTCTATTGCCGGTACGCCTTATTTTATTCTAGAAAAAGCCTTCTGGCCCCTGGTTCTTTGCACCGCGAAATCAATTTTTCCAGGTAGTTATCAATATTAAAGCAGTCCATCACTTTACTCAGTTTTTATACCATCCGTTTATAGCATCCAGAACAAAATCCTCAGGACCAGAGATGATAACCCGTACATTCTTTCCGTGCTTTTCGTATTTAAAGGTAGCATCTACACCGTCTTTCATGGCCTTACAATAATACTTAGAAAGTTCAGAAGCCTCATCATCTTCCATTACATAATCTAAAACAGAACAGATTTTATTTGTTTTCTTTTCTGTATCTGCCATAAAATCATAAACGACAGCATTTGCCTTTGACTTTATTCCGGGCATAACGTTCGGATTTGAAAGGAACTCGTCAATTTCTTCAGGTGTAAACTGCCAGATTCCATCAATTTTTTCACCTTTAAGATGCCCCATAGTAATAAAATTTCTGAGGGAACGAGTTGTAAAACCAGAAATAACCGCCAGTTCATTGATATTATAATAATTCTTTTCCATAGTGATTCTCCTTTGCCCACTTTTTTTTGCGAGCCGTTTTGTCCCGGAACTACATTTAGTATAGTCTAGACCCACTATGGAATCAATTTGAAATATGACGAGTTTTTCATAGCGGAATTATTTCTCGAAGGTAACAACTTCAATCTTATAATTTCAAGTTGTGGCTTAATTTTTTTAAGCAATCTCACCAAGAACTTTTATCGAACAATCTTTTATAAACTCCGGTGCAAAATCTAAACCATTCGCCCATGCAATTGTATGATTTTTAATTGAAAAATCCTTAAACAAAGCCAAATCTTTCGTAAGTTTCGAAAAATGGAAACATACAGATTACTTTCGTTCTGACTTTCCCGGATAAGAGATTTCATCACCCCAGCCGACAATTGTACTGCGTTAGCGATGGGAGCAGCCGCGAAGCGGGCCACCGCAAAAAAGGGTGGTTGAGCTTGTCGAAACCACACTTTTTGAGGAGGCTGAAGCGAAAGCGAAACTGCGGACGTAGCGACCGGACACGGAACGAAGTGGAGTGTCCGGGAACGCCAAAATATTCTTCGAAAACTCAATTCATATGTGGTATGATTAAATCATGAAAAACGTTTACGAAGAATGTCCAACCTTTGAAAATGAAAAATACTTACTTCGCTTTGTGGAAAAATCTGATGCAGAAGACTTGCTGAAAGTTTATGGCGACAAAAATGCCCTCCCTTTTTTCAACAGTGACAATTGTGACGGCGATAATTTTTATTATCACACAAAAGAACTTATGAATAAGGCTATTGATTTCTGGCTTTATTCTTACAAAGAAAAATGGTTTGTCCGCTGGGCGATTATTGAAAAGTCGACAGGCAAGGTAATCGGTACAATCGAAATGTTCAAACGGCTTTCGGAAGATGCTTTTAATGAGTCTGGAATTCTGCGTCTTGATGTCGGCAGTTCTTATGAAAAAGCAGAGGTACTGAAAGAAATCATGTCACTGATAATTCCACACGCCTTTGAAATGTTTAATTGCAGGCAGGTTGCTACTAAGATTCCTCTTTATGCAGTTGAAAGAACTGCAGCCGCCCAGACTTTTGGTTTTGAAAAAACAGACGCACTTCTGGTCGCAAAGGACGGAGTTCCTTTTAACGGCTACTGGATTTATAAAAAGGAAAATTAAAATGGAATTCAGAAAAATTTTTGACACAATCCCTGAACAGTTTGATAAGTTTCGCCCACGCTACAGTCAGGAGCTTTTTGACAGTCTGATTGCTTATGCAAAAATCGGGACGGGTAAAAAAGTGCTGGAGATAGGACCTGGAACCGGACAGGCAACAGAACCGATTTTGAACACTGGCTGCGACTACAATGCAATTGAGCTTGGTGAACATCTTTATGCAAAGATGAAGGAAAAGTTCAGCGACCGTCCCAACTTTAATATTGTAAATGACGATTTTATCACACATGATTTTTCTGACATGCTGGGAACAGGCGGTCCTAACAACACCGGCAGCACCGGCAACATCCGCAAGTTCGACCTCATCTATTCCGCCGCTACAATTCAGTGGATTCCCGAAGACATAGCCTTTTCAAAAACCTACGACCTTCTTGCACACGGTGGCACACTGGCTATGCTTCTTACAAAATCTGAATACAAAAGCACAAATCCAGCCCTCTATGACGATATCCAGAAAATCTATGATGCCTACTTTAAACCGGAAACTCCCTACCCTCATCGCTCCTTCCATTATCAGAATGCCACAAATTACGGCTATGTAGATTTTGAAGAACGCGACTTTTATGGCAAGCGAGAAATGACTGCTGACGAATATGTTGCCTTTAGCGGCACCCACTGCGACCATATGGTTATTGCCGAACCTTACAAAACAAAGTTTTTTGAAGGCCTGCACAACGCTGTGTTGGCCCACGGTAACAAAATCATTTTTAATGATACTTATGTTATGTACCTGACAAAAAAGCCCGAATGGGATTTGCAGTCTAGACATTTAGAACTGAACTAACATATGCAAATATCCGACAGGATCTTTTTGAATCTGACTCCAGATTAATTTATCTGGATCAAGTTTCTGCCCGGAAGCAGATTCTATACGAATCAAACAGTCCTGAACTTCAAGCATTGTCAGTTCATCATCTTTGCCAGCTAAAACAACAACCAACAAAGCCTTTATTGGTCCACGCTTTGAAAGAAGAGGTTCTGCCTCCTCTACTGTATTGAATTCAAAATATTCAATTTCTGCAGCATCTGAAAAGCAATTGTCAATATCACAAATTTCAATATGAATAATTGAGTCATTGATACAATGATAGATGAGTTCTTTTGCCTTATCGCGATTGCATTCTTTTACGCGTGAAAGAAGTTTTTCTATTGTTTCTGCTTCATATTTATCATAGTCAAAGCATAATTCCATTATATTTCTCCATAAATTGAAATCTACTCTTATATCTGGGCCATAAAACTTTCCCAGTCTGTAATCATATTAAAATTCAGATCCGGCTTTTGCAAAAGTAGCCATGGAAGGAAGAGCCCCTCACAGCTTCGCTCAGAAATTATCATCAGAACAAGATTTCTTAAATCGTGAGGAATCTTCATAATCTGCTGTAATTCTGACAATTCAAAATCTTTATAGCGATCCAGCTTAAAAGGTTTAATTGTCTTATCTTTCAAAATTACCGCTATCTGACAGACACACAACATAAGGGCAAAATCTTCTTTGTCCTTAATGCCTTTTGTGATTTCCTTAATTTCCGCAATCTTATCCATGTACCCCAGATGTTCAATATAAGGATAGAAAATTGACTGATGGTCTTTGATTAAAGGAATCATTTCTTCCGGTGCATTCAAAATTAAATGAATTATATCTTCCAGGTTTTCTGCTTCAAAACCATTTTTTGTTTTGAAAGGATATGATGGATTTAAAAGCCACACAATTCTCAACAAACCAAGGTTATATTCATTTTTAGCTGACGCTTCTTCTGTAATAACATCAATCTTTTTAGAAATATCAGGATATGCTGATTCCAGAGCACCTGCAAGGAATCCTTTGTAAATATCTTTTTTAGCTCCTTCAAGATTTGCAGCAATTGCATTACCGATTTCTTCGAGTGTCGAACAATGTTTTTCGCCGACAGAATAATCGCAGGCCTTTTTCTCAACAGAAACGATTTCTACTTTTTCACCATTAAGATAACGGGTAACCTCGTCGTAGCCCCAACGTTTTTTATCATCAATTACAAGCAGACCTCGGATAAGATACTGGAGCTTTTCGCTGAGCACAGGTTCTTTACTGAGAAGGTCGTTTACAATTCTTCCTTCAATGGTATCGCGGATTAAGTGAGCATCATTACGGCGCTTTCCACTTTCAAGAACAAAAGGATCTTTTCCGGTCGCAATTTCCCAGAGAGTAATACCAAGTGCATAATAATCCATCTTAGGAGTAATAATTCCCGACAATACTTCAGGAGCGGCATAACCGGTTGTTCTAGATGCAGTCTGTGTTTTGTGAGAAACAGATTCCTCTTCGCCATAAACGCTCGAAATACCAAAGTCTCCGATTACAACATCTGTACCATCTTCATTTCTGAAATACAGATTTGCAGGCTTTATATCTCTGTGAATAATTCCTTTTTCGTGACAGGTTTTATAGGAATTGATAACTTCCTTACAAACCTGAATTACATTTTCTTCAGACAGCGGAAGATACTTGTAACTTCCGTCAGGATTTCGAGAATCAAGAGAGCCGCCTTTTGCGTACTCCATTATTTCAAAAAAATGTCCCTTGTAATTTCCATATTCGTAAATATTTATGATGTCAGGATGCTTAAGCTGCAGTAACTGTTTGAGAAGTTCTTCCTTAGGATGAATGTTTCCGCGGTAGTATTTGATTACCCCCTTTTCTCCATTTTTTTCTGCAATGTATAAATCTGCTTCGCCTGAGTTTACCGGAATCTTTTCAAGAATTCTCCAACCCGAAATTACATCGTCTTTTGTAAGAAGGCCACCGGTAAAGGTTCTTGAAATATTTGATATATTATCGCCGATAACCTGGGTACCGCCGTTTACAGGATTTTGATTGATAACCTGTGTTCCACCACCATTACCGAAATTATTATTAATTACCTGTGTACCACCAGATTGTACGTTGTTTATAACCTGAGTTCCAAGGTTACTAATTACCTGAGTTCCATTATTAATATTTCCCAAAACCTGAGTTTCCATTACTATCTCCACTTAGTATTTATAATATGATGTATATTGTGAACCTAGTGAGTAGGACCAACATCCACTTATATATGTTCCGTCATCATCAATTGTTCCATAAAAAGAAGAAAAAGGTTGTAGATTTGGTCTAGTACAAAAAGCCCAGGAATCAACACCTACTTGAACAGTTTTTCCATAAATAGTTCCGGAAAAATATTCATAATCATAGCCGGTGTATTCGTCCCATCTTGTTCTAAGATAACCAGAAATTCTTGAACCAGATCGATAATTAATACAAAAATACTCTGTTTTTCCTTTACCAGCAGGTCGCCCTGTATAAGTTCCCAGAATCTTATTCGCTTCAGCTTCCTGCTTTGCCCGTGCAATTTCTTCCAGTCTTCTTTTTTCTGCTTCGCGTTTTTTACGTTCTTCTTCGAGTTTCCTTTTCTCTTCGGCAAGCCGTTTTCTTTCTTCTTCCTGTTTTCGTCTTATTTCTTCAAGTCTTTCTTTTTCATGTTCCTGAGCAGTCTTTAATTCAGAAGAAATATTTGCCATTGCCGCTTTATAACGCTGTTCCATTTCTTTCTGCTGTTTTTCAAGTTCAGCAAGTCTTTCAGCTTCCTGCCGCTGGCGTTCTTCCTCTTTTCTCTGGCGTTCTGCCACTACTGCAGAATCTTCTTCAACAATATTTTTTATTTCTTCTTCCGGCATATCCGGAAACAGTTTTTCAAGTTCTTCTTTTAATGCTTTTTTCTGACGTTCAATTACAATCTTTTCCAGAGAAGCATAAGCTTTCATCATAAAAGCCTGTTCTTCAGGGTCCGGTAATTCAAATTCAACAGGACCTTTTCCAAAAACATTTACAATTCTTTTTTCACGCTTATTAAAATAGTCTCGTTCTTCCAGAAGAATCTGATGTTCTTCAACCTTTTTTAGGAACGCCTTAAGTTCCGGGGTTATGCTTGCATCTATAGCTCTGTCAATTTCCCGGGCTTCTTCTTCTGTCATCTGTCTTGGCTTTTCAACAGAATCAACCTGCTTTAAATGTTCTTCGAGCTCCTTGTTTAAAATGGTTCCGCAGCTTTCACAAAAATCATAATGAGATTCAGCCTTACAATTAGGACAGATTGTCGGAACAATTTTATATCCGCAATGAGGACAGTATTCAGATGTTGTTGAATATTTACAGACAGGACAAACTCTCTGTTCGCCGCCGATTTTTTCTCCACATTCCGGGCAGAATAAAACATCATCATCTAAAGCAGCACCACAATGAGCACAGCGTTTTATCTGTGAAGTCTGTTGTCTACTCTCGGCCTGCTGCGCCTGAGAAGTCATAAAACTTTCATTATTATCCATTTTCTATATCCTACATTGTTATTCCAGTTCGATTATGATTGCAGTTGAATTATCATCAGAACCATTTTCCAAAGCCTTTTCAACAAGGCTACGTGCCTTTTCCACTAAACTGTAATTCTCCTGCAGTATTTGTTCCATCTCATCATCTGAAACATGACCATGAACTCCATCGCTGCAAAGCACAAACTTATCTCCGGCAACAGCAAACGACGCAGAAAACCTTGTTTCAATTTCTACATCAGAAAGCCCTGCCCCCATGGCATTTGTAACTATGTTTTTAGGAGCATTAGGAATAATTTCAGAAAGGGAATCATCATGAGACAGCTGCTGTATAAATCCATTTCTGTATCTGTACAAACGGCTGTCTCCGATATTACAAAAGCCGCACTCATCATTTTTGATTACAAGAGAAACAAAGGTAGAGCCCATATTTGCAGTACCTTCATTTTTTCCTTTTGCAAGTAAACGCTGATGCAGCTGAGACATTGTCGCATTAAAAAAATCAGCATTAATTTCTGAAACAGAATTTATGCTTTGAAGAAATTCACTTACAACAAAATTGCTGGCAACGTCTCCGGCAGCATGACCTCCCATTCCATCTGCAACAACAAAAACTCCTTCACTAAGATTTTCGATGAAAGCCATAGAATCTTCTGTTCCGGTTCCACCGATTTGTGAGTTGAGTAAAAAAGAATCTTCGTTGTGAGGTCTTATTCCTTTGGTTGAGAAAGCCGCTGCTTTTATTGTCATTTTATAACCACCACAAATGTAACGTTTGCCAGAACAAGAACATCATTATTGTTCAACTTTGTCGGAACATCCGGCTGTATCTGAACATTATTCAGATAGCTTTTATTTGTGGAATTCAAATCTGTAATATACCAGTCCTTATCCTTGAGGGTTATCTGCGCATGTCTTGAAGAAATAACAGGGTACTTTCCAAGCTGTGCAGCAAACTCCCCTGTGGTTCGGCCAAGAATATTTCCATGCTTCGGAGTGATACTCCAGCCATCATTATTATGCAATTCCAGAACAGGAGCGATTGCTGGATTCACATCTATAATTACAGTTCCAGCAGGCTGAACCGGAGGTACAGGCTGAACTGGAGGCACAGGAGGTACCGGAGTACTCTGTTCCGGCTTACGATGCTCAGGCACAGACTCACTTGCTTCCTGGAAAACCATATGACCGCCGCACTTTCCGCAGAATTTTGAAATTCCAATAGCACCGCATTTTTCGCATTTTAATATTCTTATACCGCACTGGTCGCAGAACAAAGAATCATCAGGTATTTCGCATTTACAAATTTTTGATGGACAAATCATTATTGGTCACCCCCTTTAGAAAAATCATCTGCTGTAATTGTCGTAAGAGTTTCAACATTACGCTGCTCAGCAGGAAGAGCCGCAATTCTTGTATCCATTCTTCTTGTTGTTTCATCAAAGTAATTTCTGATTGTTCGGCCGTTGGCAAAATCGCGGCCTCTGTTTTTCCAGATAGCTTCAATCTGCTCACGTGCAATTGTTTCTGCATCTGAAGTAATTGTATAATGACCTTTTTTTGCATACAGTTTGAAAAGTTCAAACAACTCATCAGGGGTATAATCTTCAAGATGAATAAAATGTGTGAAGCGGCTCTTTAAGCCAGGATTTGCCTGGATAAAGTCTTCCATTTCATTTTTATAACCGGCAGCAATTACTACAAACTTGCCGCGGTCATCTTCCATTCGCTTTAGTAAAGCATCGATTGCTTCTTTCCCAAAAGTGTCACCAGCCAGAGTGTATGCCTCATCAATAAAGAGAACTCCGCCCATAGCTTTATCACACATCATATTTACACGAGGTGCGGTCTGACCGACATACTGCGCAACCAGACTACTTCTGTCTGTTTCAACAACATTATCTGTAGGCAAAAGCTGCATTACATTAAATAGCTTACCAAGAATTCTTGCAACGGTAGTTTTTCCAGTACCAGGATTTCCCGTAAACACAATATGAATTGCAGGAAGCTTTCCAGCCAGGCCCTGTGCTTCGCGTTCTTTGTTCATCTGAATTGTCTGACACAATTCCCGTACCGCTTTCTTAACATCAGCCATTCCAATAAGTTCATCAAGCTGCTGCAAAATATCGTCCACAGATATTTTCTTCTCCTGTGTATATGGAACATCTTCAGAAAGAATAGTAACCATAGTTTCTTTTGTACGCTTTTCAGGAGGAAGAAGAGCAACACGTGCATTCATCTTTCTTGTTATCTCGTCAAAGAAGTTTCTGATTGTACGGCCGTTTGCAAAGTCTTTTGTTTTATTCTTGACCATATCTTCAATTGCTGTATAAACAATTTCTGCCGCCATAGGATCAAGAGTATAATCTGCTTTCTTTGCATAAAGTCTGAACAACTGAAAGAGCTCATCCGTATTGTAATCTTCAAGATGGATATAATGAGTAAAACGGCTTTTTAATCCAGGGTTTGCCTGAATAAAGTTTTCCATTTCTTTTTTATAACCGGCTGCAATTACTACAAACTTACCGCGGTCATCTTCCATTCGCTTTAGCAAAGTATCGATTGCTTCTTTTCCAAAGGTATCGCCAGCCAGAGTATACGCTTCATCAATAAAGAGAACTCCGCCCATTGCTTTATCACACATTGCGTTTACCATAGGCGCTGTCTGACCGACATACTGCGCAACAAGTCCACTTCTGTCTGTTTCAACGACATTATCTGTAGGAAGCAGTTTCATTAAGAAGAAAAGTTTTCCTAAGATTCTTGCAACAGTTGTTTTTCCGGTACCCGGATTTCCTGTAAACACAATGTGGATTGCAGGAACTTTTCCAGCCAGGCCCTGAGCCTCACGCTCTTTATTCATCTCAATTGTCTGCATAAGTTCCTGGATAGCTTTCTTAACATCATCCATTCCAATAAGCTCATTTAATTCTTTTAAGATTTCTTCTTTTGTAAGCTTCTTGGCAATAACAGGTAAATCTTCAGGAAGGATTTTTACATAATCTTCTTTTTTAAGATTTGAAAAATTCTGCTGTAATCTTGAAGCCTGCTTTGCGCGTATTTTTTTGAGGATTTCTTTTTCAACAAGCCATCCGTTTTTATAAACGCAGGTAACATCTTTCTTTGCTGCCTGAATACATGCAAGCAGACTGTCCTTCACTTCTTCGCCATAAGTAAATCCAGCCTCTGCAATTTTTCTTTCCAGAATTTCACACAAATCATTATCACTAATATTCGGGAAATCATAGAAACTTGAAACCCTCTGTATATCTTCCGGATGTTCCTCAAAGAAATTATCAAGAGGTTCTTTTGTTCCAAGCAGAATACAGATTGTTTCAGACGGGCTGTTTGTAAGACCTGTAAGAATTTCATGAAGGTAATTAGTATCTGCCTGAACTTCATCAAGCAAAAGAATTCCAGGTCGGTTCTCTGTAAGATATTGAGAAATTGCAAACTCATCTTTATAAGCACGCTGGAAGGCTTTTGCCGAAAGTCTTTCTACACGGTCAGAATCAAGAGCTTTTGATTTTTTCAAATCATTTATAAAACAGTTTGCAACAAGAGATTTTCCACTTCCTGTCTCACCTCTGAATACAATAACTGTTGTATTTTTCTCAATATTAATACCCATCTTTTTCTGTTCTTTTTCGATATTTAAAAGGCTGATGTATTTATTGAGTCTGTCCTTTATATCTTTTAATCCGACATATTCAGAACTTATAACTGGAGTAACCGGATTACCTTCAGGAATGTGCTCTGTTGCAGGCTTAACCGGATTTTGCGATTCAGTTTCATCAACTTTCACTTCAATTTGGCTTCCACAGAATCTGCAGAACTTTGCAATTTCGCGGTTTTCTTTACCGCAATTATTACATTTAACTTCCATTATAGTTTATAACTCCTCTGCTCTTTTTCTATCTTCCTGTGCTTTCTGTCTTAATTCCGGCGCGCCTTTTTCGGCAAGTTTTTCATATGCATTGGCACGGTTTTTATAAAATACCTTACATTCATACTTATCGATTGCAAGAGAATACATTGCAATTGCTTCCTGATATTTTTCTAGACTAAACAATGCATTTCCCTTTCTGTTAAATAAGTCTGCATTTGAAGGATCCAGAGCAAGCGCTTTTTCAAAATAATTCAAAGCCACCTGATAATTCTTTCCTTGATATGCAGCATCTCCGCCGCGCCACCAGTATTCACAAACCGAAGGATTCATTTCACTGGCTGCCTGGAAATAATCAAAAGCATCCTGATATTCGTTCTGCTTGAAAGCAGCCTGACCTAGCATACCAAGATAATAATCAAACTGATTTTGAAGCCCATCTGTGTGATCTTTTCTCAAAAATTGCAATAAAAACGACGCCTGTTTATAATCCTGATTATCAAAATAGCCTTTCCAAACAGACTCTACTAGTTTATTGATTGCAAGGAAATTTTTCTGTTCGGTAAACAGTTCAAACTTATCATACAATTCATTGAGTGGAAGTACCCTTGCAAGCAGTTCCAATTCTCCAGGGAGCATATTTGAACGAAGTTGTATTTTACCGGTTTTACAATCAAAGGTACAAAAACCTTCTTTACCAAAACAGTTTAAAACACCATTGATTTTTTTCACGGTTGAACTGTCCTGTTCAAATTCGTAGATATATGTAAATTCATGAACTGGCTGATTATCACCATTATATATAGAAACATTAGTATTTCCATTTTTCAAACAATTATATTCACTTATCAATTTATTGTCTGAACTCATTTTGAAAATGGTATGCTTATTATTACTAATAAAAATTATAATATCATCAGAATAAATTACACGGTTATAACCGGCAGTCATAATTCTCCGAGTTTTTAATTCCATTAAATAGAACATACCTTCTTTTCTAGCAAGCACATATTCATTTGAGAAAACCTGATAAATAAAATCATATGGTGTCGAAAATAATAGCCTAATACTGTGATCATACAGGCCATATTTTTCATTTGATTTTCCCCAGACATAAACATAGTTTTCATCACTACAGCAAAGCACATCTTCAAATGAATGAGTTTTCTTAAGAAAACCTTTACTGTAAGAATAAATACCCGAAGTTGAATAAACAACAGCATAAGGTTTATTTTTGAAAGAAGCATGCTTTATTTTTTCAGCCCCTGTATAAAATGATTTATTATCATTATTAATCAAAGCATAGTTACCATCAAAAGTTTTCACCTGATATTCATCGACTTCTGGATTCCAGACTTCGATATCTTCATAATTAAATGGAATTATCAATGTTCCATCAACAGATACTACGCCCCACTTTCCGTTCTTTTTTACGATAAATTTATTGCAGACAGAATCTGCTTTAATATCGTTCCAGGCAGCAGGGAATGCGATTTCATTTTTGATATCTTTCAAGCCATATCTGAGGTTACCTTCCAGTCCTTCTTCGAAACGCTCATAATACGGAATATTCTGCCCTTTCAAAAATAGAATAAAATAATACCATTTGCCCCATTCCGTGCATTTGTCGTGGAAAGTTTTTTTCTCGAGACTCTTTCGCCAAACAGTAAGATCTTTGCCTGAAAGATTTTCTATCCATGCGCAGACTTCGCGGTTATCAGCATCAATCAGATACAATATTCGCTGCTTGAGATTTTCAGCAAGATTATCCAGCTGCTTCAAATCCCTTAAATGCAGATTGTTATTTACACCGTCCTGGAACGGCACAATATCGTTTCCGTGAAGAGCAACAAGAATTTTCGGAACAATAATATATTGGTTCGAAGATTTTTCAACTATCTCTTTGATTTTCTTGCAGGCATCTTTCATGCCCATTACATACAGATAGTTATAAAAATTCTTTGACTCATCAAGCAGGAATGGAAGGATTAAATCAGGATTTGTTTCCAGAAGTTTTTCAATATCGCTCAACGAACGGATGCACAAATCTTTTGAAATCCAGAATTCCAGATTCGGGCACAGAGTATAGGCAATATAAAACAGTCCCTTATCAAGCTGATTATTTGCAGAATACTCATCGATTTTATCTGAAATGCGAGATGCAAGTTTCTGATCAACACGGGCGAGATATCTTGGAAGAAGACCTTTATAAACAAAGTCCCTTGCTTCCTGAGAACCGGTAATTAAGATCTGAGAAATATCCTTAAACGAAGTACATTCAGTTGTTCCAATTGTTACGCTTGGAATACTGGTAACTTCCTGAAACAATGGGATTTCTTCTCCATCAAGGTAACGGCTTACCAGATCATGATTCCATCGCTTATCGTGTCTGGTAATCATAAGACCGCGAATCAGATTCTTCATGCGTGGAGAAAGTTCAGGAGCTCTTGAAAGAAGAAGATCACACATCTTTCCCTGAATTGTATTAAGCATGATTTCATTCGGGAACATATTATTTCCATTCTCATTAACGAACGGCTCTTTTGCAGTAAGCAATTCCCAGAGTGTTACACCAAGAGAATAATAATCGAGTTCTGAACCAATTACTCCAGAATAAACTTCCGGTGCAGAATAACCTTCTGTTCGCGCAGCAGCCTGAGTAAAATGTTTACTCATTCCATCTTCTACATCAAACTGACTTGAAATTCCAAAGTCGCCGACGAGGATATCTGAACCATCTGCATTCTTATAAAAAAGATTTCCTGGTTTTATATCACGGTGAATGATTCCTGCTTTATGACATGCATCAAAAGCATTTATTGTTTCCTTTACAATCTGAACTGCAGTTTCTTCTGAAACAGGAAGATATTTATACCTTCCGTTCGGTAGTTTTGTATCCAGTGAACCGCCTTTGGCATATTCCAGAATCTCAAAAAAATGTTCCTTATAATTTCCGTACTCATAAAGAGAAATTACATCCGGATGATTAAAAGATTTAATCTTCTCAAGAATCTCTGTTTTTGGATTACAGTTGTAATAATATTTTAAGACGTACTCTGTATTATCTTTTGTACAAATATAAATCTCAGCCTCACCGGAATCACTTCTTAAAAGAGAGGTAATTGTATATCCATTTATGATTTCTCCAATTGCCAGAAGTCCAGTGGAAGCATTATTATTTACAGGATTATTATTATTGTTGTTGTTATTGTTATAAAAGATCTGGGTATTCACTTAGTACCTCCGCAAGAGTTGTCAACAAACCTTCATTGTCTATAAATAAGAAAAATTTATGTGAAGTTGAAAAATAGGGATATTCTTTAAGTTCATTATATGTTTTATGTCCGTCTTTGATTAAGAAAAAAGAAAACTCCAACGGAGAAGCCATCTTCAAAGAAATCTCCGGTGAAGAAATATTTGATTCAATTGCAAGATAATCACTTGCCCCAGAATGATTCAGAAATTGTGCATACATTCTTTTCCCTGAATAGTCTGGCAAATTTTCTACAATTAAAGAAATGATAAATGGCGTACATTGTTCAATTGAAACTGTTATTCCAGAGGAAATAGATACATCAGAAGTCTTTGACAGATTTGTGTACGGCATCAACTCTCTTACAACAGAATCATAGCCTTTTATAATTGCTATCTCTAAAGGAGAAACATTCATGAGTTTAACGCCATTATCTTCAAAAGAATAGAAAGTATCGCATTCTATTTTATGTTTTTCTGGAGAATATTTTTTAAGTTCATCAATTACAAATTCTTCATCTTCACCATACATAATTAAGGCTGCCATGTAATTAGAAGACTTAATTGTTTTTACTTTCTGTGCTTTTCCACCACAAGATATCAGCAGCAAAGAAGCAATAACTGTTATTAAAAAAACGTTTATTTTTTTCATCTCTTCCCTCTTTCTAGAACTTTCTGATTGGTCTAACCATATAAGCACCGGCATCATATTTACCTTCCAGAACTTGACCGGTGAGACCTTTTACACCATAAACAATGTAAACTTTGCCACTGCCACTATATTCAGATGTCCAGAAAACAACATTCGAAAGAAGGCCTCCGTTAATGGCATCAAAGCCAGCTTTCTTGAGCCTCTTTTTCATTTTTCCAGATTTACAATAATTAACGAGTTCTTTATATTCTTGAGCAGATCCAAGATACCAGTCTGAATAACCATTTACAGAATAAGACAATGCTTTATAAGCGGCAGTAAGATTTCCCAATTCTGCATATATATAATAAGAATTGAATTCTCCATCGCCAAGACCGCTTTTTTGTTCAGGCATAGACTGTGGATTTGAACACCAGTTTCCGTTACCGGCATTTTTCTGGGCACATTCAAGATATCTCCAGCCGTTAGAATAATTTCCTTTATCATAGAAAATAATTCCACCTGCAGGACCAATATCCCCTAACTTATAGTCATAAACAGTTACGGTAGATACATGAGGCTTAACCTTTTCAAGATTATTATCTGCAGCCTCTTTAAGTTTTTTTTCTTCCAGTTTTTTCTCTTGCTTAAGTTTTTCTGTAATCTCTTTATTCTTTTTTGCTTCAAGCTTCTTTTCTTGCTTGAGTTCACGCTCAGCCTTATATTGTGCAACAGTTGCGTTTACATCTATAATACCAACATAATTGAGTACAAAAACACCTGCCCCAGCTGCACATAAAGAAAGAATGAAAGTAATAATAATTCCTTTTACAATTCGTTTTTTCTTATTCTGAAGCCAGACAGCATAACGATTTTGAAAATTCTGCCGGTTGGATTCAAATTCCTGACACTTCTGGTAAAACAGATTAGTCAATTCTTTTGACTCCAAATCATTCTTTAGAACCGAAATCTTATTGGTATATTCAATTTTTTGACTTACAATCTGATCTATTTTCTTTCGTATACTTGAAGAAAAGTTATTCTTTTTACAGATACTAATTGAATTATCAAGAGTCTTATTGAAAGATACGAGTTCTTTTTTCAAAAGTTTAATTCTTTCACGTTCCTGGATCCGACCTTCCAGATAAATATACATTTTAGAATTTTTCTTCAGATAACAGACACAACAAAACTTTTCATTATCGTTTATTTTCTGAGAACATCTTGGACATGTTACAGGCATTTCTTTCTCCCAAAACCACGGACATTTTTTTTAATTATTATAAAATAGGTTTAATAAATCTGCTAATGCGATTTTTTGATAGCGAAGGCAGATTATCTTCTCCACCGTCCGCGTCATCACCACATAGAATTCCATTAAATCATCATAAAGTTCATCATACATATATTCTCATCCACTTTCTATAAAAGGAGTGAAAGTTGGCTTATCAAAACTAAATCTTTTATTACTTTTTTATATTAACAGTTAAGACAGAATTAACAAGTATCCATATCTATAAAAATGAGATAAAAACACTATACATGTGTCGAATAATTCAAAATAATATTCACATATATCCTACGTGTTATTTTTTTACGTTCCTAAGTATCTTTTCTGCCATAGACTGAGCTTCTGTAAATCCTGACTGCGACAATTCCTCTGCAGAATCTAAAATAGCTTTTTTAATACCATTATGCAGTTCATCGTAAATCTTTATCGCTACTTTAGAGCCAAGACCGCAGTGCTTTGCTTCCTGTGCTAAATCATCACGTGTAATCAGATTTATGTTTCAAACTCATACTAAACCCTGTTATCTCTGAAATATATTTCTGTGTGTAAGCTAATTCCTTACGGCGATTTCGAATTACTTGACCTAAAGAAATGGAATCATTTACCTGCATTGTAAGCCTCCATTTAGTCGAACGACTAAATTCTATTTTTGAGTGGATAAATATAGTCGTTCGGCTTTATTTTCTATTTTAGACTAGAATATAGCCGAACGACGTTGTTAATAAATTGAAGTGTTATTCTGCGATAAATCCACAATACAACAGAATAGAAACTTAATGTGTTTTTATCCATTCAATATGCTTCATGCCCCAGGAAGCCCAGTCACGGTCGGTCATCTGCCACCAGAGCCCTATTTCTGCCAGCTTATCATCCATTTCGTCAATTGATTTTTTACCGATGTTGCGCATTTTGGAAATGTCGTCTTTTGCCATTGCGGTCAGCTCGGAAAGCTTTTTGATATTCATACGCGCCATACAGTTACTGCAGCGCACAGAAAATTCCAGATCTCTTACGTCCATGTTCATTACATCTCTTATTGTTCTCATAATTAGCTTTATCCTCCAAAGCGTTCATTTGTTGCCGGCAAAAGCAAAGATAAAACCGAAACTGAAATTTGGCAAGTTAGGGGACTTTAAAAAGTGAGATTAATCCCCTAGTCATATGTACGGACATGGTTGACGATTTGAATTTTAGGAGTTATTTTTTGTCTTATGAATAACTTGGCTCTAAAACTATCAAAAGAAATGGTATTCACTTCTGTAAAAGTTCAGCAGCTGATGGACGAAAAACTTTTCCCGGATGAAGAGTTTGAAAATCAAAAGAAAAAAGAAATTTATGAAGAGGCAAAGTATTTTCATAAAAATCAGCATGGACTTGTCAGAATTTCGAAATACGTTTTTCCGGAATCTGCAAACATACAGAGAAAATGCCTGACAAAACATGGAGTACAACTTTCTTTTTGCGAGCATGGCTATGATTACGGAATGGCTGATTTGGAAAGCCCAATTGGAAAAACTTCTTCTGGCACAAAAATCTGGCAGATGAATTTTGCCTCAGAAAAAGCTTTTACAGAATGGGGAAGCGAAGCCCGCAGTCAGGAAGCGGCGATGATAATGGAAATGCCCTTGCTCCATAAGGCAAGTCTTTTTCTTGACCAAAGCAGAATCACAGACTCATCTCTTCTTCACAAAAATGGACCTGTCACTATTCTTACTCCAATTCTCTTTGAAGGAGTTCCCCAATGGGTAAGTCTTTGTAATGGACAAATTAAAATGATTACCTGGGATAAAACCAACAACGTAATTTCAATGATGGCTCCTTACAGAGGCGATGGCCTTTACAAGGAAAAGGAAATTATCTTCCTGCTGCTCACTCTTTTTGCGGGCTTTGGCGGAATCAAAAGACGCGGTATAAAAGACAAAGTTCCACTCACAGAAATCCATACAGGAAACTGGGGCTGCGGTAACTTTCGTAACAACAAGGAACTTATTTATCTTTCGCAGATTTATGTTGCAGATGTACTGGGCATTAATACGATTGTTTTTCATTTGGCTGATAATCAGCTTATGGAAAAAGCTATTGAAAAATGGAAGAAGATTCCTGATAACCTTTGCTTTGATGAAGTCGTAAAACTTTTTACAGACTACGGATTTAAATGGCGCTAAAAAAAGTTAGTGCATAATTGTTTTTCATACGGACATATAATTTCAATATCCGCAATAAATACGGAAGGAGATTTCATGAACAATTCGACAACAATCACAAACAAAACAAAATGGAATGTTTTATCTAACATCAACACAATCTGTGATTCTATTGTAGAGTGTGGGCTGCATCCAGAACGAACAACACTCTATCAGACTACCCTTTTACGCATGAATGAATATTTCAACACAAACGAAAATCAGACCTGTATCTTGTGTTTCGCAATTTACCAGCACTTCCGCAATAACAATCAGATATATCCAAGTGAACTGGCTGATTTCCTTTCTGTAAATGTTTTAAAAGTTGCCGCTATGTATCCAGATTTTGTTGCACTCCGACAAAAAGGTCTTATCGATTTTACAGATTCAAAGTCAACATTCTCTGTTTCAAAAGAAGTTATTAAAACTGTTTTGAATAATGAAGTTCTTTCTCACAATCTTAAAAAAGAAACAAATTACATTGACTTTGTTGCAAAAGCTGCAAATCTTTATGAGAACAATAAGTACACAGAGAATTCGACCGATGACCTTGTGTGTCAGCTTAAGGAATACGAAGACAGTAACGATACAATTCCTTTTATAATCCGATGCCGTGAATTAATCAGCGACAGTAAAAGTCGTTTTATGTTTTATGATTTATGCAATGACAGCATAAGCGGTTTACCATCCTGCCTCTGTTCAACTATCGATGATATTTATGATGATTCAGATCGCTTCATAATTGCAAGAAAGTTCTTTGATGAAGAACATATTCTTATGACAAATGGATTTATAAAATTTACAGAAAAAGGAAATCTGATTGATTCAAAAGTCACTCTTACCGAAAAGGGAAAAAAGTTTTTCCTTGATGAAGACTATGAACTGTATTCTGCAAAAGTAGATGATAAAAAACTCAAAAAGCCACAGGACATATTTACGAAGAAACTCTTCTACAGCGAAGAAAATCAAAAACAGATTGATAACCTTACACAATCACTGACTCAGACAAAATTCCGTCAGATTCAAAAAAAGCTTACAGAAAAAGGTCTTCCCTGCGGAATTACAGTCCTTCTTCACGGAGCTCCTGGCTGCGGAAAAACTGAAACAGTTTATCAGTTGGCAAAAAAAACGGGCCGTTCAATCATGCATGTAGATATTTCATCAACAAAAAGTGCATGGTTCGGTGAAAGCGAAAAGAAAATAAAAGAGGTATTTACAGACTACAAGAACCTCTGCGAAAAGATGAAAAAGATTAAAGGCGGCCGAATTCCAATTCTGCTCTTCAATGAATGTGATGCAGTTTTCAGCAAACGAAAAGATATCTCCTACTCAAATACAGCTCAGACAGAAAATGCAATTCAGAACATCATTCTTGAAGAGATGGAAAAACTTGAAGGCATTTTGATTGCGACTACAAACTTAATTGATAATCTGGATCCTGCTTTTGAACGCCGCTTTCTATTTAAAATTCATTTTGAAAATCCGTCTGTCGAAGCAAAAAAGGCAATCTGGAAGAACAAGATGAAATGGATGTCCCCAACACAGGCAGAAGAACTTGCCATAAAATACAACCTGTCTGGCGGCGAAATTGACAACATCGTGCGCAAAGCAGAAATGAAAGAAATAATATCTGGTAAGCGACCAGCCTTCTCCGACATCGTAGAAATGTGCAAGGTAGAAAAACTGAATGCAGCTACCGAACCAGTAAAGCGAATGGGATTTGCGGTCTAGAAATTTAGAACTGAACTAACATTTGCAGATATCCGACAGGAGATTCTTGAGCCTGACTCCAGATTAATTTGTCTGGCTCAAATCTCTGCCCGGAAGCAGATTCTATGCGAATCAAACAGTCCTGAACTTCAAGCAATGTCAGTTCATCATTTTGTCCAGATGAAATTACAAGAAGCAGATCTTTTATTGCTCCACGATTGGAAAGAAGAGATTCTGCTGTCTGAATATCGGCAAATTCCAGATATTCAATTTCAGCAGCATCTGAAAAGCAGTCATCAATATCTAATAGATCCAAAGTTATGATGTTGTCATAGATACAATGATAGATGAGTTCTTTTGCCTTATCGCGATTGCATTCTTTTACGCGTGTAAGAAGTTTTTCTATTGTTTCTGCTTCATATTTATCATAATCGAAGTTAAGCGAGTCTGTCATATAAATAATAATACGACAGGAGACTTTATATTACAAGTTTTCTCTCCATAGCAATCTGTTCCTTAACTGACCGCTGGCAGAATGACAAAGCCTGCCCATGGCGAACAGATGACTGGCTTAAAATCAGCTCAGATTCACTCCCCTATTTTGCCAAGCTGGACAATACACTCGATACAAGTAATTTTTCGATTAAAGAAGTTGCCGAAAAAATAATAATAGAGCGATACTGAATAAGATTCTACTGTATGTCAACATCTACAAAAGTTGATTGTTATTCTTTTTACATAATAACTAAAATTGTAGAATTCTACAAAAAAAGATATTTCGCTATTGCTTGTTATTTTTTTTTGTGTAATAACTAAAATTGTAGAATTCTACAAAAAAGGTGTTTTATGATTAGGCGCAATAAATACTTAAATCTTTTAATAAAAAACAGGGATAACGGCTTTCCGAAAGTTATTACAGGAATCAGAAGGTGCGGAAAATCATATCTTCTCAAAGAAATTTACAAGACCTATCTGCTTGAAAACTCCGTAAATGAAAATGACATTTTGATTCTTGAGCTTGATGATGACAGAAACATTTTATACCGTGACCCACTTGTACTCGGCGAATATGTTAGAAAGTTTTGTGCCGGAAAAAAAAAGTGTTATGTATTTTTGGACGAGGTTCAGAAAATATTTCCCATTATAAATCCTGCGTTGACAGAAGGAAAGCATATTCCTGCTAAAAAAGACGATGAACAGATTATCTCTTTTGTTGATGTCATCCTTGGACTTTCAAGGGAAAAAAATATCGATCTGTACGTGACTGGCTCCAATTCAAAAATGCTTTCCTCCGACATCATAACAGAGTTCAGGGATAAAGCCGTAAACATTCAGCTGAAACCTCTATCGTTCGAAGAATTTTCAGAATACAAAGGCGGCTCAAAGACAGATGCCTTGCTCGAATACATGCAGTTTGGCGGGCTTCCCCTTGCAGTCTTAAAATCAGAAAGCGAAAAAAAGGATTATCTAAAAAATCTTTTTGAGATGACCTATTTCAAGGACATTATTGAACGTAATAAACTAAAGAAAACTTCTTCTCTTGATGAATTATGCAATTTGATAAGCTCGCTGACAGGTCAGCTTATAAATGCCGAAAAAATCGCAAATACATTCCAATCTGTAAAAAAAGAAAAAATCAACAAACTGACAGTGGAAAAATATATCGGCTACTTTATAGATTCATTTTTGATTCAGGAAGCAAAAAGATATGACCTGAAGGGCAGAACCGAAATTGGAGCTCTCAGGAAATATTATTTTCTTGACACAGGGCTTCGCAACGCACGGTTAAATTTCGCTTTCCCTGACGAGGGACAAATGCTCGAAAATATTGTTTACAACGAGCTGATTTATAACGGTTACTCGGTGAATATTGGAACTTTTGACACAGTGACTAAAGATAAGAACGGAAAGTCCGTCCGCAAGACCAGTGAGGTTGATTTTTTTGCAAAAAGAGGAACAAATCAGTTTTATATTCAGGTTTGTGCGAGCTTAGCAGATACGACGACTCGAGCAAGAGAAGTAAGGCCGTTCCTGCAGTTGAATGATCAGGTTAGGAAAATCATTGTAACCGGGCAGAATGTGAACGAAAACTTGGACGAAAATGGATTTGTAATCATTGGCGCAATTGATTTTTTACTGAGATTTATAAAGTAAAGGAGCAAAGCGAAACCCAGAATTAGCCTGGTTTTTGCAAAGCAAAAATGCGCCCATATCAGCTTACAAGTGGGCTATATTAACAATAAAAATAGATTTTCCAAAATCTCCTGACGTTACGAAAAGTATCATAAATGTAAACTAATATTTATTGTTTGTTACTCCTGTCTGTAGCAATATCACAGCATTCGATTGAATAAATCGCGAGGAGTATTTATGAAACATAAAAAATTTATGATTTTAGCTTTTTGTTTATTTCTGTTTGCGGGTAATGTCTTTTCTCAGCAGATCAATTTTGATTTATTTAAGAGAGATGATGTTAATGCTTTTGACAGACTGATAATGAATCCCTATTCCAAACCCCTGGATTATGCCGGAACAACAACGACAGGACTAGCACTATTACTGCCTGCAATTTTACTTGCTGCTCCATCAAAAGATTACTGGAAAATTGGAGTCGAATATGCAGAAACTTTTGCACTGGCTTATGGGGTAAAAGAACTATGCAAATTCTGCGTTAACCGTGCACGTCCTTACATGTATTTTTACGGTGCTCCGGAAAATAAGATTCTGGAAGGAGACTGGAATAAATCATTTTTTTCCGGCCATACGACATTAAGTTTTGCAGCAGCGGGTTTTACTTCATTTTTATTCTGCAAGTATTTTTCAGATTCTCCGTGGAAAATTCCGGTTATTGTTTCGAGTTTTACTCTGGCCTCTATAACAGCAGGCTTGCGTTTAGCTTCAGGAAATCATTTTATGACAGATGTAATTTGCGGAGCTGTTATTGGAACTGGCATCGGAATTCTTGTTCCCTTCTTAAATTCTCTCTGGATTAAACCATCCTATAAATCAGAGAAAGTGCAGGTAACAGGCTCTCCTATGGGTTTTGTGATTCAAGCTAAATTCTAAAGGAAGTTCTCTCTGCCTGGATTGCTAAAATTGTCTGTTTATACAAATAAATCTGTGATACAATCAAAAAAGAATATCATGGATTTTAATGAGAAACTTCAGCAATTAAGAACAAAAAGCGGACTCACTCAGGAACAGCTTGCAGAAAAAGTATTTGTTTCCAGAGTCGCAGTTGCAAAATGGGAATCGGGACGAGGCTATCCAAATCTAGATTCACTGAAAAGAATTGCAAAAGTTTTTAATGTATCAATTGATGATTTGCTCTCCAGCGAAGAACTAATTGATATTGCAGAAGTCCAGACTAACAACAAAGGCAAAATCTTAAGAACTTTAGTACTTGGAATTACAGATGTTATGGCTGTGCTGCTTTTTGTAATTCCAATGTTTGCAAACAGATTTGAAGATAAAATTGAAATTGTCACCTTGCAGCATCTTACTCAGGCATCAGTTTATGTAAGAGTTTCCTTTTCTATCTTGCTTGGATTAAGTTTACTTTATGGTATTTTAGAATTAATTTTTCAGAATTATCAAACACAATTTAAACATGAAGTTGAACTGCTTTTATCAGGTGCATTCAGTTCTCTTGGAATCATGTTCGCAGCACTGTCGAATCAGCCAAACATCTGCATATTTTTCTTTGTTCTATTTTTAGCAAAAATCCTTGTTGTTTTACGAACAAGGTAAGCTTACTGAATTGCCGCGAAGAGTTAGCGATAAACCAATGGGTAATCGTCGGGATTTTCCAGACTATCCAGTTCTATATCTGCATCAAGTTCTTCCCAATGCAAATTTCCAGAAAAATCAGTTGTAACAGCAGCAATTTGTTTGATGCTGGCATTTTCAAAAACCGGATAATCTTTATAGCTGATAAAGTATTCTTTATCATTTGCTAATATCCAGATTCCAAAAGGAGAAATATTTGTAACCTCTGTTTTAGTTGCAACCAAAGTGCTTGTTCCAGTCTGCATTA
>DGWD01000008.1:0-204143 GCA_002395155.1 Treponema sp. UBA4267
ATAAAGTAATTTAATCCAGCTTTTTATTTGCTGAATTGATTAAGTCAATTTTTATATAAAATTGATAAAACAATGTAGTCAATTGTCAGAACAAAAACTAGCGATTTCTCGCTTATTTTTGATCTAGAACCTTACTTGTTCTATTTCTTTCCTTCCCTGTTATGTCAAAAAACTTTGTTTTGTTGCAACTCACTGTTGCGACGGTGAAAACTAAGATATACTTAATTAAAAAAAGTGTCAACTGAATTTTAAGATTTTTTTTTAGTTTTTTTCACTTTTTTTAATTTTTTTTTAAATACGTCGAGTCAAGGCACGCTCACGCTTAAAGCCTTGACTTCGCCGTTTTGAGGGTTTTGTAATAAAACCTCAATAAAAAAATCCCCAACGCAAAAATTACATTGGGGATTCAATAAATGAAATATTTTTACTGGCTTACATTAACGATCAAGTCATCATCTGCTGCCATAGGCATATAGTTATATACATAACCATCTGTAGATTCGAAAGCAAAATACTTATAATCTTCAAGATCTTTTCTTGATTTTACAGTTGTTACATCGCCACGACCATTTACTGTTGCACTACCATAAGTAGTCCATTCTAACTTTTTACTGTCATATACATAAACATTTATGGTAAGGCCCTTAAGATTTGTATAATTCTTTATCTTAATATTTTCATCAAAGCTTCCAACTAATGATTTTCTGTCAAAAGTAAAAGCTTCTTCGTTTAATAAGAATTGAGGAACAACTGTTTTTCTTAAATCACTACCTTCATCTCTGATTTCAATGTACATATCTCCTCTTTCGATATAACCGAAAGCTACATAAGTATTACCATCAAGAGATTCAATACCAATTTCACTTATGTTCTTAGCCTTCATTTTTGAAGGATAATTTTTTGCTTCAATCTTCTTTGTTTCGTCAAAATGATAGAGGCTTACATCTTGCAATTCCTCATAATCATTTTCACCTTTAAGATAAAGCTTAACTGAAATACCATCTTTGTATGACTTATTAACAACAACAATATTATCGTTGAATCTTCCGTGAATTCTACTTGGATAAATTACAAAAGCTCCTTCTTCCAATTCACTTTTTGCAAACAATGATAAAGTAAACAATGACAAAACTGCTACAATTGATAAAAACTTTTTCATTTTAGAAATAACTCCTTTTTATAATTATCAATGTAAACATTTTTGATTAAATTGTAAACGTTTGACCTTATATAGTATGACTGCGGCGGAGTAATTCCATGCAAGTACGGCCATTATGATAAGAGGTCTTCCAATTGCCACCTTTATCTTCCTTAAGGATTGGATTTCCATTTACATCAAGGGCATTCCACCACTCTCCGTGTTCCTTATCTACCTGATGATTAAGAATCCAGTTCCACTCACGTTCACAAGCTTCTTCGTATTCTTTATCACCTGTCATTTCCCAGGCATTATAAAAACCATTCATTGCTTCTGCCTGATTCCACCAGACTCTTGTGCGGTCACGATCTTTTCCACCGTTACGCAGGAAGTTTTCTAAGCAGGCATTTTCTTTATCAAAACCTTCGTCAAGGGCAACTTTTGCAACACGGATAACTGTATCGCGGATTTCTGATTTAAGTTCTTCATCACCTAATTCACAGGCTGCTTCCCAAAGTAACCAACTGGCCTCTATATCGTGTCCGTAAGATACTTCATCCATAAGTAGAGTCCACTTCATATCAAAGAACATGCCCAAATGTGCATTTGGCTGAAGGATTTTATCAACAGTAATTCTAACTAACTCTGAAAGACTTTCGCCAACTTCTGCACGAATTGACTTTGCATCGGCAAAAACAACTGGAAGTGTTCTGTAAAGATTTGTGTAGGCTTCCATAACGTGAAGATTTGTATTCATTGATTTTGGGCAATTCATGTCTTTTGGAGAAAGAATCATATCATCAGTTTTAGACCAATCACGGGCACGAGCTTCTACATATCCTCCGAATTCTGGGTCATAGGCATATTTTTCAAGAAGATTAAAAATATCGAGGGCATGATTCATTGCAGCTTCGGAAAGAGCTTCTTCTCCAGACATTTTTGATGGTGCAAGTTCTTTTACCGCAGCAGCATATTCTGAAAGTCCATAACAACAGAAAGCCTCGCCATAAATCTGTTTTTTGTCTACTTTTGGAGTTCCATCTGGCATTACCGACCAGAAAACTCCGTCATTATCTTTATCAAAATATTTATTAATGATTACGTCATAGGCAAAATCGGCCATTTCAAGGTATTTGGCATCCTTTGTCATTCTAGCTACTGCGGAATAGGTCCAGAGGAAACGAGAAGTCATTACAATGGAACGCTGGCACTTAGAATCCTGTTTATTGCCATTATCAATAGACCCAAAAAATCCTTTATTCTGAAAATCTCTGGCATATTTATCCCAATATGGAAGTATGTTATTAAACAATTCATTTTTTACCGATTCATAAAATTTTGCGTCCATAAATGACTCCTGTATAAAGTTAAGTTTTTTTAAGTAAATTTACTTAAATTTTTAACTAATTATATGACGGAGTTAGCAAAATGAAAAGAGGGGTTTATACTTATTGTAAATATAAGTGGATTTCTTTAAATTATGTTTAGAACTTTCTCTTAATTTTCGAGGCTTTTAATGAAAACAAATGCAATGCGTATTTTAGACGGACTGAACATTCCTTACGAAGTTTCTTCATATGAGGATGATGGAGAACACGTTCTTGAAAAAGGAGCTGCCGTGAGACTTGCTGAAAAACTAGGAGTTGACCCATTAACCGTTTTCAAAACCATTGTAATGCGTACAGAAAGTAAAGAAATTTGTGTTTTTTGTCAGAGTGCGACCTCTGAAATTAATTTGAAAAAAGCCAGAAATGCTGCAGGATGCAAGGAAATTAATCCTGTTAAACCGGAAGAACTTTTAGCTTTAACTGGTTATATCCGCGGGGGCTGTTCTCCTTTAGGAATGAAACGAAAATTCCGAACTTTTATAGACGAAACAATTTTACTTTGTGACCAAGTTTGTGTGAGTGGTGGACAAAGAGGTCTTCAAATCAAGCTGAAACCTGAAGATTTAATAAAAGCTACCGACGCCGTAGTTTGCGATCTTGAACTTGTAAAATAATAGGATTTTATATGAAAAAGTTAACTGATATTTTAGGAAAAGAGATTTTATATTTTGATGGTGGAACAGGTACTGTTTTGCAGGCGAAAGGACTGAAACCTGGAGAATTGCCAGAAACCTGGAACTACAAATACCCTGAAAGAATTGTAGATCTTAATTACGGTTACTACAAAGCGGGCTCAAACATCGTAAATACCAATACATTTGGTGCCTTTATTACAAAATTCCCTCTTGATCTGGAAAAAATTATTGAAGGGGCAATTGAAAATGCCAACAAAGCCCGGGAAAAAGTTCGTGCAGAAAGAGAGGATGATAATCTTTTTATAGCTTTTGATATTGGACCAACAGGAAAATTGTTAAAACCAATGGGGGACCTGGACTTTGAAGACTGCGTTCACCTGTATAAAAAAACTTTTTTAATTGCTTTTAAGAAAAATGTAGACTGCGTTTTGATTGAAACTATGAATGACGGCTACGAATCTAAAGCGGCAGTTCTGGCAGCAAAAGAAGCGATGGAAGAAACTGGTGTAGAACTTCCAATTATTGTTTCGAACGTATATGACAGAGACTGCAGAACTTTAAGCGGTTCAACACCTGAAACAATGGTTGCAATGCTGGAAGGATTAGGAGTTTCTGCGGTTGGTGTAAACTGCAGTCTTGGACCTCTTGAAATGAAAGAAACTATCCGCCGTTTGTGTAAATGTGCTACTGTTCCTGTTTTAGTAAAACCAAATGCAGGCCTTCCAAAAGTTGTAAACGGTCAGACTGTTTTTGATGTTAATGCAGACGAATTTGTAAAGGCCATGGCTGAGATTGCTGATCTTGGTCCTGAAATTCTTGGTGGCTGCTGCGGTACAAATCCTGAATACATTTCTAAAACAAAAGCCAGGATTGGTACAAAACTTTTAAAAAACAGAAAGATTGAAAATGATGATAAAAATGTCGTTGGCTGTGTTTCTTCCAACACCCAGATTGTTTATTTTGGCGGCAACTACAGGCCCGTTTTAATTGGTGAAAGAATCAATCCAACCGGAAAGAAAAAGTTCAAGGAAGCTTTGAGAAATAAGGATATTCCTTACATTGTTCATCAGGGAATGGAACAGGAAAATGCGGGAGCAATGGTTCTGGACGTAAATGTTGGACTTCCTGAAATTGATGAACACGAAATGATGCTTAAAGTAATGACTGAACTTCAGTCGGTTACAAACCTTCCGCTCCAGATTGATACAACCGAAGCAGGAGTTATGGAAGCAGCCCTCCGCCGTTACAACGGAAAACCAATGATTAACTCTGTAAACGGCAAAAAAGAAATTATGGACAAAATCTTTCCGCTGGTGAAAAAATACGGCGGACTTCTGGTTGCTCTGACTCTGGATGAAGACGGAATTCCAGATAATTCTGCTAAAAGAATTGAAATTGCAAAAAAAATCTACAAAGAAGCAGAAAAATACGGTATTCAGAAAAAAGATATCATAATTGACCCGCTCGCAATGGCAGTTTCTTCTGACTCAAAAGCAGGCCTTGCAACACTGGAAACAGTTCGTGCCATCCACGAAATGGGAGGCCTTACCAGCCTTGGTATTTCGAATGTTTCTTTTGGACTTCCTAACCGTGAATTTGTTACTTCTGCATTTTTTACAATGTGTATGAACAACGGTTTAAGTGCTGCAATCATGAATCCTTTGCAGATGGAAATGATTAAGGCTTACAAGTGCTACTGTTTACTTTCGGGAAAAGATGATAATTGTGTTGACTATATAAACTGGGCATCAAGTGTGGAACTGATTACCGCAAATCCTTCTACACCTTCTGCTCCTTCTGAAAATAAAAACACAAGTTCCACAGGGACTGAAAACAGCGGAAATGAAAGCCTTTCTCCACTTTCGAATGCAATCATCCACGGTTTAAAAGATGATGCAGCAGCGGCAACAAAAGAACTTTTAAAAACCACAGAAAGCCTTGCAATCATAAATGAACACCTTATTCCGGGCCTTGATTATGTTGGAAAAAGATTTGAAAAGAAAACCATGTACCTTCCACAGTTACTCATGGCAGCTGAAGCGGCAAAATCGGCTTTTGGTGAAATAAGAGCATACATGGAAGCTTCGGGCAAAAAAGGTCAGTCTAAGGGAACTATCATAATTGCAACTGTAAAAGGCGATATTCACGATATTGGAAAAAACATTGTTAAGGTTTTGCTGGAAAACTATGATTTTGATGTAATTGACCTTGGCAAAGATGTTCCTCCTGAAACCGTGGTGGAGGCCTGCAAAAAAGACAAGGTTCAGCTGGTAGGCCTTTCTGCCCTGATGACCACAACTGTTGCCGCTATGGAAGACACAATTAAACTGTTGCGGAAGGAATGTCCATGGGCAAAAGTTTGCGTAGGCGGTGCTGTAATGACTCAGGAATATTCTGACCAGATTGGAGCAGATTTCTACGGAAAGGACGCAATGGATACTGTCCGATACGCCCTGGAAGTTTTTAAGGTTTTGTAATAAACCCTCAATCAAAAACTTTACGACGCCATTCTGATTCAAGTGCCAGGATGGTAGTTACATTTTCTGTATTATCGCTGGTAGCAAGAGCTTTTACATAAGGCTCAACAACCATTGTTTTATAGGATTCCCAGCGGGCAGGCAACTGATTTGGAACAGAAAGCATCTGAGCTGGTGGAAGGTTTGTTAAAAGTTGGGTATAGAAAACTGGCAGAATATGTTCTGTTACATCTCTAATTGCCGAAAAACCACCTGCTATACCAAAAATTTCTGTTTCAAGATTAAGACGGTCTTTACGTTCGAGAATAGCTCTCTGATTTTCTGACTGGAAAAACCAGCTTATAAACTCGGTTGCACCAACAAGATTTTTTGACTTTTTGTAAATACCCATCATCGTAAAGGAATCTTCGATAGGGAGATTTCTATCTTGTACTATCCAGCGGTAATCAATTCCTAAATCCTGATCTTTCATAGCCTTAAAAAGCTGATCGCTTGTAGTATATGCAAATAAGGTTCGGTTAGTTGTTACCTGACGATAATATGGCATAAAGAGATATTTGTATGAAAAGTCTTCTTCCGTCTGAGCAGAAGTGTTTTCCTTTATCACCCAATCACTTAATTCATCTGCTGATTTACTAAGATTTGCGGCAGACCAGACAATTTCACCTTTTTCTTCGCGGAAGTTTGCCCCGTAAATCTTTGTGGCAAGATAAATAAACTCATTATTACTTAAAGGTGTAAAGCCCATTTTTGTATAGGCGCCCTTTTTATTTTTTTCGTTATAAGCCGAACCTGCTTTTCTTAGCTGTTCTAAGGTAAGGGTGTAGTTATCGGGAACCAGATCTTTATTTTCGTTTGAAAAAACAAGGGCAGGAAGATTAAAGGACACTGGCAATAAATACTGGACCCCTTTTTTCTGACCTGCAGTCAAAAGCTGAGGATAAAAAACATCTGAAGTAAGTTTTCGGTTATCAAAAATATAATCCAGGGATTTGTAATATTTTTTTGGATTATCAGTTCTGAGCCAGGAACCTACAACTATATCTGGGGCAACTTCGTCCCTTGCAGGCGGCATTGAAAGTGCCGGATTTTCCTTGTAAACAAGAACGGCACTATTTTCTTTATGAGTTTTATTAAAAAGTTCTACGTATTGAGCAAATTCACTATTACTTGTCCATATTACAATCCTACGGGCTTGGACATCTTTTTTTTTGCCGCAGCCTGTAAAAAATGTAAGAGAGACAAGTGCAAGTGCTATTGTTTTTAAAAGTTTCGACTGATTTTTTAACATTTGATTCCTAAGTCTATTTTTACATAGACTCAGCAATTTTGTAAATGCTTGAATAAACTGAATCAATCTTATCTTCATCAATACTTGAGAAAGCTACGCGGAGAGTATTCTGATCAATCTGGATAATTCCAATTCCTTCTTCAGCGAGCAATTTCTTTCTGATATCTTCGGCATTTCCTGTTTTTACGTGGAAACTCATAAAGTAACCAGAATTGAATGGAAGAACTTCAAGAACTTTTGATTCATGAGTATCTACGAACTTACGAACTGCATCATAACGAACCTGAAGCATCTTTTTAAGTTCTTTTTTCTGAGCTTCATGAGCAGGATCTGTCAAAGCGTGCATTACAAGACTCTGTGATGGAGTTGAAGAACATGAAACTGAAGAACGGATTGCTGCCATAAACTTTGTTGTCAAAGCGGTGTACTGTGAATCTGTAAGATTTTTTGAAGCAAATGTTACAAATCCTGCACGGAAGCCCCAGGCAAAATCCTCTTTTGTTGGACCATCAGCTTTAATTGCAAGTACATTTTCGTGTAAGTCGGCAAGGTAAGCAAACAAGGACTGTGGTTCTATATCATCTTCGTAATTTAATCCAAAGTAAGCATCATCTGAAAGTACAAGAACTTTTTTTCCGCTTTCTGCAATTTCTTTTACGATGCGAACAATTTCTTTAGCTTCAGATTTAGTTGGGCTATATCCAGAAGGATTCTGTGGGAAGTTCAAAATTACACGAACTGAACCATATTTTTCTGCATCTGCCTTCATCTTAGCTTCAAGGTCAGCAATGTTGAACTTACCGTTTTCAAAACACTTGAACTGATGGAATTCAGAACCACGGCGAGCAGAACAAATCAATTCGTAGTTATCCCAGCAAGGATCAGCAGCTAGCAAAGGTTTATCTTCATCAATAAAAAGGTCGCAAACATAAGACAAAACAGCTGTAAGTCCTGGAACTAAAATTGGAAGTGAAAAGTTTTTATCCTTAAGTGAAGGATTTTTTTCTATGATTTTTTCTTTCCACATCTTACGCAAATCTGGATTACCAGCCGTTTTTGCATAAGCTACAGTTTCTCGTGGATTAAAGTTAGGCATACTCTTTTTATAAGAGTCCAATTCAATTGGAGTACCATTTGCAACTGCCATACCAATTGTACCGTTTGCAAACTTTGCATCTTTAGCAGCTTCGCCACCCTGAGAAATAATTCCGTTTGGAAAATAAAGGCGCTTTCCCATGTCAGACATAAGAGCGTCTACAACTGAACCTTTTAATGTTTCATTTAAACCTTGTGCTAATGGATTAATCATAATGTGGTAATTATGCGAATTTGAAGCTTCTTAGTCAATGATTATGCAAAAATTTGTACCAAAACTGTATATTTATGCAAAATGTCATATATTGAAAATGCCTTATCCATAATATTTTTACATTTAAATTCTTGTTCAACATTAGTTTAATTTATGCTACACTCCCAAACATGAGTAATAATATTGATAATATTAAAAAGATTGTTGAAAACTATAGATTAGAGGCTGCAAAAAGACTTGTTGGCCAGGAAAAATTAATTGATGATATTTTAATTGCTTTTGTAGCCGGAGGCCATGTTCTTTTGGAAGGTGTTCCAGGGCTTGCAAAAACTCTTACCATAAAAACTGTTGCAGAATTATTAGGTCTTGATTTTAAACGAATTCAGTTTACACCAGACCTGCTCCCTGCTGATGTTACAGGAACTTTAATTTACGAACAGGGAAAAGGAACTTTTACAGTGCGTAAGGGGCCAATCTTTGGCAATATAATTCTTGCTGATGAAATTAACCGTGCACCTGCAAAAGTTCAATCTGCAATGCTTGAAGCTATGGAAGAAGGACAGGTTACAATTGGGGAACAATCCTACAAGCTTCCTAATCCATTTTTTGTTTTGGCTACACAAAACCCAGTTGAACAAGAAGGAACTTATAATCTACCAGAAGCCGAACTTGACCGTTTCCTTATGAAATTAGTTATCAGCTATCCTACTGCAGATAATGAAATTCAAATTGTAAAAACTGCCGGTAAAGCTCCATCTATCCCTGTAAATCAGGTTATAAGCCAGTGGGATATAGAAGCAATGAAAACTGCGGCAGATGCTGTTACCTGCGATGAAAAACTTCTTGAATATATTGTTTCGATTTTGACTGTAACACGTCCAGAAGAAGCCAGCCACAAACAGCAGACTGGGCGAACAATTGTAAATACAACAAACACAAATGATATTACCCGTTATGTTCATTTTGGAGCTTCTCCACGTGCGGGAATTGCAATGCTCCAGTGTGCAAAAGTTCATGCTCTTTTTGAAGGCCGTGACTTTGTTTTACCAGAAGATATTAAATCCGTTGCTTTAAACGTTCTTAGACACAGATTGGTTTTATCATACGAAGCTGCGGCAGATAATGTTACGGCAGACGAAATAATTTCTCAGATTTTGGATTTTGTTCCAGTTCCTTAAGGTTATTCCTAAAGATTACAGAAGCAGGACTGAATACAAATGCAGAAAAGTTATTTGGCCAATAATGACTCTTTATTAAAAAAAGCCTCTTACCTCCGAATAGTTGCCCGTGATTTGGCAGAAGGAATGAAATCTGGAAATTTCCGTTCCCTCTACCGTGGCCAGGGCGTTGAGTTTGAAGGAGTTAGGGAATATATCCGTGGTGATGATGTACGCAATATCGACTGGAACGTTACAGCCAGAATGGCCAACCCTTATGTAAAAGTTTTTGAAGAAGAAAGAGAACTGCAAATCTTTTTGGTAGTAGACTCTTCAGAATCAATGCGTCTTGAATACAATAAAAAAACAAAATATTCGGTAGCGGCCGAAAGTGCTGCCTTAATCACTATGGCGGCTGAATTAAATGCATGTCCGCTTGGTGCAGTTTTTTTTGACGGACAGATTCATTTTTCTTGCAAACCCCGAAGCGACAAACAAAATACCATGAACATTTTACAACACCTGGACAAACTTCCAGAAGTTATGATAAAGGGCTCTGTTCTTGATTCAGCCTTAAACGGTGCTGGAAAACTTTTAAAGACCCGTTCTCTGGTTTTTGTTTTTTCTGATTTCAGATCTAGTGATTGGGAAAAGCCACTGCTTTCTCTGGCCCAAAAAAACGATGTAATTGCCATGAGACTGCACGACCATAATGATGAAGAACTGCCAAAACTTGGAACCGTTGTTTTTGAGGACGTAGAAAGTGGCATAAAAATGGACCTTCCTTCATCATCTGAATATTTTAAGAAAGAATGGAAAGCTTACAACAATTCCCAAATTAATTTATGGCAGGCCTTTTGTATTAAACATGGAATTTTGCCAGTAGTTATGGATACCAAATATGAACCTTTGCAAATTCTTAATCAGACTTTTGCACAGAAGGCTAAAATAAGATAGGAGGAGCTGAGTTATGGAAAATATTAAATCGCAGCAAATCCTTATTCCAAAAAAAGTATATATTGGCGATACAGCAGAACTGCGTTGTACTTTTAATAGCAGTGAACTTAAATTCAAGCAGCTGACAATGAATGGAAGTGTAGAAATTAACACCGAAGTTTTTACACAAGCCCTGGATGCTAATGATTTTGAAGTTTCCAAACTGGAACTTTTTCCTGTTGGCGTAAACTACTATCAGCTTTCTATAACTTTTAAGGCATGGAAAACCGGAAATATACAGTTTCCTTCGATAAAAATTGGTGATACAGAACTTTTATTTGAACCGGTAAATATTGTTTCTATAACTGAACAAAATAAAATTTCTTCATTAAAAGAAAATATGGATCCTCTTTTGCTGCCGGGAACTGCCTACAAGCTTTACGGAGCCTTAATCATTTTTGTTTTGCTTTTAATACTTGCAATCAGAATTATTGTAAAACGAAAAAAAATAATGTTCTTTATCCATAATCAGCAGCTGTTAAGAAAATATAAAAAAAATAAAAAACTCAGCCTGAAAAAATTAAAGGCCTTAATAAACAATAAAGAAGCCGCTCTTTCTGATAAAGATTTTGCACAGGCCTACCAGCACATTTTAAGAAATTACCTGGAAACCCGTTTTGACTTTCCTTTTACAAAGGCTGCAACATCTGAATTTTCAAAAGGCTTTTTTCAGGTAACAAATAATCTTTTATCTGAAGATAAGGAAAACGCCTTTGCAAATATTGCAGCTTCATTTGTAAGAAGTGACTATATCCGCTACAGCAAAAATGCCACTTTTAAAACTGATGAAAGAGAAAATCTGATTGAATCCGCAATCACAAATATTGAAACGCTTGAACGAATAGAAAAGGAAGATAAAGATTCAAAAGGAGAAAGTAATGCCTAATTTTCAAAATCCTGCAGCTTTTATTTTACTTCTTACAATTCCTCTTATTTACATTCTCAGAGCCTTTAAAATTTTTAACAAGGTTTCTTTTCCTGCCGTTTTGGCAGACTGGAAAGGCAAACAGTTTGAATGGAAAGGTCGTTCCCATAAGTTTTTTTCAATACTGGCAAAAATCTGCCTTATCATAGGTTATGTAATTGTAATTGCAGCTTTTGCAGATCCTGTACTTTCCCACCAGGAAAAAGTTTACACAAGCCTTGGAACAGACCTTGTTTTTGTTGTAGATACAAGTCCTTCTATGGCCGCAAAAGATGTAAATGGCGAAATGCGTCTGGAAGCTGCTAAAAAATCAATTGCAAGTCTTTCGCAAATACACGATGGCTATAGATTTGGAATTGTTGCTTTGGGAAGTAATGCCAGTGTTCTAGTTCCCCCAACATCAGACTCTATTTATTTTTCGGAATGCCTTAATAAACTAAGTGTTGGCATGATGGGAAACGGTTCAGCTATTGGTGATGGACTGAGCACTGCAATTTGCCATCTTGTTTCTTCATCTGCACCTAAAAAATGTATAGTTTTGCTAACTGATGGAGAAAACAACGCCGGAGAAATTCACCCTGAAACAGCAGCAAAATTAGCCCAGGAAAATGAAATTACAATTTATGTACTTGGACTTGGTTCTAAGGGAAATGTTCCAATTGAATACACTGACCCAATTACAGGAAAAGAATGGTTCGGCCATCTTGATTCAGATTTTTCTTCTGCATCCCTAAAAAAAATTGCAAATATTGGAAATGGACGCTATTTCGAAGCTAGAACTATTGAAGAGCTTGGTGCAACTTTATCTACCGTTGCAAAAATAGAAAACATTACCCAACACTTTACCTATAAAACTGTAAACACAACCTACTATCAGAAATTTTTATTTATTGCGATGATTTTATTTGCCATAGCCTGGTTTATAAAACGCCTACTTCTAAAAGAAATGATTTGTTACCGCTATAAAAAAATTTTATGGCTCAGAACAGCCTTTCTTTCTTTCTGTCTGGTTATGCTGATTTTGGCTTATAAAGGACTTACATGGGGAACATACCTTGTGCCAGTTCAAAAAAATGGAACTGCAGTTTCCATGGTTTTTGATATTTCAAACAGCATGATGGCCAAGGACGGACCTAACGGAAGTACCAGACTTGGGGCAGCAGGCCTTTACGCAGAAAAACTTCTTTCTAAAATGCCAGGAATTTCTTCTTCGGTTGTTTTGGCTAAGGGTGATGGAGTTGTGGCAATTCCTCTTACAGAAGACAGAGCCCTTATTGAATCGCTACTGGAAGTTTTAAATCCTAAGCTTATGACCGTTCCTGGTTCCAGTCTTGGAAAAGGAATTTTGAAAGCAACAAAAACATTTCCTAACAATTATTCTGCTGCAGGCCGGATTTGGGTTTTTACAGATGGAGAAGAAACCGACGGTCAGCTGGAAAGTGCTTTTACAGAATGTCTTAGAAAGGGTATTCCGGTAACAATAATTGGTTTTGGACAGGAGAAGGAATCTAGAGTTATTGCAGGAGATGGAAAAACTGAAGTTTACACTGCCCTGCGTCCGGTAGAAATTAACAATGCAATTCAAAGTGCCTACGATAAGTTCCACTTTTTTAAAAATCAGGCAGAAATTAATTATATAAATTCCAACGACAAGGGTTCTGCAATAAAACTTTTATCTCAACTTAAACTATCATCTCAGGAAAATTTAATAACTTCTTATGAAGCAAAACCTGTACCACGCTATAAACTCTTTTTATTCTTAGCGATTCTTTCTTTTATTATGAGTTATATCATTACGGAAATGGATTTTTCACGTTTTTTTAAAAACCACAAACTTGTAGCCTCTAGTCTTTGTATTTTTTCTCTCATCTTTTCTGGCTGTTCAAATAAGACCTGGAAAATTTTAGATGGAAGCCGTGCTTATCAGGCAAAACAATACAGACGTTCTGTATCCCGTTTTATGGATGTTATGGAAGATGCCCAGCAGGAAGAAAACAGTGAAATATTGAACTATTGTCTTTATGATTTAGGAACAGCCTATCTGATGCTGGGAGAAGATCAGGCAGCCATGCAAAGGTTATTAGAAATTTCTGAAGATGCTTCTGATGAACTAAGATATGCGGCCTTTTACAATGCGGGAATAATTTCGCACAAGAATCAAAATTACGAAGAAGCTCGGGAATATTTTAAAAAGGCCATTGAAATTGACAACACAAGGGTTGATGCAAAGATTAACATGGAATTATCTATGCAGATGACCGAAAGCAAGGTAAAACAAAAGGAAAGCCAGGCAAAACCTGCTAATCAGGAGGAAGAAAAACTACCTGACATAGAAAATGCCATATTCCAGCACATAAAGGAGAATGATCAAAAGCAATGGAAAAACAGCGAATCAAATCAGACTCAAAATCTTGCCGAAGATTATTAATTATTTTAGCTCAAACGGTATTTTTTATAACAGGCCTTTTTTCTCAAAATCTGACTCTTGCAGAAATTAACCAGTTACAGGTTGTTCCTGCAGACAATCAATCTCTTTTTACAAAAACGGATCTCAAGTTTGAAGTTTCTGTTCCAAAAGTAAAACCTTCACAAATTCAAGTACTGTCCACAAATCTTCCTGCAGACATAAATTTTAAAACAGTTCGCAAGGTTCAAGATTACGAAAACGGAGGAACAAAGATAGAAGTCTGGTACACCTTTGACAAGTCTGGAACTTATAAGCTTCCAAGACTTCCACTTATGATTCAGAACAAACTCAGAAACATTCCTTTCCTAGAAATTACCGTTACTGATGACCCTTCAAAACAAATTCCAAAAATGCTGATAATATTTGATAACGGATATAGATTAAGTTCCAGCGATGAACCACCTTCAAAAGCGGCTTTTGCATGCAAACTGGGAGCAAAACTTACATTTACTGTTTATCTGCAATACTCAACTCAGCTGGTACAATTCAACTGGGACCTTCCAAAAGATTCCATTTTCACCCAAACAGAAACTTTCGAGTTTACAGAAGTTAAATACCGCGAAAAAAAATATAGTCACGATTTAATTCCTGTTGCAACTTTTGAATGGATTGGTTTAACCACCGGTGAAAAAGAATTACCAAAAATTAAGATTACAGCAACAGGTTATAACGGATACAGAAATGAACTGCTGCTACCAAAATTAATAATTAATTTTACCCAGGGAAGTCTGGAAACAGAAGATTCTAAAGAAGCTATTTTTTCTTCCGCTTTCACAACAACTGACACACAGGAAGAAACTGGAAATAGTCTGGAAATTACAGATAAACTTTGCCAGGATTTAGCAAACCTTTATTCGCAGGAAAGAAAAGCACTTTTTTCTTATACAAATATCAAAAAAGAAAGAATCAATTTGGAAACAGAATTAGGACTTCCATCTACCAGCTCTGGCAATTATTCAATTTTGTGGTTACTTGGTTCTTTAGTTTTCACCCTTGCAGTTCTTGTGTTCTTTATCATTTCTATAAAAAAACATCATTTAATCAGAGTGTTAATTTTTGGAACTGCTATGCTTATTGGTATTGTTTCTATTTTCTATTCAATTGGACAAAGAATGCATACTTTTGGCATTTGTAAAGGCTGTTCAATTTCTTCTGTACCAGAAGTTTCTGCCGAAGCCATTTCTGAAATAAGTGCAGGAAACCTTGTAGAAATTACCGAAAAAGCAGGCAAATGGTATTACATTGAATTGGGACAAACCGGTGGCTGGTGTTTGCAAGATAATATTATTTTAATAAAATAAGGAAATAATTTATTAAATTATTGAGGTGTTTTTATGGACATGGGAGATATTTTAGCACAGTGGGATAATATCCAATCTGATAAAGTAAAAAAGCAAAAGGAAAGCGGGAAAAATACCGTTTCGCACAAAAAGGCAAACGCCCCTACTCCAGAAGAAAAAGCCCTTGCAAAAGAAAAAGATTTTGAAGCAAAACTTCGAGCCGAAAACTCCAAAGAAATAAATCCAATGGAACTATGGCTTAGAAGATATGGAACAATAGACAAAGATAAACTTGCCGAAGATCAGTATGAAAGAACAAAGGAACAGGACAGAAACTACATACTGAACATGAAGCCAGAGGCCCGTTTAGACCTGCATGGCTTACACCAGGACGAAGCCCGTGTAAAACTGGATTCTTTTATTACAGATTGCTGCCGAAAAGGACTTCGTAAAGTAATTATCATTCATGGAAAAGGCATTCATACTACAGGAACAGACCCTGTTCTTGGTGAACTTGTAAGAAAATTCATTGAACACGATAAACGTTGTGGCAGTTCAGGCCATCCTAAAACCAAGCAGGAAGGCGGAAGTGGTGCAACCTGGGTTATTCTAAAGTAAAGTCAAAATACCAACCAGGGGCAAATGGTCTGAATAGCCTTCTCCACTATAAAGTTTATAGGCCTTGGGTACGTAATTATTTGCGGCCCAGGGTGATGTAGCTCTTGGACTAAAAGCCGAAAATTTAATATTCCCCAGAACAAAAATATGATCAATACGTTCCCAATTTTTATCATAGTAGTAGGAACCAATTTCTGTAGTATAAGCACCAGAACTATCCAGCCAAGGTGAATACAGTTCCAAATTATTTTTTGTTCCTCGGAATACCATGTTTTCAGACTTATCTCCATTATTGAACTTGCACACAAATTCCTTTACATCTCTGTTAAAGTCTCCACATAGAACGCAAATCACATCCTGATTAGAATTAATTAAATCTGTTATCCGGTCTACCAAAACAGATTCCTGCCAGTCCCTCCAAATCTCGCTGGCTTCTTCTCCAGATGACTTAGACTTCCAGTGATTGGCAAAAATCACCAGATTCTTATTTTCCAGTAAAACAGAAACTTGTATTAAAGGTCTGGACGACGGCTGAGCCTGACTCTGAGTTTTAATATTCATTGAATGAACTTTCATTTCTCCCAGCTGGTATTTAGAAAAAACTGCACACCCAATAGCAGAACCTTCCTCTTTTGCAAAACAGGCATAAGACCAGTTTTTTCCATGGCTCCAGTTATTTCCCGCAAACTGATTTGCAATATCCTGAACCACAGAAGCATTTTCTATTTCTTCCAGAACGACAATGTCTGTATCCAATGCGGTCATAACCTCGCACAATCGACTCAAACGAGTCAAATATTTTTCCTGAGACCATTTAGCCAGATTTTGAAAATCTTCGTATTCAGTACCATCACATTCTGAATCAAAAAAAGTCTGGGCGTTCCAGCATGAAAATGATATAGAAACATTCTCAGAAGATTGAAGTCCATCTGAATTACTAGAAAACGTTGAAAATTGATTACATGCCGTCAGCAATAAAAATGAAAATAAGATAACTAAATTTCGCATAAAAAAACCTCAGCTATATAATTGCCTCAATATGCGATTTTTACCAAAAATTCAGATTTTTTTTTGCAAATTTTTAAAAAATATTCTTTTTTACCAGGAAGAGATACTCTTTTACATGAATATCGCGACCACTAAGATTTCTAGAGCCCCGAAATGTATTGTATTCAGATTCAAGAACCTGAACTTTCCCACAAGAAGAAAGCAAGTCAATCATTTCATCTTTACTTATAAAACCTTCGGAATTAAAAGACACAAGAAGATATTTTGCCTTTACCTCTTTGACTAGCTGGGCAAAAACCTCCATCACCTTTTTTTTCTTATTATAAGCAGAACGATTCCAGTCCTTTGGAATTCCAGAAACCCTGCTGATTTTTTCCAAATCAGGCCTTTTATATTCAGCAAGAAGATTAAGCATAAAATAATTTGAGCCATAAGGATGCTGATTATAAGGCGGATCAAAATAGGCCAAATCAAAACATCCATTATCAAGCTGGTCATAATCATAAAGTTGAGGATTGTAGATTAAGTCATTTGCATTTTGATTAAAAACCCTGCTCTTACAGTTAAAATTTGAAAAAACAGGAAAAGGAAGCTGGATTTTTCCCATAATTCTGGAAAGGGCATTTTTACCATTTCCACCAAATTGACCGGTACCAGTTTTAGAGTTTTTATAAAAGCCCTTAAAAATGCCTGCTGTGTTTGCATGAATTGAAGCTTCTGACAAAAGAGGAGCAATAAAAAAATCTCTGTATGAATCATCTACTTCTTTATCAATTAGCTGACGGGCAATATCTAAATAGCGGGCATTGTAGTTTGTGTAAAAGCAACGGTCGCCTTTTTGAATGTTGTTTTCGTCTGAAGGAGAATAAAGTTCTGTAATAAAGCCTGGACAAGTAGGATTTTTGGCAATTTCATCATCAATTTTGTCTGTTAAAGTGTGATGAAGAGACTGCAATTTTTCCAAATCTATATCACTTTTATTGGTCAAATAACAACGGCTAATAATGGAAGCATAAACTTCCAAATCATTTACGGTTATTGATGAAGAAAAACGCTTAAGATAACGACTAACTATTCCTGAGCCTGCAAAAATATCCAGACAATTGAGTTTTTCTTTTCCAAGGTCTTTCTGAACCAGACTCAAGGCCTTACCAATAAAATCCAGGAGGGCACGCTTATTTCCTATATAAGTTATGAGTTGAGACTGTAAATATTCCGGATTTTCACAAAGAATGGCCAAAGAAGCCCCCCACTTTTTCTACTTAAAAGTCAGTTTATCTTAAGTCGGAAAAACTTGCAAATAGACCTTGTTTGGAGCTGCGTGATATCAGCATATTTGCTACTTTTGTTTTTTCTGTTAAACTAAATTTTATGACTAAGCGTGCCATTATTCATGTTGAAAATACAGAAAACCTTTTGGAATTCGCAGAATATCTTTCGTCTGCAGGTTGGACTATTCTTACAGCCAATAAGACTGAAGAACTTTTAAAAAGTGCCAAAATCCCGGTTATTCGAGAGCAGGCTCTGGTTGAAAACAATCTTTATGTAAATGATACATCCCAGTTAATCCGTAGAATTTTAATGTCCAAATACGAACAGAATGATGACTTTATCACTCCGGATCATGAAGAAAACAATATTTTCATTATCTGTATAAATTTTACTCCAGAAATGAATACAACTTTACCTTCCAGAACTACTACTCAAATTAGGCCAAGTAATTACTACATAACTACAGTTTTAAGAAATTCCTTTGCCAATTATGAAAATGTTCTTATTCTTACAGACCCTGCAGACTACAAGGAAGCAATGATCCAAATCAAAACTGATAATATTTCCAAAGAATTTAGAACATATCTTGCAGGTAAGGCCTTAAATCTTGTTTCCGCTTATGATGCAGGACTAGCCGCTTCTATTTTACAAAACCAGCAGTACGGTGTTCAGTTTATGAATTACCTTATGTATCCTTTCAAGAGGACTTTACAACTGCATACAGGTGCTAACAGTCAGCAATCAGGTTATTTATATAAATCTCCAACCCAGGCAGGAGCTTTAAACGGATTTTTAAAACTTCAAGGAAGAGAACTCAATTATAATACAACTTCGGATATCTCTTTTGCATGGGAAAGAATCTGTGCCCTCTACTCTATCTTAAAAAATCAGTACACAGTAAAAAGTACAAACTGCGATGGCTATGATTTTACAACCCAGTTCACCCCTCTTACAGGAACAGTTTTTACAATTGCCGTAAAGTTTGAAACTATAATTGGTGCAGCACTTTCTACAAATGTTGTTGATTCTTTTAAAAACACCTATTCTTACGACACAGATAATATTACAGATGTTGTTCTGGCATGTTCCGCTGTAATTGATGCAAATGCCGCTCAGGAAATAATAAAAGGAAGTTTTTCTGCCCTGGTAGCACCTAGTTTTACAGCCGATGCAAAACAAATCTTATCCTTAAACAAAAATATCCGCCTCATTCCTTCTGCCAAAGTTACAAATATTACTCTGTCTGGAAAAATGATTCATGGCGGAATTCTTTTACAAACCCGCGATTCAGAACTTTTTGAACACTGGCATGTAAAAACAAAAAATAGACCATCTCAGTTCAAAACCGATGAAATGGCTTTTGGAATGCTTTTGGTTATGGGTGCACGTTCTTACTCAGCCGTTTTGCTTAAAAACAACGCTATTGCAGGAATTGCCCAAGGTTCAAGTTCTGTAAACAGAGCTCTAAATGTAGTCTACGAAAATGCAAAACTACAGCTGGACCATCTTAAAAATAATTCAGAAAACGAAGACTCTAATTTAGGAGATTCACTGGGTGATGTATTAATTACAGATTACTCAATCCCATTTGATGAGCCAATTAAAAAACTTTGTGATGCTGGAATTACAGCAATTATTCAGACAGGAGGAACTCCTTCCGATAATGAATTTATTAATTATTGTGATGAAAGAGGAATAGTCATGGTATTTACAGGCATGACACATATATCTTTCTAAATCACTCATTACACTAGGGGAAAACAATGCTTTACTATCTTGGACAATACTTACAGACTATTTGGGGACCTGCCAGACTTTTAAACTCTTACGCAGTTCTAATTACTTTTGCTCTTTATTTGGGATTTTTTCTTGCCTACAAATTAATTCCAAAATTCTATAACTGGTTACCTCATGATAGAGGACGTGAATTCACAATCAAAGAAAATGCAGATGCCGCAAAGGGAAAACCTACTGGAGCGGGCTCAGTCTTTATCACTCTTTTTGTTTTGATTGTTTTTCTTATTTGTCCAATGAACTGGTACCGTTCAGCTGTTGTTGTTCTTACATGGCTCACAATGCTCACAGGCTTTTTAGATGACTGTAGCACAACTTCTTGGGGTGAATACTTAAAGGGAGCCTTGGACTTAGCAATTTCTGTTGTAACAGCATTTGTTTTATACTTTGGTTTAAAGCAACTTTCTCCAGATGGACTTGTAAAATTCTGGATTCCTTTCCATGCTGGTCAGGTAGTTGTAAATCCTGTTGTTTATATTGTTATTACCACAATAATGCTTTGGGCTTCTATTAACACAACTAACTGTACAGATGGAGTTGACGGCCTTTCTTCCAGCCTGGTTTTAATTGCTCTTATAACTCTTGGTATTCTTTTCTACTTCATTTTAGGACATAAAGACATTTCGGCTTATCTTTTATTACCTCATCTTTCAACTGGTGCAGCCTGGGGAATTATGGCATTTACCATGGCAGGACTTGTTATGGGTTATTTATGGCACAATGCCTTCCCAAGCGAATGTTTAATGGGTGATGCAGGAAGCCGTGCTCTTGGTTACTTCATTGGTGTTTGTGTAATGGTAAGCGGAAACCCATTTATCATTTTTGCAACTTCATCAATTATTTTTATAAACGGTGGAATGGGCCTGTTAAAAGTTGCCCTGCTCCGTTTCTTTAAGATTAAGATTTTCGAAAACATAAGATTCCCACTTCACGATCACATGCGTAAAAATAGAGGCTGGTCTCCAACTCAGGTTTTACTTAAGTTTATGATTATGCAGCTTTTAATTACCAGTGCCGTTTTAGGAATCTTCTTAAAAATCAGATAAAGCCCCTGGCTAAAGGGTTATTTTCAGGAGAAATTAATATGGTCTCAGCTAAAGAATACTTGAATTCAAAACATAAAGAAATTATTGATTTAGAAACAATGCTTACATCTCACATTGCAATTGCCCCAGAGGGAGAAGGTGATGGAGAAAGTGAAAAGGTTAATGCCTTGGAAAAATGGCTTAAAGAAAAAGGATTTACCGATATAGAACGCTATGAAGCCCCTGATTCAAGGGTTTCTTCCGGCTCAAGACCTTCTTTGGTAGCAACAATTGCAGGTAAGGATGATTCCAGCCGAATTTGGGTAATTGCCCACACCGATGTTGTTCCTGTTGGCGACCTAAAACTCTGGAATTCTGACCCTTGGAAGGTTATTGAAAAAGACGGAAAACTTTATGGTCGTGGTGTAGAAGATGACCAGCAGGGACTTTGTTCTGGAGTTTTTGCAGCCCTTTATTATCTTGAAAACAAAATTACACCAGCTCACACAATTAAATTACTTTTTGCAGCAGATGAAGAAAACGGAAGCGAATACGGCGTAATCTGGCTCTTACACCAGAAAAAACTTTTTAGAAAAGAAGACTTTATTTTAATTCCAGATGGAGGCGATTCCGAAGGACGAACTATTGAAGTTGCCGAAAAGAATATTCTCTGGCTACAAGTAAAAGTTCTTGGTAAACAGACCCATGGTTCTATGCCTGACTCAGGTGCAAATGCCTGTCTTGCTGCCTGCGATTTAAGTTTACGCCTACATAATCTTGAAAAAGTTTTTGATAAAAAAGACAATCTTTTTTCGCCAAACTATTCTACCTTCCAGCCTACAAAACGTGCAAAAAACGTTGATTCTATAAATATTATTCCAGGCGAGGACAATCTTTGTTTCGATTGTAGAATTCTGCCTTGTTACAGTCTGGATCAAGTTCTGGCACAAATTGATAAAGTTTGCCATGAAGTTGAAAAGGAATATGGGGTAAAAATAAGCTACGAAACACCACAAAAATCGGAATCGCCTGCTACTCCAGTTTCAGCCCCAGTGGCTCAAAAACTTGCAGCAGCACTTAAAGCCGCACATGGAATTGATGCAGAATTTATTGGAATTGGAGGCGGAACAGTAGGTGCAGAACTCCGCCGAGAAGGATTTGACGCCGTTGTCTGGAGCACACTAGATAACATGTGCCACCAGCCAAACGAATATTGTGTAATTGACAACCTGATTAAGGATGCAATTACACTTATTGAATTTTTTAAGTAATTACTTCTGAAATTACTTCTGATTTGCCAAGTAGGCCTTCCAGGTTGTTTCAACCAAAGTATCTACATCTGAATATTTTGGTTCCCAGCCAAGAAGGTCCTTTGCAAGTTTTGATGTTGCATAAAGACTTGCAGGGTCTCCTGGACGGCGTGCTTCTTCGCCAGCAGGAATTGGCTTACCTGTAATTTTGCGGGCTGCCTCAATAATTTCTTTTACAGTTGTTCCCTTTTCTGTTCCAAGATTAAGCTTAAGGCTCTTATCATTTTTTGCAATGTAATCTAAAGCCATAACATGAGCACGTGCAAGATCTGTTACGTGTACATAATCACGAATACATGTTCCATCACGAGTATCATAATCAGTACCAAAAATCTTAAGTTCTCTCTGACCAAGGGCAGCTTCCATTACACGTGGAAGAAGATTTTCTGGTTTCTGTTCAAGGCCCTTAATTTCTCCATCAGGATCATAACCAGCTGCATTAAAATAACGGAGAGCGGCAAATCTCATACCCTTAAGCTGATCGTACCAGGTCATGAACTCTTCAATTTTAAGTTTTGTGAAACCGTAGTAATTAATTGGATTCTGAGGATGTTTTTCATCCATTGGTAAATACTGTGGTTCTCCAAAAGTAGCTGCTGATGAAGAGAAAATCATCTTCAAACAATTGTGTTTTACTGCAGCGTTCATAATATTCAAAGTTCCTGTAATATTGTTTACAGAATACTTTTCTGGCTTAATCATTGATTCACCAGCTGCCTTAAATGCGGCCAGATGAACAAAGGCATCAAAGCCCTGTGCAAAAGCAGCGTCCAAATCTTCTGGAATAAGAATATTTCCATAAATAAAATCATTCTGAGGGAAGAGATTTACTCTCAAACCACTGGACAAGTTATCAAATACAGTAACTTTGTGTCCTGCCTTCATCATTTCTTTTACAACGTGACTACCAATATATCCGGCACCACCAATAACTAAAACCTTCATATAAGTCTCCTATTCCGTGTCTTTGTAATATATATAAACTGATTTGTAAGGAAATTCTACAACATCAGCAATTCTAGCCCAATAATAATCATAAAGTTTATAACCTTCCAGACCTTCTTCTTTTGCTTGTGCATAAGCTTCTTTTGCAAGAGAATCCGCCTGGTCTACATTATCACCCTGTCCTTTAAAAATTCTAATTTCTGAATTACTTAAGATTGAGTCACTTTTTTTTACTTTCGAAATATTTTCATCTAAGGCTGCTTCAAACCAATTTGGAAGTTTATAACCAAATCCCATGTATTTCCAATCATCAAAACGTAACTTTTTATTTGTTTGTTGATTTTTTTTATTAGAAGAAACATTAACGTTTGGATTTGCAATATCTGCTTCAACCTTATTAGATGCACATGCAGTAAGAAAAAGTATTAAAAGAAATGAAGAAATTAAGAAGCTTGCCTTTTTCATTATCTTCATTTTATCAGATAAAAAGTCTTATGTTAATGCTATTGGAAATATTCAAAACTTGAGGTAAACTTCGAATTATGAAAAAAATTACATCAATTATTGCAACAATTTTTGCATTTTCACTTTTAATTTCTTGTACAACTATTAAAGAAATCCCTGAGGATAAAACAGCTGCCCAGATTATTCAGTATGGTCAAAATGCAGTTACAAATGCTCAGTATAAAACTGCACTTTATTACTACGAAGAAGCTATTCACCGCTTTGGCAGTAATCCTGAAATCTATACAGAAGCAACTTACGAAATTGGCCATGTTTATATTAAACAAAGAAAATATGAAGACGCATACAAGATTTTTTCAGATTTAATTGCACTTTATGATTACAATGCAGCAGTTTTACCTGCAAAACATAAAAAACTTGCACAAATTGGAATTTCTCAAATTCCAGAAAAAAAACTTGCTGATATAAAGGCTAAACTCGAAAAAGAATCTGCAAAATCTACTTTACAGACTCAGCCTTCGGAAGAATAAACTAGTCCTGTGGCAGAAGTATTGAACGTATCTTTATGTTTTTACTTTCTGCCAAACCTAAAACATATTCCTTGGAATATTTTCCAATTCCCCTTGGAACCGGATGAGGTTCTGCATCACCAATTAAAATTACAACTTTCTGAGCAGCAGTTCGCCAATTGTAGAATTCACTGGCCGCATAAATTGCTTCATAAACAGCCTCAGGAATATCTCCACCTTCCTTACCGTAAATCTTAATAGAATTTAAATTCTTTGAAAAAGTTGTGTAGTTACTTGTAAATGAATAACACTTTACAGGTAAATCCATATACTTAAAGGTGTCGCCATAGTCACGGTAGAAAAGCAATCCAATTCTAGCCAAAGTATTTTCACCAAAAATTTCTTTCAAAGCTGGCGTTAAATCGGTTTTAAGTTTTTCAAGGTCATTTTTCATACTGCCGGTTGCATCTATTGCAAAAATCAGGTCCAAATCAGCTTTATCTTCAATACCATCTAAAATTGAATGTATATCTTCTATGATTGTTGCAGGCCCCTTAGAATAAATAATTCCGTCGGAAAATTCCTTAAATGAATCGCTGGCTACAGGATTATAGTCATCGGTTAAAACAGTTTCCAATTCCTCCGAAGCAAGTTCAGTTTTTTCTTTAAGAGGCAAATCAAACTCCTCTGCTGGAACTTCATCAAAAACTTCTGGTTCAACAAATGGCTCACTTGCAGGCTTTTCTTCAATCTTAGGCTTTTTTGCAGGCTTTTTTACAGTCTGTTTGGCAGGTTCTTTTACTGGTTCTTTAATAGTTTCTTTGGCAACTTCTTTTGCAGACGTACTTGCAGGCTTTTTTTCACTTTTTTTTGCTGTCTTCAAATCAAACATAAAAGGACTATCCATATAGTCGCCAGAATAATCTGCATAAGGTTTTTCAAAAGAACGAATATTGATAAAGGTTCCCTTGCCAAGTTTTACTTCGCCGTTTCTAGACCAAGGATAACCGTAAACAATTGTATCTGGAATATAAATATGGAAGGCAGGTCCAAAAAAAGAAGTATCTTCTGGAGTTGAGTCTACAAGACTGTATTTTGCACCTTCAGAAACAAGGGTTTTACCATCAAGATAACGGATTTCATCTCCATTTATTGAATTATATTCCTTGGCACGGTAGGCATAAGAATCATTCTTACCAGTAGGATCCTTAGTTGTTTCTGTAAGGAGGATGGAATTTACATTTGCAGTTTTTTTAACATAAAGATGATATCCACCTTTTTCTTTATCTGGAACAAGTCTTACATTTTGGGCTGTAATTCTAAGCCTCTGCTGTTTTGGTGTAAAAAGTTGATATTGAGAACCGCGGGAAGGATCCTGATCTTGAGCTGATAAAAGTGATACAAAAAGATAAAAAGAACAAAATATCAGTATAAGATTTTTAAAAATTTTTTTATTATGCATAGACCCCTTCCAAAAAAGTTTTATGAATACTATTTCATTATCGGTGGAAAATTTGTAAAAAATGATGTATAATTTCTATATTATAAAAAGATTTTTTTTACGAATATGAGCGATATAGATAACTTTGAACAGGTAGATTTAAATTCATTTTTTGAGCCTGCAGAAATAGATAAAAACTCAGAATTTGATAACGCAGAAGTTTTCACAAAACGACAGCGTGATCTTATGAATCAATTTATGCCTGTTCTTTTGGAAAAAGATAAATCTCACTACGAAATTTTTATAAACCGTATTGCAGACCTAAAAAATATTGCAAACTCTGTTGCCCGTTTCCCTTCACTTTTGGAAAGACATGAACTTGCAGGCGGAACAAGAACCCGTACAATTTTAATTGAGTCACTTATTAAACACAAAGATGATGGAGACCGCATTTTAAGACTTCCTTCTAAAGCAATTTTAGGAAAAAGTCTTCTTGTTGCAAAAACTCATACACTTTCAGATTTTTCTAAAGTAGCAAAACACATGGGTCCTGAATATGACAATTTATACAAGGCATTTGAAACAGAAACAAACCTTTCTATGTTTTCTCTACTTGTAGAAGATGTTTACCTGAATTTAATTTCTGATGATACACAGCCAATAGAATTCCGCCGTGAATGGGCACTTTCACTTTTACTCTTATGGGAACACTGGAACGATCAGGCTATCGAAAATGTAGCACCGGTTCTTCAATCAGTATGGTCAGCCCGACGTAAACTTGCTCCAGCTTTTGGAACAATGATGGGTACAAGTGAACTGCTCTTAATCTCTATGCAGATGGATGATGAATGGATTTCCTTTATCAAACAAAAGATGGGAGATTCAGGAGTTACCCAGGCAATGGAAGAATTTCTTTTTGGTATTTCAACAGAACAAATTCAATCTTTAAGAACAATCTTAAAGACAAAAGGAATTCCTGCTATTGGCCGTGATGAAGTTTCTAAGTTCCTTGGAGAACACGTTAAAGCAGATGCTGGTTTGGACTACAGAGACTTTTATTCTATGTATACAGTCCGCAGAGATAATGCCCGTGCCAGAGCCAGAATGAAACTGGAAGGTCCAAGAAAAACTCTTGAAGACTACTTTATTCAATTTGTAACAGCAGAAAATAAGGAGAAACAGAACAATGACGCCTTCGCAAAAGCCTGAAGATGAAAAAGCAAAAAGACGCCCTTACCACTTTGGAGAAAAACTCCGTCAGGTTCGCGAACACAAGGGCTATACACTTAAAGTTGTAGCTCAGCGAACTGGTGTTAGTGAAAGCCTTGTTTCACAAATTGAAAGAAATCACGTTTCTCCAGCAATTGATACTTTACTAGCCCTGGCTGATGTACTTGATATCAATCTTGAATATCTTTTTGAAGAATATAAAAAAGACCGCCCTGTTCAGATTATTCGCTCAACAGAACGACCTGCTCTACAGGAAGACGATATTACATACGAAGGACTTGCAAAGCAGGCCAATTCAGAAACTTCAATTGAAGCTTACCTCATAAAAATTCCAGCAGGCTCTCATACCCATCGTGGTTCTTACGGCCACCTTGGACGCGAAATTGGTTATGTAATTAAGGGGAAGGCCGCTCTTGTTTATGATGGAAAAAATTACGAACTTGAAGCTGGAGACAGCGTTTCATTTTCTGCAGGAGCATCTCATTCCATCGAAAATATCGGCGATTGCGAACTTGAAGCTATTTGGGTTGTAACTCCAGCACAAAGATTTATTGATAAATAAAAAATGAATTACAGACAAACAGGAAAATCTCGAAAAACTTTTTTTGGGTCATTTTTAGCATTAGCTCTGGCCCTTTTTTTTACATCCTGCCAAACTACATCATTTCTTTTACGAGATAAGTACACCGATCCCCAAGTTCTTCCGGTGGAACTTCTATGCCCTCAAGAAATTGACTGGCAGCCGGTTGAAATTAATGGCAAAACAGATTCAAATTTCAGCCTGGTATCCTACATCATCCATGAAGAAAATGTTGAATGGAAATGTCTTAAAATTGATTTAGATGCAGAAAATCTAGAAATAATTGCCGCTCCTTACACCAAGGACCTGGGAAAACGTTTTTTTCTAAAGGATTTTTCTAGAAAAAACAAATTACTTGCCGCTGTAAATACAGTTCCATTTGATTTAGATGGTAGAACCTTTATCCCTGTAAGCATTGTTAAAATTGACAATCAGGAAATCTGCCCTATAAATAAGACTTACAGTGCCCTGGCATTCAGTCTTAATCCTCTTAGAGCAAAAATTTTTAATGCCCAAACAGAAGAAGCTTTTAAAAATTGTCCATATGCCTTTGGAGGATTTTTTACAATTCTTCAGGACGGACAAATTTTTGAATTTGAAAAATATAAGCGTTCCAGAACAGCCGTTGGTATAAGCGAAAACGGACGTTACCTTTATCTTTTTGCCTGCTGTGGAATTGCCTGCCCAACAGGAAGAAACGGCTTAAACTTCCAGGAATGTGCCTTAATCTTACAAAAGCTTGGAGCAGAATCTGCTTTAGAGTTTGATGGCGGACATTCGACCGGACTCACCATTAATGGTAAAAATGCTATAAAACCAAGCCTGCAAAGACAGGTTCCAGCTGCTTTTGGTCTTCGTTATAAAGATTAATTATCAGTAAATTAAAAAATTCATATTGCAACAAAAGTTCATAATCCGTATAATTATGTAATTTTATTTGCATTTTTATGCATATTTATGCAATTTTACGCATAAAGAATACTTCGCAAAGCGTGGAGGCTATTATGACAACAACCAAAGAAGAACAGTCTATAATTAAAAGATTAGAAAAGCTTGCTGTTCACAATGACCCAATTGACCCATCACTTTATACCAAGTATGACGTAAAACGAGGCCTCCGTAATGCAAACGGAACTGGTGTACTCGTAGGACTTACACGTATAGGTGATGTAGTTGGTTATGAACTTAACAAAGATGGTCAAAAAATTGCCGTTCCTGGACGTCTCATTTACCGTGGCTACAATGTAGAAGATTTGATTAAAGATGCAGAAAAACATCATCAGTTTGGTTATGAACAGTGTGCATATCTTCTGCTTTTTGGAGAACTTCCTAGCGAAGCAAAATTAAAGAAATTCTCGGATTATTTAGGTGAATGTCGTGTACTTCCTCCAAACTTTACAGAAGACATGATTATGAAGGCTCCATCAAACGATATTATGAATAAGATTGCCCGTGGTGTTCTTGCTTCATATTCTTATGATGATGATCCTGAAAACCGCTCAGTTGGAAACCTTATTAAACAGTGTGTTCAGTTGATTGCACGTTTTTCTACACTGGCTGCTTATGGTTACCAGGCAAAAAGACGTTACTACGACAACAAATCAATGTTTATTCACAATCCAAAACCAGAACTTTCAACTGCAGAAAACTTCCTTCGTCTTATTCGTTCAGATAAGCAGTATTCTCGCCTTGAAGCAGAAACTCTGGACCTTGCTCTTATTCTTCATGCAGAACATGGTGGTGGTAACAACTCTTCTTTGACAGTACACGTTGTTTCTTCTGCCGATACAGATACATATTCAGCAATTGCAGCTGCAGTTGGTTCTCTAAAAGGTCGTCGTCATGGTGGTGCAAACATTCGCGTTGTAGAAATGATGGATGATATTAAGGAACACGTAAAAGACTGGACTAGTGAAAAAGAAATTTCTGACTACATCCGCAAAATTGCTACAAAAGAAGCCTTTGACCACTCAGGACTTGTTTATGGTATGGGTCATGCAGTTTACACAATCAGCGACCCTCGTGAACTTCTTCTTAAAGAAAAAGCAAGACAATTGGCTAAAGAAAAGGGCTGTATGGAAGAATTTGAACTCTATAATCTGATTGAAAAAGTTGCTCCTGCAATTATCCAGGATGTTCACAATTCAGATAAAAAGGTATGTCCAAACGTAGACTTCTATTCAGGCTTTGTTTATACAATGCTTAATATTCCACGTGAACTCTTTACTCCAATCTTTGCTATTGGACGTATTGCCGGTTGGTCTGCTCACAGAATTGAAGAAATTGTAAGCGGAGGAAGAATTTACCGTCCAGCTTATAAAAATGTTTCAAAAGAACTTCCTTACATTCCAATTGACGACCGCAAGTAATTCGTAATTTATGGCTAAGGAACGAATCGACAAAATACTTTCTCACAATGGTTTTGGTTCCCGCAAGGATATAAAAAAACTTCTGCGAACTTGTGAAGTCCTGGTTAATGGAAACAGAATCTATGACCCAGGCTTTCAGTTTTCAAAAGAAACGGACACCATAACCATTGATGGGGAAGAAATCGATTTGCATGACAACCTTTATCTTATGATGAATAAACCTCAGCATTATGTTTGTTCTACAAAAGAAGGCGACCACGAAACTGTTTTTGACCTGCTTGATGATTCTTTGCGTACTCCTTATTTGCAGGACAAACTCCACCTAGTCGGTCGCCTGGACATGGACACAGAAGGCCTTCTTCTTTTTACCACAGATGGAGAACTAACCCACCGTTTAATCTCGCCAAAATCGCATATCAGTAAAACTTACTTGTGCGGTCTGGAACATACAGAAACCGCAGACCATCAGACAGAAATTACAACAAAACTTGAAGCAGGCATCGAAGTTGGTCCAGAAGATAATGAACAAGGTTTTACCTGCCAGCCAGCACAAATTAAATGGATAGATGAAAAAACTGCACATCTCACAATTTACGAAGGCAAGTATCACCAGGTAAAAAGAATGTTTGCCGCAGTGGGAAATAAAATTGTTTATTTAAAAAGAATCTCTATGGGCCAGTTGAAACTCGACGAATCACTGGAACTTGGAGAATATAAAGAATTATCTGAATCAGACCTTCAATTATTAGTCTAAATTTTGCTATAAGTTTTACAGGCAGCCAGGCAAGAAAGGAACTTGATTTTACAGTGCTAACTTGTTAAAACCCCTCTAATCAGATAAAATAAGTTTGAAAAATATCCCAAGGACATTTTAATGACAGATATCGAAATCGCTCAGAAAAACAAGATGATTCCTGTGGCAGATGTTGCCGCTAAAATTGGAATTACTCCAGACAAACTTGAAAATTATGGGCCTTATAAGGCAAAAATCACTTTTGATGAGTTACATACTCTGCAAGAAAAAGCCTCCAAAAACCCTGGAAAATTAATTCTTGTTACAGCAGTTACACCTACACCTGCCGGAGAGGGAAAATCTACAGTTTCTATTGGACTTGCAGATGGTCTTAACAAAATCGGAAAGAAAACAGTAGTTGCACTTCGCGAACCTAGTCTTGGACCTTGTTTTGGGGTAAAAGGCGGTGCGTGTGGTGGTGGTTACGCACAAATTGTTCCAATGGAAGATATTAATCTTCATTTTACTGGAGATATTCATGCAATCAGCATTGCAAACAATCTTATAGCAGCCTTAATCGACAATCATATTCAACAGGGAAATGCCCTCAACATTGATCCAAGAACTATTACCTGGAAACGTTGTGTAGATTTGAACGACCGTGCCCTCCGTAATATCATTATTGGACTTGGAGGAAGAATGCAGGGTGTTCCTCGTGAAGATCATTTTACAATTGCAGTTGCATCAGAAATTATGGCAATTGTTTGTCTTTCAAAAACAATTTCTGAACTTAAAGAAAGAATTGACCGCATCGTAATTGGACAGAACTATAACAAAGAAAACCTTACTTTTGGTCAGCTCAAATGTACTGGTGCCGTTGCAGCCCTTTTAAAGGATGTAATAAAACCAAACCTTGTTCAGACTCTCGAAAAAAATCCAGCCTTTGTTCATGGAGGTCCTTTTGCAAATATTGCTCATGGTTGTAACTCTGTAAATGCAACTTTATGTGCCCTTGCAACTGGCGATTATGTTGTTACTGAAGCTGGTTTTGCAGCAGATTTAGGAGCAGAAAAGTTCCTTGACATTAAGTGTCGTTCAGCAGGTCTTAAACCAAGTGCAGTTGTAATTGTTGCTACAATCAGAGCTCTTAAAATGCATGGTGGAGTAGCTAAAACTGATTTAAGTACACCAAACTGTCAGGCTTTGGAAAAAGGCTTTGCAAACCTCAAAACTCACATAGAAAACATTGCAAAATTCGGTTTACCTTCTGTTGTAGCAATCAACAAGTTTATTACAGATACAGATGAAGAAATTGCTCTTATTGAAAAACTATGTGAATCAGTTGGCTCAAAAGCAGTTCTTTCTGAAGGCTGGGGAAAAGGCGGTGAAGGAACAACAGAACTTGCACGTGCAGTTGTAGAAATTGCTGATAGCGGAAAGGCAAACTATCACCCTCTTTATGAACTTAATTTGCCACTTGCTGAAAAAATCAAAAAAATTGCCACAGAAATTTACCGTGCCGCAAATGTCGAATTTGAACCTGCAGCACTTAAAAAACTCAAAGCCTTTGAAGATGCTGGTTACGGAAACCTTCCAGTTTGTATTGCAAAGACTCAGAACTCTATCAGCCATGATCCAAAATTGATCAATGCACCAAGTGGATTTACATTCCCTGTTCGTGATGTTCAATTATACGCTGGAGCAGGCTTTGTAGTTGCCCTTGCAGGAGACATCATGACTATGCCAGGTCTTCCAAAAGCCCCAGCAGCCTTAGAGATTGATGTAGATGATAAGGGAGTAATTTCAGGCTTATTCTAATCACCCAATTGGGCTTTTAGTTCAGCAATTGTTGCAGAAAGCTGCAAGGTTTTCCTGTTCTGTCGGAGAACACGCTGGGCTAAAAGCTTAGAAAGGAAGATTCCATAGTGAGGATTCTTTCTAATAAGGTTTACAAAAGAAACCTTTGGAATTCTAATCAATTTACCTTCATCAGCAGACATAATAGTAGCAGAACGTCGGTCATTCAAAAGAAAGGCCATTTCTCCAATAAACATGTCATTTGGAGTTAGAACAGAAATCAATTTGCCGTTTGCATAAACCCCGTAACGTCCAGAAACAATAAAGTAAAGATCGGTAGAAGGATCATTCTGACGGCATACAATTTCGTGGCGTTTATATTCAATTGTCTTAAATGGAATCATAATTCCAGGAACAGTGTTTGAAGTATTTAAGATATTTGTGATATCAAAAGAAACCTCGTTACCTTTATCATTATAGCGAAGGTTAGTAACCAGGTCTGATGAAAGAGAAATTCCACGCCCATGAGTTTCATCCATATCAGGACCAGCAGAATTAATTTGAGAACGCCAGTCAAAACCAGGTCCTTCATCTGCAATTGTAAAAGTAGATTTTTCGCGACCAATTGTATAATGAATCTTAATCTTCTTATTGATATTTTCAGGAAGGTTTCGCTTTTGATTGATTAAGTCAAGAATATTTCCACCAGTCATAAGAAAGTCAGTTTTTTCTTTATAACTAATTCCGCAGTTACCGTGTTCCAAAGCATTTGTCAGAAGTTCCATTAAACAAGTTTGAAGGGCATAGCGTCCATCATCACTAATACGGTTACAGCAGTAAAGATAGTTTACAAGAAAGCTTGTATAAAGACGGATATCCATTGGATCATTATCACAAACAAATCCACCGGTTTCATCGCCACCCATACGGTTCTGCATACCACGATTGAAAAGGAACTGCTGATTACTCCACAAAACCTTTAAAAGACGGCTGAAATTCTGCTTAAAATTGTAAACAGTCTGAACAATAAGAATGTTAGGATCTTTACGGTTTTCAATTTCTTCTGCCTCTTTGGGACTAGAAGCAATGGCAATTATACCACCATTATGTAACCAAGGGTCTGAATGAATTGCGGCAAGAATACGGTCGCAATCAATTTCTTCAGAAGAAAAATCAAGAACTTTAATTTCTGGAAGTTCATAATCAATAAAGCTCAAAGCTTCATCTGTATCGGGACAGAAGATTGGGTCAAGGGATTCCAAATATTTCTGACACCCCTTCTTAACAACCTCCAACACCTCTGTATTAGAGGAAGAGACTAAAATCTTTTTCATAATAAACTCCCAACACTTTTTTCAATTGTAGTATGTAGTATGACTCAAATGCGATTCGAACGCACGACCTTCCGCTTAGGAGGCGGATGCTCTATCCAGCTGAGCTACTGAGTCAAAAAATTCTGGATGAACTGAATCGCATTTCTTTGGTGAACTGCGATTCGAACGCACAACCTTCCAATTAGGTTATACAATAGCAAATGCGTTAAACAAAAAGCCGCAAGGGTTTTTGTAGCATTTACTTATCTCAGATGCTCTATCCAGCTGAGCTACTGAGTCTAAAAATCCTGGATGAATTGAATCGCATTTCTTTGGTGAACTGCGATTCGAACGCACAACCTTCCAATTAGGTTATACAATAGCAAATGCGTTAAGCAAAAAGCCGTAAGGGTTTTTGTAGCATTTACTTATCCCAGATGCTCTATCCAGCTGAGCTACTGAGTCTAAAAAATTAAATATTGTAGTATACACCCGGCTTCGCCAAACCAGCAAAACCGTCTACCAAGGCGTCAATTTCGTTCACAGCTTCATTATAATGACAAAGATATGTCTTAGACCTTATTTCAGGTGGTAAAGAACACAACTGATCATAAGAAGCATGAACTCCGGCAGAATAACCAGAGACATCACAGTCATGGAAAATATACTCAATAGTTTTATACTTATTTAAGAGAAAACGCAACTGAGGTTCGTTAAATTGCGTATCAGCAGTAAAAAGAACCCTTTCATCAATCAAAACACCATAAGAAACCTGAGAATTTCTTAAACTATTAAATCTGGTAGTAACATGACGGGTTCTAAAAAGTTTTAAATCCAAAGTACCCAAAGACGCATGGAAAATATCAAATGGTTTAGACTGAATCTTTTTATTTGGAAGCTCCTTGAAATAGTCTTCAAACTTCATCACACCTTCTTCACTAAACTGGATTCCTCCACGCAAAGATTCATTCCACAATTTTTTCTTAAAGGGTTTTGGAATAATAATATTTATTGGCTCTTTGGTTACATATTTTCCCAAAAGAACCATTTCCTCAACACCACCAATATGATCAGCATGAGGATGAGTTAGAATGACATTTCTTATTTTGGTAATCTTTGTATTATAAGTAGTTTCAAGAGCATAAGGACAAAGAGTTCCGCAGTCAATCAAAATATGTTTATCCCCTTTTATCAAAAGCAAATTATTTTGATAATTGGTTTTTGTGAATGCAGAACCGGTTCCTACAAAAAAAAGTGAGAGTTTTCCGTCATTTGTTAGCTTTATAGTATTTTGAAACTTTTTAATTGTCATTTCATGTCAATTATAGCACACTTTGGTGCAATTGGTACACCTCACTAACCCCGCATACTAAAATACCGCCCATGCCTAATTCCAAAGGAAGTGCCACATCCATATCATAACGGTCGCCTATAGCTAAACATTCCTCACACTTTACACCTAGCAGTTTTACAGCCGTCATAAATGGTTCAATAGCTGGTTTTGACTTAAAACAAGTGTCCAGGCCTACAATTTCTGGAAAAAAAACGTTTACCCCAAGAGCCTCCAGAGTTTTACGAGCAGGTAAAATAGGATTATTTGTAACACATATCAATTTAAAATGCTTTTGCAATATCGAAAGTTCATCTACAAGCTTTTGATCGTATGACAAAAAGTTTTTTGGCTCTAAAAGACTTTTACGCCATTCAACACTCTGCTCAATTGGAACGCCAAAAGCCAAGAGAGTATTTCCCAAACTAACCTTAGAACCATTGTGCTCCTGGGCAAACTTTTTTCTGTAATCGGCAACTTTTTTTCTTGCCTGATCTGCTGTAATGCCAAGAGTTTTTGCGTATTCTCTAACTTGGCAGTCAACCTGTTCAAAAGCATAAGAAGCGTTTGTATACAATGTAGAGTCTATATCAAAAATAATCGCTTTAAGTGCTTGGGGAAGCTTATAAATCGTCATAAAGTTGTGATGCCCTCACTAGTTTTTCTGCAGCCTGAGCAAGATTTTCGAAGACTCCAAGTCCTACAAAACCCGCGCAGGCATCGCCAAGAAGTTCTGCATCTGCACATTGGCAGCCATAAAGTTTCATTCCTAAATACTTTGCTTTATCCTTCATCAGTTTTACATCTTTTGCCTGACCTCCGGTAACAATCATACATTCAGGAAATTCTATATCATTCTTTTGAGCTAAATCTTTTAAGGTCAAAAGTGCTTTTTTTGCAAAACTTAATCTGTCACTTTCACATAATGATGAAGAATTTGGAAGGAGGACAGAGGCATTCCAAAGATTTGGTATTACAGATGGAAGGGAACGTACCCCTGGAGCCTGTAAAAACTTTGGTATACAAAAATTGAAACCTTCGGAAGAACCACAACGGTCACAAATTCGCCCCGATTTTAAAGTTTTTGTACCAATCAAGGCTACAACAAAATCTGGTCCACCAGAAATTACAGGAAGACCTTCCTTCAACTTCAAAAAACTGGCCATTTCTTTAGTAAGAGAGCCGCAAATATGTCCAATTCCCACAAAAGGCGGCAATTTATGCACAGGAATATCAAATTTTTCCAGAAGCTGGCCATTCCAGTACGCAGCTTTGAAACGTTCTTCTGGGAGTATGGTAACAGCCTGATTTGTAAGTCTATAAATTAAATATTCAGGGCCCGAAAAAATATACTTAGTCTGTTCAAAATCCTTATTGAAAAGATTTTTATAAACAAGGATTTTGGGAAGAAAAAGAGATGTCCCTATATCATCTTTTGAAATTCCAAATTGGCTTAAATCTAAATCTTCATTCCAACGAATTGTAATTTCTGATTGTGAAACAATTGTTGGGCCATTTCCAGAAATTGTAACAGCTTTTATTTGAACTTGCTCAATATCAATCTTAGCTAAAATTTCTGAAAGAGCTGATTTTAAGCTGAGAATCCATTTACCTGCAATAAAACGGTCTTCTGAACTACCGAGTTTGCTAGAAGAAAAAGAAACGACTTCGCCATCGGCAGTAATCAAACCTGCTTTTAACGAAGTCGTTCCAATGTCCACACAGAGAACAGTTTCAATCATTATTTTGTCTGGTTTTCTTTGTTTTCTGCTGGTGTATCTTTTTGTTTAACTACCTTTTCAATGATGTTACGGTTATCAAGCAATTCGCTCAAAGACTGATTGTAATGAATACGTGTGATTACATTTGCAAAAAGTCCACTTACATCTGTTGAGATGTACCATTCGCGGTTCAAAAGCTCTTCGTGATAAACAGCGTTTGTACCAATAATTCGGTAGAAGAGACCCTGTTTGTAAGCTTCGTCGAACTGTTCAATTGCGTTTCCTGTAAAGAATGGAAGGCTGATTGCACAAATTACTTTTGTAGCACCCTGTTCTTTAAGGAAGCCCATAGCCTTAAGTAAAGTACCACCAGTTCCAAGCATATCATCTGCCAGGAAGGCAACTTTACCTTTTACATCACCAAGGAGTTTAACTGACTTGATGTTAGTAGAATGTGCGTCTTGTGTAACGATAGAATAATCACGCTCTTTGTAAATCATAGCAAGTGGCAACTTTAAGCCAGAAGCATAGAACTTATTACGATCGATGGCACCTGTATCTGGAGATACAATAACCATGTCTTCTGTTTTACCAGAAAGATCTACGATTTTGGAAAGTTCACGGATAATCTGGTAGCTTGCGTGTAAGTTATCAAGATTACAAGACGAGAATGCATTAGGAATTTCGCGAGAATGCAAATCAAGAGTGATGATTCTGGAAACGCTCTGCATTTCATAGATGTGTCCTAAAAGACTTGCTGTAAGTCCTTCACGACCTTTACGTTTGTGCTGACGAGCATATGGATAAGCTGGAACAACCAGAGTGATTTTTCCTGCACCTGCCATACGAACAGCATCAATAGTAACCAGTAATGACATTACATGATCGTTTACAGTCATTCTAATCTGGTTTTTACCATCGTTCATACTAAGAACTTCATGGTTTTCTACATCCTGGAAAATGTAAACATCTTTTCCGCGGACTGTGTCTAAAAGTTCGGTCTTAACCTCACCGTTAGCAAAATAAGTAAACCGTGCATTTACTTTAAATACAGGCGGTCTGTACTTATCTGTGGAACCTCTTATACAAAGATCGCTAGTCTGCAAATCATTCTGCAGATTAATTCTCTGTACAAGCTCTTCTTTACTCAGTCCATAACGCTTTGATATAACATCGTTCTTCAATGTGAAGCGGTGTTTATACATGTGCTTAAGGTGCGTTATGACTTCATTGGCGAAAGCTTCGCCACCAGGACACGCAACAATCGCTAGACTTGTTGGCTCGGTATAAGGCATATCTGACCTCTTTTATAGTGGGATTTATGTTCTTACTATATCATTTTTAAGATTCGTTTACAATAATTACATATATCCCACTTTTAGATTTTTACAAATCTTTTATCTGGTCTTCGCTTACCATTGTAATGTTGTTTTCTTCAAAAACTTTTTCTGTTGCAGGAATATCTGAACAACGGATAATCATATAAGCACGATTTGAAACTTTTCCAGTAAAACCGTACATATATTCAAGATTGCGTCCATTATCTGCAAGAATTTTTAAGATTTTGTTCAAACTTCCTGTTTCATCTGGAATTTCTACTGCAATTACTGGAGTCGATTTTACAATGTAAGCAGAACGTTCAAGAGCAGCCTGAACCTGCAGAGGATTATCAACGATAATTCTTGCAATTCCAAAATCACTTGTATCGGCAATACTCAAAGCACGAATGTTAATTTTATGTTCTGCAAGTACATTTGTTAATTCCGACAAAGCATTTTTTCTGTTTTCTATAAAAATTGAAATCTGTCTAATAGTCATTACTATCTCCTGTGTAAGCCTTATCCTCTAATCATGCAACTTACGTGTATCAATTATACGCTTAGCTTTACCTTCTGAACGAGTAATTGATTTTGGTGCAACCAGAGTAACTTTAGCCTTAATCTGAAGTACAGATAAAAGTGATGCCTGAAGAGCTCTTTCCTGGGCATTAATTTCTGAAACAACATCACTGAACTTTTCGGCTGTCATTTCTACCTTAATTTCAAATGTATCTGTATTATTTTCACGTCCAACAATAATCTGATAGTTTGGTGGATAACCATTCTGGAGCAGAACTCCTTCTATCTGACTTGGGAATACATTTACACCGCGGATAATGAGCATATCATCTGTACGACCCATAGGTTTACTCATGCGAACAAAAGTACGACCACAAGCACATGGTGTACGGTTCAGAACTCCAATATCCTTTGTACGGAATCGCATAAGTGTGAAGGCCTGTTTTGTTATTGCAGTAAATACCAGTTCACCCTTTTCTCCATCAGGAAGACGTTTACCTGTTTCTGGATCAATAGTTTCGATGATAAAGTGATCTTCATTTACATGCATGCCTTTCTGTTCAGAACATTCAAATGCAACACCAGGTCCCATTACTTCTGTAAGACCATAAATATCATACGCCTTTATTCCAAGTGATTTTTCTATATCGCGGCGCATTTCTTCTGTCCAAGGTTCTGCACCAAAAATACCGGCTTTAAGATGAATATCATCTGGTGTAAGGCCCATATCATGAAGGGTTTCTCCAAGATAAGCTGCATAAGATGGTGTACAACATAAAACAGTCGATTTTAAATCCTGCATAAAAGTAATCTGACGCTGGGTGTTTCCACTGGAAATTGGGATAACTTCACAACCAAGTTTTGTTGCTCCACCATGAACTCCAAAACCGCCTGTAAAAAGTCCATAACCATAAGCATCCTGTACAATATCATTTTCATCACAACCAATTGCAACTAACTGGCGGGCTGTACAATCTTCCCAAATATCAAGATCTTCTTTTGTATAGCCAACAACAATCTGTTTACCTGTAGTTCCAGAAGAAGCATGAATACGAACAACCTTACTCATAGGAACTGCAAAAAGTCCATATGGATAAGTCTGACGAAGATCGTCCTTGCAGGTAAATGGAATTTTATCCAAATCTTCAAGACCTTTTATATCATCTGGAGTTACGCCTGCTTCCTGACATCGTTTTCTGTAATATTCAACATTTTCATAAACATGACGGAAATTTTTTACAAGTCTTTCTCCCTGAAGCTTTTTAAGCTGATCAAGTGGCATACACTCCGATTCTTTCTGATAATATTTTAGATTCATTCCTACTATCCTCGTCCTAATTTAAATGCCTTTTTGTTTACCTCAAGGAACTGAGGTTTTACCAGCTTTTCAATTGCTGCCATCCAGGCTGATTCTGGAAAGTCCATATATTTTGAAAGACGCCCCATCAAAACAATGTTTACAGCCTTTGCAGTTCCTGCCTCTTCAGCAAGAGTAAGACAATCCAAAGCATCAACTTTAAGTCCGGCAGCTTCCATAGTTCCAATTAAATCTTCCGGATATTCAGCCGCTCCTGTAATTACAGGCATAGGATCTATTTTCTGAGTATTTACTACAATCTGTCCATCTTTGCGAAGATATTCTGTATAGCGGGCAGCTTCAAGAAGTTCAAAAGAAACTATAAAGTCAGCTTCCCCCTTATCTACAATTGGAGAATAAACTTTATCACCATAGCGTACATAAGTTACTACAGAACCACCACGCTGGCTCATTCCGTGAACTTCACTAACTTTTACATCAAAACCAGCGTCCAAAAGAACCTGGCCCAAAGTTTTAGATGCAAGCAAAGCTCCCTGACCGCCTACACCAACAATCATTATATTTTTAACCTTATTCATTATGCCTGCTCCTTCAATGCACCAAATTTACACATTTGGCTACAAACCTTGCATCCAACACAAAGTGTAACATCAATCTTTGCCTTACCATTTTTCATGGCAATTGCAGGACAACCAATTTTCATACAAGCCTTACAGCTCTTACACTTATTTTCATCAACCTTAAGAGGTGGTTTGTGTTTTACTTCCTTCAAGAGGGCACAAGGTCTGCGGCTAATAATAAGACTTGGTTCTTGAGCTTCAAGTTCTTCTTTTACCGCTTTTTCACAATCAGAAATGATATAAGGGTCTACAACTCTAACTCTCTTAATTCCCATTGCACGAGCCAAAGCTTCCAGATCTACCCTACCAGCAGGTTCTCCGTAAAGATTTTTTCCTGTTGTAGGATTCTGCTGGTGTCCAGTCATTCCTGTTATTGAGTTATCAAGAACAATTACAGTTGAGTTAGACTGATTATAGGCAATTGAAGCAAGACCAGTCATACCTGAATGCATAAATGTAGAATCACCAATTACGGCAACAGATTTCTTTTCATTTTCTGCACCACCAGCCTTGTTCCATCCGTGAAGTCCACTAAAACTTGCACCCATACAAAGAGTAACGTCCATTGCAGAAAGTGGAGCAACAGAACCAAGAGTATAACATCCAATATCACCAAAAACAGTTACTTTCAGCTTATTTAAAGCGTAGAACATTCCGCGGTGAGGGCAGCCGGCACACATAATTGGTGGACGAACAGGAATTTCTGTATCAAGTTTTGTACCTTCTGGAACTTTCTGACCAAAAGCAGCAGCCAAAAGATTCTGACTGAATTCTCCACAAATTGGGAACATATCTTTTCCGTGGATTTCGCATTTAAGTCCAAGAGAACGTACAAAAGTTTCAAAAATTGGATCCAGTTCTTCTACAACAATCAATTTTTCCAAACCAGAAGCAAAATCCTTTATCATATTTGCAGGAAGAGGATTTACCATTCCAAGCTTAAGAATATTTACAGAATCTCCAAGAACTTCCTTTACATACTGGTATGATGTAGATGAAGTGATGATTCCAACCTTAGAATCTGCTTTTTCAATCTTATTAATTCCGCTTGTTTCGCTCCATTTTTCAATATCCTTCATTCTCTGTTCTACAAAAGGATGACGGCGGATTGCATTTGCAGGAGCCATTACATATTTAGAAATATTTTTTTCGTATGATTTGTGTTCTGGAAGCTGACGATCTTTTGTATCTGTAATACTCTGACTGTGAGCTACACGAGTACACATTTTATACAAAACTGGAGTATCAAATTTTTCACTGATTTCAAAGGCAATTTTTACAAACTCGCGGGCTTCATCTGCATCACTTGGTTCAAGCATTGGTATTTTAGATGCAATTGCATGATGACGGCTGTCCTGTTCGTTTTGAGAAGAATGCATTCCAGGATCATCTGCAACACCAATTACAAGACCTGCATTTACACCTGTATAACTCATTGTAAAAAGAGGATCTGCGGCAACGTTCAAACCTACATGCTTCATTCCACAGAAGGCACGACGACCTGCAAGACATGCTCCAAAAGCAGATTCCATTGCCACTTTTTCATTAGGAGCCCATTCACAATAAATTTCCTTAAATTTTGCAGCTTCTTCAGTAATTTCTGTACTTGGAGTTCCAGGATAACTCGAAATAAACTCACATCCTGCTTCGAATAAACCACGGGCTGCAGCTGCATTACCCAACATCAGTTGTTTCATTTTGATTTTTCCAGTTAGTTTGTTAGATTTTAGATTTGTCTTTATAAAAAAATATTCCCGTACACCTAAGTATACGGGAATATACTCTTAAATAATTAAATTATTTCTTTAAAAGTTCTGCAAGTTTTTCTGCTGTGAAACCAAGGTATTCAGCAACTTTCTTTGCAGGACCTGATGTTCCAAAGCGATCGATACAGAAGCAGTTTTCTTTATCTGTAAACTGGAGCCATTCCATAGAAATACCAGCTTCAGTACATACAATACGTTTTGCTTTTCCTGTAATTTTTTCCTGTTCAGCTTTAGAAAGGCCTTCGAATTTCTTCAAATCAGGAACAGAAACTACGCGGATTGATTTTCCACTAACAAGTTTAGCTGCATCCAAAGCCATATTAACTTCTGAACCACTTGCAAGAATTGTGATATCAGGATTTGCAGCACCTTCAAGAACAACATATGCACCTTTTTCTGCCATGTTCTTCTTCCAGTCTTTATCAGCCTTTTCGTAAACTGCAAGTGCCTGGCGTGTAAATGCCATACAAACAGGATGATCTTTTGAAGCATAAGCAATTTTCCATGCTTCCATAGATTCTTCTGGGTCACCTGGACGGATAGCCTGAACACCTGGGATTGCACGCAAAGAAGTCATTGTTTCAATTGGCTGATGAGTTGGACCATCTTCACCAACGTAAATTGAATCGTGTGTGAATACATAAATTACTGGCTGCTTCATCAAAGAAACAACACGGAGAGATGGACGAAGATAATCTGCGAATACTAAGAATGTAGCACAGAATGGACGAAGTCCACCGTGTAAAGAAATACCTGCAGCAACAGCAGACATTGCAAATTCACGAATACCGTATTCAATTGTACGACCCTTGCGGTTAGCTGGGCTGAATGTACCATTATCTGTATCTTTGAAAGCTGTCTTGTTTGGTCCCATAAGATCAGCAGAACCACCAACCAAGTTACCATAACGTGCAGCAATTACGTTCAAAGCTTTTCCAGATGCATCGCGTGTTGCACAAGCATCACCTACTTTGTATTCAACATCTTTTACATCAGGATTTGTTACACCGTCAGTATGGAAAGCATCCCATTCCTTCTTAAGTTCTGGATTTTCCTTAGCCCATGCATCAAATTCTGCCTGCCAGTCAGCTTCTGCTTTTGCAAATGCAGCTTTTTTATCTTCAAAATATTTGTAAGCTTCAGGAACAACATAGAAATCCTTGTCTGTTGGAAGACCAAGAGTTTTCTTTGCTTCAATAATTCCTTCTGCTCCGAGAGGTGCACCGTGAACATCAGCTTTACCCTGTTTTGGAGCACCCTTACCAATGATTGATTTAAGCATGATTAAAGAAGGCTGTTCTTTGTTAGCCTTAGCTTGATTAATCAGTTTTACCATGCCTTCTACATCATACATGTCACCACGCAAAACCTGCCAGCCATAAGCTTCGTAACGTTTTGCAATATCATCAGTGAATGTAATATCTGTACAACCATCAATTGAGATTTTATTTTCATCGTAGAATACGATTAATTTTCCGAGTTTTAAGTTACCAGCCAAAGAAGATGCTTCAGATGCTACACCTTCCTGCAAACAACCTTCACCAACCAAAGAATAAGTATAGTGATCTACGATTGTGTGCTTAGCAGTGTTGAATTTTGCAGCAAGCATGCTTTCTGCAACAGCCATACCAACAGCCATTGAAACACCCTGTCCAAGAGGACCTCCAGTACATTCAACACCGTCTGTATCACCATATTCTGGGTGACCTGGACACTTAGAACCAACCTGACGGAAGTTCTTAATATCATCCATGCTTACTTTGTATCCAGCCAAATGGAGGATTGAATAAAGCAACATAGATCCATGTCCTGCAGAAAGAACAAAACGGTCTCTATCAACCCATTTCGAATCAGCAGGATTATGCTTCATGATTTCACCATAAAGTACAGCAGCTGCTTCTGCTGCACCAAGTGGAAGTCCAGGGTGTCCTGAATTTGCCTTCTGAATTGCGTCCATTGACAAGCTGCGAATTGAAAGTGCAACTGCCTCAACACCTTTTTTGTCCATAGTTTTTACCTCGAAATATTAAATTATGCCAATTCTTTTATTAGAGAAGAAAGAGTTGCTTCATCAGCATGATCTTCCAAAGCTTTTCTGAATTGTGCACTTCTAAAAAGTCCTGCCAAAGTAGAGAGAATCTTTAAATGAATTTGTGAATTATGAGTAAGCAAAATGAACATTACAAAAACATTACGCTCATCTGGAGCTTTCATATCGATTGGTTCTTTAAGATAAACCACACAAATTCTTTGATCTTTTTCGTTCTTCATAATTGGTGCACGAGCATGTGGTAAGGCAATTCCATTACCTACAGCTGTACTAAGAACGTCTTCACGAGCACATAAAGCATTATACACCTGGTCTGAGGTCATTCCATCGGGTAAATCTATCATCTTACTAACTTTAGCGTACACTTCCTTAGGATCACTTCCCTCAACATTTCTAAAAATTCCACCACGATGAATTAACTCTGTAATATTTACTTCATCTTCCATCTCTATCTCCTAATTAGATGTTTTTTAAAATTTCAAAACCTTTATATCTATTTGTATTTAATACTGATTCAAGACTTCCTTTTATATCATCAAAAGTCTCTTCCATCCCGTTCAATGAAAGCTCAACATCTGCAATTGGAAAACGCTCTCTAAGAAACTCAATCTCCAACTCTTCCAGAATATTAACTATATGGCCATACAATTGTGAAAGGACTACTAATTCATGTTGTGGAAATTTTTCAACTTCCACTCCTGAGCAACCAATATCAAAAAACAAAGTATTTACTTGAGAAAATAACTCAAGAACTCTTTTTCTAGTTTCTGCAATTGAATAATCAGAAAAACGATTATATTTTCTTTTAAGTATATCATTACGTTTTTCTATATTCAATAATACAAGCTTTCGTTCAGAAACAGACAGTTCTTTAAGCTGTGGGAAAATATTTCCCAGTAATTCTTCAATATCCTTTGTTTCAACATTTTTTGACTCTTCATAAATTCTGTTTTCCAAGAAGGCATCAATGATATGAGGAGAAAATGTTACTGCAATTTCTGAAAGAATTAAGTCATTTGAAGACATAAGAGAATTCCAAGGTCCGGAATAAGGAATTTCTTCATTCTTCTTCCATATTCTTGATTCTACTCCATAAGAAACAAATCCAATTTTACTTGTATGAGACAAAAATTCTTCAATTGAACCACAATTTCTTATACAAAGATCATCCTGATATTCCAAATACAAGAGCGACAGTTGTTCATCTATAGAATCTGATGGACCATTTTTTTCCATACTTTTTATGATGTCATTTTCAAAATATGAATACCATTCTTCTCTTTCAATAGCATCTTCCGAAACTACCAGGCCCTTGTGATTTACTTTTTGGAGGGAAACTTCAACTATACTCTGCTCCCAATCCAAAACTCTACAAAGAATTCTATCACCATAAATGATTTTTTCGCCCTTTGTAATTTCTTTTAGCGGCCAAGCGGTCAAAGTAATTTCGTTTGGTAAAGAATACTGAATAGATGATAAAGAAAGGCTCTTGTTCCCCTTATCATTAAAAATATAAGGCAGAACATATCCTTCTCCAAACAGAGCAAAGGTGTCCATAGCCAAATTCATAGAAAAAGATTGAGTAGCAGGAGTAATTATTCGACCATCAACAGCTAGAGAAATTGAATCGGGTCCAGTTGAATTATCTACAAAAGGCACACAACGATGCCCCAGTAAAATATACCCCTTTTCAATTTCTTCTTTACTTGGCTTAAAACTAAACCAGCGACCAGTAAAGACTCCTGCTCTAGTTATAAATTCCTGATTTACAAGTGGAAATACATAATTTGAAGAACGCAAAACCCCTTCAGCTTCTGCCTTAGTAATTTTGGCCCCATTACTTTTTAGATATTTATAAAAATCTACAAGAGTAAAAAGTTGATCCTGCTGTTTAAAATAAGAAGTAATAATGTTTGAAGTATTAAAATCCACGATTATATATTAGTAGAATTGCTAAAAACTGTAAATTACTGTTACTTCCTATAAAAAAAGATTATACTAACAATATGAAGCTTACTTTTTTAGGAACAGGTACTAGTCACGGAATTCCAGTTATAGGTTGTGATTGTGATGTCTGCCGTTCAAATGACCCTCATGATAAAAGATATAGAAGTTCTGTTTATATAGAAACAAAAGATAAAAAATATATACAGATTGATACAGGCCCAGAATTTCGTATTCAAGCCATTGAAAATAACATAAAAAAGATTGATGCAGTTCTTATGACCCACGGTCATGCCGACCACCTTTTTGGGCTGGATGATTTACGTATTTTCAGCTGTGATTTGGGCCATATTCCAGAAGACCCTAGAAGTAAAAAAATTGTTGAAGCACCGCCTCTTCCTCTTTATACAAACAAATCTTGTATAAGTGATATTTCAAAACGCTTCGATTATATTTTTTCACCTTCAAAAGAAGGGGGAGGCCACGCAAAAATTGCCCTACACGAAGCAAAAGAAGCCTTTTACATTGGTCAAACCCAAATCATACCAATTCCAATGATGCACGGCCATTTGGAAACTACAGGATGGCTTTTAGTAGAAAAAAATGATGATGGAGAAAAGCAGTCAATTGCTTATCTTACAGATTGCAACTACATAAGCGAACAGTCTATTGAATTAATTAAAAGTAATTGTGGTAAATTAAAACACCTGATTATTGATGGATTAAGAATAAAAGCCCATTCTACTCACTTTAATTTTTTGCAAGCCTTAGAAGTTAGTGAAAAAATTGGAGGGGAAAAAATCTGGTTTACACATTTAACTCACAACGAGTCTCACAAAACAATTACCGAATACCTTACAGAACATAAAAAGGCTTTTCCCTGTCTGGCAAAAGCAGAAAGTATTCTGCCAGCTTACGATAAATTAGTGCTGGAAATATAAAATTACAAAGGTTAAAAAAAATAACCCCGGGAATATATCTCGGGGTTTTTCTTAGACCAAATAAAACTTACTTGTTAGCTTCAGTTGTCTTTGGAACTCTAACTTTCTTATCAACGAATCCTCGGCTAAGACAGTTTGAACAAACTTTAAGTGTTCTTACTTCTCCGTTAGGAAGAGTTGCTTTTACACTGTGAAGATTTGGTCTCCAAGTTCTGCGTGTATGGTTATAAGATTTACTTACTTTATTTCCAGACATAACGCCTTTTCCACAAACATCACACATTCTAGACATTTTCTTTATCCTTCCTTATATAAAACAGTTTTCCCACACAAATTACAATAGTTTAGAAAGGATATACAAATTCAAAAAAAAAGTCAATCGTAAAAGTCTCATTTTCCTTATTAAAGGCTTGTGTAAACTTATTAATTTGACTTTTCATAATTTGCCAAAAACTCTTTTGCAAATCTTCTTCCAAGTTCTATATTCGATGGAGTATCATAATGTGCCATGTCGTCGCCTTTTTTCAAGCCTGTAGAATCAATCAAAAAACATAAATCATCACTTTGAGCAATACGTTCTTTGTTTTCATTTAATAAATCTTGATAACAATCTGGAAGCAATAATACCCAATCTGTTATTTTGGCATCTATAAATAAAAGATTTTCATTAAAATCGTTTCTTAAATAGTTAATTAAAGCTTTTTCTTTTTCGTAATAAGCACTGGCAGAAGTAAAAGAGACGCAATCAGCTTCTCCTTGCATCCAGCATGTAGCCCTAACAATTGGATAATAACCCTTATCTATAAGGTCATTAAGACAAGTTAAAATATAACCTTTCATAAAATCTGAAATATCAATGGAATTACAAAAATAATCAATGCCCATAGAAATTGCTGTATATTTTATGATAACAAGTTTTCTTCCAGCTTTTTGGCATTCAAGTGCAAAACCAACTTCTGGACCAATTTTATCAGCGAATGCCCCATATCCAAAAGTTACTTCAGAATAAGGTAAATAGGTAGGCTGTTCTTCCCTAAATATATAGTCATTACATGCATAAATATAAACACCATCGACACCATCTTTTACTTGTTGATATTCTGAGGTAGATAAATAATTGATGCATTCATCCGAAGAACCAATTCCTGCCATATTTGATTGACCGGCAAGTATAACAACATCTACAGGTTCTAAGTTTGAAACCTTGCGTTGAGACAGTAAATAATCAAGGGTTACTCCATAATAAGAACAAACCTCGATATTATTACAAGAAATGTTTAGACTGATCAAAAAAAGCAAAAATAAACTTATAAAATTTATTTTTACTATTTTTATAAGTAAATTCCGCATCAACAAGATTGTAAGACCAATGTGAACAGAAGGCAAATTTTTTTTATTAAAATTCTTTGTTATTTATTTTCCATAAGTTGTTTCAAGTTCACGAATCTGATCACGGTAAACAGCGGCCTGCTCGTATTCCATTCTTTCAGCACAAGCTTCCATTTCCCGTGTAAGTCTCTTTATCAGTTTTTTGCGGTCTGAAGCCTTGAAAAGATTTACACCCTTCTTCAAAACTTCCAGATCCATTGTAGCCGATTCCTGAGCCTCTTCTTTCTGGCGTTCAAGCATATCGGAAATTGCCTTTTTAACTGTAGTAGGGGTTATTCCATGCTCCTTATTATAGGCTTCCTGCAATTGACGACGGTATTTTGTTTCCTTAATTGCAGATTCCATGGCAGGGGACATACGATCCGCATACATAACAACCTGTCCCTCGGCATTTCGGGCGGCACGTCCAATAATCTGGATAAGAGAAGTTTCGGAACGTAAAAAACCAATCTTATCTGCATCTAAAAGTGCAATAAAACTTACTTCCGGCAGGTCAATTCCTTCTCGAAGCAGGTTAATTCCAATCAAAACATCAATTTCGCCGGTTCTAAGTGATTTTAGAATTTCAACACGCTCAAAGGTATCTATTTCAGAATGTATATATTTTACTTTAAGATTGAGTTCTGTCAGATAATCAGTAAGATCTTCCGACATCTTTTTGGTCAAAGTTAATATAAGGCTTCGTTCGTTTTTTGCAATTCGGGCCTTTACTTCTTTGTAAATATCTTCCATTTGGCCTTCGGTAGGACGAACCTCAATGATTGGATCTAAAAGTCCGGTCGGTCTAATAATCTGTTCAACAACCTGGCTGCTCTCTTTAACCTCTTGAGGGCGCGGAGTTGCTGTTACATAAATTATCTGATTCATTTTAGCGTCGAACTCTGCTTTTTTTAGAGGGCGATTGTCTGCAGCAGAAGGGAGTCGGAATCCAAAGTTTATAAGATTTTGTTTACGACTGCGATCCCCCTCGTACATAGCACCAATTTGTGGAACGGTTACGTGGGCTTCATCTATAAGGCAGAGGAAGTCGTCTGGGAAGTAGTGAAGCAGAGTTGCAGGAGGTTCACCTGGAGCACGTCCTGCAATTGGGGCAGAATAATTTTCAATTCCAGGACAAGTCCCCATTTCCTTGAGCATTTCTATATCATAAGTAGTACGAGTCTTAAGGCGTTCTGCTTCAAGAATTTTCCCTTCTTTCTGGAAGGCTTCCACCTGCTCTTCCATTTCCTTTTGAATTCGGTCACAAGCTGAAATTAATTGATCACGAGGTACAACAAAGTGTTTTGCAGGATAAAATACCGTTTCATCAAGTTCTTCTACCACATTTCGATTCAAAACATCAAATCGGCGAATTTTTACAATCTCATCCCAATCCAGTTCAATTCGGTAAGCTTCATCAGTTTCCATGTATGGTGGAAATACTTCTATTACATCACCTTTTATACGAAAATTACCCCGATCCAAAACATCATCATTTCTTGTGTATTGAAGCGAAATTAACTGTTCGGCAAATTTCTTTGTATCAAGAGTCTGACCATTTTCTACATGAACACGCATGCCCTTGTAAACATCAGGCATACCAAGACCATATATACAAGAAACTGTAGCAACTACAATTACATCACGACGCTCCATAAGACTGTAGGTGGCCTTGAGTCGCAGCTGGTCAATTTCCTTGTTTATATCACAATCTTTTTCAATGTAAAGGTCTCGGGCAGCGACATAGGCTTCTGGCTGGTAATAATCGTAGTAAGAAACAAAATACTCTACTGCATTATTTGGGAAAAACTGTTTAAATTCCCTGTAAAGCTGGGCAGAAAGTGTTTTATTGTGACTAATGATTAAGGTAGGCCTCTGAACTTTTTCAATAATTTTGGCCATTGTAAAAGTCTTTCCGGAACCAGTTACACCTTTAAGAGTCTGGAAACGGTCGCCCCTAAGAAAGCCCTGACTTAACTTTTCGATTGCCTGCCCCTGATCCCCGCTTGGTTCATAAGGAGAAACTACTTCAAATCTTCTCATTCACTTATTTTCACTTATTCGCTTAAGGTAAGTTTTACTGTTAAATCCTTTCTATTTCTATGAATTACAAGTGTAACTGTATCACCTGGTTTTTTAGACTCAAGAGCAGAATAATAATCCGCAATAGAAGTGATATTGATATCATCAATCTTTGTAATTACATCACCACCAATATAAATTATATCTCGGCGAGAACCATAATATGCAGCCTGTGTACCACCCTTAATTCCAGCTTTTTCGGCATTTCCACCTTCTACTACTTCGGAAATCAGAATTCCTTCTGCAATATCAAGACCTGCATACTGGGCAATTCTACGGCTTAACTGAACAATTGTAGCATCAATCTGTCCGCGCTGAACCTTTCCATATTTAAGCAAATCGGCAACCACGCGAATGGCCGTTTCTGAAGGTACCGCAAAACCAACACCAGCAGAACTTCCTGAACTGGACTTAATCATTGTATTTATACCAATCATTCTTCCAGAAGAATCTAAAAGTGGTCCACCTGAGTTTCCTGGATTGATTGCAGCATCTGTCTGAACCATATTTCTAATAATTCTGTTATTAGAATTCTGGATAGGACGACCAAGCCCAGAAACGATTCCTGTTGTCATTGTACGTTCCAAACCGAATGGGTTACCAATTGCAATAACTTTTTGTCCAACCTTAAGAGAAGTTGAATCGCCAAAAGAAATTGTCTTGAGACTCATTCCTTCTGGAGGATTAAACTTAATTACTGCTAAATCAGAATCCAAATCCTGACCTACAACTTCGGCTTCATACTGGGTTCCATCAAAAAGAGAAACATAAATTTTTGTTGCACCCTGAATTACATGTACATTTGTAAGAATATATCCTCTTTTATCTATGATTGAGCCAGAACCAGAACCACCATCCTGAACATAAGGTTCAAGGAACCAGTCGTAGGCTGTGATTTTTGTATTAATGTTTACTACAGCCTCATTACAAAGATTGTAAACATTTATATTTTGACTTTCGTCTTGAGTATAACTTGTGTTTGAAACAGAAAAGGTTGAATCTAAAAGTTGGTTATTTGTCTGTAAAAGAGCCAGATTTGTATCAGACTGAACCTGGACTTCATTTTCTTCCAACTGACCTTCAGTTGTGTCCGACTGAGTTTCCTGACTTACAGATGTTGTAACAAATCCTGAATTATTCTTATTTGATGATTTTTTACCAAGTGAAAAAAATGCAATAGTAGACACCAATAAGGTTGCAGCTATTGTTATTAGAATTATCCTAAATAACTGAGTCTGAGAATATAGTTTCATACCTATAATTTAATGAATGTAAGGGAATAAAACAATAAAATTACTTAAGTTTTATTTTATAGTTTTGTAAAAATGCAGAACGGGCACTTATATAAAATTTTTTAGACTCATATCCTTCCTTTTTAACTTCCAGGATATAGTCAGCAGGCAATAAATCATCAATTCTCAACCTTGTTTTGCCCTGATAAATGCCATTAAGGAAAACGCTAGCCGATTTTAGATTGCAATCAATTATCAGGCTAGAATTTTTTACACCTGTAGAAAGTTCTTTTTTACTAACAGGCTCAAGAAAAGGGAAGTCTTCAAAATTAATTTCAGTCTCTTTATTCTGTTCCACATCAAGCTCTTCATTAAAATTTTGATTAAATCCTTCTACACCTGCACTTCCTTTTTCCACTTGAGGAGACTGCACTTGTAAAACATAATCTTCCTGGGCAAAAATTTTACCTGCACAAAACGACAAAAAAAACAAACTTGTAAAAAGTCCTTTCTTCATAATTTTGATTTTAGCCTAGTCATCATCTGAAAACAAGACATGGTTTTCCACAAAGCTGAAATAGTTTTCACAATCAATAATTACATGATCCAGAAGTACAATTCCAATAATTTGTGAAGCCTGGAGCAAAATTCTTGTTGTTTCTATATCTTCTGTGGAAGGCTGGCAATTTCCAGAAGGATGATTATGGCAGACAATGATTGCGGCAGCATTTTCCTTTATGGCCTGAGAAAAAACTTCACGTGGATGAATAAGAGTTCTGTTTAAAGTTCCAACTGAAACACAATGAATCTGGATAATTTCATGACCTCCATTCAAAGTAATAACCAGAAAATGTTCCTTTTGGCTCACGGCATAATTTCGAACAAAAGGAATTACATCCTGGGGAGTCCGTATAGGAGCCTTTAAATGATTACTTCTTCTTCGCCCAAGTTCAATAGCAGCTGCAATTGCAAGAGCCTTTCCCTCACCTATTCCCTTAATTTTTAGAAGGTTTTCCACTAGTTTATCCTCATCTGAAGAATCAAGAATTTCCATTATCTTACTAGCCATAAGCTCTACAGGCAATTTTTTTGTGCCAGAGCCAAGAATTAGCATTATCAATTCTTCATCAAAAGGAAAAGAAATTCCATGTTCAAGCGTTTTTTCTCGAACATCAGGTTTAGGAATATTCAGTTTTTTCATCACCTATATAATTTCCAAGAAAGTCTAAAAAAGGAAATGAAAACAGAAAAAACTTTAAATAAAGTGATTTTTTTTTAGGCCGAACATCTAAATATGAAGAAAAATCCTAAAATCCATCATCTTTTTATACTTGCGGCACTTATTTTTACTGTAATTACTGCTTTTTCCTGTAAAACTTTACCAAGGGGACAGACCCCTAAACTTTCCCGTAGACTTTTAGATTTGGGACTACTTTCTCCTAATCAGCTGGCAGACTTTTTTATTGCCAATAACCCTGATAAAGATTACGAATACATTTTAACTTTTGCCTCGTATTATGTTGATGAAGCTATGGCAGAAGGAATTAATTCTGACCTGGCATTTGCTCAAATGTGTCTGGAAACCGGTTTTTTACGTTTTGGAGGCTTGGTTCAGGAAGATTTTCACAATTACTGTGGCTTAGGTGCTATGGATTCAGAGCATCCTGGCGAAAAATTTGAAAATGAGGAGATGGGGGTTCGTGCCCACATACAGCATTTGCAGGCCTATGCAACTACAGAAGATGTAAAATTGAATAAGGATTTGATTGACCCAAGATATAACTGGGTTCATAAAACTAAACTTGTAGAAGATTTGTGGGGATTAGCAGGCACTTGGGCCAGCGATCCAGCTTATGGGCAAAAATTAAATGCCTTACTGGAACGCATGGAAACCCAAGAATATTGATTTTAATAATCGTAGTAAAAACTATTTAATAGTTGTTCCAATATAAGTTTTATCGTTTAAGATAGCTTCAATATTTGGAATATTTTTTCCACCGGCACAAATAACTGTCATTCCATTTTCCTGTGCTTTTTTAGAAGCAATTGGATCAAAAGGACAGTTTTTGCCTGGTGTCCATTCATCACCTACGATTTTACGGAAATCTGCCCAAGAGATTTCATCAATTGGTTTTGCATCTGGATTTTTACGTGGGTCGTCTGTATAAACCTTTTCAATATTAGAAAGATTTACAATTGTTTTTGCATCAAATTTTTCGCCCAGGTAAACGGCATCTGTATCTGTAGAAAAGCCTGGTTTCCATCCACTAGCAACAAGAACCTGTCCGTCAAATTTAAGGTTTTCTTCTGTTGGGTTGTAAACTACATCATTTTTACAATAAGAACCAAAAGAAGCCTTTAAAAGCTGAGCATTAATGCGTGTTGCCATAATTCCAATCCAATCGGCAGCATTTGCATCAAAACTTAAACCAGTTTTTTCGCAAACATCTTTATATCCGTTCTGGTATACACGAGCAGGAGCTCCACCTCCAGCAACTAAAATCAAACGGCGAGATTTATCTGCATCAAGCCAGTCTGTACACATTTTTATAAACTTTCCAAGAAATTCTGTATCTGGCTTATCAGGTACAATAATTGATCCACCAACACTTAAAACTTTTGTTGTCATTGTTTACTCCTATTAATCCTATAATTCTAAACATTAGATTTACAACTATTAGTATACACCCTTTACAACTGGTACACCCCAATAGCTGCTGTATTTTACTGTATTCTCACTTGCTTCTTCCCAAATTGACTGGAGAGCAAAGCTTCTAGGGTGCTGTACAATTTTAGAGTCAGCAGAAAAAGGCTTTAACTGGTTCCAACCTCTAGAGAAAGTAACATGATGAGAATCTAAGTTTCCAAAATAATATTGTGCATTATCGCTGATTCCGCTATCAATCCACTGCTTATATGCAAGTCCCTCTCCAAGAGCAGGGTCAACTGGAACCCAGCCAACTTTATCAATATAAACCTCACACCACCAGTGAGACTGGGTAGATAAATCTGAACCAATTAAAATGCCACTGTCTGTAAGAGCAGGAATTTCTGAAGCACGGGCAAGTGCTGTATAAATTACTGCATAATCATAAGCATCTCCCTTGTGTTTTTGCAGCAAATCTAAAGGATCGGCATCATTTTTTCTAAGGCTATTTGTAAGTTCAAAGTTTTCAAGCATGTAATTATAGAGAAGCTGGGCCTTTTTATAAGGATTTACCTCTTTTCCAATAATTGTTTTTGCCAGTTTTACAATTTCTTCATTATCTGAAGGAACAAGATTATCTGGACGCAGGGTTTTTGAAAGTAAATGACTGTTTGTATTCTTGTAATTTCCAACTTTAGCCGCATTTACCTTTGTTTGAATTTCATAAACAGGGAGTACAAAAGTTTGGGTAAATACTGTTTTTGGAGTATTATTCCGGCTCTTTGAAATCTGATGTATTAAATCATTTTGATAATTCATTAAAACTGGAGTTGGATTTGTTTCTGTAATTTCTACTGTAGGCTGGGCACTACTTGTAAAAGGAATTGGACAGCGTAAGGTGATTGTAGAAACGTCTTTTGTAACCAGGTCTGCAATATCTGCTGAATACTGAATAAGATAAATTTTTTTATTGATGAAGGATTTTTTTCCGGCATCATCATTAATTGTAATATTTTTTGGATAGGACTTTTCCTTACCCGTATCAACTAAAACAACACCAGTTGAAGCTCCATCTGGAACCCTTAGTTTGATTTCTGTATTTGACCAGGAAATATAGTCTAAATCGTCCTCATTTCCGCCAATCATATTATCTGTAAGGAGAATGATATTTTTATATTCTGCTTCTGCAATCTTGTTATTGTAATCAATTGTAAATAATACCTTAGATTGATTTTTAGCATCACCAAAATTGTTTCCCTGAATAACAAGCTCATCTCCAATGTTCACTTTTTCTGAAGATAAAGATGTTATGACAGGCTTTGTTACCTGCTGTACAGTAGGAACTGGAACCGGAATATCAACTTCGTTAGCAAAAAGAGCCGGTTTTGAACGAAGATCTTTTGTTCCGACAACAACAAGACCATCCTGAATATTGGCTGGTAAAACTAATTTGATAGAAGTGTCTGACCAGGAAATATAAGAAGAAGCGGTAAGTTTTGCACCGGCAATTTCGACATAACTCATATCGCGAACATCACCAAAATTTTTTCCGCTAATTAAAACAACATCGCCAGGTGAACCAACTGGAGGCGTAATAGAGTCAATTTGAGGAATTGGTTTATTTTTATTTTTGATAAAGAAAACTAGAGCAAATACTAAAACAATAATAAAAACGACAATACCTGCTCTTAAAACTGGGTATCGTCGTATTGAGTAACTAATTTTGCCAGATGAATTCACTAAAATTTACCTGATATTGCGCCCATTGGTAGATTAATTTCTGTTACTACAGGAATCTCTCCAGGCCCTGGGACACTAATCCTTATTGAGATTGTCTCGTCCTCGAGCTCTGGTCGTAATACTTCAACATCTTTTGCTTTTTTAACAAGTGTTTTACCATTGTCGATTCCAGCTTCTGGACGAATGACTGTATCTAACATATTACCCGAAACAAGCACATTTCTTCCACTATTTATTGAAACATTATTTGCAGCAATTGCAGAAGTTGAGTTAGATATTTGTGAAACAGATGAAACTGAAGCCAAAGCAGGTTGTGTTGTAACTGAATTCTTTTTATTTGAGTTTAAAGTAACTGGTATAACTAAGGCAAAAAGGGCGGCAGCGGCAACAGCAGTTAAACCGTATTTTATATTTACATTGCTAGTTCTTCTGGCCTTAGTAACATTATTCTTATAGGCCATTTTAATCTGAAGTCTTTCGTAACTTTTTTCCAGAAAATCATCATCAAGTTTGATTGAATCAGAATCTGCTTTTAAGGCATCATGAATAAGCTTGAGTTTGTTCAGTTCTTTCTGACATGCTGGACAATTTTTTACATGCTCTTCATATTCAAGCTTGTAATTTTCTGGTAATTCCTTATCTAAATAAATAGAATGAATATCTTTACTCGGGCAAAAAGACATTATCTTCTCCTATTATTTTAACAAGCTGCTCCCTGGCTCTGAAGATTCTAACTTTTACGTTTCCTTCAGTAATTCCCAAAACCCGTCCAATTTCCTTATAGTTAAGATCTGCATATTCCCTTAACATAAGTACATCTTGCAGGTTCTGTGGTAGTTTCTTCAAAGCTTCCCTAGCTTTATTAATTGATTCCTGCTTTAATAAATCAGTTTCACCAGAATCTGACTTACTGTGTTCTTCGTAAAGAACTTTTTCGTAAGCTTTACGCTCACGGTCCTTTCTTTTGATGTAATTTAATGAAGCATTCTTTACAACCCGAATTAACCAATATTTCGCATCATTAATTGAAGGAAATACAAGTCCCTTTTCATTAGCCTTGATTAAGGAGTCATGAGCAAGGTCTTCAGCTGCTTCTTCATCATTTACTATTTTAAATGAAATTCTGAAGAGCATTTGCATTGAAGCATCATAAATTTTTCTAAAGTCAGCAGGCTTAGCAGCATCGAGTTGTTCCATTATTGCATTCTGACTCTCATCTACATTATAAAACACAGAAAGATCCTAAAAGTTACGTTAATTTTTATAAAAACTACGAGCGCTTCCAAGTTGGACCGTTCGGTGTATCTATAATAATAACACCACGGGCACTCAAAAGGTTACGGATTTCATCAGCTTTTGCAAAATCTTTATTCTTCTTTGCGTTTGTACGTTCAGCAACCAAAGCGTCAATTTCTGCTGCTTCTGGATCACCGGAATGATCAATTACATTTGCCTGTTCTGCTTTTTCAATTTCAGCAAGAGCTTTAAATCCATTTTCAATTACACTAAGACTTAAAACCTTGTCCATTTTATAGATTGCACTTAAAGCATCAGAAGCCTTTACACCGCCCTTGCCATTTGATTCTTTTTGCATAGCAGCCATGGCGATTGGAGTTGCAAGGTCATTAGAAAGGCCTTCGCGGAATTTTGCAAGATTTTCGTCTTCAAAATCAATTTTTTCAAGAATCTTTGCAAAGTTTTCTGGTGTAAGCCCAAGATTTTCTTCTTTATTTGCTTTTGCAATCAGTTTTGCAATTCTCTGACTTAAAGCGGCACGAGAAGATTTTGCAGAATTAAGTGCATCAAAAGAGAATACCAGCTGCTTGCGGTAATGACCACCCAAAAGGAAGAAACGGTAATCCAGAGGTTCATAGCCCTTGTCTTTAAGAGAGAAACCTTTTTCTGCAGGTAAAGTTGTCTGCAGGGTGATAAAGTGTCCAGAAGATTTAGACATTTTTCCACCTTCCAGAATAAGGAATTCATTGTGGAGCCAGTACTTTACCCAAGGACCTTCTTTTTTGTCTTCTTCGCTGAAAGAACCTTCTGACTGGGCAATTTCGTTTGTATGATGAACTGGAATATGGTCAATTCCACCTGTATGAATATCAATATGTTTTCCAAGATATTTCATACTCATGGCAGAACATTCAATATGCCAGCCAGGATAACCGCGTCCCCATGGTGAATCCCAGGTCATTGCCTGATCTTCAAATTTTGATTTTGTGAACCAGAGTACAAAGTCACCAGGATTACGTTTATTATCATCAACAACAACAACCTTACGCTTTCCTGCACCTGCCTTAAGTTCATCAAGATTAAGGTTTGCAAGTTTTCCATAATCAGGATAAGTAGAAATATCATAATAAAGATTTCCACCAGCCATGTAAGTATGACCATTTGCTTCAATCTTTTTGATAAGTTCTATCATTTCGTTGATATGGTCTGTTGCCTTACAAATTACATCTGGATGACGGATATTCAAGGCATCGATATCTTTCATAAAAGCATCGGTGTAGAACTGGGCAACTTCCAGAACAGACTGATGACGTTCTGCGGCAGACTTCTTCATCTTATCTTCGCCTTCATCATTATCGCCAGTAAGGTGTCCTACATCGGTAATATTCATAACATGCTTGATTTTATAACCAAGCATTGTCAAAGTCTTATCAAGAATATCAAGGAAAACATAAGCTCTTAAGTTTCCAATATGAGCATAATTATATACTGTAGGTCCACAACCATAAAATCCAACAAATCCTTCGTGGATTGGCTTAAACTCTTCCATCTTGTGGCCCATTGTGTTGTACAGTTTCAGACTCATATAACTACCTCTTGTTTATGAAAATTTGTGTAATAGTAACATTTTTTCTAATAATATTCAAAACTTAGAGGCTATTATTAGTAAAGTCTAATCTTGCTAGATTAATTTCTTCTTTCCCCAATTCTGAACAAAATCTTTTGGTTCTTTGCTCAAAAGTGCTTTTACCAACAAAAGATTTGTCTGACTGAATACATTCTGCATAATTTCCTGCTGTTCGGGTGTAAATTTGCTCAAAACCCAGTCTGCTACACCAATATTTTCATTACTTGGACGACCAATTCCAAAACGCAGGCGGAAGAAATCTGGAGTGTTTAAAACAGCCTTGGTTGAACGAAGTCCATTATGACCTCCAAGGCCGCCTGACCATTTCCAGCTTACAAAACCAGGTTCCAGCTCCAGCTCATCGTGAACTACAAGAATTTCTTCCGGTTTAATTTTATAAAAATTTGCAACTTCTATAATTGAATCGCCAGAAAGATTCATATAAGTCATAGGTTTAAGAAAATAAAGGTGGGCGGGAGCCTCCGCTGGAACTAAAACAGGACTTCCATCCTTTTTAGAACAGATTTTTGTGTCGCAGGCCCACTGAGCCAGTTCTGCTGGAGTAAAACTTGCAATTTCTCCTTTGAACTTGCTCTGCCAGCTTAATTTATTTGCGAAAGGAAGGGAATCTTCAAAGTACCAGGAAACATTGTGACGGGTCTTTTCGTATTCCTTTCCGTAATTTCCAAGAAATGCTACTAACTTAATCATTTTTTTACATCTTCTATATTTTTATTGAATTTTTCTGCCATATAAGAAGACAAATCAAAAAGATAAGGACTTTCGCTTGATTTAGCATAGTAGGTATCTTCTTCATCATCACTTTGAGCGGCTTTTTTGTAAATATCAAGGGTTGCAATTTCAAATGTGTGGCCAAGTTTTACAGTAAGGAACAATTCACCTCCCAAAGCATCTGCATTTACATCATCTGCATACCAGTTACTTGCAGTAAGTTTTGCAAGACTTTCAAGGAAACTCTTTGCTTTTTCTGAGTCAACCTCGGTGTCTGGAAGAGAAATTGTCCATGAAGTCTGATCGCCTGAACCAACTCTTGTAAGGCCCCATTCACTTCCATCAGCTTTTTTTATACTGATAGAGCTCAAGGTATTTGCATCGTAAGACCAAACTATATTTGAACGCAAAGACTTTACAGAAGTGTCGAAAGTATTTCTTAAAGAACCTGAAGCTAAGTAGATATTGTTTCCACCATCAATTGTGATATAAGACTGTGATGAAGAACTTGCAGATTTTCCAATTTCAATTGAACGCAAAAGCTTGCCGTCTTTTTTTGCTTCTACAGTAATTTTTTTACCAGCTACCAGTTCATATTTGTTAAGGTTATTTTCATTTACAGAAGCAACTTTATCCAACGCACGAATAGAAGAAATGCTTTCTACAATACTTTCTACACTGTAATCAATTGCAGGATATTTCTGGTCATTTATAAACCATTTTTCATCCTGACAGCTAAGTTTTATTGTTTCTGCAGGAGTTGTAATTGTGATTTCATCAGGACTTTCATCAAATTTGAAATTTTTTACACCATCTCTTGCTTTTGCAATCCCCTGAACAATTACAAGGGCCAGGAGAAGCAAATCTGCAATTATTAATACTAATTTTCTAGCTTTCATTCAAATCTCCTTATTTTGTTGATTTTGTTATTGTTCTTGAATCATTTGGATTGTACTTTTTATTGATAGCACGTCTTCTGAGTGAACGAGAACGCAAAACAAGCAGTCCAACAATAATCAAAATTACTACAAGACCATACTGGCAGAAGAACTTCCAGAAGTTGGCTGCAGCCATTGATTTAATTTCAAGAGTATTAACAGAAAGGCTCTTTGAACGCATTACACAAAGGTCTTCATTTCCATTCAAGTAATCCAAGGTATTCATAAAGAACATGGCAATTGGAGTTGTAGCATTTTCATCAATTACCTGGCGAGTTGTAACAGTTGAAGAACCAATTACAAAAATTTTTCCAGGCATTACGCTTTCTGCAACATGACTTGAAGTTTCAAGTTCGCCCTGAGGAAGAGGATTTCCTTCATCATCTGTCTGACTTGTTTCTGGAGCCTTATCAAATGCTGACTTAAATTTACCTTCAAGCATGAGTGCCAAATCGTAAGACTTAAGCTTAGACTTGTCGCTAGGAGGAGTAAGCATTGTAGGATGAAGCATAATATTTTCAGTTTGAGTCCAGGCTTCATCGGAAGTTTTTGCAAGAACTGTTACTTTTACATTTTTATCTTCTTTAGCCTTAGATGCATCGAGTGCAGAGTTCTGAATCATAATTACATAACCCAAATTGTTTGTAATAGGATTCTTTTTAGCCAGCTGTTCCTTCTGTAAAGTTGGAGCCCAATAAAGATTCATTTTTCCAAAATTCTGGTCCTGGGCAACATAACATTTCTTATCGAATACAAGATTATTTTCTACCTTTACACCATAAGAATCTAAAAGTCTGTTAATATTCAAAACATTTGGAGTAAAGACTTGTCCACCAGTGTACTGGGCTGTTGAATCCATGCTCATTCCATCTATAAAGAAAAGTACGTTTCCACCACGCATAATAAACTGATCGACCTTGTACAATTCTTCTTCGGTGTAATCATTCTGTGGTCCATTTATGATGATTGAGTTCATGCCGGCTGGAATTGATTCTTTATTCAAATCAATATCAACAAGTTCGTACATACCGCTAATCATGGTCTGGAAGTTTTTAGCTCCGTTTTCATCAGACTTATCAAGTTCACCATGACCTGTGATATATCCAATTTTTGTAATATTTGAAAGCAAACTCTGTAAACCTTCTGTAATTGAAGTATCTACAGTTTCGAGGCCTGTTACTATATAACCAAAGAATGACTGTTGAATTTGGAATGGAAGCTGGTAGAAGGAATCTCCATTTTCAAGAATAAGACCAATAGCACCTTTTCTAACATTTCCATTTGCATCTTGGTATTGAATAACTTGAATACCATATTTTTCGGAAAGAATTTCTGCTTCGGAAGCGTTTGGATTTACTACCTGAAATTCCAGGCGATCCATATTCTCTTTATTAATTTTATCAAAAGCGTTTTTTACAATTTCCTGGGCCTGATCAAGTCCGCTAATTCCAAATCTCTTAAGGTCATCACTTAGATAAAGTGTAAGTTTAATTTTTTGACCATTTTTAAGACCTGCAAGAGCATCGGCCATTGTGACCATCTTAGAAATTTTTGAAGTAAGTTTGTATTCGAAACCGTCTGTAGTAGTAATTGGATTCAAAACTTCAATGTTATCACCATAAGTAATTACAAGGCCCATGTAGCCCTGCTTAAAACCTACTTCGTTATTTTTTACTTCCTGAATCTGAATCTGCTGAAGACCTAAATCCTGAGCAAGTTTTACATTTTCTTTTTTGGACATATCCATGTAAGAAACGGTGAAGTTTTTATTACCAGCACCCTTGTATTCAACAAGAATGTCTTTTACATACTGGGCAACATTTTCATAAGTTGCAGGCAGGTTATCATCAAAAAACACTCTAACTGAAAGTGGTTGTTCCAGATTTTTTACAAGTGTCTGACTGCCTTTTGAAAGGGAGTAAGAATTTGGTTTTGTAAGATCAAAACGCACAAATAAATTACTGCTAACTATATTCAACAAAATCAAAAGAGCAATAAACAAAATGAAGTCTGATTTTGGACCTTTTAACCAGTTTAAGATTTTTTTCATTTTTACCGCCTCCCTAGTTCTTTGAAGTCTGCTCAATTTTTACTGTAATAGTAAAGAAGAGGGCTGTAAGAGAAATAAAGTAAATCAAATCTCTTGTGTCTATAATACCGCGGGCAATGGAATTAAAATGTGAATTAGCCGAGATATAACTAAATAAACTTACAATTTGTGCTGGAAGAAAAACCATAAAGGAATCAATCATTGTAAGGGCAATACAAATAATAAAACCTGTAAAGAAAGCGATAATCTGATTCTTGGTGATTGAGGTAGCAAAAATACCGATTGCTGTATAACTTGCACAAAGGAAAATGGCACCTAAATAACCGCCCACGATTGGACCATAATCAGGACTACCAAAAACTTCTGCAGGAATTATATAAAGCAAGGTTGGAGCTATCATAATCAAAGTACTGATAAAAGAAGCAAGGTACTTTCCTGTTACAACCTGAACTTCTGTAACTGGAAGGGTCATTAAAGTTTCAATTGAACCAACTCTTTTTTCTTCTGCAAAAACACGCATGGTCAATGCAGGAACAAAGAAAGATAGTAAAAGTGGTAAATATGTAAAAAGAAGTCTCAACTCTGCCCTGTTGTAAAGGTAGAAGGTCGAAAAGAAAAGGATTCCTGTAATAATTAGGAAAAGGCCTGTTACAATATAAGCTATTGGACTTGTAAAATAAGCAGATAATTCACGCTTCATAATTACAAATGCAGGATTTTTTGATTTATTCTGAGTCATTTATTTGGCCTCCCAAGAATTTTCAGTAAGAGCATGGAATACATCTTCAAGGCTGTTCTTGCTCTGAGCTGTCTCATAGATATCAAATCCAGCTTCTACAAGTTTCTTTATAAGTTGAGGACGGATTTCTACATCACCATTTACTGAAATAACCAGTTCCTCTTTGCCATCATGAATATCATTTAAGCTGACTGCAGAAACTCCTTCAATGGATTTAGCAAGACTGGCAGCTTCATCAGCTGATTTTCCAGAATTTCCACATGCAAAAGTAAGATATACAGAAGAAGAAGTTCCAATGCTATTTTTAAGATTTTCAATAGAAGAGTCGGCAACCAGTTTTCCACCACTAATAATAATTGCACGACTACAGATAGTTTCAACTTCACTCAAAATATGAGTAGAAACTATTACTGTTCGGGTTTTTCCAATTTCACGGATGATGGCACGAACGTCTTCTACCTGATTAGGGTCCAGACCGGAAGTTGGCTCATCCAGAATAAGAATTTCAGGGTCATTCATTAGTGCATGAGCCAAAGAAACTCTCTGACGGTTACCTCTGGAAAGTTCCGAAATGTTTTTGCTCATTACTTCTTTTAAGCCACATTCCTGACAAAGCTTAGGAAGTTTTTCATCAGGATTAACACCCTGCATCTGTGCAATATATTTAAGATAATCTTCAACAATCATGTCTCCATACAAAGGAGCTGATTCAGGCATATAACCGATTTTTCTTTTGCCTGCTACAGGGTTTTCTGCAATATTAATTCCATCGATTGTAATTGTTCCTGATGATGGAGCAAGAAAGCCTGTTATCATACGCATTGTAGTTGTTTTGCCAGCACCGTTTGGTCCAAGAAGGCCTACAATTTGCCCAGTTGGAATAGAAAAGCTGACGTCATTTACCGCACGAAAGTCTCCGAAATTACGGGAAACGTGGGAAACTTCAATCATTTTGAGTCCTCCAGATTTTTTGTTATATAAAGAAAATATAATAATAAAACATTTTTAAGTAAAATTTTGTTACAAAAAAGAGGAGGATAAAGAATTAGAAGGTTGAAATAAAATTAAAACTAAAGACAAAACCATTATCTCTTGGGTAGTAAATAAATTTAAACTCAAATCCCATATTCTGGTCTGATAAAATTGCGACGGTGGCAGAAGCATCTATATTAAGCTTTAGATAAATACTATCGTTTACGTAAGTTGCCTTTAATGTATCAGAAACATAATCCTGGCGTCGAATATCAGGCAGTAAGGTTTCGTAAGTATCATAATCCAGACGGAAATCATAACCAGCTTTTAACCCAATTCGACTGAAATAGGAATAAAGAAATCTAATACCATCATGTGGTTCCCAGGCCAAGAGCAACATTTCTGGATTTACCCTAATAGCCGTTCCTACCCTATTAAAAACTTCAGCTGTAATTTTTGTTGGCAAACTCAAAACAAAATTATTTACCATATGTAAAGGATTAAGACGTGGAATATCAATTTCGCCAAATAGCCCGGCATTCAATTGAGTTACGTGTTGCAGGGCAATATTAATCATTTCATTTCCTGTGGTTTCGGTATTAGGAACTAATTCATCGCCCAATTTATATAATTCCTCCAGCTGAGGAGCAAGAATTCTGTAACTGTAAATATCCCAGAAGAAATAAAGTTTTGCACCAAAAGAAAAACCTCTTGTTTCATATGGACTTATTCCATACTGATGAATATTTGAATAAGAACACTTTACATTTGCTTCAAAATACTCATACGCCTTATTAAAAGCCGGCCAACCCATCCTGCTTCCGTAAAGTTCTGTATTTACGATATAGGTCTGATCATAGTAATCGGTAGACGCCGTAAAATAAGTTCCAATATTAAAATTGAGCTTACCCAAACTAGTCCCTATTGGGCGATTCCAAATTGTACCAGCCAGAGCTTCGAATTTATATTCTCCCAGTAAATTAAATCTAAGAAGAGCACCGGCCTTTATATCAACTGGAGTAGAAGTATTTTCATAGAAAACGGCAGCCGACTTATCTTTACGGGCATCATTACCTACCAACTGCTGTTCAAGGATATAGGCCATTGGAGCATTTATTACCTGGGTTAACTCCAAATTAAAGAAAGTCCATCCAAGCGAAATTGTAAATTCGTTATTCATGAATGGGTCCGAGTTGGTTATAAATGAAGCACCAAGTCCCGGCCACTTACAGGCACCTTCATCCAAAGAAAGCTTTCTTACAGGTAAAAAAAGCTTCATTCCCATAGGGAACATGTATTTTAAAGGCCAGTAACCAGAAAGTTCATGCCCATCTAATTCCGTTGCAGAAAAAGAAATTTGTGGAGTTACATAAGCACATTCCACATTTGGACAAGGCTGAACAATTCCACTTTCAAAAGTCAGCAAATTTTTCTTTATATATGAAAGTTCATTTTGACAGAATTTTTTTGCACTATAATAAAGGGTATCATCTTTAATAACTGGATAATAAACTCCTCCATGTAAATCTTCCTGCATAAGATAAAGTTCATTTGGCTCGTAGTTTTCATCCAGATTGATATAGCCCATTCTTACAAATCCAGCTTCCTTCCTTGAAACATACTGAAAAGTGTATATGGAATTCTGATAATTCAATTCCTGAGTCTTATTACTAACTGTTTTTATAAAACGAAGATTTGTAATATTTAATTCAGATTCAGGATCTTCCTTTAGCTTCCACGATTTTACTGTTTTTTCACTAATATTTTCCTGAACTATAGTTTTTTCGGCATTTTTAGTCAAAATATAGGTAAGTTTTCCATTTCCTGCTGCACAAAGTGATGATGGAATTGCATTTTTTTCGAACTCTTTTTCATAGATTTTTTCTGAATCATCTTCATCTTCTGTAAAAGTAAAAATTTGCAAAACAGGGTGTTTTTTTTCTATATTTATACCAGCAATTAGCATTTCACCCTTTTCTGAAAGAATAATTGTGGAATCACGAAGGAATAATTCATAATCCAAAAAGCTTCTTTCCTTCAAATCATAAATCCATGTTACATTTCTTTCGAATTCCGGACGGCTTTTTACTTTTCTGTAAGATACAACCAGATAACGTCCATCTGGAGAAAGGGTCATACGGTCTATTTTGTCAGCCAAAAAAAGAAGCTGTCTAAGTTTGTGTGCTGAATATGTATCGAATAAATCAACTTCGTGACGAATATCATCATACCAAACATAACCATATTCTGAATAAAGCAGATGTTGATAAAGCCCCTCCAAATCATTTGGAAAAAACTTTTCAACATGTGCTGATAATTCTTCCATCTTATCTAAATTAGCAGGAAGAGGAACCGTTTTTATAAATTCGTTCCAAACATTGTTTAGATGCTCTTTATAAATGGAATAAAAAATTCCTGGCATAAGATAAACATGAAATGCCCCAGATTCTTCCCAGTAAGCCTCAAACATTTCATATCCGTAAGTTTGAATTAAATAAGCGGTAAAAGCGGAAGTTGCGGCATAAAGCAACTCATTACCTGGATAAATATCCAAAGCGGAAGAACATTCATAATAACTTGGAAATTTTCCTTCGTACTTGGCCTGGGACAAAATCTGTAAAAAGTAACCATCGTTATAGCGGCCGTACTTTTCTACATCATCTGAATCGCTTGCCTGACCTTCAAAAAGATAAGCACGTCCTTCTACATAAGAAAAAGGAATATTTGTAATAGAAATTGGTTCAAGAAAATCACCGGCAAGTTTAGAAATTTTCTGAAAAAGAGGATTGCGGATTGCCTGGGAAACAGCCTTATAAATTTCGTGATAAAAGAGTCCTAAAAAATGATCCCTAAAACTCGCAGTATCTTCATCTCCTACGGACTCATAAATAACTATTCGATTGTAAGGAGACTGGGTATAAATTACAGAAAGCCTGTCTGTATCGGGAGAAATTACAACTGGAATGTGCAAGTCTTGAACAAAACCAGTTTTTTCTTTTGCCCTTTCATAAAGTTTGTCTGCTTCCTGTACCAAAAGAGAAGCTGTCTCCTTACAAACTTCTGGAAAAAGGATATCGAAATGCTCTGTCTTAGCAACGTAAACCTTTCTTGGTTTCATCAAAATGCTGTCTTCTGCTGCAAATACTGTAAAAATTGTTGATAGCGAAACTAAAACAGAACAAACGACTTTTTTTATCATTTTTATTTACAAAATTCCTCAAGAACCGATTTGAAAATTGCAAGTCCTTCCTCAATTTCTTTATCAGAAATAACTAAAGGTGGGAGGAATCTTACAACATCGGCACCAGCAGTTGTTGTACAAAGTCCTCTTTCAAGACATTTTACTTCAATATCAAATGGTTTTACTTTAGTATCAATCTGAGTTCCAATCATAAGACCTTTTCCACGAACGTCTTTTACAATTGGCAGATTCCATGAAGATATTTTACCACGAATATAGTCACCTGCGTGATTAACTCTGTCTAAAAATTCAGGATTTGCTACGGTTTCAAGGACAACTTTTCCAGCGGCACATACAAGAGGATTGCCTGCAAATGTTGACTGATGATCTCCTGCAACAAAAACTTTATTTGCCTTGCCGCGGAAGAGACATGCACCCATTGGAAGTCCACCAGCAATGCCTTTTGCAAGGGTAACAACTTCTGGATTTACACCAAGCCAGTCGCTTGCAAGGAAGGTTCCAGTTCTACCAATTCCAGTTTGAACTTCATCACACATAACAATTGCACCAGCGGCACGTGCGGCATCTGCGGCAGCCTTGGCCCATGCAGGATCAAGAAGATTTACACCACCTTCTCCCTGAATACATTCCATCATAAGAGCGGCAGTTGTATCGTCAAAAGCTGTTTTAAGTGCTTCAAAATCGCCAGGTTTGATTGTTTTAAAACCGTCTGGGTATGGAGCAAAACAGTCTGGATGGAATTTAGACTGACCTGTAGCGGTAAGAGTGGCAAGGGTTCTTCCGTGGAAAGAAGATTCCAGAGTTACGATTGTTTTGCGTTTATTGCCGCCATTAAGCTGGCCGTATTTTCTTGCAAGTTTGATTGCAGCTTCGTTTGCTTCTGCTCCAGAGTTTCCAAAATAGGCACCTTCAAAGCCTGTTACTGCCAGCAATTCATCTGCAAATTCAAGACCAATATCAGAAAAATAATAATTGGAAATATGGATTTGTTTCCGAGTCTGTTTTGAAATTGCTTTTACAAGTGGTTTGTAGTTATGACCTAAACAGTTTACTCCAATACCGGCAATAAAATCGATGTACTTTTTGCCGTTTACATCCCACATGGTTGAACCTTTTGCTTTTGCAAAAGTCACATCAAAAGAGCCATAGTTGTTTACAATTTTCTTTTCCATATTTCTAACTCCTGCCCACATCGTTGACTGAGCTTTGTATAAATATGCAAGAATTATGCCAAATCATGAATAAAAATGCAAGGTAAAAAAAAGGGAAGGATTTCTCCTCCCCTATAACCTAGCACCTAACAACTAGCACCTATAATCTAAAAACTATTTGATTAAATCGCGAGCAAGAATCTTAGCGATGTTAGGACGTTTTACTAAATCACCCTTCAAACCATCTTCCCTAGCTTTATTCACGTAATCTGGGCTCTGGAATGAATATTTGAAGTTTGTATGAACATCGTAAGTTCCCTTCATAAGAGCATAAGCATCTTCTGTCATTACCAATTCTTCATCTGTTGGAATAACGAAAATCTTTGTTTTTGAATCATCAGCGTGAATGTAAGTTTCTGCATTGCCTGTGAAAGACCATTCGTTGCGCTGTGCATCAATCTTAATTCCGTAGTTTTCGAGTCCTGAACAAGCCTTAAAACGAGTAATTGGTCCGCGTTCTCCAACACCGGCAGTCCATACGATAGCATCAACATGTCCAAGTTCTGCCATGTACTGTCCAATGTATTTTTTAATGCGGAGAGCTTCCATTTCAATTGAAAGCTGACAGAGTTTATCGCCCTTTGCAGCTTCTACTTCGATATCGCGACGGTCTGAGAAACGTCCTGTAATACCAAGACATCCACACTTCTTGTTCAAAGCTTTATCCATTTCATCAGCAGACATTCCAGTCTTTCTCATGATATAGAAAGGAAGTGCTGGGTCCAAATCTCCTGAACGTGTTCCCATTATAAGACCTTCAAGTGGTGTAATACCCATTGATGTATCATAACAAACACCATTTTTAACAGCACACATTGATGAACCGTTACCAATGTGGCAGATGATGAGGTTTGTATCTTTAGGATCTTTTCCAAGAAGAACTGCTGCACGTTTTGCTGTATAAAGGAATGATGTTCCGTGGAAACCGTAACGGCGGGCTGCATATTTTTCGTACCATTCACGTGGAATTGCGTACTGGAATGTTTCTTCTGGCATTGTCTGGTGCCATGCTGTATCCATGATAGCGGCATGTGGAACATTTGGCATAACTTTCTGAGCTGCTTCAATACCCATGATATTTGCAGGCATGTGGAGTGGTCCAAGATCAATTACTTCGCGGAAACCATCAAGAACTTCTGGAGTAATAAGAACTGATTTTGTGAATTTTTCTCCACCATGAAGTACACGGTGTCCTACAGCTCCAATTTCATCCATTGATTTAATAACACCAACTTCTGGATCTGTGATTTCTTTAATAATTAATTCGATTGCTTCTTTGTGTGTTGGACAAGGAGACTGAATTTCTGTTTTGTTGCCCTTTGCTTTGTGTGTAATTACAGAACCTTCAATACCAATGCGTTCTACTACACCATTGGCCATAACTTCTTTGTTATCCCAATCATAAACCTGATACTTTGCAGATGATGAACCGCAGTTCAAAGTTAAAATTACCATATTTTTTTTCCTGTATGAGTAAAATAATAGAATGTGGGTGTCGCTTGTCGGTGGACATTGCGCTGGCAGGTGGCACTCGAAAAAGATGTTTTAGTATATTCCTATTTTTTTAGATTTTCAATGAGGTAAAATTACTACAGTTTCGCCAGTAATACTTCTTTGCTCAAGTTTTTTGTAAATATACTTCAAAGGATGAATATCAAAAGCATTTGGACTCCATCCTCCTACTTCATTTAGGTCTACTGCATTTAAAGTAATAGGATGATAAATAGGAATGACCATTCCACTATCCAAAAGAATTTCTTCTGCCTGAGCTAAAAGTTCTGGTCTTTCTTTATCTGAAACAAGGGCAGCCTGATCAAGAAGAGCATCAAAATCAGCATTTTTCCAGCCTGAATCATTCATTGTAGAATCGCCGCGGAAGAGTTCCAAAAAGGTCAGAGGATCTGCAAAATCGCCAATCCAAGTATAGGCAAAAAGGTCTGCCTCTGACGAAGAAACACTTTGTATATAAGAATTAGCTGGATATTCTATTGTAACAAGTTCAACGCCCAAAGCTCGTAAGGACTCTCTAAAAAGATCAAGTTTATCTTGGCTCAGGGTGTATTTTGAAACTGCAAAATTTAATTTAATAATTTCTTCGGCAGGAATGTTGTATTTTTCGCGGGCATCTTTCATTATCAAGCTGGCTTCCATTTGGTCTGTGTAAGAAAAACCTTCGACCTGTGGATAGCCTGATAAAGGATAAACCAAAGTTGTTGCAGGAACCATTGCAGTTTTGTGGAATTCGTCCCAAGGGAAGGCTTCTAAAACTGCATTACGGAATTCTGGATAATCCCATACGGATGGAATTCTGGAAGGCTTTTTTGCCGAAGTTTTAAAGAAATAGTAAGAAGTTCCAAAAACAGCATTCAACTGGAGGGCCTTTTTATCAAGTATTTTATCTGAAATAAAATTTGTTGTTACCCAATCTGCCTCACCATTATTGTAAATGAAAGTATTTTCTTCTTCATCATCTGACTGATAAAAAACTATATTTTCCAGGCTTACATTTTTTGCATCCCAGTAGTTTTGATTTTTGGTCAGAATATACATGTTTTCTTTTATATCAGAAAGAATAAATGGGCCGCTAAAAACAAACGGATCCTTGTTTAAAATTGAAAAAGCGGAATGGCACAAAACTCTTGGTAAATAATTTGCAGGTTTTGTAAGATAAATTGACAGGGTATATGGACCTGTTGCATAAATTCCAACATCCTCTGAACTTCCTACTCCGTTTCTAAAGTCTTGGGCACCACGGATTATATCTAAAAGTGATGCATAAGGGGCGTTTGGAGTTGCAAGCAGCATGATAAAGGAATCGCGAACATCTTGGGCTGTAATTGGGTCTCCATTACTAAAACGGGCATCTTCTCGTAAAGTAATAGTCCAGCGTTTTTTATCTCTAGAAATTTTATAAGACTGGGCCAGGGCATATTCTGGTTCAAGTGTTACAGGATGATAAGAGAAAAGGCCTTCGTATAGTCCGTTCAAAATTTGAGAATCAGCTGACCAGGTTGTTATTTGTGGATTAAGTTCATGAATACGAACTGGTTCAACAATCTTAAAAATTTTCTGTAGTTCTTTAGGCTGCCTGTTTTTTTCTTCCTGGTCATTCTGCTCTTCCAAGGCCATCTGAACTTCGGGTTCAAGAGGATTTTCTTCACCAAAATTCTGAGAAAAAATAAAAGTGCTGCTTAAAAATATTGCAAATAAATATACGAGTATTCTTTTTACAGTTTTAGACATTATCGCTTATGCCAAGCTTTTTCATCTGTTCAGATTCTTCTTTAAAGCTTGCATATTCTCCTCTTTTCTTATTAGCATTGATTATGGAATTACGCAAGGCTGAAAGTTCAATCTGCATTCCTTTTACCTTCATCTTTAAACCTTCATCCACATTATTTTTAAAATAAGCATCCAAAGCATTGATAATTGTAAAATCTGATTGAGTTTCAGAAATCTGTTTATTTACAAATACAAGAATTGCATCTTCATTTGCTGATTCAATTTTTGAGTATTCAGGACCTTTTGCTGCAATTCCTGTATAAACATGCTCTTTACGGAAAAGGTTTGCCATAAAATCATTTACATGCAACTTTTGGATTTTTTCAAAATCTGTCTTTGTATCTTTTACGGGAAGATTAATTACCTTTTCTTTTTCCTTCAAGTGGAAGGCCTTTTTTAATAACTCTCCCAATTTTGCAAAAAAACCGGTTTTCTTTGTATACAAAACCTTAAAATTTTCGTCCAATTTAGCTCTAAGCTGGGTCAATGTTGGAGCCATTGCACCGATTGAAAGAACTGTAGCCATGAGCAATTCCTTTCCGTCTGGAGCTGTCTTCTTTTTCTGCTGGGTTTTTACAGATTCTCTTATTTCAAGACGGCTCAAAACGGCAGCCTGGAGTTTTTCTTTATCGGCCCCCTGATCTTCTGCAATAATTTCATTAACTAAATCATTATAAAAAGCTTTTTTTCCAATTACTTTTGGATAAAGACGTTTTATTTCGGCCATTTCTGCTTCAGGTGAAGTCATTGCCTTCTGGCTATTAAAATCTGGATGCTCAAAAAGATCTTTTCTTAATTCACCCTTATAAAGCTCACGCTGAAATATTCCAACCTCATTCAAAATTTTGTTGATTTCGGCAGCACATTTTACACACTTATCGATACTGTCGTTTATCATACTTTGTATTACTGTTGGAGACCCCATTTTTGCAGTTGACATAAGAGCCGCAAAACCTCGGGTATTTGGATTTGAACTGTTGCTGGAAACATTAGCCCAATCAAAAGTCTTATTAAAATCTAAAAGTTTTTTTAAAACTGGAAGTGTAAGTGCATCTGTTGTGAATCTAAAATAGGTACATAAATAATCCAACATTACATCGTAGTCAGAAAATCTGGTTCCCATAACTTTTGCCATATCAGATTCTGAATATGGCCCATTTTCGGGAACAATAATACTGTTAATTCGCTTATCAAGTCTGTAAGGATCTGGAACAATGATATTTTTTTTGGTTAATGTTTCGTACAAATTATGAAAACAAGTATTCATCAATCTGTATTCATTTACCAAATCCTGTAAACGAACAGAATTAAACCATTCCTGTTTTTTACTAAGAGCTTCTTTTACTACCTGATTAAAGTTAGATTCTTCCATATCAATAATTATCGGCAGAAAAGGCTCAAATTATAAAAAATTATTCATTGCATAAAAAAGATTAATTTCTTAATATCCTTGTATGACAGATAATACTGAAAAACAGCCTAAGAAATCCCTTGTAAAGTCAGGACTTCTTCTTTCGCTTATGACATTTGCTTCACGTATCATGGGATTGATTCGTGAAATGACAAAGGCTTCCTTCCTTGGAACTTCAATGCATGCGGATGCTTTTACCACCGCCTTTATGATTCCAAATCTTTTACGACGCCTTTTTGCAGAAAATGCTGTATCGGTTGCCTTTATTCCAACCTTCAAAAAATACTTAGCTAAGGGTGATGATGAAGAAAACCGCTCTGAAACTCAGGAATTTTTAAAAGCAACTTTTACATTGGTTAGTTTTCTTACAGCATGTGTTGTTGTAGTTGGAATAATTATAACACCACTTATAGTTCCTCTTTTTTGTAAAAAACCTGCAGATCCAAATGCTGCCGATTATGCAATGCAGCTTCAGGCCTGGCTATTAAAAAAAGACGAAATTTCAATTCTTACAAGAATTATGTTCCCTTATCTTTTTGTAATTTCTATTGCAGCTTTTTTCCAGGGAATCTTAAATGGTTGTAAGATTTTTGCTCCATCAGGATTTACACCAGTTCTTTTTAATGGAATTGTAATTCTTGCTACCTATCTGCTTTCACCTTTTACTTCAAACCCAGCAAGAGCCATGTCCATTGGTGTAATTGCAGGAGGATGTATTCAGGCCCTCTTCCAATGGCCATTTGTTCATCAAACTGGCTGGAAAATCTGTTTTACAAGTTTAAAAAAGACTTTTTCAAATCCTGGTACAAAACAGGTCATTGCTCTGATTCTTCCTACAATTGTTGGAATGGCCGCTTACCAGCTTAATGATGTAGTTTCTACCGCTTTGGCTAATCGTACTGGAGAAGGAATTGCTTCCAGTTTACAGTACAGCATCCGTCTTCAGGAATTAATTCTTGGTATTTTTGCCGTTTCAATTGGAACTGTAATTCTTCCAGACTTGAGCGGACTTGCCAACTCCCAAAAATGGGACGACTTTAACAAAATGCTTTTACAGGCTATTAAGATTATGACCTTAATTTCAATTCCTGTAACAGCCTACTCTCTGATTAGTGGAAAAGAAATTATTTCTCTCCTATATAAATCTAAAAGTTTTGATGATGAATCTGTAAGACTAACTTTGGGAGCCTTCCGTTTCCACATTGCAGGGCTTCTTTTTATTGCCCTAAACCGTATTATTTCCCCAGCTTTTTATGCCCAGGGTAACACAAAATTGCCAACTTTGGCTGGAATTATCAGTTTTGGAGCAAACATCATCCTTGCACTTATTCTTTCTATTTTTATGAAAGGAAACGGCATTGCCCTGGCCTTAAGCCTTGCAAGTTTACTAAACACCGTCTTCCTCTTTATCTTTATGAAAAAAATGAATTCAATAGAAGTTGGAAAAGTTTTAAAAGGAACCCTGCTTTATACTTTAAGAATTATTATTCTGTCTGTAATAGCGGCAATACCAACTTACTTTATCCACAATCTTTTAGTAAAAGTATTTAGTGATGGTGGACGTCTGCTGGGATTTGGAATGCCTGTTATTTTATCTGCAATTGTCTTTGCAATTATTGGAGTTCTGGAACTTATTATTACCCGAGACGAATTGGTAAAAGTTATTCTAAAAAAAGTTAAACGCTAGACGAGAGTTTTATATTTTATTCATAAATTTTAATTTGAGGTGTTTTAGATGAAAGATTATACAAAAGAAGAAATGATTCAGATTTATAAAAACAGACGCTCTAAGCTGGCAGATTATCTTAGAAAAAATGAAATTGGAGCCTGTGTTTTTATTGATAGTGAAGAGCACCGTGATCCAAACATTGCTTACTACACAAATCAACCAAGCGATGCCGTTTTAATTATTTTTAGCGATGCTTATACCGTTCTTATTGCCTGGGACGAAAATCTGGCAAAACAAAATGCCTGCTACGACCGTCTGGTTCCTTATTCCCGCTACAAAAACAATAAACTTGAAGCGACAAAGGCATTGCTCAACGTCTGCTATACCCACGGAGAAAATGCTAAAGTTGAACTGCCTCCTTATCTTACTTATCCAACTTACCTTAAATTTATAGATTGTCTTGCAAATTACGATTGCCGCTGTAAGGAAGATGGAGCTCATAAATTTGCAGTGGAATGTCGCCAGATAAAGGATGAATACGAAATTGCCTGTACAAAAGAGGCTGCCAGAATTGGTGACTTAATCATTGATGAAATTGAAGAACTTCTTAAACAGGACAAAATTAAAACAGAAAGCGATGTGGCCCTTTTGATTGAAAAAAAACTGCGTGAAAATGGATGTCAAAGAACTGGTTTTGACACTTTGGCTGCCGGCCCTGCAAGAAGTTTTGCAATTCATGCTTTTCCTGGTTATACAGATGGAGAATGGCCTGCTCAGGGGCTTTCAATTCTTGACTTTGGAGTTGTTTACAATGGCTACACTAGTGATACAACTGTTACCGTTGCAAAAGGTCCTTTAAGCCCCGAACAGGAAAAACAGTTAGACCTGGTTCAAAAAGCTTATGATGAAAGTCTTGCTCTCTATCTTCCTGGTCATAAAATTGTTGATGCAGCTAAAAAAACTGATTCTGTGTTTGCAAAAGAAAAAAGAAAGATGCCTCATACTCTTGGTCATGCTATTGGTCTTGAAATTCACGAATCACCTAGAGTTTCTTCTAGAGCAACATCTGATTTAGTATTTAAACCTGGAATGATTTTAACTTGTGAACCAGGCCTTTATGATATGGAAATTGGAGGCTGCCGATTGGAGAATGATGTCCTCATAACCGAAAATGGTCACGAGGTCATCACTCACTCAAGAATTATAAGATTGTAGTTTTTTACTCTTATTTAGTAAAACTTAAATCTTTCAAAGGAAATCTTTCAAAGGCCAGGTCTAGAAGATCTGGCTTTTTGAATTTTCAAGTTCAATCTTTTCCAGAATAGAATCGGCACTAGTACAAAGAGCAGAAGAAAGTGCTGAATCTTCCAGCTGACCGGCAAGTTTCTTCATATATGTAATTACATGCTTAATAAGTTCGTTACTTAAATCTTCATCTGAAGTTTCTTCCAGTTTTGAACTGTATTCCTGGCCTAAAACTCCAGATTCAAGAAGAGCCTCTGCAGTGATGAGAAGGCCTGGTCTTCCTGAAAGCTTGGCAATTAAATATTCAAGCACCATTCTGATTTTGCAGGAGATATAGGAATCTTTCTGGTTGTCTGGCATAAAACTAGCAAGAACTTTAAGGCTCTTGAAAAGCTCAATCTGTTCTGCGTTTGTTTTTGCGGCTTCTGGATCACTGAGTTTTTCTTCTATTTCTTCGATAATCTGCTTATATTCTGATGATGAAGCAGCTGGGTCGGAAGGGCTTTCTTCTGCAGGCTCTTCTACAGCTGGACTTTCTTCCACAGCAGGAGTTTCTTCCACAGCAGCTGTTTCTCCTACAATCGGCTCCTCGTCTGTAGTAAAATCATCAACTATGGCAAATGGTTCGTCAGAAAGACTATCCTCGGCAGGGCTTTCCTCTACGACAGCAGGCTCTTCAAATGCAGGAGTTTCTTCAACTGCAGGCTCTTCAACTGCAGGAGTTTCTTCTACAGCCGGCTCCTCGTCTGTAGCAAAATCATCAACCAAAGCAAATGGATCTTCTGAAAGACTATCCTCGGCAGGGCTTTCCTCTACGGCAGCAGGCTCTTCTACAGCTGGACTTTCTTCTACAACAGGAGTTTCTTCCACAGCGGCAGTTTCTTCTGCAACCGGCTCCTCCTCTGTAGCAAAATCATCAACTAAAGCAAATGGATCTTCTGAAAGACTATCCTCAGCAGGGATTTCCTCTACAACAGAACTATCTTCAACGGCAGGACTTTCTTCTTCCGTCATTTCCATTCCATAGTCTTCGCTCAAATAATCGTCTACAGTGGCAAATGGTTCGTCAGAAAGAATGACTTCTTGAGCTGGCTCTACCACAACAGGAGTTTCTTCCACAGCGGCAGTTTCTTCTACAACAGGCTCCTCCTCTGTAGCAAAATCATCAACTACAGCAAATGGATCTTCTGAAAGACTATCCTCGGCAGGGCTTTCTTCTACGGCAGCAGGTTCTTCCACAGCAGAACTATCTTCAACGGCAGGACTTTCTTCTTCCGTCATTTCCATTCCATAGTCTTCGCTCAAATAATCGTCTACAGTGGCAAATGGTTCGTCAGAAAGAATGACTTCTTGTACAGACTCTTCTACAACAGGAGTTTCTTCCACAGTGGCAGTTTCTTCTACAACAGGCTTCTCCTCTGTAGCAAAATCATCAACAACAGCAAATGGATCTTCTGAAAGACTATCCTCGGCAGGACTTTCCTCTACGGCAGCAGGCTCTTCAACAGCAGGACCTTTCTCAACAGAAATATCACTTTCCAAAGGTTTTTCCTCTGAAATATATTCATCTACATTTGTAAATACATCATCATCTTCAGCAGACATAATTTTCTCCATCTGTTCATCCAATGTTTTCTGGATTTTTTCGTTCACTGCCTTCTCAACAGTTTCCTGAATAAACTTTTCATTTTTCAGGGTAAGGGCTTCCTCAAACTGTTTCTGTTGATCAGAAAGCTGTTGGGCCATTTTTTGAGCCATAAATGCCGCTTCAATTGCATTTCCGGCATTATTCATAGCAGCTGCCTGCATTTGTCGGTCAAAAGCAGGATCATAAACTGGCGGCTGCATTCTTGGAGGCTGATAATTTTCGTATGGATTATAATTTTCCGGACCTTGTGGCATTCTTGGAGGAACTGCATGTGCAGGGTCAGGACGTCTTGTCTCTTCTGGATTAGGCTTTGGTGCTTCATTAGTTTGTTTAGGAAGCATATCCATATAAGAATCGTCTTCATCACTCTGAGCATTATCTTCCATAGGCTGGAACTGAGATTGAGGCTGATTTTGATTACCAGTTTCTGCTTCAGCTCCGTTTGCAGCATCTTCAAGGGAACTGTCATCTGCATCTTCAAATTCCGAAAAATCGAAGTCATCTGAATCGTCTGCCAGGGAGTTTGCAATATCATCTAAATTATCTGTATTTTCATCAATTTCTGATGGAGACATTTCATTATCATCTGCTGAATTTGCTAAATCATTTAATAACTCATCACTTTCAGATGGATCATACTTAGGAGTTTCGTAAGGAAGGCCTGTATCAGGATTTGTCATAACAACTGGAGACATATTAGGCTCGTCTTTATCCTCTTCTTTCTCTTCAGTTTTTTCCTCTTCTGGTTCGGCATTTTCGTCATCATCAAAATCTTCCCAGAAATTTTTATCCTTTTCCAAGAGGGCTTCACCCATAGGTGCGTCCCCACCCATCTGTTCGTAATCAAATTCTTCCGCAGTATCTTCTTTTTCTACAGCTTCTTCTGTAACAACTTCACCCTTAAAAGAATCTGGAATAAGATCATCTGGGTCTTCAATTTTTTCTGAATCAATATCTATAGCAGGACTTTCAGATAAAGCAGGATTTTTACTCAACTCACTTTCGATTTTTGCAAGACCTTTTGAAGCAATAATATTTGGATTACAAAGTTCCTGTCCTTTTTGAAATACTTCTTTTGCAGTTTTTAAATCGCCTTTTGCAATGGCAATTTTTCCCAAACGGTTATAACCTTCTGGAGACTGAGAACGGCGGTCTACAAACTGCTGGGCATACTCCTGAGCTTTATCCAAATTACCAATTTGTGAATAACGATCAGAAGCTTCAAGCATATACTCTTTATAATTGTGATTAAGTTTCTGAATTTTGTCGTAGTATTCCTTTGCACTGGCTTCATCACCACGGCAAATATAATACTGACCATAAAGATCTAAAACCTGTGGATCGCTTCCATTTGTATCTGAATCCAGTAATTTTACCTGCTCCAAGGCCTGTTCATAACGTTGAGCGGAAAGTAAAACATGAGCATATTGCTTGCGAACATCATTATTATTTGGGTCAATTTCGCTTGCTTCCAAGGCCTTTTCAAGGGCAGCAGAAATGTTGTCTCCTTTTTCCAAAGCCTGCGAAAACCCTGTCAAAATTTTAATATCATTAGGTTTTACTGAATCTGCCTTTTTAAAAGTCTTACTTGCATTATCATAATCAAACTGATTAAGGAAGATTCGGCCAAGAATGCACATTAAATCTCCGTCTGTAGGATGGAGTTTTATTGATTTTTCGACCAAATCCTGGGCCTCTTTGTTTTTCTGTCCCTTAATCAAAAGTTCACTAAAATCGCGAATGGCATCTTTCCAACCCGGACGAGTTTTTAATGTTGCTTCGTAACAGCGAATTGCATCTGGAATATTTTTAGAATCTTCATAACAGCGGGCCAGGTTGTAATTCAAAATAGGGTGATTAGGGTCTACCTGCAAACCACGCTTAAAAGAAGAAATAGATTTATCGTAATTTTTCTGAGCATAATAAATAGAACCAAGGTGATTGTAGGCAAGAACATCATCTGGATTTTCGGCAATAACAAGTTCAAATGAATCAATGGCTTCTTCGTACTTTTTCATTTCTTTGTAGGTAAAACCGAGGTTGTAGTTTACACTTCCAGAATCACGACCTTCAGATTTAGCCTTTTTAAGTATTGCTATAGATTCATCGTAACGTTTAAGACGACGGAAAATTGCCCCCAGATTATTCATTGCATCAATGTAATGAGGATAACATGTAATAATCTGCTGATAGTAAGGAATAGCTTTTTCATCTTCCCCAGCCTTTACATAAATGGACCCCAATTCCATAAGGTAATCTACATTTTTTTCATTTCCCTGTAGAAGTTCCTTATAAAGTCTGGCTGCAGTTGCCCAGTCATGAGCTAACACCGCATTCTGTGCTTTTGCCAATACCAAATTCTTTGCCATAATATTTCCCCTGTCTTGACCCTATTTTAATCTTGCTAACGGTCGAGCAAAAACTTCTTTTGACAATTCTCCGACCACTCTCATATCCGATGCGGACCAGGCTGCAATAGCAAAATAATAAATCTTACCATTTTCCAGTCCACTTACAGTAAAGGAGGTAGTATTTCCAACATTGATTGGAGACTCTCCTTCCAAGGCAATTCGTCCCAAATACTCTCCAGGACGTGTTCCGTAATACAAATAATATCCACCAGCAGTATCATCTACCGAATAATTCCATGAAAGCTTTACACATGCATTACCTGCTACAGCTTTAACAACAAATGGAGGTAAAGGTTCTGGTAATTCTGAAAAATCTAAAGAAATTTGTGTTATTGTTGGCGATTTGGAACCACTTCCATCTGGCAAAAGCTCTGCCATAACCTGGAAATAAAGCCCCGTAACCCCTGTAATTTTTTCTCCATTTTGTACAGGCTTCCATTCTGGATAAGAATCTGTCCAACCGTAGAAGTTTTCGCCGGAACGAACATAATACAAAACTTCGGTTTGAACAGGTACCGATTCCTCTGCCTTTAAGACATTTAAAACTGAGCCTGTAGAAACCATAATTGGCTTTGAAATAAAACTTCCTCCCTGTGGAAGGTACTGGAAGTGTTCAAGTCCACCTGCATTGTCAGCTGATTGGAAGTCTGGGGTCTGGAAAGGCCTTCTCATAATTCTAAAGTCATCTATTTTGCCGGTATATTCAGAACAAATTTCCAATTCCGATTTTGTTCCCAAAACTACAAGACAAACTTCTCCAGCTTCGTTTCCGCTGCTGGTGATGTAGGTCAAATCCTCTGTCACGCCATTTACTAAATATTCCAAAAGGCCTGTTTCTGCATCATAAGAAAGAGCATGGTAACTCCATTGGTCAGGAATAATCTTAGAAGTTCCCTTCAAAATTACATCTGTACTACCGTTTGGAGTAATGTAGTAATTAAAAAAGTTTGAAAAAGTCCATACCAGGCGCCCCTTATCAAAAGAGGCATTCAAAAGCTGGTAAATTAATTTATCATCTTCAACCTTAGAAGATTCCCAATTAACAATAGTTTCACCATTTTCTGCTATAGAAGGACAAAGCCAAAATTCAATTGTAAAAGAACCCATTAATCCTTCAGAACCAAAGAAAGAACCTGTCTGGCCTAAAACACTAAGCCCGCCAAGATTTCTGCTTAAACCTGCAGCATCTTCATTTATTGTTTGATTAGAAAACTTTAAGTTATTTTGAATAAGGTCATAGTCACCAGCAGAAATTGGCATCTGCTCATCCTCAAAATCAATAAGGATATCGGTATATTCATCTGCATCAAAAGAATTTGAGGCAATCTGAATACAATCGTATCCAAAACGACCTTTACGAGTAGTTATATTGTTTTCTTTCTGGAATGAAGGCCATCCTTCCTTTCCTCCCAGATTTACTTCCTTGGCAAAAGCTAAAGAAGTTCCTGCTATCATACTTGTAAGACCAAGCAGGGCAATAACATTCAATTTTTTTCTAAAAAATGGGTTCGACATATTCTTTCCTACCTTCTCTATCGGCAAGAAAATTGAATTGTTTAGAAAAAAGTATTTTTATATAATTAAGATATGAGTAAGTCTAATCCAAATTATGAACTCCTCCACCAGACAGCCTTAAAAGCACCTCAGGACAGCGGAGTTTACCTTTGGCATAATGATGAAGACACGGTCATTTATGTTGGTAAGGCAAAAAACCTAAAAAACAGACTAAGCTCATATTTTTCTGGACAGAGAAACTTAAAAACCAGACTTCTGGTAGCCCACGCCAAGTGGATTGAATACATTACAACCCGTAACGAATACGAAGCACTTATTCTGGAAAACAACCTGATTAAGAAATATTCGCCCCGTTACAACATCAACCTGAAAGATGGAAAATCCTACCCTGTTTTAAGAATTACCAAAGAAGCTTTTCCAAAAATTTTTAAGACCCGTAGAATTCTGCAGGATGGTTCAACTTATTTTGGACCTTTCCCAGATGTAGGTGCACTGGATTCCTTTATAGAATCAATTTTCAAACTTTATCCTATAAGACACTGTCGAACTCTTCGAGACCGAGACACTCCCTGTCTCTACTATCATATGAAGCAGTGTAAGGCCCCTTGCTGTAAAAAAATTAGCCAGGAAGAATACAACTCTTATATAGAGGAAATTAAGGGCCTGCTTGAAGGTCAGGGGGACCAGACTGTTGCAAAAATGACAGAAGAGATGAAGGCTGCCGCAAAGGAACTGAACTTTGAAAAGGCTGCCCGATTGAGAGATGGAATTAAGGCTCTTATGGTGCTCCAAAATCAAAATATTGTTGAAAGCTTTGAATCTGACGACCGCGATTATATTGCTTATGCTTCAGAAGGCGAACTGGTAAGTTTTACTGTTCTAAAAATCCGTAACGGTAAACTTCTGGGCCGCGAAAACTACAGAGCAGAATCCTTAAATGATGATGAAGACCTGATTGGGGAATTTATGGCCTGTTACTACGAAGACCCTTTAACCATTCCTCCTAATGTTTTTATACCAGAAACTGCCCAAGCCCAGCTTATTTCAGACTGGCTGCATAAGGATTTAAAAACTCATACTCAAATTTCTGTAGTAATGTCCCAGCTTCATATGGAAAGAGCAAATGCTGATGGAGAATACCCTTTTTACATTTCAAACGAAGCCAGAGACATTGCTGCTATACAAATGGCAAGACAAAATGCCAAGGAAGATATTGTAAGACGACTTCGCGACCGTGGAGACACACCTGCCATGCAGGAACTTAAAGATGTTCTTGGATTGGATGTTCTTCCTATTCGAATTGAAGGCTTTGATATTGCACATATCGGTGGAAAATGGCCTGTCGCTTCCCTTATCAGCTTTTACAACGGAAATCCTGATAAAAAGAATTACCGTTACTTCCGCCTAAAAACAACTGAAGGCCTTATAGATGACTTTGCCTCAATGAAGGAAGCCGTAAGCCGTCGTTATACCAGACTTATAAATGAGCAGGCCGATCTACCAGATTTGCTTATGATTGATGGTGGTATTGGTCAGGTAAATGCCGTTGAAGAAGTTCTAAATGCCCTTGGACTTGATATACCAATTGTTGGTCTTGCAGAAAAAAACGAAGAATTGTACAGACCAGGAAATTCAACTCCTATTGTTTTGCCTAGACGAAGTGATGGATTAAGACTTTTGCAAAGAGTCCGCGATGAATGTCACCGTTTTGCAACAAGCCGTAACCAGAACCTGCGAACAAAGGAAAATACTAAATCAATTTTTCTGGATTTACCTGGAATTGGTGAAAAAAGAGCCTTGTTGCTTCAAAGGGAATTTACAACGCTGGAAAATCTTGCAAATGCAGAAGAAAGTGCTATTGCCCAGTGTTTGCATGTTCGGGCGCAAGAAGCCGCTCAAATTTTACTTGTTGCTCAGCAATTGAATGCTCAGCGGGAAGACAAGAAGTCTTTACAAAAGCTTGCACTTGGAGCTTCTGGAACAACAAAAGAAAAAGCTGCTCAGGCCAACTACATCAATGACCTTGCGGCCCAGGCTCTTGCGGCAGCCGATGAAGAACCTGACTACGACTCTTCAAATTAATTCTGATTAAGATTTTTTACAGACAGTCTTTCAATTAGTTTTGCATCACAGCGAATAAAATCTGGAACAGGAATTTCTGCAATCTGTTGAATCATCATATCTGCTGCCAAGTCTGCAATTTGAATTGCGTCCTGGTGAAAAGAAGTTAGATGTGGACTAATAAAATTATCAGAAAAATCGTCATCAAAACCTATTACAGAAATGTCTTGAGGTATTTTAAGGCCAAGTTCTTCGGCTGCACGATAAAGTCCAAATGCCATTGTATCGGTGGCACAAAAAACTGCTGTAAAATCCTGAGTTCTTTTATATAAAGTTTTAAAAGCTTCGTAAGCTCCTTCTGATTGCCAGGTTCTACTTTCTATAAATAAATCTTCATCAAAAGTAATATGGTTATCTTTAAGAGCCCTTTTAAAACCTTCAAGACGTTCCTGAGGAGCCGAAGAAATTTCTTTTATTGGGGCACTTAAAAAGGCAATTCTTTTATGTCCTTTTTTAATAAAGTATTCGGCAGCCTCGTAACCACCTTTTTCATTATCTGTAATAATTGTACAAATACCATTTATGATTGAGTTGGTAGATACTCTGGGAATATTTTCATCTACAAATTCTTTAAACTCGCCCAAATCATTTGTAGCTGGGTTTATGATAATAACTCCATCAACACTTCGGTAACGGGCATGTGAATAATAAGACATTTTATAGAAACGAGAAAGGAAGATGATATCATAGCCGGCATTTTCTACCTGATCACGAAAACGGTTCAAAACAACAGAGAACAAAGGATGAGAGAAACCAAGATTCATTCCGGTATCATCGTAAATTACACCAATAAGATTTGATTTTTTGGTTGTAAGAGTTCTTGCTGTTATATTTGGTTCATAGCCCATTTCTTTAGCAGTATCAACAATAAGTTTTCTGGTTTTTACACTCAAAGAACCCTGCCCATTTAAGGCTTTTGATACGGTCGGTGCAGAATGGCCTGTAGCCTTGGCTATATCATATATAGTTACCATAAGAGAAAATATACCATGTTTTATTATTTCTTAAAATAACAGTAAATTCTAAAAATAGGGCAGATATACTTATAATTTTATACCTGCCCTATTAAAGAATTATTATCCTTTTACCGCACCTTGAGTAAGACCATCTACAATCTTATTACTGAAACAGGAGTAAACAATAATATTTGGAATAATGGCTATCAAAATTGCGGCAAACATCTGAACATAATTGGTCTTGTATGGACCTACAAAGTAAGACAAGGTAACAGGGATTGTCTTTTTCAACTTGTCCGAAATAAATACCATGGCAAGTAAAAGTTCATTCCAGTTACCAACAAAAGTCATAAGGCCTGTAACAAAAAGTCCGGTTTGGGCTAAAGGTAAAGCAATTGTAAAAAAACAGCGGTAGATATTACATCCATCAATACTTGCCGCCTCAAACAGTTCGTTTGGCATGGAACGGAAAAAGCCTGTCAAAATATATATAGTAATTGGCATACCAAACACTATATATGGAAGAATGATGGAAGGCAGGGAATCTGTAAGACCAATTTTTGAAAAGTGCACAAAAAGAGGAATTAAAACACAATGTACCGGAATCATCATTCCTACCATAAAATAAGTCAGAGTCAATTTAGAAAGCTTCCACTTCATTCTACCAATTGCAAAGGCAGACATAGCACCCAAAAAGAGGGTTCCAATAAGGGAGGTTGTACAAGCTATTAAAGAATTTAATAAAGCCTTACCAAGATAAGCCTTTTTCCAGGCTTCGACAAAGTTTACAAATCTAAGTTTTTCAGGCCAGCCAAAAGGATTATCAATAAGTTCTGTATTATCTTTCAACGAAACCAAAACACACCATAAAAGAGGTGCAAGATAAATTACAACCAGGAAAACCAAGAAAACATAAATCAAAGTTCTTGCTACGGAATATTTTTTAGTTACCATTTTTTACCTCCCTTCATCTATAATTCGTAATCTTCTATTTTGATTGATTTATTAATTACTCCTGTAACAATCAGACAGAGAACTAATAAAATTACACCGATTGAGCTGGCATATCCCATTTTGTAGAACTTAAAGCCCTGCTCGTAAAGATATGTTGCAAGTACCGAAGTTCTGTAGCCAGGACCACCGCCAGTCATGTTGAATACAAGGTCAAAGAATTTAAGGGAACCGATACAGTTCAAGGAAAGTGTTGTAGCTACCATTGGTTTAAGCAAAGGAAGTGTGATTTTCCAGAAGGCCTGAGTGCTTGTTGCTCCATCAATGTAAGCTGCTTCATAAAGTGATGTTGGAATACCAGAAATCTGTGCCATGTACAACATCATTGTTTGACCAACATACTGCCAGGTTGCAACAAAACCAATTACCCACATTGGAAGAACAATAAAGCCCTTTGTATCCATAAGCCACATAGGACCTTCAATACCCATTTTTGCAAGAATAGAGTTTATACCAATTCTTGGGTTGAACATGAAAGACCACAATAAAGCAAGAGCTGCCGAAGAAAGAACACAAGGTAAATAATATATATTTTTAAAGAAGTTTCTAAACCTTTTTATATTCGTAAGTAAAACTGCCAGGAACAAACCAATAAGTTGCTGTGTTACGGCAGAAAAAATGGTAAAGAAGATGGAGTTTTTCAAGGCCATTCTCATTATCTCATCTTCTTTGAATAAAGATATATAGTTTTGAAAACCTACAAAAATAGGCTTTCTTAAGTTCATATAATCACATAATGAATAATAGAACATTTGTATAATTGGAATTAATAAAATTGCAGTAAAAAGTACCAGAGAAGGCAGTACAAAAACTGCTATGGCAGACTTTTTCCTAAACATGTTATTACCATTCATAAAAAATAACTCCTAGATTTTTAACTATAAAAAAAAGCCGGTCTTGTTTAATTATGACTATGGTAGACAAGACCGGCACAAGATATTTCAACTACCCCCGATTCCTATACAAGAGGAGAAAGTTTTATAGAAAACGGACATAGGAGTAAGACTATTATTTCCAGATGTTTTTCTTGTAAAAGTTTTCAATCTTCTGGAGACCTTCATCTACACTACAAGAACCAAGGAAGATATCAACCATAGCGTTGTCAAAAGTATCACCAGCTTCTACAGTAGCCAAAGATTCGTTGTAGAATCCAAGGGTACCTGTTGATTTAGCAAGAATCTTCTGAACATATCCAAGCTGTTTTGGAGCTTTGTTCAAGTCGAACTTAACACCAGTTACAGGAATCTTACCAGCAACTTCTGCTGTATATTTCTGTGCAGTATCATCTGTGAACATTTTCATAAGAGCAATTACAGCTTCTTCATTCTTTGTTGTAGATGACATAACAAGGTTATCGGTTTTAACAATCATACGGTTAGGATCTGAACCACCTTTGATAGCTGGGAATGAGAATACACCACACTTAGCTTCAAAATCTGGTCTTGCACCATTAATCTGACCAATTACCCAAGAACCCTGAACTAACATAGCAGCTTCACCATTGTAGAAAGCAGCTGTAGCCTGGTCATTTGAATCACCAGCAGCAGTCTTCTGGAAGTATTTAGAAAGTTCCTTAAGTTTTCCTACACCATTTTTGAAAGATGGATCTAACCAGCTGCCTTTTCCTGCGTTTACTTTTGCAAGGTTATCTGGACCACCAGCACGATCACAGAAATAACCAGCTAACATAGAAAGACACCATGGAGTACCAGCTGAACAAGCAACAGGTGTTACACCTGACTTTTCAAGTTTTTTACAGCAATCAATCCATTCTTCGTAAGTTGTTGGAACAGCACATCCTGCTTTTTTGAACAATTCTGTGTTATAGAAAACTAAAGCAGCAGCAAAGTTTGTTGGAACTGCCATAATTTTTCCATCATAAGTAAGACGTTCAAAAATACCTTTTGTGAAGGTACCATACCAAGCTGATTCATTCTTAGTTAAAATTGTTGTAAGGTCTTTAGCAGCTCCTGCTTCTACATAAGAGCTGAGGTTTGGACCTGGGTTACAAATAAAAAGATCTGGAGCTTTTCCTGCTGCAATAAGAGCATTAAGCTTCATATCATATTCTTCAAGGTTTGTTGTGATTGGAGTACAGTGATATACGCCTTCGTACTGTTTGTTAAAGCGTTCAATTGTCTGAGCGTATCCCTGAGACATAAGATCTGAAGTAGCTTCGAGATCATCCCAGAACATCCAGCTAATTTCTGTAGCCTTTGTTTTTTTAGCTTTTTTTGATTTCTTTGCAGCTGACATTGTAGATGTCAAAACGAGCAAAGCACATGCACAAACAAAAATTTTCTTACTAACTTTCATTTTTTACTCCTAATTTTTTATATGAATTTTAGTTTTTAAAGCAACCGGTTGCCGGCAACCGGTTGCTTTAAAAAAATAATACTCGTATCCTGTAAAATTTCGCTATCGGGGATTTTACCCACATTTACCAAAATCTTGATTTTATTAATAGAATTTGATACTTTTTGAACAGATTTTACGTTTGAGATGAACAAACAAACAGAGTCCATAGAGTCCTGCCCTACCGGATGACACCAAGGTGCACCGCGTATCAACATCTACAAGTAATTTACTACCCCAATTAAATTTTTATCTTTCTCAACACTTTTATTCGAGGTATCGAAATGAACAAGTATGTTAAACGTTACTGTATCGACGCCATGTCAGGAATGGCACAGGGATTGTTTGCCTCTTTATTAATTGGAACAATCATCAAAACTTTGGGACAGCAGCTTTGCCGTTTAAGCAACAATGCAGTTTTCCAGTTCCTCGTAAATGCAGGAAACTTTGCAACAGACGCCCATGTAGTTGGAGCTGCAATGGCAGTTGGAATTGGTTTTGCAATGGGTCTTCCAGCCCTTGTACTTTTTAGCCTTGCTGCAGTTGGTTCAGCTGCAAATGTTACAGGTGGAGCCGGCGGACCTCTTGCAGTTCTTCTCATCGCTATCATTTCTGCTGAAGCTGGCCGTCTTGTAAGCAAAAAAACAAAGGTTGATATTATCGTTACTCCTGCAGTTACCATTTTAGTTGGAGCCCTTCTTACAGTCCTTACAGCAAAATACATTGGAATTGCCGCAAGCAGCGTTGGAAAATTCTTAGTTTGGACAACAAAACTCCACCCATTCTGGATGGGTATTTTAGTTTCACTGGTTGTTGGAGTTGCACTTACACTTCCAATTTCTTCTGCAGCAATCTGTGCCGCTTTTGGTTTAACAGGACTTGCCGGTGGTGCTGCCGTAGCAGGATGTTGTGCTCAAATGGTAGGATTTGCAGTCCTCAGTTTCCGCGAAAACCGCTGGGGTGGAATTCTTTCCCAGGGATTAGGAACTTCTATGCTCCAGATGCCAAATATCATCAAAAATCCAAAAGTATGGTTACCAGCATGTCTTACTTCAATGATTACAGGCCCTCTGGCAACTTGTTTATTCAAACTGGAAATGAACGGTGCCGCAGTTAGCTCTGGAATGGGAACTTGTGGTCTTGTAGGACAAATTGGAGTGATTACAGGATGGTTCGAGCCAAGCGAAGTTGCAATTGGTCACGGAGCCGCTGCAATTTCTCCAAATGCCTTAGACTGGATTGGACTTATCTTAATCAGCTTTGTTTTACCTGCACTTTTGTGCTGGGCATTCGGACTTTTATTCAGAAAAATCGGCTGGATAAAGGATGGAGATTTAGCTTTAGACTAAGCGTAAAAAATTCAAAAAAGTAATTTCTAACCCTTCTGTTTTTACAGTTTAAAAATGGAAGGGTTCTTTTTATACATATCTTTTATAAGAAGCTTATTCTGTTCACTTGCAAAAGTTTCAGCAATCAAACCTACAACAAGGGCTGGTAATACATAACTTTCATTTTCATTACCCAAAACATATGGTGTATAAACAACATTCTTAGTCCAGTCATTCACTGAAAGATCTTCAACCTTCAGTTTTCCCAGATAATAGAAACTGTCATCTGCTTTATCAGGATTTACAATCAGCAAATTCGCAAAATCAAGTTTTTCATTTTTACCAGAATCAGTTTTTCTATCGCCTGCAAAAATACAAAACTGTGAGACCAGAAATAAACAAAAAATAATAAAAAATTTTTTAAACAAACTCATAAAATCACTTCCTGCCACTAATAATAACTCTAAACATTTAAATGTCAAATTTAGTTCTAACTAATTCAATTTTATTTCAGAATTTATTATAATAATATGTTCAATATGAATTTTGAAAATCCTTTAATCGTACAAGGCGACCGTTCTCTTTTACTTGATGTTCATGCACCTCTGGCAGAAGAATGCCGAAATGCATTAATTCCTTTTGCAGAACTGGAAAAATCTCCAGAACATTTGCACACCTACAAGCTGTCCCCACTATCACTCTGGAATGCGGCTTCCGCAGGTTTTACAGCAGAAAATGCAATCGAAGTACTGCAAAAATTCGCCCGTTACGATGTACCACAATCAATCGTTATGTGGATAAAGGAAATTTCCTCTCGTTTTGGAAAAATTAAGCTGATTGCAGGTCCAGATATCGAAGTGCCTGTAAAAGAAGATTCCTCTGAAAAAATCACAGAACACTTTTTATATCTGGTGGCAGATTCTCTTCCTGTTTACAAAGAAATTGCCGCCAACAGAACCGTTAAAAAACTTCTTACAGAAACTTTGGAAGGTGATAAAGAAGCTCCAGAACATTCCTTCCTCCTCAAACTGACGGACCGTGGAACCATTAAACAGCTTCTTCTTCAGGCAGGATGGCCGGTTGATGATAAAGTAGCCCTTAGCGATGGAGAACCTCTGGATGTAAGTCTTAGAGAAACTACCAGCCAGGGAAAGCCTTTAATCATCCGCGAATATCAGAAAAATTCTGCAAAAGCCCTGATTGGTGATAAAGGGCCTGGAACTGGTTTTGGAACAATCGTTCTGCCTTGTGGAGCTGGAAAAACCATAGTTGGCATGACAATTATGGACATGCTCAAAACTTCTACCCTCATCATCACTACTAACATTTCAGCAGTTCACCAGTGGATAGACGAACTTTTAGACAAAACAAATCTTACCGCCGACCAGATTGCAGAATATTCAGGCGAAAATAAGGAAATCAAACAGGTAACAGTTGCAACTTATCAGGTTTTGACCTGGCGACCAGACAAAGAAGGACCTTATCCTCATTTTTCAATTTTCCACGAAAGACCATGGGGTTTAATTATTTATGATGAAGTACACATGCTTCCTGCCCCAGTATTCCGTGTTGTTGCAGAATTACAGGCCGTTCGCCGCGTTGGACTTACAGCTACCCTGGTTCGTGAAGACGGATGTGAAGGTTATGTTTTCTCTTTAGTTGGTCCAAAACGTTATGATGTGCCATGGAAGGAACTGGAGCGCGATCATTGGATTGCTTCTGCAGAATGTATTGAAGTGCGCGTAGATTTACCAGTTTCCCAGGAAATTGATTATGCCGTTGCAACTGCCAGAGAAAAACACAAAATTGCCAGTATGAATCCGGACAAAATCCCTATCGTAAAAGAAATTATAGAAAAATGCCCAAATGACAAAATTCTTGTAATTGGCCAGTACCTTGACCAGCTTGATGAAATTACAAAAATGCTGGGCTGCCCTATTATTACAGGAAAAACACCAAACGCCGAACGCGACAAAATCTATGCAGATTTCCGCCAGGGTAAAATAAGAGTTCTGGTAGTTTCAAAAGTTGCAAACTTTGCCATCGACTTACCAGATGCTTCTCTTGCAATTCAGGTGAGCGGTACTTTCGGCAGCCGTCAGGAAGAAGCACAACGCCTGGGACGAATTTTACGACCAAAGGAGCAGAAATCCCGCTTCTTCACCCTCATCACACGCAATACTGTCGAAGAAGAGTTTGGTTCAAACCGTCAAAAATTCCTGGCAGAACAGGGATACGAATATAAAATCGTACGCTATGATGGAGAGATAGACATTGAAAGCTGAAAATGAAATTGCCCAGTGGCAGGAAGCAATTGCCGCTTTATCAGACAAACAATTTTTCGACACAATGCGACTTTATTTAGGAGAAATAAAAACCCCTTATAATAAGCAGCGTTTAATTGAACAGCTTGCTGCCTTTATTTACAAAACAGAGCACATTCAAAAAGCCCTTACGCTTATGGATACCTTTGATGTAAAGATTTTGACAGCCATATCCATACTGCCACAGGTAACCTGCGAACTTTTAATTGATTTTTTTGCATCCGAATATTCTGTAACCGAAATTTACGCCGAAGTAATAAACCTAACCGAAAGACTCTTCCTTTATAAAATTCAGGATAAGTATTCCGAAAAGGACTTTTTATACATAAATCCATTTTTTAAGGAAAAACTTAAGGATTATCTTAATGTAAAACTCCTTTTTCCAGACGTAAGCATTACTCATTTTTCAACAGAAGATATTTTTACTCTAAATCCAAATATTTTGGCCGCATTTATTTCATACATAAAAGTAAGAGGAATTTCTTGCAAGGCAGATGGCATTATCAAAAAAAATGATATGAACCGCCTTATGGAAATTTTTCCTGGTAAAGAAAACTTTATTCAACTTTTAATGAATGCTTTTATTAATCTTTCCCTTGTAAAAGAAGGTTTAAAAGCTTATGAACTAGATAAAAATCGTTGTAAAGCCTTTGCAAATCTTCCAGAAATTCAGCAGTACAGCCTTTTATGTGCAGCATCAGTTTCTCGCTTCAGCAAAGATGGACTCAAAAAAGAGGCTCAACTTTTAATAGACTGCCTTACTTCAATTCCAGAAACAGGTTATACAAGACAGTCACTTTTAAGACTTGCATTTTTAATTGGAACTTACAGTGAAGACGGAAATGCCGATGCAAAAAAAAGTCGCTTTACCCGAATGCTGGAAGCAGCCCATGCCCAGACTCAAAGTGCCGAAGAAGCCCAGCAAAACGCAAACCTTCTGGACCGAATGATTGACTCTGCAAAAGAATTCGGTCTTCTACAAAAACTTGGCAAATCTGATGATGATGAAGAAATTTTTACCAGAGCAAATTTAGAACAAGTATTCCAGGGCCCAGCCGAACAAACTCCAAAGGTTTTAAATATAGATTCAACATTTACTGTAACTCTTATGCCAGGCCTTCCACTTTCTGCTCTGCTGCCACTCAGCTCATTCATGATGATAAAGAAGTGCGGCATTGTTACAGAATTTGAAATTACCCGCCAGTCGGTTTCCACAGCTTTTGACATGGACTGGAATCCACAAAAAATTTTTGATGCAATTTCTACCTACACCTATTACGAAATTCCTCAAAACCTCAAAATCAATATTACAGAATGGTACAACTCATACGCCTCGGCAACCCTTTATCATGGATATATATTAAAAGTTACTGATAGCAATATTACATTTGCAGAAAACAATCCAAACATTAATAAATATATAAAGGAAAAACTGGCAGATGGAATCTATCTTTTGAACATTCCTTCTGACTCCCCAATCACAAAGTTTATAGACGAAAGCGGTTTAGACTTCCTTGGTCACCTTAAAACTTCAGATCCAGTTTCTGAATACACAAGTTTTCCAGCTCTTAGACCAGGTCACAAGGCCGCAATCTTCCATCAAAATGATGTTGAAAAAACTTATCTTCAAACTTCAATTCAAGAAGCTGATAAGTTGATAAAGGAATTGAAACAAAGTCTTGCAAAAACAGACATGGATCAGCATCAAAAGGAAAGTCTTAATCATAGAATTTCCAGCAGATTAATTCTTTCTGAAGAACAGCTGCTCAAAGCTTCTATAAGGAGCGAAATACTCGAAGCTGACGGAATGGACTTTTCTGGAAAAATCCATCTTATAGAAGTTGCAATAAAAGAAAACGACATGCTTGAAATGCAATTCCCTGACAGCAAAATTCCGGGAAAGTTTTTTACAATTGTAGGACAAGCATTAGGAATTTCTCGACAACCTGGAGAAGCAGTTTTACGCTTTCAGGTAGAACCAACAAAAGAAATTGAAAACTTTTTGGTAAGCCACATAACTCACCTTAGAAGGATTCGTTTTTAGGACAAAAAAATGGAACTTTATTTAATTAGACACGGAACTACAGACTGGAATGCCCAAAGACGTTTTCAGGGCAGAGCAGATATTGAACTAAATGAAAAAGGTCGTGAACTTGCAGGAAAACTTGGACAGCGACTGGAAAATGTTGATTTTGACATTATTTTTTCTTCACCCCTAATCCGTGCCTACGAAACCGCATGCTTAATCCGTGGCCACCGAAACATTCAGATTATACGCGACCCAATGATTGAGGAACTTAGTTTTGGCAAGCTGGAAGGTATGCCTTATGCAGATTGGATTAAGACCGACCACCCTCGAAAATATTTTTTTACAGACCCAATAAAATACCAGCCTCCAGAGGGCGGGGAAAGTTTTGAAGAGGCCTGTCAGAGAACAAAAAAATTTATTAAGGAAAAAATCGAAGTCCTTTATCAGTCTATACCAGATGGAAGAATTATGATTGTTTCACACGGGGCCCTGCTCGCTTCCATGATGTGCTACCTGGAAAAGCACGGAATTGAAAACTTTTGGGGCAAAGGACTAAAAGGCAACTGCGAAGAAACAGTTTATTCTTTTGACGGACAAAACTGGACAAAAACTCAGGAAGAAGAAGCCCAGGACAATCCATACGAACAAGCTTAAGTTAAATTATAAAGCCTAAGAAGGTAAACAAGATGATTATAAACAAGAGTGATAAAGATTCTGTTCAAAAAACAGCCGAAGTTTTAAAAAAAGGTGGCATTTGTATTTTACCAACAGACACCGTTTATGGTTTTAGCGGCCTTGTTGCTACAAAAAAACTGCTTCCCCAATCATCTACAGATGCAGAAATTAGAAAGATAAAGGGACGATCTGAAACAAAACCCTTAATTTGCCTTATAGCAAAACCACAAGACCTTGCTCTTTACACAAATGATGTAATTCCCCAGCACCTGCTTGCAAAGTGGCCTGGAGCACTTACAATAATCGTTCACACCAAGGAAGAAACCCCTCTGGCAGAACAGGCCAAACTACCAACAATAGCCTTTCGCTGCCCAGGTGACCAGTGGATTCGTCAAGTTATAGAAGAAGTTGGCGGACCAATTTACAGCACAAGTGTAAACCGCAGCGGGCAGAGCGTTCTAGAAGAGGAAGGGGCGATTGTAGAAGAATTCGAAAAAGAAGTAGATCTTATTGTAAATGATGGAGATAAAAAGGGTGCACTTCCTTCTACTTTGGTAAGCCTTGAAAACGGGCAGGTTAAAATAATAAGGCAGGGAAGCGTAAAAATTAATTAATTTTCCAGCCTGCCCTGCCCTAAATTATCTTAAAAAACTAAAAAAATTACTTTAACAATTCAAGATTTTTCTTTATCAATTCACAACGCTGTTTTACACAGTCAGGTGAACGGTGAGGATCTGAAGGAGTGTTGAAAGTATAATCAATCAATTTTTCTACTGTAGTTGTTGCAACATGCATACGAGTGTCAGAAGATGCATAGTAAATAAATACCTTACCATCATGTTCAATTGCACCGTTACAGAAAACAACATTGCTTACATCACCAGTACGTTCACTTCCAAGAGGAACCAGGAAAACTCCACTTGGTTCAGCTAAAACCTTACTTGGATCCTTAAGGTCGCTTGCATAAACATACAAAACATAACGCAAACCATCGGCAGTGTTACGAACTCCATGGGAAATATGAATCCAGCCCTTAGAAGTTTTTATTGGAGTTGCTCCAGCACCATTCTTTGCTTCTGTAATTGTATGGTAAACACGCTTAGAAATAATTTTTTCTTCATCAATTACAGGATTTGTAATATCGTCACAAAGACCAAAGCCAATTCCACCACCACTTCCTGTATTAATAAAGTCATCCATTGGACGAGTGTAGAAAGCATATTTTCCATCAACAAATTCAGGATGAAGACAAACATTTCTCTGCTGTGGAGAATTTTTTGTTACAAGATTAGGAAGTCTTTCCCAGTTTTCAAGGTCTTTTGTTCTTACAATTCCAGCAGCCGCAACAGCAGCACCTAAATCTGGATTTGATTTATCTTTTGATTCAGAACAGAAAATGCCATAAATCCAGCCGTCTTCATGCTGAGTCAAACGCATATCATAAACATTAGTTTCTTCTGGGCAAGTGTCAGGCAACTGAATTGGATAATCACGGAAACGGAAATTATCAATTCCATTTGGACTTTCTGCTACTGCAAAAAATGATTTGCGGTCATTTCCTTCTACACGGCATACAAGACAATACTTACCGTTAAGGTAAATCGCACCGGCATTAAATACACAATTAACGCCCAGTCTTTCCATAAAGAAAGGATTAGTTTCCTTGTTAATATCATATTTCCAGGTAAGAGGAACCGACTCCCTGGTTAAAATTGGATTTACATAACGGTCATAAATTCCGTTATAAAAACTCTTGTCAATCTTGTTCTTACGGGAAAGAAATTTTTCCTGTTCCTTACGCATCTTAAAATACTGTTCGTGAATCATCCAAAACTCCTATTTGATTTGAATTTATCAAATATAGCTTTAGTATAACAATGATAGAGTAAATTTCAAGTGTTTTTTAAGTAAATATTTAAGTAAATTTTCTTATTTTTTTACTTTCTACGAACTTCAAACTGTTTTTCGGAACTCTTTGGTTTTGTTTCATCAATTTTTTTGTACTTTTTATAGAGTTCAGCCTGAGCCTGAATAGCAGTTTCTTTTTTGCCACGCTCACAAACTGCCCAGGAACCATTTGACTGTAATTCAAGGGCATTTGTATTGTCCTTAAAGTAAGTATCAAGAATAGATTTTACATCGTCAAAAGCAGCCTTATCCAAAATTGGGAACATAAGTTCAATTCGGCGGTCCAAGTTTCTGTTCATCCAGTCGGCACTTGCACAATATAGTTCAGGATTTCCACCGTTCTGGAAATAGAAAATTCTGGCGTGCTCAAGGTAACGATCTACGATTGAAATAACTCTGATATTTTCACTCAATCCTTCTACCCCTGGAACAAGCATACAAATACCACGTACATTCAAAAGGATTTTTACACCAGCCTGACTTGCCTTATACAAAGCCGCAATTACTTCTTCATGAGTAAGACTATTCATTTTTGCAATAATCAAACCAGGGTTATCTGGAGTTGAACGCTCAATCTCTCGATTTATCATACTGATTAAGCGACTTTTAAGAGTAACAGGTGCCATTGCAAGACTTGTCATGTTCTGCAAAGTTGAATAACCAGTTACAAGATTAAAGAACATAGTTACATCATTGGCAATCTGAGGATTAGATGTAAAAAGTGAAATATCCGAATAAAGTTTTGCAGTCTTAGGATTATAGTTACCAGTTGCAAGGTGAACATAACGACGGATAGTATCGCTTTCTCGACGAATTACCATTAAAGCTTTTGCATGAACCTTAAGATTTTTAAGTCCATAAATGACTGTTACACCGGCTCTTTCAAGTTCATTTGCCCAGGCAATGTTACGTTCTTCATCAAAACGGGCCTTTAATTCTACAAGTACAATAACCTGTTTTCCACGTTGAGCAGCTCTTTCCAATGCATCAATGATAGGGGAATCGCGACCTGTTCTGTAAAGAGTCATTTTTATAGCCAGTACATCATCATCATCTGCCGCATCCGAAATAAATTTTACAACAGGGTCATAAGATTCATAAGGAACATGTAAGATTTTGTCGTGCTGTTTTAAAAAGTCCCAATAAGGTTCATCTTCGGGAAGGTCAGCAGGGTAAAAATGCTCCCAGCGGTCAAAAGACATTTTTCCGTCTTCATCAATATCACGCAATTCCATCAAATCGCCTGGATTAATAATCTGAGGAACTCTGTAAACGTCCTCTTCGCCTAACTCCAGCTTTTTCATAAGGAATTTTACAATTGTAGTACTAGTTTCGTCGCAAGTAATTTGAACAGGAAAAGACGATTTTCTTTGAATCAAAACGTCTTCCATAGCGTGGATAAAGTTTGAACCGGCATCTTCATCAACCGCAAAGTCAGCGTCACGAGCAAGCTTAAAAAGAAGTGTTTCTTCTACGGTAAAGCCTGGGAAAAGAAGAGTTCCACAAGCAGTAACAATATCCTGCAAAAGTGCAAACTGTTTTGTTTTTTTATTTGATGATGGAAGCCAGTAAATATTCTGAACGCCTCCTGGAATTTCTACCAAAGCAATTCTAGGCTGATCATCAGAGCCCTTAAGTTCCTGCGAACCAACTTTAATTCCTGCAATAGGTTTTAAGATAAAAGCCGCATAGGTTGAAAGATTTTTGATATGAGGGAAGGCCTCTAAGTCTGTGCGAAGAGGTGTCAAAAGAGGATAAATTTCCTGCTTAAAAACACCCTGCAAATATTCTGTCTGTTGCTGGCTATACTGCATTGGAGTTACATAAACAAATCCTTTTGAAGCAAGCTCAGGTAAAATATCAGACATAAGACATTCCTGCTGGGATCTTATTATCTGATGAGCACGGGCAGAAACCGATGTAAGAACCATTTTTGGTGAAAGGCCTGAAACATCAATATAATTTGGATTTTCAATTAAAAGTCTTTTTACAGATGCAACGCGAACCTGAAAAAATTCGTCAAAGTTACTGCTCACGATTGAAAGGAACTGTAAACGTTCTAAAAGAGGAAGGTCCTTTCTTAATCCCTGATGTAAAACACGAGCATTAAATTCTAGCCATGATAATTCACGATTAAAAAATCTATTTTCCATAAAACAAAATCTCCAATTCTAATTTAGACATTACAGCAAAATAACCTTATAACCAAAAACAGACTCAAACATACCTGCTTTTTCAGATAAGGCAATTCTTTCCAAAATTGTATTCTTAGAATTCTTTGTATTAATAATCATTGAGTTTTGCTGCAACTTAATCGAAAAATCGCTGAACTTCTGAATATGACCACGGTCCATTGCATCGGCAATACGTAAGATTGCAGTCAACTTTAGAATGGTCATACGTTCTGGACGAGACATCATCTGGTAGCCTTCATCATCCTGTGGAACAAAACTACCCTTGTGGTACTTGGCAATTTGGGCAATAATCTGGTTATCAATTCGGGAAAGTCCAAAAATTTCTGAATTGCGGATTATATACCAGCTGTGCAGATTGTGATTGTCATAGCGGATAAAGGATCCTATATCATGTAAAATTGCAGCCGTTTCCAACAGAGTTCTGGCATGTTCTCCAAGCCCAATTTCTTCCTTGAGGGTATCAAAAATCTTGGTGGAAATCATTCTTACACATTCCGCATGATTTTCATCTCCATGATATTTTCGCAAAAGGTTTCGGGCAGAAGCAATAATCTGCATATCGAATTCCTTCTGTAATTCATCATTCTGAGTTGAAGTCTTACTTGTAATTACTCCGTTTCGAATATTTGTTTCTGGAACAATAATTCTTTCGGCTTTTGTAAGATGAAGAAATAGATTGTAAATCAAAAGACTAACTTGAAGGGTTTCTGCTTCGTTGTAGTCAATTTTAAAACGTGCTACACATTCATCAACCGTATATTCCTGAATATCCTTGGTAAATTCTGCAAAATCCTGCTTGTTAATTTCCCAAAGAAAGGTTGATATTGGACGGCCAACTAAAAGAGCGGCCAAAGTCATATCGGCACCAACGGCAAAAAACTGTTTTACTTCACTAAAATTAATTTCACTTTCAAGGGAACCTTTTGTATTATTTATAGATTCCTGAACATAACGCTGAATATCTGAATAAGATGATGTTTGATTTTTAATCTGCTGTTCAATGCGGACTGTTCCAAGACGAAGACTGTGAACTCCGGCCATTTTTCCATCCGACATCATCATAATTTCTGTTGTGGAACCACCAACCACCAGAATAACTGTATCTTCGTTTTTAAAATCTACAGGCTGATCTTTTATAGTTTCACTTACGGCAATGTACATCAGTTTGTTTTCTTCTACACCATCTACAATGTGTACTCTAAAGCCTGTTTGAACCAGAATACGGTCCATAATTGGGTCGCGGTTTGAAGCATCGCGAAAGGCAGACGAAGCTATACAAGAAGTATCCAGAGGAGAAATGCCCCAGCCTTCCAACTGTTCTCTATAACGTTTTAAGATATTGATAAGCTGGTTTTGGGTTTCCTGACTAATTTGCCCACTGGTAAAAACGTCCTTTCCCAATGGTAAAGGCATATCAGACCGGTCGAGGACATTTTGCTTTCTATCTTGTGTTACTTCGGCTACTAGGAGACGAACCCCTGTAGAACCGATTTCAATGACTGATTCTGGGGCTGCCATTTTCTCTCCTACAGTTTGTCTATAAGCATAGAACATTTACCGCTTGGAATCGGTAAAGTTTTCTTTTTCTGATCAAGAATGTTGATTGTGAAGTAATAAAGCTTTTCACTTTCCATCTGGATTTCCCAACCACGAGAACTCTTGTTAGAAAGAATAGTAATAAGGTTTCGTTTAAGAGAAAGGTTTTCAATTCCCATAATTTCGAGGTTTGGAATAATCCAGTCTACAGTTTTTCTTGGCAAACTGATTGAAAGACCAATTACGTTTTCAATCATAAGTGCAATTGTAGAAAGACCTGCAGTTAAAAGATAATGAGAACGAGCCCAATCCTTATCTGTCATTTTTGCTTTTCCTTCCTTATTTGGAAGATAAGCTTCGAACAAATCGCCAGGTTCTTTATTTTCGTTTGGCATTAAACCTTCAAGTACATAGTATAAGTGACGGATGGCACATTCACGGGCAAACTCGTACTGAGCATATTTTTCAAGCCCCTTTATTACCATAAAGTTGAAAGCTGGCATTACACTACCATTGTAACCCATACCTTCTTCACTAAAGTTTGGATCATCAGCACTCAAAGTTGGGAAAGGATGATCTGTACCAAAAGTATCAGGATTATTTAAGTGTTCAACAAGTAAATCTGCTTTATCTGCATTTGGAATTTCTGCAAGCATTGTCCAGTAGCAGGCAATTGTTTTAACACTCAAACGCTTTTCGTCTTTATCAAGATCGTAGTAGAAACCTGTTTCTTCATCCCACATCAAGGCATTAATTTTTGTTTTGATAGAGAAGTACATCTTTCTGTACTGGAAACTGATTTCCTTATCATTCAAAATATCACCAAGTGCAGACATGTAAGAAGCATTTACAGCCATACATGCATTGAAGTCTACAGGATAGTAAGCATCCTTACGTGGAGTATTAACCATAGATGAAGCACAAACAGGAACTGCATAAAGCCCATTTTCCTGCTTAAAAGTTTCATCAAGCCAAGTCATATATTTTTGAAGGATTGGCATTACATCTTTAATACGTTTCTTATTTGCTGACTTATGGAAGAGGTTATATTCAGCCAAAGCAAACAAAGGAAGTCCAACACCTTCTGGATTTTCCTTATCTAGAACAGGCTGATCAGTTTTTACATCATACTTCCAGCGAATTGCACCAGAATCTTCCTGATGGTCATAAAAGTAATCAATATTGTTACAAGGGTCAAAATTTCTGTTTGAATAAACCAAGAAAAAAGAAGAAAAAATAGTTTCAAACTGATTGAGAATTAAATTATCATTCTCAGGATATATAAATAAGCCATCCGAGTCCTGTTCACCAGTTTTTGGATTTATCCAAAGAGATGATACCCAAGACCATGTTTTATTATAAATGTCTACAAAATCCTGATCGTAAAAATGGATTTTTGGAAAATCGTGCTTATTCACAAGAACTCCTACTTAGTTTTAAAACTTTTTTGATTTAAGCAAATCACCACAAAAATGATGAAAGTTGTAACTATTAATATATCACAGATTTAGCAAAATAGTTGCAAAAAAAGTAAAATATAAAAAAAATTTAAGGTGTTCAAGCCCTCAAACTCAATTTTTTAAATATTTTTCAAATTTTTTTTATTTTTTTTCACTAATTTTGGTAAAAATCGTCTTTTGTGGCAATAACTCTTACAGAGGTTTTTAAATGCAGATATATTCATTTTCACCCTTTGGTTATGAAGGGGCATTGGTCACTGTAGAAGTCGATTTAAGAAGGGGCATTCCAGCCATTGATATTGTAGGGCTTGCAGATGGAGCTGTAAAAGAATCTAAAGAAAGAATGCAGGCCGCTATCCGTAATTCTGATTTTGATTTTCCACCAGAAAGAGTCTTAATCAGTCTGTCACCTGCAGATATGAAAAAGGAAGGAGCCGGGTTTGATTTACCTATTGCAATTGGTGTACTTGCTGCCAATGCAGAATCTAATGGTGAAAAGGACTTTTTAAGTGAACCAATTTTGATTATGGGGGAGTTGGAACTTTCGGGAAAAATAAGGCCTGTAAAGGGAATTCATGCGGCAGTTTCGACAGCAGCTTCTTGTGGAATAATGCACTGTATTGTTCCTGCTCAAAATGCAGATGAAGCAAGAGAAGTTAGAGGTGTTCAAGTTTATGGGGCAGACAACTTAATAAATGCCTTCAGAGCAATTAAAGACAGATCCTTTTTTGAATCCAGAAATCCATCTAAAGAATCAAGTTTTATTCCCCCTGATTGCGTAGAAATAGATGGAGTTTACTTTAGCAACATTTCTCCTGGTTACGAATTTGCAGAATTGAAGGGACAAGCACAACTTGTTCGTTCTCTACAAATTGCAGCGGCCGGTGGTCATAATCTAATTGCAATGGGTGCTCCCGGTTGTGGAAAAACTATGGCAATCCAAAAGTTCCCAGCTATTACCCCTCTTCTAACACTGGAAGAAGCCCAATCAGTAACAAGAATCTGGTCACTTGCCGGGTTAATTAAACCTTCGGAGCCTTTGGTTAGAATACCTCCCTTCCGAATCCCTCATCAAACTGCAACTTTAGAGGGTATTTGCGGAGGAGGCACAAACTGCAGGCCAGGAGAAATCTCTCTTGCTCATAATGGAGTTTTATTTTTAGATGAAGCTGCGGAATTTCGTTCTTCGGTTTTGCAAATGCTCAGAGTTCCTTTAGAAAGCGGAAGTATAACTTTAAGCAGAGCTGGAAGAAGTACAAATTATCCTGCAAACTTTCAACTTTTAATGGCAGTAAATCCTTGTCCTTGCGGAAATTTTGGTTCAAAAACAAAAATCTGTCTTTGCTCTGCAAAATCTATTGAACAGTATTGGAAAAAGTTTTCAGCACCTCTTCTAGATCGAATCGATCTTCGAGTCTTTGTAGAAAATCATAGTGATGAAGAACATATCGAAGAAAGAAAAGGTTTCCAAACTACAAGTGAAATAAGGCAGGGTGTCGCCAGAGCAATAAAAATTCAGAGACAGAGGCAGGGAATAAAAAACTCTAAATTGAATCCGCAGGAAATTCTTGAAATTTGCAAAATTGATGAAGATTGTCAAAATCTTTTAGACAAGGCTGTAAACCGTTACGGCTTTTCACCAAGAGCAATTGCCTCCTGCCTAAAAGTTTCCAGAACAATTGCAGACATAGAAGGCAGCTTTGACATCAGCCCAAGACACTTGTCCGAAGCAATCAGCCTAAGGAAATTATGCTGCAATATGATTCCAGAAATCGCCTAGCCGACGATCGAAGATTCGTTAAAAACAGAGCTGCGACAGCGGGTCTGTTTAGAATCTTCCACCGTCCGGCTCCGAGCGAGATTCATCTCGCGAGAGTTCAAGTCTAGATCTAGAGTAATTTAAAAACAAAAAAGGTCTCTTAGCTGACCTAAAAGACCTTATAAAATTTACCGGAGAAGAGACTTGAACTAGCCGACGATAGCAGAACCGTTAAAAAACGATGCGTCAGCATTGTTTTAGGTTCTACGCTCGTCTGGCTCCGAGCGAGATTCATCTCGCGAGAGTTCAAGTCAATAACTAGAAGATGTTTAAAATTAAAAAAGGTCTCTTAGCTGACCTAAAAGACCTTTAAAAGTACCAGAGAAGAGACTTGAACTAGCCGACGATCGAAGATTCGTTAAAAACAGAGCTGCGACAGCGGGTCTGTTTAGAATCTTCCACCGTCCGGCTCCGAGCGAGATTCATCTCGCGAGAGTTCAAGTCAACAACTAGAAGATGTTTAAAATTAAAAAAGGTCTCTTAGCTGACCTAAAAGACCTTATAAAATTTACCGGAGAAGAGACTTGAACTCTTACACGATTGCTCGCAACAGATTTTGAGTCTGTCGTGTCTACCATTCCACCACTCCGGCAGAAGTGAGTGTAACTATAACAAATCAAGAAGGATTTTTCAAGTGGGTTTATGCTATAATTATTATATGAAGATAAATGCCGACTCTTTTGTAAATGAAAAACCAGAAAATGTCTTAAAAACAGTTTTTGGATACGATACTTTCAGACCTCTACAAAAGGATATAATCACAAACGTTTTAAAAGGCAAAGACACCCTCGCCGTCATGCCAACCGGCGGAGGTAAATCGCTCTGCTACCAATTACCTGCCCTCATCATGGAAGGGATGACTCTGGTCGTTTCTCCCCTAATCTCCCTTATGCAGGATCAAGTAGGTTCACTCAAAACAAACGGCATTAATTCCGTCTTCCTCAATTCCTCTTTAAGTTGGGAAGAATATTTGCAAGCCATAGATGAAATCAAAAATGGCCAAATAAAAATTCTTTACGTTTCCCCAGAAGGCCTGGCAACTCAGAAAATCAGAGAACTCTTAAGCGCCCCGGAAATCAAAATTTCTTGTATCACTATTGATGAAGCACACTGTGTTTCAGCTTGGGGACACGACTTCCGTCCTGACTATCTGGAAATAAAATCTATACGAAAATTATTTCCAAACGCCGTAATGCTTGCTCTAACCGCAACAGCAACAGAAAAAGTTCGTACCGATATCATGCAAAATCTGGGCATGAAAAAGCCTGCAATTTTTATTTCAAGTTTTAATCGTCCAAACATTTACCTTGAAGTTCAGCCAAAGAGAAATGCACTAGACCAGGTTATCAAATGTATAAAAAAACACTCGGGCGAAAGCGGAATTATTTACTGTTACTCCCGCAAGCAGGTTGATGAATTAACTCAAACACTAGATAAACTTGGCTATTCCGTTTTAAATTATCATGCGGGGCTTTCTGATCAGCAAAGAGCAAAAAATCAAGATTTATTCATAAAGGATGAAGTTCAAATAATTGTTGCAACGATTGCATTTGGAATGGGCATTGATAAACCAAATGTAAGATTTGTTATCAATTATGATCTGCCAAAATCAATTGAAGAATTTTACCAGGAAATTGGACGTGCCGGCCGAGACGGACTTCCTTCATCAGCCCTACTTCTTTATTCTGCTGCTGATATTCACAAAATCCGTTTCTTTTTTCAGGAAGCAGCAAATCCAGAACAATCTGAAGCCCTTTTACAAGGCATGATAAAGTACGCAACATCCCGTGTTTGTCGTCGTAAAGCCCTTTTGGCATATTTTGGCGAAAGCTACGATTCCTCAAACAAAAGTGCTGAAGAAAAATCCTTTTGCTGTGATATTTGTGCGGCAGGAGACCTTCCTTTATCAGATGTTACAATTCCAGCTCAAAAACTTCTTTGTTGTATCATAAGAACCAATCAGCGTTATGGTGCAAATTATGTTATAGATGTTTTAATGGGTTTGAAAAATAAACGTATTCTCGAAAATGGTCACAACAAAATTACAACCTGGGGTATAGGCACAGAATATGATAAAGAAACCTGGTTCGAACTAGTTGAACTGTTAATCGACCAGGGCTACCTGATTAAATACGGTGAATACAATATCCTGCAACTGACTCCACAGGGAAAGGCCTTTTTGAGCTCCCGAACCGAATTAAACCTTCCGCTCAATCCACTCAATATGACACAACCCATATCTTTTGCAAAAACTTCTTCAAAAGGTAATAAAATTATTGCCGAAAAACCAGCAGCGAATGATCAGGTTGCAGATAAAATTCTTACTCAATTAAAAGCATGGCGAAAACGGAAAGCTGACGATTTAAATATTGCACCTTATATGATTTTTGGAGATAAGACTCTTTTGGATCTTGCGGCCAAAAAACCTAAATCAAAGACTGATTTACTAAACGTCTACGGAATTGGAAAAGCAAAATCCGAAGAGTTTGGCCGTTCAATTCTCCAGATTATTTCAGAGATCGAATAGTCCAAAATCTAAATGCTCAGCCTGGATAGTACCAGACGCAGAATTCTCAATTGCTCTTTTTAAGCATTGTCTCAATTCGCGTATATTTCCAGGCCAATCATATTTTTCCAAACGATGTATTGCAGATTCTGAAATCTTTTTATCAGTGGTTTCTAAATAATTTTTAACAATATCTCTAATATCTTCCTTTCTTTGTCTTAATGAAGGAAAACGTATGATACTGTCTGAAATTCTGTAGTATAAATCCTGGCGGAAACTACCGGTTTTAAGCATATTATATAAGGCAGCATTTGTTGCAAAAATCATTCTTACGTTTATTTTTTCTACCTTATCACTTCCAACACTTTTAATTTTCTGGGTTTCCAACACCTCTAAAAGCATTTGCTGAACCTTTTCCGATGCAAGCCCTATTTCATCAAGCAAAAGAGTTCCATTATCAGCATTTCTAAAAACTCCCTTATGTTTAAGAGCATCTGTATAGGCTCCACTTTCTGTTCCAAAAAATGTAGAACTAGACAAGGTATCTACCACAGTTGATATGTTTAAGCTTTCAAACGCTTTATGCCTTCTGGAAGATAATTTATGAATTAATTTTGCGGCAGTTGTTTTACCAGTACCGGTTTCACCAAGAAGTAATACAGGATTTTCGTTAGTAGCAGCCTTCTGAATTCCTTGTCTTACATCTTCAATTAGTTTTGAATGTCCACAGAAAAAGCCCATAATCGAAGTGTTTTTTATACTTTGAATACCATATTTCTGAATATCAATTTTTTGGGTCTGGTATTCAATACTTCTCGAAATCTTTTTTAAAAAGTTTTGAAATGATGGTGCCTCGCAGGGAAATGTAAGTATATTACAAAAAGTCTTTTCAACCCTTACCTGGGCTATATCAGAAATATCAGGAAAAACTAAACAGGCTATCCTATTTAAATCATTGGAATTTAAAATTGCATTGTAATTTTTATCATCTGTAAAAAGTTCTGCATCAAATATAGGTATTGCTTCATATTCGGATGGAAATGTTGTAAATCCATTTATCACCGAAATAGATGCTACACTTTCAAATAATGAACCGAAACACCTGCCAACACTCACTCTTTGAGTTATAAAAGAGACCTTGAAATGTACGTTTGTCAAAGGAACCTCTAATACGTCGAGTCAAGGCACGCTCACGCTTAAAGCCTTGACTTCGCCGTTTTGAGGGTTTTGTAATAAACCCTCAATTAAAAATAAAGTACAAATACATTTTTAACTTTCTAACTGGAGATTTTTATTTAATTATTTTTTCTTAAATAGACGGTACCATACCAAAACTAATACGTACCAAAGATAAGGGAGTAATAAAAATATTTTAAATGGATTGTGGAGAATTTCAACAAAAATTTCGTGCCCTTTATTAAAAGTTTTTTCTTTCACTCTTTTTATTCGTTCTGAAAAAATTCCAAAGGCATCTTTGTAATACAAAAAGATACTTGAAGAAAATCTATTTCGACGTCTATAAGCCCAGCAATTTTTTTCTTTAATGCCATCACTAATCAAGACTAAAGAAGGTTGTGCCTTAAAAATGGCCTGAACAATATCATCTTCTACAGTTTTTGGATAATAACCAATGTAACGTCCTAAAATGCGAAGGTTTGTAAATGTATCGCGAATATTATGTTCAGCTTTTGATAAAGTTTTTTCACTTGAACCGAAAAGATAAAGTGACTTGAAATGAGAATCAAGAATAGAAAGGATTTGTATTACAGCATCAAAAGGATTATAGCGAACTGGTACATTGAGCTTCAAAAACTTAGCTCCGCCCAAAATACTCTTTGATATTGGCAAAATTAAATCTGCATTTTTAATACAATCAGCATAATCACCCTTATGACGTGCTTTTAAAAGATTCCATATAGAAAGAAAAACAATCTGTTTTGTACCAGGTCTAGCAAGCAACTCCAGGATTTCATTTTCCAGATTTTCAGGTGAACAGATATCTACAGGTACACCAAGTAAAGAAATTCTTTCAATTGACATATTTCATTCCTTCTATTATCAAGTTTTATCTTAATTAATGGCAGATTGAACCGCGGCAATACCATACAAGGCTGCAGTTTCACATCTTAATATATTTACGGCAAAATGAATTGGGTGAAAAAGCCCTTTTTCTTCTAAAAGAGAAACTTCTTCCGGACTTATTCCACCTTCACTTCCAACCGCAATTGCCAGCCTTCCTGCTCCAGAATTTTCAGAAATAACCTTTTTAAGATTATCTTTACAATCATCCCGTTCTGACAAAACAAATCCCAAGGCCTTTAAATCCTTATCTTCATCATTCTTTTGATTCCAAAGTTCCAAGGCTTCTTGCAAGGTCATTGGAGACAAAATTTTTGTATCTACGGGAGAACCTGACTGCTGACGGGCCTCTTTTATAATTCTTTCAATACGTTCTTTTTTATTTCCTTCCAAGGCATAAAGGCTATTTTTTTCGCTGTATTCACCAATAACAGGAATGATAAAGGCTACACCACACTCGGTTGCCTGACGAACAATCTGCTCAAGCTTCTGGGCCTTTGGTAAAAATTGAAAAAGCCAGTACTCTACCAACGGAAGTTTTCCTTCCAGCTGACTGGACTGCACACCCCTTGTAATAGATTTTTCAACTTCATCATCTGAATTTGTGGCACAAAACTGTAAAGTAACTTTTTTTGCCTTATCGTCGATTTTGGCAACTGTAGTATTTTGAAGCTTTCCATCTGGCAGACGCACATTGAGCATATCGCCAACTTTCACACGAAGAACTTGCCTCAAATATCGAAAGTCTTTTCCTTCCAGCGAGACAAGTCCATTTTTTACAGTTTGTTTTTCAAGGATAAACTGACGCATATTTTATTTTGACTCAGAATCCTTAGCCATATTTGCTTCAGCTTCTTCTTGAAGTTGTTTTAAGGTCTTTGTATTTTTTACTAGATTTGCAAAACCGCCTTTCTCAATGATTTTTATAGCTTCATTTAGCTGCAAGTCCCAATCTAAATCATAAAGAGCGGCTGGCTGTAATCTTTGTACCTGAACTCTAATCAAACGTCTAACTAAACGTTCCTCAAATCCATATTCTTTTGAAATTTTTACAGCGGCAAGAGCAATATCTGCCTCTGACATATTAGGATTTTTTTCTACAAGATCAGAAATTACATTTGAATTAAGCATTTCAATGTATTTCTTTTCTTCATCTTCTGTAAATTTTTTAAGATTTGAAATTTCTAAATCTGGAGGAATACCAATTTTATCGATATTTATGTCACTTGGAGTGTAATAACGGGCTGTTGTATACTTAAAACCTTCTGAATAATTGTAAGTCAGATATCGAATTTGCTGAACTGATCCTTTTCCATAAGTTCTTTCTCCAACCAGGTAGGCACGGTGATAATCTTTTAAGGCACCGGCAACAATTTCTGATGCTGAAGCAGAACCTCTGTTTATAAGAACAACAACAGGTATGTCTTTTTTTACAGTTGTAGATGATGATGAAGCGGTAAACTGCTGATTTTCAGTTGGAATACGGCTCTTTGTAGAAACAATTGGTCCTTCACTAATAAATTTATCAGCTACACTAACACCACTATTAAGGAGTCCGCCTCCATTATCACGAAGGTCCATAATTAGGCCTGTATAATTATTTGCCTGAAATTTATCTAAGGCATCTTGCAAACGAATTGGAGTTTCTGGGGTAAACTGAATAAGTCTTACATAACCAATAGAAGTTCCTTCTATCATTCCATATTTTACAGTTGGAACCTCAATTAGAGCACGAACTAAAGTTACATCAAACTTCATGTTTGCTCCACGTAAAATTGTAATTGTTACTGGAGTTCCAATTTCTCCACGAAGCTTCAAAAGTACTTCGTTCATGGTCATTGGAGGAGTTGGTTCACCTTCGATTGCAATAATTTTATCACCCGACTGAATGCCTGCCTTTGCTCCAGGGCTATCTTCAACTGGAGAAGCAACTTCAACATAGGCAGGTTTTTCTTGAGTATTTTCTGTAGGTTTTGAAATGGTAAGACCTACACCACCAAAATTTCCAGATGTAGTATCATTCATACCTCTCATTGAATCTGGATCCAGATAAACTGTATATGGATCTCCAATTGCCTCCATCATCCCCTTTAGTGCACCTTCGTACAGAATTTTTGGGTCCAGTTCATCTACATAATTTTGTAAAATCTGATCAAAGACATAATTAAAACGTTTAATATACTGGAAACTTGAAAGTTTAAGTTCGGAATCTGCAGAAGATTGGGAAAAACACTGAGATACAGCAAGCAAAAAACAAACGGCGAAGGCCTTATATGATTTTTTCATGCCATATATTGTATGTCAGAGACATCAAAAAATCTAGTTATGTTTACCTATTATATATCCTAATTCTGATAATTCACTTTTACATACAAACATGCTATAATTTTTCTCATGTCACAAATAATTCCAGTAGCAAGTGGAAAAGGTGGTGTTGGAAAAAGTCTCCTTTCCGCTAACTTAGCAATCGCATTAGGACAGCAGGGAAAAAAGGTCGTTCTAGTTGACCTTGACCTTGGTGCTTCAAACCTTCACTTAGTAATTGGCCAGCATCCAGGAACAGCCAGTCTTGGTTCATGGTTTACCGAAAAATCAGATTTTAAAGATATAATTCTTCCAACTGACTACCAGAACGTAAGCTTTATTGCAGGAGATAGTCAGATTCCTGATTTAACTTCTCTAAAACATGTGCAAAAAGTTAAACTCATCAGAAATCTGAAAAACATTGACTGTGACTACGTTATTTTAGACCTTGGAGCAGGAACTCACCAGTTCATTTTGGATATGTTCCTTCTTTCCCCACAAGGAATTATTGTTTCAGCCCCTGCTGTTACTGCAACCCTGAACGGTTATCTTTTCCTTAAAAATGCAGTTTTCCGCCTTTTATACACAACTTTCAAAAGAGGAACTCCAGGACGTGCATTCCTTGACCAGATTAAATCTGACTCAAAAGCAATGCAGAAACTTTATATTCCTCAGTTGATTCAGGGACTTGCAAAAGCAGATCCAAATACAACTCAGATTTTTATAAATCGAATGCAGGAATTCCGTCCACGTTTGGTTATGAATATGATTGAAGATCCTAAAGATGCAGATAGAGCACAAAGAATAAAAGCTTCCTGCAATCAGTATTTAGGTCTTGAAATTGAATACCTTGGTCTTATGTACCGCGATATGCTGCAGGATAAGGCCTTAGCTTCACAATTACCAGTTGTAGTTTATAAACCTCAATCAGTTCTTGGCCAGGCCATCTACCGAATTGCCGACAAGGTTATTTCGGCTCCAGCACATAAGTTTGATTCAGATTTTGACCCTGCAGATGTTAGTGGAGACAACTTCCAAAATGCAGAAGAAGAAGCTACAGATGACTATAACTTCAAGCTTTCTGGTATTGATGATTTAGTTTCCGGCGGTTCACTTTCAATTGGCGAACTTGCAGAAATGATTAAGACTCAGCAATACGAATTAACCCAAATTAGAAAAGAAAATAACCTTCTAAAATCAAAACTTATTAAAGCTGCTCAACAAGGTTTTAAGGTTTAATTTCAAAAAGGAAAAAAAATGTTTTTATATTTGAATTATCCATCGTGGATTCACCCACAAATCTTTCCTGGTATTAAGTTCCTTGGACTTTTACGCTGGTACAGTTTGATGTATGTATTCGCCTTTGTAACTGCATACTTTGTATTAAAAAAGGTTGCAAAAGAAGGTGCCCTTGATACTCCATCCTATAAATTTATAGAAGATGATTTATTTTCATTCATTTCAACAGGAATTGTTTTCCTTTTGCTTGGGGCAAGAATTGGATCTTCCCTTATCTACGACAGGACAGGCATGTGGAAAACTCCATGGTTAATTTTCTGGCCATTTGATGCACAGGGTAATTTTACTGGACTAGCCGGTATGTCTTACCACGGTGGATTTATAGGCGGACTTTTAGGAATGATTATCTGGTGTAAACGTCATAAAAAGCCTTTCTGGAAATGGTGTGATGCAATGTGTACTGCAATTCCAATCGGTTATACATTTGGACGCATTGGTAACTTCTTAAATGGCGAACTCTATGGAAGAATTACAACTATGCCTTGGGGAATTATATTCCCTGGAGCAGAACGTTTTTCTGCCAATATTGAATGGGTTCAGGAATTTGCTCAGAAGATTGGAATGGATATTTCTTCAACAAGACTTGTTAATTTACCAAGACACCCAAGTCAGCTTTATGAAGCACTTTTTGAAGGAATTATTCTTTTCTTAATCATTTGGTTTACTCGTAAACATAAAAAATTTGACGGTCAACTAGGACTTACTTATGCAGGTGGATATGGACTTTTCCGTTTCTTTATAGAATATTTCCGTGAACCAGATGCAGATATTGGATACAGAATTGCAAAAGATGCTTCGGCACCTATTTATACAAACACATCACTTTTGAACTTTTCAACAGGACAGATTTTGTGTTTTATCATGATTGTTTTTGCAATTACCACAACAGTTATTCTATTGATTAAACAAAAAAAGCAGGAGAAAAAATAAATGACCATTTTACAAGCTTTATCTTTAGGAGCCTTACAGGGACTTGCAGAATTTCTGCCAATTTCTTCATCAGGCCACCTTGCCGTAGCTCAAAATCTTTTTGGACTTACAGATTTACCACTTTTGTTTGATGTTTTACTGCATCTTGCTACACTTCTTGCAGTTTGTATTTATTTCTGGAAAAAAATCTGGGCTCTCTTAAAATGCCTTGGACGCTGGATTGCAAGAAAACCTATGCCAGAAAATCAGATTTCAGATGATTTACTTTGTGGAACAGATGAAAGAGGTCGTAAGGCCATTATCGCAATCATTCTTTCTACCCTGGTAACAGGAGTTATGGGAATTGTTACAAGCAAACTTATTCCTGAAATGCCTATAAAAGTAACTTGTGCAGGATTTATTTTTACAGCACTTCTTTTGATTGTTTCTGCAATTATTGGAAAAAAACGAGCTGAAAAAGCCAATGCCTCAGATAATGAAAAAGGAATTACATGGATTCAGGCCCTTGTAATTGGTTTTATGCAGGGAATTGGAACTTTGCCAGGTGTAAGCCGTTCTGGTTCTACAATTGCCGGTGCCATGTTTTCTGGTCTTGACCGTAAAATTGCAGGCGACTACTCTTTTATCATATCAATTCCAGCAATTTTGGGTGCCTTTATTCTTGAAGTTAAAGATTTAGATGAAGTTTCTGGATCAATCGGATTAGCTCCAATTATGGTTGGTTGTACAGCAGCCTTTATAGTTGGATACCTTTCTTTAGCCCTTTTGATGAAGATGATTCGAAAAGGCAAACTCCAGTGGTTTGCAGCTTACCTGATTCCACTTGGAATATTAGGAATGATTTTCCTACACTAAAATTGAATTATAATCTCTAAGGAGGAGTTATATGAAATTAAGTAAAAAAGCAGCCTTTGTATTAGGTGCATTTCTTTTATCAACCCCAATGATTTTTGCTGATTCAAAATTAAACAAGGAAATAGCAGCCCTTGAACTTGAACTTACAAAAATGAACACAAAAATTGGCGAATATGCAGATATGTCTGAAGCCAAACTTACAAAGTTGAAGGAAAAAACTAAAAAAACACTTAACAAAAAGAAAGCTGCAGCAAAAAAAGAACTTGAAAAAGACACAAAAAAAGCAAAAAAGAACTTAAAAGAAGCCGGCAATTCTATTAAAGATGCTGGAAAGGAAGTTGGAAAAACTGTTTCAAACTTCTTTGACTAATTTTTAATTATGCAAAAGGTCTTTATACAAGCGGCGGAACTAGAAAAACTTTCAAAAGAAAAGTTCTCTATTCCGCCTTTTTTAATGATGGAAAACGCTGCCAGAAAAATGGCAGATTTCATCATCAGTAAAAATCCAGAATCTGTTCTCATTCTCTGTGGAAAAGGCAACAATGGTGGCGACGGCTATGCCCTGGCTCGAATGCTTTTAGATAAGTGTCAGGTTTTGGTTTATTGCCAGGAAAGTCCAAATACCCAGGAAGCCCAAGTGCAATACCAAATGTGTATTAAACTTGGCGTAAAAATTGTCACAGATTTTATTTTACCAGAAAAAAAGCCGTCCGTAATTGTAGATTGTCTTTATGGAATTGGTTTTCACGGTAATTTGAAAGAGCCAATAAAAAAACTTCTTGATCAGGTAAATCAAATTGACTGCCTTAAGGTTGCCTGCGACATTCCTTCTGGACTATATTTTAAGGCCGACTACACAATTACTATGGGCGAAGAAAAAACTTCCCTTTATTCCGACCCTGCAAAGGCTGTATGCGGACAAATTATTCTTGCCGATTTAGGCATTCCAAGAAATTTATTTGAAAGTACCAAAACTGCCGATGCCTATCTTATTGAAGAAACAGACCTTAAGCTTCCACAAAGAACAAATCCTGCAGCCCACAAGGGAACTTATGGGCATACCTGCGTTATTGCCGGTCAAAAATCGGGTGCCGCAATTATTGCAGCGAGTGCGGCTTTACATTTTGGAAGTGGTCTTACCAGCCTAATTAAAACTTCTGAATCAAACCTGGAGCAGTTTAAAATTTCTCCCCAACTTATGATTGCAGATTCAATTCCAGCAAAAGCAAGTGCCCTTGTAATAGGACCAGGTTTTGCTGGCCAAAGTGATAAAGAATTGCGGGTCTTTATCAACTGGTTTAAAAATACAAACAAGAGTGCTTTAGTTTTAGATGCAGGAATTTTTTCTTTAGAAAATCTCTGCTCCATTCTTGAAGAATTGAATAAACTTGATGGTGGTAGAATTATCCTCACTCCTCATCTTTCTGAATGCCAAAAACTTTTTTCTAAAATAAAGGAATCGCATCAGGAGCTGGAACTTTCTGATGAAGAATTTAGCGTAAAAAATCTTGCTAACTCAGCGGAAAGTAAAATTAAACTTGGAAAAATCTTTAATCAACTTTATCCAAATACTACTCTGGTAATGAAAAGTGCCAACACCTTTATTGCTAGTGGGGGACAGACCTATATCTGTAAAGATGGAGTTCAAAGCCTTGCAAAAGGTGGTAGTGGAGATGTTCTTGCTGGCATGTTAGGCTCACTTTTAGCCCAGGGGTATTCATGCCTGGATGCAGCAATTACAGGGGTAGAAGAACATGCAATTGCTGCAAAAAAAATTGGAAACGAGGCTTACGACCTTTCTCCAGAAAAACTAATTGAAAATATTTAATCTGAGCCAAATTTTAGCTTTTCTTGACCGCCTTTTTCATTATCACTAAAATATCAAAATACCGCAATGACGTGGTTGTTTCACAGGAGCTCTCTATGACAAATGTAAATGTACCTGAGATTTTTGGAAGTTTGGTTTTTAATCAGACTGTTATGAAAGAAACCCTGCCTGCCGAGACTTACAAAGCCCTTAAGCACACAATGGAAAATGGTACACCTCTTAATCTTGAGGTTGCAAATCAGGTTGCTGAAGCAATGAAAAACTGGGCAATTTCTAAGGGAGCTACACACTATTCACACTGGTTCCAGCCTTTAACTGGAATTACCGCCGAAAAACACGACAGTTTTTTAACTCCTTCAGATGAAGGAAAAATCATAATGAATTTTAGTGGAAAAGAGTTGATAAAGGGTGAACCAGATGCTTCATCTTTCCCTAATGGCGGAAAACGTTCTACTTTTGAAGCTCGCGGTTATACTGTTTGGGATCCAACATCTTATCCTTTTGTAAAAGATCATACTCTTTGTATTCCAACAGCTTTCTGTTCTTACACAGGTGAAGCTCTTGATAAAAAAACTCCTCTTTTACGCTCAATGGAAGCAATAAACGAACAGGGACTTAGAATTCTTAAGCTTTTTGGAAATAAGGCAAATCATATTACAACAACAATGGGTCCTGAACAGGAATACTTCCTCATTGACGAAAAACTTTACCAAAAACGCAAAGACCTTAAAATGTGTGGTCGTACACTCTTTGGTTCACGTCCTGTAAAAGGTCAAGAGATGGATGACCAGTACTTTGCAGCAATCAAGCCTCGTGTAATTAAATACATGGAAGATTTGAACGAAGAACTCTGGAAACTTGGAATTTACAGTAAAACTGAACACAACGAAGTTGCTCCTGCCCAGCACGAAATGGCACCTATTTTTACAACAAGTAACCTGGCCGCTGACCAGAATCAGTTGACTATGGAGATAATGAAAAAGGTTGCCAGACGTCACGGTTTAATCTGTTTATTGCACGAAAAGCCTTTTGAAGGTGTAAACGGAAGTGGTAAACACAACAACTGGTCAATTGCAACTGATCTTGGCGAAAACCTTTTTGCACCAGGAAAAACTCCTCGTGACAATGCCCAATTCCTCCTTTTCCTTACAGCTGTAATCAAAGCCGTAGATGAAAATCAGGACCTCCTGCGCTATTCAGTTGCATCTGCCGGAAACGATCACCGTCTCGGAGCAAACGAAGCACCTCCTGCAATCATCTCAATTTATGTTGGTGACGAACTAGACGCTGTACTCAAGGCTATAAAAAATGGAACAGCCTACGACGGTAAACACGGCGGAAAAATGACTATTGGAGTTGATGTTTTACCACCAATTCCAAAGGATTCAACAGACCGCAACCGTACATCACCATTTGCATTTACTGGAAATAGATTTGAATTCCGTTCTGTAGGAAGTTCCCTTTCCATAAGCGGACCTAACACAATAATGAACGCAATTTTGGCAGACAGCCTTAAAACTTTTGCAGATGAACTCGAAGCTTCCAAAGATTTTGACAAAGACCTGCAAAAACTTATTAAACGCGAAATTACTGCTCACTGGCGTATTCTTTTCAACGGAAACGGTTATGGACAGGAATGGATAGAAGAAGCAGAACGTCGTGGTCTTAAAAACTACCGTACAACTCCAAAAGCAATTGAACATTATCTTGATCAGAAAAATATTGATCTCTTTACTCGACTTGGCATTTATACTGCTGAAGAAATGAAGAGTCATTATGACATCAAACTGGAAAAATACTGTCAGGTAATAAACATTGAAGCAAATACTATGCTTGAAATGGTTCACAAGGATATTATGCCTGCCGCCTTTAAGTATATGAATGTACTTGCTGATACAGAATTTAAGATGCAGAGAGTTTGTACAATGTGCGATGCTGGTCTTAAACTTATGGAAAAATTAAATACTCTTGTAAACGATCTTTCAAACAAAGCAGACGAACTTTCTAAGAAGCATGAAGAAACTCGTGCAATTGGAGATTTGATGAAGAAGGCCCATGCTTATGCAAAAGTTGTTCTTCCTGCAATGGAAGAAGTTCGCAGCATAGCAGACCAGATTGAAGATTTACTTGGAGAAGAATACATGCCTTACCCAAGTTATGAAAACCTGCTTTATTCAGTACAGTAATTATTACGAGGTAATTATGATTAAATTCGAAGGATTTATGCATGGTGTAAACCTAGGCGGCTGGTACTCTCAGTGTAATCACACAAAAGAAAGATATGACAACTTCATCAAAGAAGAAGATTTTAAAACAATCAAAAGCTGGGGACTCGATCACATAAGACTTCCAATTGACTATAATCTTGTAGAAACTGATAATGGCACACCACTCGAAGAAGGTTTTGACAGAATTAGAAAGGCTGCTACCTGGTGTAAAAATAACAATCTTAACATGATTCTTGACCTCCACAAAACAGCAGGATATTCCTTTGATGCTGGAGAAAAAGAAGCAGGATTTTTTGACAACCCTGATTATCAGGAACGTTTTTACAAACTCTGGGAAAGATTAGCTGCAAACTTTGCTGATTTTTTCAAAGACAGTAAAAATGAAATCTGTTTCGAATTACTGAATGAAGTTACAGATCAGGCCTTCTGCAAAAAATGGAATGCAATCGCTAAAAATTGTATCCAGAGAATCAGAGCTATTAGTCCTGATGTAAAAATTCTGGTTGGAAGTTACTGGAACAATTCTGTTGCATCTGTAAAAGACCTGGATCCTCCATATGATGAAAATATCGTTTACAATTTCCACTGTTACGATCCTTTACTTTTTACACATCAGGGAGCACCTTGGGTTGGTCCAAAAATGAATCCAGATTTCAGATTCCCTCTAAAATCAACATTTGCAGACTACATTAAAATGACAGAAGCAAAAGTTGGCCAGATTGGAACTGTTTTCTCAGCCTTCTCTTCAGACGCTACAATCGATGAAAACTATTTTGAAACAATTTTTGCCGAAGCAATAGAAACTGCAGAAAAACGCAATGTAAGACTGTATTGTGGTGAATATGGAGTTATCGATAAGGCTTCTACAAAAGATACTCTTGAATGGTACCGGCTTATTTCCAACATTTTCAACAAATACGGAATTGGTCGTTCAGCCTGGAGTTTCCGTCAGATGGATTTTGGATTAAGTGATGAACGACTCGATTCAAGCCGCTCAGAACTCCTAAAATACCTCTAAACAAAAAAAGCTGTCCTGTATGAAATTAAACTTTCAAAAAGGACAGCTTTTTTTATACGTAAAGTATGATTAAAGTTTTCCGCTTTCTGCAGCTCCAGGAAGACCAATATCCTTGCGGTAGAAAGCACCTTCAAACTTAACGGCACTTACCCCCTGATAAGCCTTCTGCCAGGCTTCCTTAAAAGTCTTTCCATAAGCAGAACATGCAAGAACACGACCACCACTTGTAAGAAGGTCTTTCTGGTTTCTACGTCCTGCAACAGCTCCTGCAACAAAAACTTTTGCACCACTTGCTTTAAGCAAATTTTCATTAAAGGTGATTTCACATCCCTTCTTGTATTCTCCAGGATATCCGCCACTTACAACAACTGGTGCAACCTGATATCCAGGCTTCCACTTCATTTCAAAATTTTTCAATGTACCGTTCAAAATTGCAGTACACATATTTGCAAAGTCAAAATCCATTAAAGGAAGAACAGCCTGAGTTTCTGGATCACCAAGACGAACATTATATTCAAGAAGTTTTGGACCATTTTTAGTAAGCATAACACCAAAGAAGATAAATCCACGATAATCAAACTTCTCTTTAATAAGACCGTTCAAAGTTGGTTCAAGAATATCTTTAGAGAACTGAGCCATAATTGCTGGAGTAACATCATCAAGAGGAGAAACAGCTCCCATTCCACCAGTGTTAGGACCTTTTGCTCCATCCATAAGACGTTTATGATCGCGTGCAGGCTGGAATGCTTTAATTGTTGCATTTCCACTAAGAGCATATTCTGGAGTAACAGAAACGGCAGCTAAAACAGAAATCTCAACACCTTCAAGATAATCTTCAATAACAAGTTTCTTTCCGGCACTTCCAACTCTTCCGCTTTCCATCAAATCTTCAACAGCAGCAAGAGCTTCTTCTACAGTTGCAGCAACTACAACGCCCTTTCCAGCAGCCAATCCATCAGCTTTAATAACGATTGGAGCACCATGTTTCTTTACATATTCGCAGGCAGCATCTTTAGAAGTAAAAGTTTCACTGGCAGCACAAGCAACGCCATATTTCTTCATAAATGCTTTTGAAAGATCTTTACTGGCTTCAAGCTGAGCACCAGCCTTTTTAGGACCAACACAAGGAATATCAGCCTTCCAGAATTCATCTGCCAAGCCTTCTGCCAAAGGATCTTCAGGTCCAATTACAGCCATACGACAATTTTCATGCTTGGCAATTGCTACATAAGGATTTTCACCCTCTGCAATATAATCACATGCTTTTGGATCAATGTTTACACACTTTTCTTCGTAAGCAGTTCCACCATTACCTGGTACAACAATAACTTTATCAACAACTGAGCTCTGGGCTAATTTCCAGCAGATGGTGTGCTCACGACCACCACTACCTACTACGATTATATTCATAATCTGTATTTTATAGAAAAATATAGTCTCTTACAAGGATTTAGAATAAGGCCTTTGAAAGCAAAAAAAATCCGTTATAATAAAAATATGATAAAAATTACGATTTACAATGAATATGTACACGAACAGGAATACGAAGGAATAAGAAAGATATACCCTCAGGGAATACATGGCTGCCTTAAAACTATTTTTCCAGAAGACCAGTACAAAGTTAGAACAGCAACATTTGAAGATAAAGAACACGGTCTTACAGATCAGCTTTTAGATGATACAGATGTTTTGCTTTACTGGAGTCATGCCAAACAGGAAGAATTTTCTGACCAGGTTGCTCAGAGGATTCGTAACCATGTTTTAGGTGGAATGGGCTTTATCGGCCTGCACTCAGCCCATTTTTCAAAGCCTATGAAAATGCTTTTGGGAACTTCCATGTCTTTGAAATGGCAGAACAATCATTCCGAAAAGCTCTGGTGCACATGTCCTACACACCCAATTGCCAATGGACTTCCAGAATTTTTTGAATTAGAAAAAGAGGAAATGTACGGAGAGTTTTTTGATATTCCAAAACCTGATGATGTAATTTACACAGCAAGTTTTTCTGGCGGACAGGTTTTTAGAGCGGCCTGCACCTGGACTCGAGGACTTGGCAAAATCTTTTATCTGCAACCAGGACACGAAGAATACCCAAACTACTACAACGAAAACATCCGTAAACTTATAAAAAATGCAGCAGACTGGTGCTATAATCCAAACCATAAAAACAGTCCCTTAGACTGCATCGAGGTAAAATGATAATTTCCACTTTTTATGACCATATTTTACAGGCAAAAGAACAGAGCAAAAAAGAACTGCCAGAGCTTCTGAATTATGTAAAAGCATGTGGTATTTCCGCTGTTGAAATCAATCTTAAATATTTACAGGAACATGAAGAAACTTTATTTCTTTTGCGGGATGCCGGTCTTAAAATTTCTTGTATTTACGAAACCCATGATCTTTTAAACAAGAATGATATAGAAAGTGCAAAAAAACACATAGATTTTGCAGAACAAACAGGAGCCCGCCGAATCTTAATCATTCCAGGTTATTTTGAACAGGACCAGGCCCATCAGTTTGACAATGCCTTAAACTATGAAAATGTAGCAAAATTGATGGAGAAAAATCAGGCTATTCAAAGGGCTAAAAATTCTTTAGTGCAAATCTGTCAGTATGCTCAAAAAACAAATGTTCTTGTCACTTTTGAAGATTATGATTATTGGACCTCGCCCTGTTCACATATGTTGCAATTACTGTGGTGGTTTAAGAACGTACCAGGTCTTTATCACACTTTTGACATGGGTAACTATGCATATTCCCAAGAAGATGTAGAAGAGGCATTTGAATTATTAAAAGATTATATTGTTCATGTTCACTGTAAGGACAGGGGTCCCGAGCTTGCCTGTGTACCTACTGGAGGTGGACTTCTACCAATTGCAAATTTAGTACAAAAGCTTAAGAAACAGGGCTATCAGGACTATTTTGCAATAGAACACTTTGATGCCCCTAATCAGATTGAATATCTTAAAAAATCTGCTGATTTTTTGAAAGGCCTTTAATTATCTCCACGTGACTTGTGACAATTAGAACAGCCAAGCACGTGAACATGTTTTTTACCAAGACTCTTATTAAAAAGGCGAGCAGTTAAACTCTGATTACCTGCAACTTCTTTATGACATACAGGACAAATACGCTTTAATCCCGGTTCACATTTTGGATAGCAATGAGGACAGCCCCAGACGGTCATTAACTGATCTGGAACATTCATTGGTCTATAAACCTTAGAAATTAGATTTTCACCAACAAATAAATCAGAAGAACAAAGCGGACATTTTACGTTTTGAACTATTTTTTTCTTAGCATTTTTTAGCTTCTGCTTTTGACTATATCTTAAATACCAGAAGATTAAGGCTACAATTACACAGACTGCAGCACCCATTAATAAATATTCCACGTTTTTATTATAACCTCTTTTTTATTACTCTAAAAAAAAACTTAAAAAAAATCAAAAAAAATTAAAATTTTACTAAACATTTTTTTCCACCTTCCGATTCATTAAATATAAGGGTGGTGGAAACCCAATAGGATAAACCACGTCGTGGTTCCAAAAAACATTTGTGTTCTTTGAGCCTTATGTTTTTATCCCCACCATGTGTTTTATCTAATTATTAACCTAGCTTATAAGGAGATTATTATGGTTATTAATCACAATATGAGTGCTATGTTCGCTCAGCGTTCCCAGGGAATTCAGGACCTCAATCAGCAGAAATCAATGGAAAAACTTTCTTCTGGTATGAGAATTAATCGTGCCGGCGATGACGCTTCTGGACTCGCAGTTTCTGAAAAAATGCGTGCACAGATCCGCGGTTTGAACCAGGCTTCTACAAACGCCCAGAATGGTATTTCTTTCATTCAGACAACTGAAGGATATTTACAGGAAACAACAGATATCGTACAGCGTATTCGTGAATTGGCTGTTCAGTCTTCAAATGGTATCTACTCTTCAGAAGACCGTATGCAGATCCAGGTTGAAGTTTCATCTTTGATCGCAGAAGTTGACCGCATCGCTTCTACAGCACAGTTCAACGGTATGAACATGCTTACAGGACGTTTCGCTCGCCCAACAGGTGAAAACGTTGTTACAGGTTCTATGTGGTTCCATATTGGTGCAAACATGGATCAGAGAACACAGGTATATATTGGAACAATGTCAGCTATGGCTCTTGGTCTCCGCAATGTTGGTGATGAATCAATCATGTCTTTGGAAACTCCAGACGAAGCTAACCGCGCAATCGGAACTTTGGATGAAGCTTTAATGAAGATCAACAAACAGCGTGCTGACCTTGGTGCTTACCAGAACCGCCTCGAAAAGACAGTAACAGGACTTGATATTGGTGCTGAAAACCTCCAGGCTTCTGAATCACGCATCCGTGATACAGACATGGCTGAAGAAATGGTTAGATTCACAAGTTCTAACGTACTCTCTCAGGCTGGTACAGCAATGCTTTCACAGGCAAATCAGCAGAGCCAGAACGTTCTCAGCTTGCTCCGCTAGTTAATAACCAAATGTATATAAAAAAAGCTCTTCGCAAGAAGGGCTTTTTTTGTTTTAAAAGGAATACTGTGAAAGCATTGCTGTAAGCGAATGCATCACAGGCAAATCATGCCGAAGATAGCAAATGCGTTAAAAAAAACAGTCGTGACTGTTTTTTAGCATTTACCTCTGAGGCGGCTCGCGAGATTTATCGAGCGCAGAGCCAGAACGTTCTCAGCTTGCTCCGCTAGTTAATAACCAAATGTATATAAAAAAAGCTCTTCGCAAGAAGGGCTTTTTTTGTTTTAAAAGGAATATTGTGAAAGCATTGCTGTAAGCGAATGCGTCACAGGCAAATCATGCCGAAGATAGCAAATGCGTTAAAAAAAACAGTCCATCGTGACTGTTTTTTAGCATTTACCTCTGAGGCGGCTCGCGAGATTTATCGAGCGCAGAAGATAGCAAATGCGTAAAAAAAAACTTCCACAATTCGGGAAGTTTTTTTTATATCACAAAACTTTATGTTATAGAGTTTGATATTATCCTAAGAAAATATCACCTTGTTCGCTAATTGTAATAATGGCCTTACAGTTTGTGCAGCGGAAACGTCCAGCACGAGAAGCCTGAACGCTCTTTCCACAAGAAGGACATGTAAGCAATTTAGGGAACACATTACCTGTTGCTTTATCGCCATCGTGTCGCAAATATTCAATTGCTTCTTCAGTTGTTTCTTTTAAGTTAAAGAATTGTGAGAATCCCAAAATCTGGAATACTTCTGCAACCTTTTCCTGTACTTCGGAAAGTACAATATCTCCACCCTTAACCTTTACCATCTTTAATAAGATTGTAAAGGAACCAAGGCCTGTTGAAGATACATAGGAAAGGGCTCCACAATTAAACAATAAATTAAAATAACCAGCTCCAATTACTTTTGTAAGCTGTTTCTGAAAAAATGACGAATTGTAAGTGTCGATATAACCTTCTAGTACAACCATGCAGCTATTTTCAACACCAGGAATCTTGTGCAAGGTAATTTTTAATGAATCATCTTTGTCATTATCAAATCCTGATACAATAGAATTGTTAGATTCCATTCTGTTACACCCCTTACAATATTTTTTTTCTTATAACCTTATAAATAATAACCTTAAAAAATAAAATTGTCCATTTAATTCTTATAAGTTAAAAAAAATTCTAGTTTTTTACTACAATAAAAACAGTTATTTTTTTTTAAAGTTATGATTACATTGAATTTCTGCCTCTAAAACTTAGGCTCAAAGTCCTCTTATCAACATATTCAAGGTCTCCACCAACAGGAATGCCAGTTGCAAGTCTGGTGACCTTTGGTTTTACAGAAATTTGCAGTTCATTAATCACTTTATTTAAATATAAGGCAGTTGAATCACCTTCTACTGTAGGATTAGTGGCCAAAATCACTTCTGTCACATTTCCATTTCTAATTCTATTTAAAAGAGGCTGTATAGAAAGCTGAGCAGGCCCAAGGCCTTCAAGAGGCTTAATTAAACCACCCAAAACATGATAAAGACCCTTAAATTCTCCGTAAGATTCAAAAGTAGTAACATCCTGAGGCTGTTCAACTACACAAATCTGAGATTTATCTCTCATTGGATCAGAACAAATAGGACAAGGATCTGTTTCAGTCCAGTTTCCACAAATTGAACATGGTTTTATTTTTTCCTGCAAGCTGGCAAGATTTTGGGCAAAATGTTGTACATAAGAGACATCCTGTTTTAAAAGCCAGTTCACCATCCTTATTGCACTTTTTTTACCAATTCCTGGAAGCCGAGAAAAATTACCTGCCAATTCGTCAAATGCGTTCATTCTTATAACCCGAATTTACTCAAATCCATTCCACCCAAGAGTGATTGAGACTTGGCCTTTATTTGTTCCTGGACATTTTCTATTGCATTTTTATGAGCAGCTACAATTAAATCTTCAAGCATCTGAACATCGCGATTATCTACACAAATTGGATCAAGTTTAATTCCCATCATCTCAAACTTACCATTAAGTGTTATTGTTACCATGCGACCGCCAGAAGAACCTTCTGCTCTAATATCAGCTAATTCAGCCTGAAGCTTTTCTGACTGTTCTTTAATAGCCTGAGTATTTTTTAATAAATCAAATGGATTCATTCTACATCTTCCCGGCAACTATAGTGCCTTTAAAAGTATCTACTAAAAGTGCAACCTGATTTGGAATCTGGGCAGGCACTTTATTTTCCTGAATTTGCTCTTCCTGTAAAGATACCTTAAACTCCATCTGTTTTCCACAAACATTTGAAATTTCTTTTGCGATTACAGGAATCTTTTTATTTATCAATTCCAGATCATAGGAATTTACAACTGTGGTAATAACTTGATTCTGGGTAACCTTCCACAAACCTGTAACTTCTAGATTAGAGGCAGCAAAACCATCTGTAACAGACAAGGCTGCCATTACACTACCTCTCAACTGGGCAATTGTCATAGTGCGACCATTTGCGGCAGTAAAAGTATCGTTCAATTGGACAGGAGCCTGGTCTTGTTCGGTATTATTTTCAGCTTCAAAGGCTTCTTCTGCCCTGGACTGAAAATCTGCTTCATCTGGATAGTATTCTTCTTCTGGAGGACCATCCATATTTGACCAGCCATCACCACCGGCATCAAAATCATCATTATCGGGATTAAAAGTATAACCTGTAGATGATTTAGGGATGATAACAGTCGGAACAACGCCTTCCTCTGTAATATTTGCCTGAGGAATATGAATAGTTAATTGTTCTTTAACTTCTGCCGACTGTTCAGTTTTTGGCTGAGTTTCCACTGATTGTTCAGGCGGCAGTGGACCGCCATTATGAAAAGGGTTGGCTTCTCCTCCATCACCAGAATCCGAATCTGGCGAATCTTCATCATCCATATTATCAAGCATTGAAAGCCTAGGCAAACCGTTTGGAATTACCATAGAAGCTGATGAAGATGGTGAACTTTGATTTTCCACTTGAGCAGGCATTGACTGCGGTTGATTCTGCATCTGAGTTTGTACAGGAGCCTGAATTACAGTCTTAGGCCCAGAAACTGATGTAGAAGCTGCCCCGGACAACAAAGCCTGAGCCGCATCGATTGCCTTTTTAACCTCCATATTAGATACATACTGGCCAATCCAGCAAAGTCTGCTAAATGCAAGTTCAAGTTCATATCTAGGTGATAAAGAATAACGGATATCGCGGTAAAGCTGCAGAAAAATTGATAAAGCTCTTTCAATCTGTAAAGAATTCCAGGCATTCAAAACCGAAGCCGAATAACGTTCTGGAGCATTTCCTAAAAGAGATTCTTTTTTTACCCCAGACTTTATCAAAAGTAAACTTCTTAAATAATCTGCGGAGTTAGAAATAAGCTGTTCAATTGAAACACCGGACTGCAAAAATTCATCAAGAAGTTCTATAACCTTATCTGTTTGATTCTGTATACAGGCCTCGAAAATTGTATTCAATCGATCAATTCCAACAAGACCTAACTTATCGCGAATTTTTTCGTAGGTTATATGTCCATCGCTAAAAGCTACAACCTGATCAAAAAGTGTGTAGGCATCGCGCATTGAACCAGTTGACTCGCGGGCTACCCAGAAGAGTGCTTCATCATCAGCCTGTACATTTAATTCTGCTGCAGCCTGAGCCAGACATTCTTTTACCTTATCAATAGCAACCAAGCGGAAATTGTATTGCTGACAACGAGACTTAATGGTAGCTGGAACCTTTTGTAATTCTGTAGTAGCAAAGATAAAGATTACGTACTCTGGTGGCTCTTCAATAGTCTTGAGTAAAGCATTGAAAGCTGAGTTAGAAAGCATGTGAACTTCATCAATAATATAGATTTTGTATTTTGAATTGCTTGGTGGAAAAAGTACTTCATCCTTAATCTGACGGATATTTTCGACACTGTTGTTTGACGCTCCATCGATTTCAATTACATCTAAAGATGAACCCTTTGTAATTTCCTGACAATTTGAACAAACTCCACATGGACAGTCTGTTGGTCCATTCTGACAGTTCAAGGCCTTTGCAAGAATTCTGGCCGTAGAGGTTTTTCCACATCCACGAGGGCCTGCAAAAAGATAGGCATGAGCTATTTTTCCCGACTTTATTGAATTTTTTAAGGTCTCTGCAACAAATTCCTGACCAACCAGATCATCAAATTGTTGAGGACGCCTTCTAGTAGCTGTTACTTCGTAAGACATAAATAAAATTATAATGTGAAAAATTGAAAGTTGAAAGACACTTGCTTACAATTTAATCCCCAATTATAATTTTGCTTATGAAATTTTATGGTGAACTTTTAGTTTTTCTACTTCTTTTAATAACAAATCTTAGAGTTTTTTTTGTAAGTCATGTTAGAAGAGACCCTCTTGTTGCTCTTGCTCCTATTACCTTTCTGCTCACCATACTTCAAATTTTTTCCTGGGGAATTGACGTTTTTACAACACTTGGGCTAATCATTGGCCTTTTGGTTTTTCTTTCAAACTTTCATGCTTTATTCCGCTACGCAGAAAGACTTTACATTGACCATTACAGCCCATTGATGAAGACCTGGGCCGTTTTTACTGTTATGCTGAGCACCCTCTGTCTTGTTGCAACATTTATTTTTAGACCTGTTGAACTTAATAATCAAAAAATTGGAGTTGAAGAAAAACTTCATCGCTACGAAGGAAATTTTAGAAGTGGCTTTACTCCTGCAAGATTTTTTTCAAAAGCAAAAGCCTTTCTTTACGAATATTCTCCTGCAACACCTCTTGGCAAAGAAAAAGTACAGCCTAAGGACTTAATCATTTTTATTTCAGATAAAAGAGGCGATACTTCATCTTATAGACCTTATTTGCAGCTATTGGCAAAAGAAGGTTATACAGTTTACTCTGCTGACTTTTACACTGATGATTTACGTTGGATTCATACTTTTGAAGATTCTAAATATATAAGACGAATTGCTTCTGTCTACCGATGTATGCAGGACCCTCAGTGGTATATGTCTCAAAGGGAGTTTTATACTTATAACATAATGCAGGAATGTAGGGCTCTTTTAACAATTGTTGATGAAAATTATGGCTCTGACAAAAAGTTCTATTTAATTACAGATGAAATGGGAGAAACCGCTATCAACGATTTTTGTAAAAAAAATCCTGAACGCATCAAAGGAAAACTTGCCATTAATACAATTTCTGACTACAAAACTCCAGGTTATGGTTGTATAGAACAGACAGATCCTCTTTTATCTCTCGTTTTTAATCTCAAAAGAGATAAGAGTTTAAAAGGACCAAAAGCTTTGGTAGAAAGTACTTTAGCCATAACAAAGTCCCAAAGTGTAGAATAATTATCTTTAAAACTTATTCAGAAATCTGTATATTTTACTTATGGAAAAAAATACAAAATACAAATTTTGGCCACTAATTTTAACTTTTCTTATAGTTGTAGTTGACCAAATCACAAAAGCTCTTGTTGTAAAATACATTCCCCCATACACAATCGGTGCCCAATTCTTTGGTGATTTTTTGCGAATAATCCATGTTTCAAATACAGGAGTAGCCTTTAGTGTTGGTTCAAACTGGACTGAAACTGCAAGACACCTGCTTTTTTCTTTAATGCCTTTAGTTGTTATTGCTTTAGTTATGGTAGTTTATTTCAGAAATAAAAGCTGGACTAAATTACAGTGCTGGGCAATTATGGGCATTGTTGGTGGCGGACTTGGAAACCTTGTAGACAGATTTTTTAGAAAAGAAGGCGTTGTAGATTTTATTGATGTTAAATTCTACGGACTTTTTGGGCTTGAACGCTGGCCAACTTTTAATGTAGCAGACTCTGCCGTAGTTGTTTGCGGCATTCTTTTAATCATCTCTTTTATAGTTTTGACAATTCAGGACGAAAGAAAGAAAAAGGAGAACAACTAAATATGGAAGATTTAGACGAAGAGGCTAGAAATAAACGTAAGGCTGAACAAATTGCGTATAGAAACAAGAAGAACTTTTCTTCTATTTTTATGGTTATTGCAACTTTAGCAGAAATTGCTATTACTTTTATTCTTGTAATTGGACTTTTGATTATAGGAATCTTTATCCTTTCTAGGATTTGTGATATAGATAGCCAGGCTTTTTCGAATAGTTTGGGAGTTCTAGTTATTGTAATTTCACTTGTTGGTTTGGTTGTAGGCTTCATCATTTATAAGAAGTTGATGAGATTTGTTATCAAAAAGTTTAAGTTGGAAAGTAAACTTTCTGATGAAATTTTATTCCACTATGTAAAGAATTACAAAGAACAAAAAGCCGAAAGAGAAAAGGAGTTAAAAGAATGATTGGTATTATTGGAGCTATGGATGCAGAGGTTGAAGCTATCTTTGACCAGATGACTGATAAAGAAAAATTGCCTGTAAATAATCTTGTTTTCTACAAAGGAAAACTTTTTGGTAAAGAAGTTGTAGTAGTAAAATGCGGCGTTGGAAAAGTAAATGCTGCTCTTTGTACTCAGTTATTAATTCAGACTTTTAAGGTTGATTCTGTAATCAACACTGGTATTGCTGGTGCAACAGGAAAAGGTCTTAAAATTTACGACTTTGTTGTTTCTACAGAAGCTGTTTACCATGATTTTGATACTACACTTTTTGGCTATAAACTAGGCCAGGTTCCAGGAATGCCAGAAACATACAAGGCCGACGAAAAACTTGCTGATTTGGCACTTAAAGCATTTGAAAACTCAGATATTTCAAGTCAGCATAAAATTATAAAAGGAAGAATTGCCTCTGGAGATCAGTTTATTTCCAGTGCAGAAAAAAAAGATTTTATTGTAAAAAACTTCCAGCCAGCTTGTGTTGAAATGGAAGGTTGTGCAATAGCTCATGCCTGCTACGCTAACAAGGTTCCTTTCGTAATCATTCGTTGTATGTCAGACTGTGCAGATGAAGAAGCAAAAGAAGCCTACGAAGAAGTAAAGGCATCTAAAGCAAGCTCAAGCTTCCTTCTTGAAGTTATTAAAGAATTTTAATTAGGTGATTAGGTTTTCTAAATCGCCAGGGAGAATAAAAATGGAAAAAAAATATAATGTTGATTCTTTTAATTTGGACCACACAAAGGTAACAGCTCCTTATGTTCGTCTTGCAGCTCGCAAGGTTGGTAAAAAAGGTGATGTAGTTTCTAAATATGATATCCGCTTTACCCAGCCAAATAAAGAATTTATGCCAACAGGTGCAATTCATACTTTGGAACACCTTATTGCAGAATATATCCGTGATGAAATGGAAGGTGTAATTGACCTTTCGCCTATGGGTTGTAGAACAGGTTTTTACTTTACAATTTGGGGCGAACTTACAGAAGAAGAAGTTGCAAATCACCTTTTGAACGTGCTTTCTAAAGTTGCAGTTTGGGATAAGCCTATTCCTGCTACAACAGAACAGGAATGTGGAAACTACCGCGACCACGATCTTGAAGGTGCAAAAAAATATGCAAAACAGTGGTGCGATGGAATTAATAAAAAAGGCTGGAATGCATTTTTAAATAACTAAGCTAAATAGTAAAAATGAACATTTTAAATAAACTAAAAGAAACGGCTGTCTCTGTTTTACCAATAATGGGAATAGTTCTTGTATTAGGAATTTTTATTCTTCATCTTGAGGCAGTCCTTCTTAGTCGGTTTGTAATTGGTGGGTTACTGCTTATTATGGGACTCACACTTTTTCTTTTAGGCGTAGATTTAGGAATCCAACCGCTTGGAGAACGTTCCGGTGCTGCCCTTACAAAAAAACGTTCCCTCCCCCTTTTACTAACAGTAGCTTTCATAATTGGTTTTGTTGTTACTGCCGCTGAACCTGATATTCAAGTATTTGGAGATCAGGTAAAAGGCATTTTCCCTTTTGTAAACAAATCTACCATAACTTTTGTTATTGCAACTGGAGTAGGCCTTTTTATAATGATTGGTTTACTGCGTACGGTTTTAAACCTCTCAATCAAGCTAACCTTTTTAATTGCCTATAATCTACTTTTTGCCCTGGCTATGTTTGCTCCAAATGCCTTTATAGGAATTGCGTTTGATTCTGGTGGTGCCACAACCGGCCCAATGACTGTTCCGTTTATAATGGCACTTGGTCTTGGTGTTTCTTCTGTTAGAGATGATAATGATAACTCCTTCGGTTTAACTGGAGTTTGTTCTATCGGCCCTGTAATTGCTGTTATTCTATATTCAATTTATTTAAGAGCCAGCGGAGCTTTCGAAGGACAGCAAGCCATAGAAAGTACCAGCCAGATTCAAGAAGGACTTACAAACACAAGTTTTATTGCTCAAGTATTTACCTCTTTTGGACATGCCTTTGGAGAAGTTTTACACGAATCCCTTATGTCCATTGCTCCACTATTTGCCATGTTCATCATCTTTCAGATTCTACTTTTGAAAATGACTGGTAGACAGGTTGTAAGAATTATAATTGGTTTTATATACGCCTTAATTGGTTTAACAATCTTTCTGCTTGGTGTAAAAGGCGGTTTTTCACAGGCTGGAGCAGCTCTGGGACAGGCTTTAGGACAAAAAGCTGTAAGTAACGGAGGATTTTGGTACATACTTTTAGTTGGCACAGGCCTTATCCTTGGTGCAATTATTGTTTGTGCAGAACCAGCAGTTTGGGTTTTGAGCGAACAGGTTGAACAAGTTAGCGGTGGTACAATCAAAAGAAAAATGCTTTTAATTTTCCTTTCGGTAGGAACTGCAATTGCTATTGGTCTTTCCATTTGGCGAGCCGTGGCAGGATTTGACCTCAAAATCATCTTAATTCCAGGCTATATAATTTCTATGCTTTTAATGATTTTCTGCCCTTCACTCTTTTCTGGAATTGCATTTGACTCTGGTGGTGTTGCATCTGGCCCTCTTACATCAACCTTTGTACTTTCTTTTACCCTTGGAGCAGCACAGTCTGGAAACGGAGGAAATGACTCCTTTGGTGTAATTGCCCTTGTAGCTATGATGCCTTTAATAGCCATTCAGATAATGGGAATTATTTTTAAAATCAAAAAGAACTCTGTTAAAAATAAACAACTTTCGAAAGGAGGTGATTTATGAGTTATTCGCTGATAGTTTCAATTGTTCCCCACAATAGCGGAGAATTTATTACAGATACAGCAAGGAATGCAGGAGCAAGCGGAGCCTCAATTCTTATGGGAAGAGGAACTGCTGCCAACAATATTTTACAGCTTTTAGGATTAGGAGATACTTCCAAAGATATTGCCTACATCATCATAGAAAATTCTAAAAGAACGGAAATTATTGAAGCAATTGTAAAAGCTTCTGAAGAAAAAAAGGCTCATTTTGGAGTCCTGTTTACCCTGAATCTAGGCAATTTTGTTAAAGCCGGCCCAGATATTTCTTCTCAGTTGCAGGGGGAACTTTCTACAAAAGAAGATAATGATAAAGGAGACGATTCTATGAATACTTACCAGATGATTAATGTGATTGTAAATAAAGGTTATGCCGAAGATGCCATGGCCGCAGCAAGAAAGGCTGGTGCAGGCGGAGGAACAATTATTGGAGCAAGAGGAACTGCCCGCGAAGATGATGCAGCTTTTTTTGGAATGAAAATTGTACCTGAAAAAGAAATGCTCATGATCCTGGTTCCTACAGACAAAAAGGATGATATTTTACAGGCAATCACAAGCTTACCTTGTTTTTCTGAAGCTGGAAGTGGAATTGTATTCTGCAACGAAGCCAAAAATTTTACTCTTCTAGGAAAAAAATAAGTAATTTGTTCCAATAAACAAACTTGAATTATTGCTCAATTGAAAGTATATTCAAATAAGAGGCTTTTCAAAATGGGACAAAGTGAAGCAAGCAGTGATGTAGATGTAATTCATGCTGATATAGTTGAAAAAGTAAAAAAGGATTTTCCATCAAACCAATTAATAAACACCCTTTCTGATTTTTTTAAAATTTTCGGTGATACTACACGCGTTAAAATAATGTGTGCCCTTGATAAAAGCGAAATGTGCGTTGGCGATATCTCTGTACTCCTTGATATGACCGTTTCTGCCGTTTCCCATCAATTAAAAATTTTACGTGATGCCAGTCTTGTAAAAACCAAACGCCAGGGCAAGGTAGTTTTTTATTCGCTTGCCGATGAACACGTTCAAAGAATTATTGAATGTGGTATAGAACATATTTTAGAAAAAGAATCAGAATAGAAGAAGTCCAACCGTTTTTTTGATATACTCTTCCTATGAACCTTTCAAATATTGTAATAGTTTTAGACCATCCAGATGAATCCCGTAACATTGGTGCAGCTTGCCGTGCAATGGCCAATAATGATATTTCAGACTTACGAATTGTAGGAAAAAAAGAGGACTACGATATTGAACACATTCACGTACTGGCAATTCATGCTGGTCCTATTTTTGATAAAGCTCATTTTTACAATTCCATCCGTGAAGCAACTGCAGACTGTTCAATTTGTGCAGGAACAACCCGCCGCAAGGGTAAAAAAAGAGGCAAACTCCTGCTGCCAGAAGAATTTGCAGAAATAGCAGCAGAAAAAACTCAGGCATCAAAAATTGCAATTGTATTTGGAAACGAAAGAACAGGCCTTACCGACCCTCAACTGGATGAATGCAATCTTGGAGTTACAATTCCTTCATCAGACAATTTTGGTTCATTAAATCTTAGCCATGCTGTTCAGATTTTGTCCTACCACATGTTCCGTCAGAGCCTTAAAGAAAAAAATCCTGACTACAGAGGTTACACTCCTCTTAACCTTGAAAGGATTGATCAGGCGGTAGAAACAATCACAAATAACATGGAGAAAATAGGATTTTTCAAAATGCCGGGCCGCCAGGATATGGAAAATTTCTGGAGAAGTATTTTATCAAGGGCAAGTCTTTCTGAAGGCGAAGCACAATACCTGGAAAAAACTTTTACAAAAATGGCCGGACTTGCCCAGAAAAATTCTAAAAAAGAGGATAAAGAATAATGCATATAAAACACCTGCTTTTTGATTTAGACGACACTCTTTATCCTTCATCATCAAATATGAATGCTGGAATTAACCGCAGGATGATGGAATGCGTCGCTGATTTTTTTAATTGTTCTATTGAAGAAGCAAAAGAACTGAAAAAGAAAAATATAATCCACCATTCGACTACCCTGGAATGGATGAGGTCAGAAGGTTTTACAGATATCGAAGGCTTTTTAGCAAAAGTTCACCCCGAAAACGAAGCCGACGAACTTCCTGAACAGCCAGGACTGAGGGAATTTTTACTTTCTTTGAATATTCCTAAATCAATTTTGACAAATGCACCTCACGAACACGCAGACAGGGTTTTAAAAAAACTTGGAATTGCCGATTTATTCGAATGTGTTACCGATATCCGAGATGGAAACTTTTATGGTAAACCCTATGAGAATGCCTACAGAGCGGCCCTTAAAAAAGTTGGAGCAGATGTAGAAAACACCCTCTTTTTAGATGACCTTCAAAAGTATACAGACGGCTGGAACGCTTTGGGAGGAACAGCTATCTTAATCGGCCCTACTAACGGACTACCACTTGCCGATGATGCAAAGGCCATGACAAACAAAGACCGTTCAACCTGGGGCAAAACAATCCGCCTGCCCTCTATCTATCAGTTACCAGAAATTTTAGGAGACCTTTAAAATGAAAAAAATCCTTTGTATATGCTTAAGTTCAACACTCCAGAGAACAATTAATTTTGAAGACCTGACTCTGACAAAAGTAAACCGTTCAAAATCTTACCGTCAGGATGCCTCTGGAAAAGCTATAAACTCTGCCCGTGTTTTAAATCAGATTGAAGAAGGATGTGCCAAAGTAATCTGTCCACTTGGAGAAAAAAATCAGCAGCTCTTTTTAGATTTGGCAGCCAAGGATAAAATGGACATTCAATCAGTTTCTATTCCAGGCTTTACACGAGAATGCTGGACTCTTCTGGACCGTAAAGCAGGAACCACAACTGAACTTGTAGTTGGAGAGCCACAATTAAATGATGATGATGGAAAAATCGGAAATGCGGAAGTCAAACTCCTGAAATATATAAATGAAGCTTTCGAAGAAGTTGATGGAGTTTTGCTGGCTGGTAGTAGGCCTGGCGTGTGGGCAGAGGATCTTTATGCAACTATAGCAGGCATGGCAAAAGACGCCGGAAAACTTTTTCTTGCCGACTATATTGGCCAGGATATGGAAAGAACTCTTAAAAGCACCGTACCAGATATCATAAAAATTAATGATGAAGAATTTATTAAAACTTTTGGTGGAAGTCAGGAAAGCCTCAAAACCGACATCACAAACAAAAGCAAGGAACTGCACAATATAATTGTAGTTACCAGGGGGACAGACCCCACTTATGCCGCTAAAGACGGAATGTTTGTAGAAGTTCCAACAGAAAAAGTTCATGCCGTAAACACAACAGCCTGTGGGGACTCTTTTAATGCCGGTTTTATGTATGAATACTTAAACTCTGGCAATTTTGAAGCCGCCCTAAAAAAAGGAACCTGGGCAGCCGCTCGAAATGCCGAATTGGAATGTCCGGGAGCTGTAAAATAAATTCATCGTTTAGGTAATATAACTGATTGCTTATTCTGTCCTCCTGAAGGAAAATACATTAATTAAATCTACAGGAGTTTATTACAAATGAGTATTCAGAAAAGACCTTTAGTAAATGACCTTTATACCGCAGACCCTTCTGCACATGTTTTTAACGGAAAAATCTATATCTATCCTTCTCATGACGAAGATGCTGATGTTGAAAATAATGACAATGGTGATCAGTATGACATGAAAGATTACCACGTTTACGAAATGAAAGATGTAGAAACATATCCTAGAGATTGCGGATGTGCTTTTACACTTAAAGATGTTAAATGGGCAAGCAAACAGCTTTGGGCTCCAGACTGTGTTGAAAAAGATGGAAAATATTACTTTGTTTTCCCTGCTCGCGATAAAGAAGGTTTCTTCCGTATTGGTATTGCAGTTGGCGACAAACCAGAAGGACCTTTTAAGCCAGAAGATGATTACATTAAAGGCTCATATTCAATTGACCCTTGTATGTTCCCAGATACAGATGGTAAATACTATCTTACTTTTGGTGGTATTTGGGGTGGTCAGCTTGATCAGTACAGAAATAACAAATGGTCTGCTGATAATAAGGAACCACAGGGACAGGAACCTGCTTGTACTCCTAAAATTGCTTTAATGAAAGACAATATGAAAGAGCTGGCAGAAGAAGTTCGCGACTTAGTTATTCTTGATGAAAACGGAAAACCTCTTACAGGTGGTGATGAAGACCGCCGTTACTTTGAAGATCCATGGCTCTTCAAAAAAGGTGACACATACTACTTTACATATTCAACAGGAACAACTCACTTCCTCTGTTACGCAACTTCTAAAAATGTTTATGGTCCATACACTTATGGTGGAAAAATCCTTACTCCAGTTTTAGGATGGACAACTCACCACTCTATTCTTGAATATCAGGGAAAATGGTACCTCTTCTACCACGACTGCGAACGTTCCAATGGTGTAAACCAAAAAAGAAACGTAAAATTCCGCGAACTAACATTTGATGATAAAGGAAATATTCTTACAATGAACGGTATGGACTGGGGAAATGTTAAATAAAAAATTTATTATATCATGTGTATTACTGTGTGGGACTTTAGTTTATGCAGAGCCTTCCCAAAAGAATCAACAAAATGATGTAGTTGAATTTTCTGAAAATTATCAATCCTTCAAGATAAATAAAAAAGATCGGATTCAAGAAGTAATAGAAACTAATTTATTTGGAGAGACAAAATATAATTCTGTATTAGTAGTTGCTTCATCCAAAGGTGGGACTTTTTTTGATTATTATTTCTATAAAATTGATGATGAAAATATTTGTCTTGGAATAGATTCATATAATAGTGTACAAGACGATGCTGTTATCTACATCAATACAAATAAAGATTGCGGTACAGCCTGTAAAGTTTACCTGGATAAACCAGAGGAAAAGCAGGTTTTCTATGTATGGGAACCACTAAAAAAAATAACAAATGATAATCAAAAAGAAAAAATTACAATAAAGACAAATAAAAAAAATTATTCTGTATATCTTAGAAAGGGTATTACAGATGTAGAATTATTTTTCAAAGAATTCCCAAAAGTCAAATCAATAAAAGGTTTAGAGAATTTTCCTGAGTTGAAAAATATTTCTTTTTTTGGAATTAGTTCATGAAATTAGATGTTTAATGGAGAAAACCGGTTTATGTGGTCTGCAAAACGCAAACCACTATATACTACCTATGAATAAAATCCATTTATTTCTCAGGTAGTATAAAAATCTCATTATAAACAATCACCCTTCTCTCTCCCATAAACAGTTTAAATAACCCGATTTCCGTAGTATAATCTAAGAATGAAAATTCCAAAACTTGCAAGCAAACGTAATTTCAGAGACTTAGGTGGAATTGTATGTTCTGACGGCCGTAAAATAAAGCCTTACATGCTTATTCGAGGAACTACCCTCCGCAAACTTTCTCCAGTTGTTCTTGATCTTTTGAAGAATATGTACAAAATCCATACAATTGTGGATTTACGTACAAGTAAAGAAACTCAGGAAAGACCTTCAAAAATTCCAACTGGTGTCACTTATCATCATCTTCCTATTTTATCTGAAGCTGTTGTTGGAATTAGTCACGAAAAAAAGATTCATAGTCTTCTTTCACTATCACTTATGCCTGAAATGGAAGAACTTTATATAAACATGGTCAAAGGTGATGCCCAAGATCGTGTTGTAAATATTCTGAAATTTATTCTAACTCTTGACGAAAAAAATTATTCTGTTATTTTCCACTGCTCTGCCGGTAAGGATAGAACTGGACTTATAGCAGCCCTCCTGCTTTCATTTCTTGGGGTCGACCGTAAAGCTATCATTGAAGATTACCTTATGACAAACAGAGTAACTCAGCAAAAGGCAAAGTTTATTTATCTTGGAGTTTTAATTTCAAAACATAATCATAAGATTGCAAAAAAGATGATGCATTACTACATCGCAAAACAGGAATATATTGAATATGCTTTGAAATCTCTGGAAAAAGAATATGGTTCTCTGGACGCATTTTTCAAGGCACGTCTCCAGTTTTCAGAAGAAGAAACTAAAGCCATAAAAGATAAATTTCTTGAATAATTAAAGGTCTATTTCCAGCAAAATTGGTGTATGATCCTGGCGTGGACCTGAATCTATCATCTCTGATTTTTTCACCAGCTCTTTAATTCTGTCGCTCACTAAGAAATAATCAATACGCCAGCCTGAATTGTTTATCTTGCTGGTTTTGATTCTCTGTCCCCACCAGGAATAAACGTCTTTTATATCTCCGTGAATTAATCTGAAAGTATCAACAAAACCTTTTGACAGGAGATTTGTAAATCCATCTCTTTCTTCATCTGTAAAACCAGCAGAAAAATGATTACTTGCAGGATTGGCCAGGTCTATTTCCTTGTGAGCAACATTAAAATCACCACAGGCAATAACCGGTTTAGCCTTATCAAGGGATGATAAATATTCTGCATATAAGATGTCCCACTTCTGGCGGTCAGAAAGGCGCTTGAGTTCATCACCAGCGTTTGGAGTATACACATTAACAAAATAGAATTTTTCGAATTCCAGGGTAAGAAGACGTCCTTCATCATCCATTGTGTCTGGAGCCGAAATTTTAGGAACCGACTTTACAGGAGAAAGACCTTCCTTATAAAGCATCATTGTACCGGCATAACCTTTTCTGGCAGGAGGAACGGAAGAAACCCAGACCCATTTGTATCCTGGAAAATACTGTGCAAGAAGTTCTTCATGTCTGGCAGAAGGACCTTCGGCAGGAAGTTTTGTTTCCTGAATTGCAATTGCATCAGGCTCAAGACTGCGGATTGTTTTAAGTACATCCTGCGACAAAACAGCTCTAGCAGAGGTAGATGTAAGTGCCGCATTCAACGAATCAATATTCCAGGAAATAAGTCTAAACATATGTTCTCCTACAAAATACATGGATGTATTTTTTTCATCACTACCAGTTTTCTAAGTCCCACTCGGAAGCAGTAAAGCCACAAAGCTCTCTAAAATATGGGAGTTTGTAGCAGGCTTCAACAAAGGCACGCCAGTCTTCAATATTTTTATGATGAAAACGCTGAATGACAATTGTTTTGAGCTGAAGATAATTTGTAGTTACAGTTGCCCAAAGTTCAAGCCCACGTGGTAAGTTGTGAACCATAATTTCAAAAGCTTCGTAAATTTTCTGTTTATCACCAGTTTTTTTTGCTTCTACATAACGTTCATAATTTGCACGAGCTTCTTTTTTTGTATTTTCAGAAACATACTTTGTAAAAGGGTCATAATCTGAAGTCATAAATTTATCCATACTGTGCATGGTAGACTGAGACATCACAATATCCGCAAAATGATAACGCTGGAATTCCGGCATAAAAACACCGTTTCCCTTGATATCAAAAATTACCAGAATGCCTTTTATAAAAGCATCGTGCGACTGGTGAGGGAACATATTTCCTCCCAGACTTTTTGCAACCTGCCACTGTTTATTATTATCAGTTTTATCAAAAGGAAGAGTTGTATCAATTTCTCCAACATTAAAAGAATTTCCCTTTGCATTTAAAGCACGATCAAGACCAAATACTTCTAAATTTTTAACTTCAACCATCCAGGATGCTCCTTACATAAACTTTTTGCCATCACTAAAGGCATTTCCCACAATTGAACCCAACTGTACATATTTATGATTAACCGAATCATAGGTGATAGCCTGAAGCTTTGTAACATCAATTTTACCGTCGGTAAGAACTTCTTCATCAGCCTGAACATTGATGATATTTCCAACCATGCAGCCAGTAGATGTATCATAACTAACAAGCTCGCATTCCAAAGTCATTGGAAGCTGATCAATAACAGGTGCATCTACAAATTCACTCTTACTTGTTGTAAAACCAACTTTTTCAAGCTTATTCGAAACTTTATTTCCAGAAGCAATTCCAAGATAATCACATTCTGCTACATGTTTTGCATCTGCCATACTTACAGTAAAGGCCTTTTTCTTTAAAAGATTTTTTGCAGTTTTATGTTCAGGACTGATACAAATTCCAATCTGATTAGTATCATGAATTCCCCCCCAAGCCGCATTCATTGCATCAGCGTTACCATCTTCATCATAAGTAGCGATGATTAAAACAGGCATTGGATATAAATATGTTTGCTTTCCAAAATTTTTCTTCATAAGTATCCTCCAAATTTTTACAGGAAAAACTGTAAGTATAAAAAGTATTTTCATTCTAAAGAAAAAATGGAGCTTTGTGAATGCGGGGGGAAAAGGGTTTTTGTAAATTTTGTTAGCCTCAACTAATAGGCACATCAATACTTTTTGATTATAATTAATCCGTAAGTTGAAACATTACTTAACGGGAGAAAAAATGTCGACACTGATAATCTGTTTAATTTTACTTGTAATTATTGCCTTAGCTGTAAAAAGTATCATCCACCGCGTAAAACACGGATCTGCTTGTTGTGGCGAACGGGACTCTGCTCCTAAAAAAATAAAAATTAATGATAAAAACAAAAGTCATTACCCTTATGAATACATAATGAAGATTGATGGTATGCACTGCTCAAATTGTGTTCGCTTTGTTGAAAATGCCCTCAACGCGGTGGAAGGACTTTGGGCCACTGTAAATCTTGAAAAAAAAGAAGCCCGAATCCTGGCAAAAAATCAGATGGAGCAAAAGTTTCTGGAAAAAATTGTTCTGGATGCAGGCTATACACCACTTTCGTTTGAAACAGTAAAAAAATAAAAAAGATAAAGATAATGAACATCATCAGCTGGCTTAAAAAGAAAAATACTACCACCGATATTTATAGCTCAATATTAAAAATGCCCTGTGCAACTGATGGAAAAAGTTTTATCTATCTGTCCTTGCCTTTTAAAGGGGTTTACTGCTGGGCAAATGATGTTTACTGCCGTGAAATTCCCACTGATTATGATGATCAGTTCCGCGGAATGTCTTTTAATTTTTGTACCGATGGAGGATGCGAAGTTTCTCTTTTTAATGGAAACTTTGTTTATGTTCGCCGGGGAATTCTAAGTATAGACACAAGTGCTTCAAAAACTTCGCATTTTTATCCAAGTTGTCGTTATAAAGGCCTGGAGATTATTTTTGATTTCAATGAACTAGAAGATGCAGGTCAAGAAATTTTTTCGACAATTGGATTCAATCCCATTAAGTTTTTACAAAGTCTTGAAGGCCGTTCTGTACAAGGGAGTTTTCTTACAATTCCACCTGAAAGCTGGCAGATTAAGGCAACAAATCTTTCTGAACATCTTATAGCTCAAAACATATCAATAGAAGATATACGCTTTTACCTTATGGAGCTTTTTTTCTTAATTACAAAGGAAAGTTCGGAATTAAAAAATGCAGATGTTGGATATCTTTCTAAAGGACAAAGAGCAATTGCTGCCCAGGTCGAGTCCATTATTACTACGAATCTGGCAAAACATTACACGGTGGAAGAACTTGCTGGACAATACGGAATAAGTCCCTCATCATTAAAAAAATATTTTTCAAAATTGTTTGGAATGCCAATTTCCATGTACCTTCATCAATTTAGAATGGAGGAAAGTGCACGTTTGATTAAGGGGGGACAGACCCCTATTGGTCAGATTGCCGAAAAAGTTGGTTATAAAAATCAAAGTAAATTTGGCAGTGCTTTTAAAGAATATTTTGGTGCGGCTCCACTGGAATACAAAAGACTTTCATCCCTAAAAAATCTCTAATCCTCTAAAAAAAAAGTGTCAGATAGAGCAAAAATAACTATTTGGGATTTGCGACTCAAAATCATTAACTTTATACTAGTTAGTTAATACTAACATAATTAATCAGAGGAAGAGAATGAAGAAATTATCCGAATTAAAAAAGGATCAAAACGGCAAAGTTGTCTCAATTGACGGCGACTCTCGTTTTGTAAGCAGAATTACTTCCATAGGACTTACACCCGGATGTGAAGTAACAATTATCAAAAATGAAAAACGCAGACCTTTACTTGTATTTGCACGTGACACAATGATTGCTTTGAATGGCAAAGAATGCGAAAAGATTATGGTGGAATAAAATGACAGAAAAAAATGAAAAAGTAATTGCGCTGCTTGGACAGCCAAACTCAGGAAAATCAACTTTATTTAATGCTCTTACAGGTCTAAAACAGCACGTTGGAAACTGGCCTGGAAAAACAGTAGAAAAAAAAGAAGGAAACTTCGAATATAAACAGGAAAAATATCTTGTAGCAGACCTTCCTGGAACTTACAGTCTTTCTGCAAACTCAGATGAAGAAATAATCACCCGTGATTACATTGCTTCCGGCAAGGCAGATGTAGTTTGTATTCTTGCAGACTCTTCTCAATTACAGCGTAGCCTTTACATGCTTGCAGATTATGCAGGTATTTCTCTTCCAACATTCCTCATCTTAAATATGAGTGATGTTGCAGCTGAACAAGGTAAAAAAATTGATGCAGATGCCATTTCTAAAAAACTTGGTATTCCAGTTGTTCTCTTTTCTGCTCAGGATAAAAAGAACTATGACAATTTTTACAAGGCACTGGAAGAAGCCCTTTCAGAAAAAACTGTTTTGAATGCTTCTGCTCTTGAAGCTAAATATGAAACAATTCCTGCCTATAAAGAAATAAAAAATCTGATAACAGATGATATAATTCCAGGCTATTCTTCAAGCTGGCTTGCAGCCAAGGCCGTAGAAGGAGACGCACCAGTTTGTGCTAAAATTAAAGCTTCATTAAATGGTGCAAAAGCCTCTGAATTCGAAAAACTGGCATCGGTAGAAAAGGGAGTTCTTCTTACAGGAGAAGCAAAATTTAAGTGGATTGATGAGATTTTGGAGGGCTGTCTCCAGTCTAAAAAATCTACCCGTAAACTTGGTAAATTTGACCGCATGATTACTCACAGAATCTGGGGTAAACCTGTAGTAGTTCTTACAGTTCTTTTAGGACTTATTGCTTCCTTTATCCCAGCCCTACCATTTATGGCTTTTGGTTCAATCTTCACAACTATAGCTAAACCTATCAGTTCGGCACTTGCAAGCATTAACTGTCCTGCCTTTATCATAGCTCTTATTTGTGATGTTCTTCTTAATTCCCTCAGTTTTATTTTTAAGATGCTGGGATTCGTATTTGGTGTAACACTGGTGTTTGGTCTTCTTGAAGAAGTTGGAGTTATGGCCCGCATCTCTTATGTATTTGATAATACAATGGCTAAACTTGGACTTCAGGGAAAATCAGTTATGCCATTCCTTGTTAGTTTTGGATGTACAATGGGTGGTGCAGCAGGTGCCCGAGTAATTGATAACTGGGGACAGAAGGTTCTGACAATCGCACTTGCATGGGCAATTCCTTGTGGTGCTGCCTGGGCTGTAGTTCCTATGCTTTCAACAGTCTGGTTTGGTGCTGGTGCTCCTTTAGTAATTGTAGCTATTCTTGCAGTTATGATTCTTCACATGTGGGTTACTTCTAAAATTTTCGGACGTTCTTTAGTTAAAAAAGAAGACCGTTATGGTATGATTATGGAACTTCCACCTTATCACAGACCAAAGTGGGGATCACTTTTCCGTTATGTTCTTGGCCGTACAAAAGACACTTTCTTCCGTGTTTTAAAAGTTGTTTTACTTGTTGCCTTTGTTTTCTGGCTGCTTACTTACACAAGCACAGGTTCAATGGACAATTCTATTTTGTACAAAGTTGGTCAGGCAATTGATCCTGTAACAAGATTCTTTGGACTTGGATGGAAGACTTTTATGGCCTTTATTGTTTCTTCTTTGGGTAAGGAAGGTGCAATTGGTGTTCTTTCTACAATCTTTACAGATCACAATATGATTACAGTAGGTTCTGTTGTAGGTGGTGGAGCTGTTGCAAATATCAACGAACTTCTTGTAGCAAATGTTGCTAAACCAGAAGCACTTGCCTTTATCTTTGCAATTACATTCAATATGCCTTGTATCGTAGCACTTGCTGCAACTTATCAGGAAACCCACTCCGCAAAATGGACCAGTCTTATAGCCATCTATTATACATTTGGCGCTCTGATACTTTCCTGTATTGCCTACCATATCGGAGTTTTAATCTGGTAAAATTATGAACCAACTGCTTGCTTTATTAAAAGACGGGCATTCACGCTCGGTAGAAATGTTAGCTGCCGAGCTGAATACTTCTGTTGATGATATCCTGCGTCAGATAGAGTTTCTTGAACATGCAGGATTGATTAGAAAAGTTTTAACTACCGCTTCTGGACATGGATGTTCTTCGGGGGCCTGTTCAAGTTGTACAGGCTGTTCTGGTTGTTCAGGAGGTCACAAAAAATCAGGTTGTTCCGCCTGCCTTCCTGATGGTGGATTCAAACATATGGGACAAATGTGGGAAGTAGTTTAAATATTCTGTTCATTCAGAAGGAACTCAAAAAAATTTATATAAAAAAAAAACATTCTGCTTTCGCAAAATGGGCTTTGGGCCATACGAACTTCGTTCGTTTGGCCTGAAGGAAGTGATATACATATAGTTTCTCACTTCGTTACGAAACTATTGGGCCATCTAAGATTTGAACTCGCGTACAATTGGAAAGCCGTTAAAAAACAAAGCACCGCTTTGTTTTAGGCTTTTCCACCGTTACCGCGTACGAGCAAGCTAGGCTTGCGAGTTATAAAAAAAGGACTTCTCATCAAAGAGAAATCCTTCCATTTTTGGGCCATCTTAGACTTGAACTAAGGACCAAAGGATTATGAGTCCTCTGCTCTAACCACTGAGCTAATGGCCCGATATATTTAATATATCAAATATAGAAATTAAAATCAATTAATAACGGTTTTTATCCCTTACTCCACAGTAACACTCTTTGCAAGATTCTTTGGTTTATCTGGATCGAAGCCTTTCAAAATTGCACAGTAATATGCCAGAAGTTGAGCAGGAATTACTGTAAGAATGCTTGCAAGGGTTGATGAACATTCTGGAATCTTAAATACCTGGTCGGTTTTGCCTTCGAAGGCTTTTTCGTCCTGGGTGATTACAAGAACGGTTGCTCCACGGCTTTTTACTTCTACCATGTTTGAACCAATTTTGTCGTAAAGGTCTGGTTCTGAAGCAATTGCAACGACCAGTGTCTGAGTATCAATCAAAGCGATTGGACCGTGTTTAAGTTCTCCTGCTGCAAAGGCTTCGGAATGCATATATGAAACTTCCTTCAACTTCAAGGCTGCTTCCAAAGAGGTTGCTGAATCGAACAAACGTCCAATATAGAAAATCTTATCTTTATTAAACTGCTGAGATGCAAACTTCTGGATTATATCTTTTCCATCAAGGATTTCCTGAATCTTTGCAGGAATTGTTTCGAGTTCTGCCAGAAGTTTTGTTGCTTCTTCATCACTCAAAGTTCCTCTGAGTTTTCCAGCCTTAATTGCAAGAAGATACATACACAAAATCTGAGTTGTATAGGCCTTTGTAGAAGCTACGGCAATTTCTGGTCCGGCAAGTGTGTAAATTACATCATCTGCTTCGCGGCTTACAGTTGAACCTACACAGTTTGTAATTGCAACAACCTTTAATCCATTTTGTTTTGCAAGTCTTAAAGCAGAAAGGGTATCGGCAGTTTCTCCAGACTGACTTACTACAATGAAAATATCTTTTTTATCGAGAATAGGATTTCTATAGCGGAATTCAGAGGCAACATCTACATCAACCTTCATGCGGGCAATTCTTTCAAAAGCGTATTTTGCAACAACTCCTGCATGGTAAGCAGTTCCACAAGCTGTAATAACAACTCTGTCTGCATTTTTCCAGGCTTCGTCCATGCTGCTTTCTTCAAAATAAACATCAGTAGGTTTTCCGCTGCCATCATGGATGATTCTTGGACGCATTGTATCTGTAAGACCTTTTGGCTGCTCATGAATTTCCTTAATCATAAAATGAGGGTATCCGTTCTTTTCGGCAGCTTTTTCATCCCAGTCAATATGACTAGGTTCTTTGATTATTTTGTTGCCTTCAAAGTCGAACAAATCAACATGGTCTGAATACAAAACGGCAAGTTCTTTTTCACCAAGGTAGTAAACTTCGCGGGTATGTTCCAGAATTGCAGGTACATCTGATGCAATAAAGTTTTCACCCTTGCCAAGACCAATTACAAGAGGACTTTCCTTTCGACAGCAGATAATGCGGTCTGGATAATCGCGGCAGATAACTCCAAGAGCGTAAGAACCTTCAATTACATGAAGAACTTTCAAAACTGCCTTAAAAATATCTTTTTCTTCTTTGTAGTATTTGTCGATTAAGTGAACTACAACTTCTGTATCTGTCTGAGACTTAAAAACAATTCCTTCCGACTGAAGTTTTGCCTTCAAATCTGCATAGTTTTCTATAATTCCGTTATGAACTATAGAAATAGAACCTTCCATGTTTGTGTGAGGATGACTGTTTAAATCGCTTGGTTCACCGTGGGTTGCCCATCTTGTATGACCAATTCCAAGGTTTCCTTTGATAATATCTCCAGTTTTTTCATAAAGAGACATTTCAAACTTTGTAAATTCATCATCTTTTAAGTTTTCAGGAATTACCTGACCTGTAATTTTTTCGCCAAGATTTTTAAGTTTTCCTTTAGCTTTTTGAACTAAGATTTCTTCTCCAGTATAAACTGCAATACCGGCACTATCATAACCACGATATTCAAGTTTTTTAAGCGCTTTAATTAAAATTGGCGCTGCATTTTTATTTCCAATATAACCAACAATTCCACACATAACTGAATCCCCTAAAACAGTCTTTAAAAAAGACTCTAACTATCTGATTTTATAGAAATAAATGCTTTTTCACAAGGACTAAAGCAAAATTGTTAGGAGAGCCCCTTTTGTTGATGGAGAATTTGCGGCCGAAATTGTACCTCCAAGGCTTTGGATTATTACTGAAGAAATTGAAAGTCCTAAGCCAGCTCCACCTGCAGAACGGGAATGAGATGCGTCCCCTCTGTAAAAACGTTCAAAAACATGTGGCAGGGCCTCTTCAGAAAAACCAGGACCATCATCTTCCACCTGAATGCAAATTTTTTGAGTATTAGGGGTCTGTCCCCCCTTATCATCATTTTTATCTTCACAAACCTTTCCATAAAGATTAATTTTTCCAGCACCAAACTTAATACTGTTAGAAATCATGGCGGTCAAAACCTGATGAAGAAGTTCTAAATCACTTTTGAGGCTTAAATCTATGTTTTCATCAAAGAAAATTTCCAGCTGGGGATTAATTGCGGCAAATTCATTTTTAAGTCTGCTGAACAAAGCCCAAAGATTAAATTCTTCGCTCTGAGGCTTTATAATTCCATGCTCAATTTTAGACATCTGCAAAAGATTTGTGATGATGGAATTCATTGCATTTGCTTCGGTAATAATCATTTCGAGGGAACTTTCCAATTGTTTTGGGTCGTCCTTGCCCCAGCGCTTAAGAAGATTAGCCTGACCAAGAATTCCTGCCACTGGAGTTTTAAGTTCATGCGAAACATCGGAAGTAAAACTTCGTTCCCGATCAAAATCCTTTCTGAGACTTTCAAAAAGGGTGTTAAAAGTTTTAGCAAGCTGGTCCAGTTCATCATCATTCTTACTAACAGGCAAAAGGCTTTCCAAATTGCTGGAAGACATTTTTTGAGCCGCAAGAGTAATTTCTTCTACCGGTTTTATAGTCTGTTTTGTAATTAAAAAAGACAGCAAATAAGATATTATAAGTATAGGGATAAAGATGATGAGGGCAACCTTTGCAATTTGACCTGCAATTCCGTTAGAAAATTCCTTTTGAATATCCATAGCGGTTTCTACAACGTATTTTTTACCAAAAAGCTGGCATTCCACCGCACAATACAATATGTTCAAATCTCCATCTGTAAAATAATCACGCTGGAAATATTTTTTTGCTTTACCCTGGGTAACTGGAAGACATGGCAAAAATGGATCATTTGTAACGTAAACTTCCTGATTTTCTTCTTGATACACAACAAAAGTGATAAAGTATGGCAAGTCCAAAAACTCTGGAATAATTACTTTTTCAAACTCAAGCTGTTCACTTAAAAAACTGGCGGCACCAGACAAATCTCTTTCCATTTTATTTTTTTGTGACAATCTTAATAATTGTATAAATATGATGGAGAGCATTAAAAGTGATGCGGCCACAATTATCATAAAACGAAGGGAAAGTCTGACTACAAGAGATTTTTTCATAAGCTAATTCACCATCATATAGCCTACGCCCCGAACTGTTTTAATATATTCGGTCTTTGTTGGCTGGTCTATTTTTGAACGCAGATAATTTACATAAACATCTACAGTATTTTCTTCAATGAAATAGTCTTTGCCCCAGACATTATCTATAATTTGACTACGGCTCAAAACCTTATTCTGATTTTCCATAAATAATTTTAATAGAAGAAATTCTAGTTTTGAAAGAGAAATAGACTGATTTTGAACGCTTGCAGTCATACTCTGCAAATTTAATTCCACCTCACGGTTTTGCACTTTTGTTTGCTGTTTTACAGGGGCAGAGGCCTTACTTCTTCTTAAAACTGCCGATATACGGGCAAGCAGTTCTTCTATTGCAAATGGCTTGGAGATATAGTCATCTGCTCCGGTATTCAGGCCGTTTACTTTATCATATGTTTCACCTTTTGCAGTAACCAAAATAACTGGCAGTTGAGAAGTTTTTCTAATTCTTCTTAAAACTTCTATTCCGTTCAGTTCCGGAAGCATTATATCTAAAAGCACAAGATCTGGATTTTCTTTCTCAAAAAGTTCCATGGCCTGACGACCATCTGTTGCGGTTACAGTTGTATAACCTTCGTGGCTTAATTCGAGGTTTTCAAAGTTTAAAACGGTTTCATCATCTTCCACAATTAGTATTTTTTCCATAATCCTTCCCTCACTGAATACTTATAGCTGTTATTTACCTGTAAGTCATAAAGGTCAACTCTTGGTAGTTCTTCATCATCATATGTCTTTATACCTATGAGGCTTACTGTAAAGTTTTGTTTAATATTTCCCAATTCGTTTATATTTATGATATAGCGAAAGGCTCTGGAATTTCTTTTGAAAGCTATATGTCCGTTATAAAACTTTCCGTTTATCTGTATTTTATTTTTTTTAACAGTAAGTGGATCTATTCCTTTTGTAAAGGCAAAATCAAATACTACAAAACCTGGGTGCAAGTCATCTTCAAAAAATCGCAAGGCTATTAGTCTACATTCCATATCTTCGTCTGGCAGTCTTCTACCACCAAAATTTTTAAATGAACGGGCAGAATCTGTCTGATTTGGAACAGCTTCTTCCTGAGCATAAAAATAACTGCTTGCGAAAAACACTAATACTAAAAAAATCAAATGCTTTATTTTCATTTTCTGCTTATATATTAATGTTAAAAAGGCCAAATCTAAAGTGTTTTTTGATTAGAGTTTTCTAAGACTTTTCTAAGATTTGTTTAAAGAATATCCAGGACTTTATTATTATATTTTAATCTGTAAGCTGATTGAGGCAGTCGAGCCTTTGAAACTCTAGCTTACAAGGAGTCTTTATAGGAAGATAGATTAAGTAAAATGACATTAACTCGGACAAAAAAATCACCGTGGACTTTTTATTAGTTTCCTCATCCACGGTGATTATTTTTTTAACCTATAAAGTCTGTTTATTTTCCAACACAGAAATTAGCAAAGATTGAACCAAGTACATCATCTGGTGTTACGTCTCCGGTTACTTCTCCAAGGCTGTCTATGGCATCTTCCAGGTCTTGTACAACTGCATCCAGAGTGTAATTATCGTCTGCACTTACAAGGGCATGTTTTACACTTTCCAAAGCTTCGGCTACAGATTTCTTCTGTCGGGCTGAACCAAGTCCTGCCTGCTGACGTTCACTTGAAAGGCCAGCAGTAAGAATTGCACTTATCTGATTAAAGAGTTCTGCAATGCCTTCTCCTGTTTTAGAAGATATTTTGCATACAGAAAAACTTTCCTTAATTTCGCTGTTTTTCCTGTTTTCACCATCTTTATCAATTTTTGTTTCAACAATAATAAGAGGCTCTATACAATGTTCAATAAAATCACGATCTTCCTTTATCAAGCCTTGCTGGGAATCTACCAGATATAAAACTACATCGGCATCGTGTACCAGGTTTCGGCTAATTTCTACTCCCTGAGCCTCAATTTGGTCAGAAGTTTCGCGAAGTCCTGCTGTATCAAAAAGTCTTACAGGAATTCCGTTTATACTTGCCCAGCTTTCCAGCCAGTCACGGGTAGTTCCTTCTATATCACTTACAATTGCACGCTCTTCTTTCAAAATGGCATTAAACAAAGATGATTTTCCGGCATTTGTTCGGCCTGCCAGTACAACTCTTGCCCCATCCTGATAAAGTTTTTCGCCCTGCCAGGAATCTACCAAAGCCTGAAGCCTCTTTATTGCTATTTCAATGTCTTTGCGGTCGAAGGTATCAGCAATTGTTTCTTCATCTTCTGGATACTCAATTTCTACTTCAATTGAAGCAAGAGTATCTATTATCAGCTTTTTGATTGAGTCTATTTCGGCAAAAAGTGAACCGGCAAGTCGGCCAGCTGCATGTGAACGGGAAGTATCTGTATGAGAATCAATAATTTCTTTTACAGCCTCGGCCTTTGTAAGATCGGTTTTTCCATTGATGTAGGCACGGAAGGTGTATTCGCCACGGTTGGCCTGTCTAAATCCGCTTTTAAGCATAAGATTTTGAATTGCAGTTACAACGGCAGGTCCACCATGGCAAGAAATTTCTACCATGTCTTCGCCGGTAAAAGATTTTGGAGCCCTGTAAACAGAAAGCATTACTTCATCAATTTTCTGTCCCTGGTCTACAATCCAACCGTAAACCAAAGTATTTCCAGGAGCTTCCAAAAGTGCTTTTGGTCTGGAAAAAACTTTACTTACTAATTTAATACAACCTTTTCCAGAAACCCTAACTATTCCAAGGGCTGCTGGTGCTAAGGCTGTTGCAATAGAAGAAATTGGTTCTTCTGGTGCATACTGTGAAGGTGTCATGGCAATACCTGTAAAAATGGTGTAAATCGTTTTTTTCTTGTAGCATCAATTTCGTCTAAATATGTTGGATTCAAAATACTGTCCAAAACAGAAACATCTGAATCAACAAAGGATGGCTTTAATATTGTACCTATTGCCGGTTTTCTAAATTTGTTACTGGCTTCGGCTGCAGAACCAGAGAAGACATCATTGTGTGTTACATCTGCCGGAGTTGTATCATAATTTCCAGCATTATTCCAGCACATATAACCATGATCAATTGAATCGCGTACTCCAAAGAATTGCTTTCTGATATAGTCTGAATCATAGTAAAGTCGATCGTAACTTACATTCATATAGAATGATTGAACCCATGGTCTTACCAAGGCCCTGTTACGACACAAAACTGTATTCCTGAATGAGCCATAATAATAAATTCTGTAAGTTCGGTCTGCCACCGGTGCATAATTCAAGAAAGTCTGTTCAAAGTGACTTGGATAAAACATTGGTCCAATTACATCTACATATTCGGCAAGCATTTCCGCATCCTGGCCGGTTCGTGTACCAGAACGGTTCCATCCGTTTGCACCATAAATATCTATTCCAATTGGTGCCTGTATATTTTCGCGGGCATAAGATAAAAATGATATAAGGGCAGATTCTTTATCCATTCCCCTATCCTGCCACCTGTATCTTGCATTATTAAGATTTTTTCCATCAGTTGGAAAACGGATATAGTCAAACTGGATTTCGTCAAAACCACGGGCAATTAATTCCTTGGCAATTGTAATATTATATTCCCAAACTTCTTCTGAAAAAGGATCTACCCAGTGTTCATCATAATAGGCCATAGCCTGCTCTCCAGTTGGATTTCCTTCCTCATCAAGAACATCTTCCAGGCCTTTTGTACCCATCCAAGGCTGATTAAGCTTAGCATCCCAAACGGCATATTTTGCACCACCATAACGAGCCAGCATTTTGTCCTTAAAAGTAACAATTCGAGCAATCATGTATATATTGTCTTTTTTGTAGTCTTCAATAAAAGCGTCCAAATCTTGAATTGCATACTGCGAGACAACACCTTTTTCCAAAACAAGAGGGTCCTTTGTCTGATAGCGGAGATATCCATAATCATCTTTCATATCGATTACGACCGCATTCATATTACGCTCAAGAATTATCTTTTTGAACTTATCCTGACCTTCTTTATTACGACTCTGGTAGGCCGAGGCATAAATTGCTTTTCTTCCATTTGCAATATCGGCATAAGCTGAATTTATAGTTCCAGGATAAAGCATCCATAATTCTGATAAAGAAACGCCTTTTGAAAAACCTGAACGGGAACGTGGAATCCAGGCTGTATTTACCATTCCAGGAACTGAAGCAAAAGCCTTGTGCCATTCTGGTTCCTGGCTTGGACTTCCTGGACTTTGCAGGGTATTAAGGTCTAATGAACCAAAACCTTCTAGCTTGGTATAAAGTAAAACATCATCTATAAGGGTTAGTCCGTCTGTTACATCTGTTGGTTCAGAACCTGAATAGATTAACTCGCCCTTCTGCTCTTCCCAATTGAACTTATAAATTCTTGGCATATAAGTTTGTGAAATATAAATTTCTGTAAAAGTAGAACCATCTGCTCTTGTTCTTACAATTGGAATGATATCGGAAATTTCATCACTTTTAGAATTTGTTGATGGCATTGTGTCAAAGCCTTCTTCTATATCATTCCATATAATTTTATCTCTGTTTGGATATGTATACGAAAGTCCTAAAATTGGATGAGACATAAATACTACGCTTTCGCCTTTAATTGTAGCAACAGCAACTGCCTTAATGCCTGGAGTTCTTAGACTCATTGATTTAAGATTTTTCCAAGTAAGTCCTCCATCATTTGAATAGAAAACATAATCCTTTGTGGCTGTTACCATTTCTTTATGATTAATTGGATTTACACATAAATCCTTAAGATTTTGTATTTGTTTTGTAAGTGTTTTTGTATTATTTTTGTACTTTTTTATTGTGAGGAAGGTCAGTCCTTCATCACGCTCTTCGAAATTTTTTAAGTCGCAAGTATAGAAAATTCCTTTTGAAGTTCGAATAAGCCAGCTTGGTTTTATATTACCACTTGCATCTGGAAGTTCGACCTGCAAAATTTGGTCTACCCTACCACCGGTCCAAAGAGGAATTGATGTATTTCTGTTAGTTACACGAAAAAGCCCTTCATCTGAGCCAACCAAAAAGACATCTATTTCTGCTTCAATATTTTCGGCCAAAACTGAACTTTTTGACGGAAGCTTATAAAGTGGTTTTACTTCCTGTGCTGTAACAAATAATCCTAAAAAAAACAAAGAGAGTACAAAAATTAATTTTTTCATACTCTCTTTATCGGTAAATTAATTTGAAATGTTTATAGATTGCTTTTAATGCTTTATCTGTAATGATAAAGAACTATACAATCTTATCCAAAGCATCAACAACAACTTCATCGTAAAGATTTTTCTGTTCACGTAAAGTTGCAACTGCCGATTCCTTATCCATTGCATCACGGTAAGAACGTTTACTAGAAAGTGAAACATAAGATTCTGCAACACGAATAAGACGTGCAACCTGAGGGATTTCCTCGCCTTTTAATCCGTTTGGATAACCTGAACCATCAATATTTTCGTGATGTTTCATAGCGGCATCTTCAAAAACACTCCAGTACTTTTTAGGAACGAATTCAAGATACTTTTCTGCAAGGTTTACGTGTTCCTTCATAGCTTCCTTTTCTTCATTTGTAAGAGAAGTTGCAGAAAGTAAATCTGGATCAATTCCAAGGAAGCCTGCATCGTAAATCATTGCAGCACAGAAGTTGAGCATTGCCATTCCCTGTGGTAAACCAAGCTGAATTGAAAGCTTGTAAACTAATTCACTTACGTTCTTTGAGTTATTTTTACGACCTGTAGCATAATCAATCTGCTGGCCAATTTCTTCACATTTAACTGCAAGCTGTTTAAGTTCTTCTTCATCATCTTCAGAAATTGTCAAATCTGGAAGAGCCGCAGCTGGAGCCCAGGTAGACTCTCCTGCAAGTCTTAACTGTGGATTTCCACCATAAAGATCAGTTATTCCACCAAGCATAATACGGTTTGTCTGAGACTGGTTTGCAGCCAACAGTTTGAAAGCCTGAACATACTGTTCCTGCTGAATCTGCTGCTGTTTAAAGCCTTTTCTTACAATAAAGATGATAAGGAAAACAATTACCAGAATGATTAAAGCAATTCCAATTACAGAGAAAGCAATTACTTTTGTAGAACGCTTTGTTTCGTTAGCTGATATTGCAAAAGCATTTCCCATGTCTTTAAGTCCTGTTTCCAAAGCATCTTTAAATTCCTGCTGACTCTGTTTTGTAGCTTCGGTCTGTTCCTTCATAGCCTGAGCCTGTTCTTTCATAGCTTTGGCCTGGGCATCCATAGATTCCTGCTGGGCCTGGAAACGTTCCTGTTCAACTTTACGCTGAGCAGCTGTTTCTGCCTTTTCTGCCGCTTTTTCTTTGTTTGCCTGTTCAGCTTCAATCTGCTTGATCAGCTTCTTTATCTTTGTACTTTCAATATTTGGATATTTTTCCAAATTCATCTGAACATCGATTAAAGCAAGTTCATCATAATTATTCTGAATCTTCTGCAGTTTAGTTGTGTAAACTGTTTGTGCAAAGAAAAGAACACTTGCCTGTGATTCTTCATCTTTTGCTACAGCTAAAGCCTGATTTACATATTTATAGGCATCTTCTACATTGCCATTTTCATATGCTTCATTTGCTTTGTCCAAAAACCTTACAGCAAGATCACTTGCAGCTGCAAAGGCTGTGGCTGTAATAGCGAGTAAAAAGAGTGTAACTGTAATTTTTCTAATTTTATTTGATAACATTTTCAGCTCCAATTGCAAGAATTAAACTGGCACGATTTTCCAGGCCAGAAGCTTTTACAAGCACTTTATCTCTAAGTCCTATATTAAAATTAAGACTAACTTTATCCAAATCTGCGAAAGGAATCTGGGCATTTGCTTCAGCTCCCATAGCAAAATTTATATTATCATAAAACAGATGACCGGCATACCATTCAGCACCTAAATCAACTTTTACGTTTCCCAACGAAATTCTTTCGTACTTAATTCCAACAATTGGTGTATACATTGTTCCTACAATAAGATTTGTCTTTTTCTGATTTGCATCTTTTTGACTTAGAACAACACCGAATCCAGTTGTAATAAACAAATTAGGAATAAGAGATGGAGAAAGTTTAAGTTTTACATCTATATCCCCAATTAAAGGCACAAGAGATTTTTCTTCTGCCATTCCAATTGGTTGAACTCCTGCAAAAAGTTCTGCTCCAATTATGGTTTTACTTTCAAGCATATACTCATAATTAAAACTTAAAGATGGACCATAATGCAAACTATTAATATTACTAGAGTTATCGTGCAAATAAACAAAATCTGCAAGACCTAAAGCAACTTTCCATCTATAGCTTGTAAGTTTTGTTTCTTTTCCAGTTACATAAACGGATTTTCCGCTATTTGTATTCTTAGCCGCAACATATTCCTTTTCGACATTAACTCGCTGTTTTTCTTTTTCCTTTTCAATTCTGGCAAGTTCAAGCTGTCGCTGATACTCAAGTTCTGCCTCATGTTCCTGCTGAACTTTATAGGCATCGGCAATAACAGAATACATTTCTACGGCCTGTTCATTATCAAGGTTATTTTCAATAACAATGATAATGGCAGTCATAGCAAAATCATATTCATTATTTACAATAAGACGTCTGATCTTTTTTTCAGTGTAATTTTCTATCAAATAATAATTACTGTCTTCGTTATTATCTGATAAAAGAGTATTCAACTGATCTTCCGACTGTATTATAAATATCTGATCTATTTTTTTATATATATCACTAATATATTCTTCTACCGCAAAAGCAGGAAGTGCAAAAGAAAAGAGTAAAACTAATATTGTATATACTTTTATCTTTCTAAAGATCATTTTAACCTCTTCTAAAACTATCTACGTTAGAATACATTTGTTCTAAATCCAATTCCAAATTGAGGAATCAAGTTCTTGATATCTGCAGTACTTGAAACGTCAGTAGGAATAAACCAAAGGGCTCCTTCTAAGTACATTGAGAATGTACTAAAGGCTTTTACATTCTGTAATTTTACCTTAGGGAACTCTAATTGTCCAAGAATTGCTGAAAGAATTTGTGGTCTTCCAGAATTTGTTTCTGTAAAGTAAGAGAAATCGGCTCCAACTGCAGCACTTGCAAATAACCAATCCCAGTCATGTCCAAAGAAATAACTGAATGGAATTTCTGCTACGTTTGCAAGAATCTTCAAACTAATGATGTCTCCACCATAACGCATATTGGACAGTTCCACTTTAAGCATATTTGAAACGGCATCTCTCTGGGATTGTGTAAACTGTCCATAAGAAAGCTGAACTTTTACTACATCATCAAAGAATGTAAGTCCGGCACCTACCGAGAACAAACTTGCTCCCCACAAACGGAAGTCTACATACAAGCCCTGGATAAATGATGGAACTTCATAAGAAGCTTTATCACCCTTTCTAAGAGTTACTACTACGTCTTCCAGTCTTACATCATCATTTGAAAGTCCAGAAACATCGAGTTTTTGGTTATAACGACCACCAATTGAAGGTGAAATCAAGCGAATCATAGGATTTGTATTATCAATTTGGATAATTGTTCTTGTGATTGCAGTTTCACCATTTTTCATTGTTGCACGGATAAGGAAGAAGTGATATCCCTCTGGCATATCCTTGTTTTCAATGCGGTACATCCACTTTTCATTAGTAGAAAGTAAACTAAAGGTTTTTCCGTTATCAAAAGAAATTTCTACTTTTGCAACTTTTTTAGCAGCAATTTGGGCCTTAAACTCAGGAGTTGCTTCTTTTGTTTTTGACAAAAGTAAATCATCTTCACTAATTGAGTAACCGGCCTGTCCACGAATGTAAGGTCTGCCTGTTGCAAAATCACCATAAGTAAAATTATCAATTGTGATCCATGGACCAGTTGAAGTATAAGTAATTGTCTGCTCCCTAGAAGAAACCTTAGTACCATTTGTAAGAATTGTATCTACATGGTAAGTATGAGTACCTTCGGTTATATTTTCTGGGTTCATATCAAACTTAAAGAAGCCACAGTCGGTAATTGTTGTTTCTTGACAGAATTTTTGATCAACATAAAGTTTTAGGGACTGTATTGTTCCTTCTGCTTCTGACTGACCATAAATAGTAAATACTCCCTGTTTATGTTCACCATTAAGAGGATAGAGAATATCTACGCTTGCTGGAGCCTTATTCTTTTCCAAATGAATATTACGGCTTACATTTGTAATGTTTCCAGCTTTATCTTTACCTGTAAGTTCAACGTTATAGAATCCGTCTGGTAAATCTCTTACATCCATTGTTTCGCCAATAATACGGTCAATCTTCATCTTTCGAACTATTGGATTACTTGATTTTTCAAGATTGCGGATTGTTACATACAAGTCTGTAACTTCTACGTTATCAAAAACATGACCAGAGAAGAAAATGTGTCCTGTTGTTGAAGAATCGTCTAATGGTAATTCAAGATTCAATTCTGGTGCATTGTTATCAATATTGATTAAGCTTGAATAAAGTCCTGTAATTCCATACTTATCTGTAACTCTAAGGAATACAACTTGAGTTCCACCTGGAATTGCACGAGTATCAACTGTATATGTCCATTTTTCTGTTCCAACAGCATCGTTATAGGTGTTTCCGTTATCCAGAGAAACTTCTACCTTCTCAATTCCATTCTTATCGCTAGACCAACCTGAAATTGTTATTATTTCGCGAACGGAAGTGTCGATTGTAGGAAGTTCTACAGCACCCTTTGGCTCTTCAAGAGAAATTCTATATGTCCTTGAAACTTCTGGACCTTTTACGCCATTAACATCTACTGCATAAACAGTAACTGTATGTTCGTTATCGGTCATTTGTTCTAGCGGAACATCAATTGAGAAACTTGTATTCAAAACATATTCAGCTTCAGGATTAACTGTTCCGAATACTTCTTTTGTAGAAACCTGCTTATAACTACCATTATCGATTTTATAATAGACAGAGGATTCTCCATCATCATCATAAATAACACCAGAAATTGTAAAGTCACGGGTAATTACCTGCATATCTTCTGGCACATGAATTTCGGCTCTTGGTAAATCAGATTCATTATCAATGCTAAATGCCCATGCTTCTACTGTTTTTGAGTTTCCTGCATCATCGGTAAATACAAATGACATTGCATCGTCAATTGGAGAATCTGGAACACCAACAATCATAGAAGGAAGTGGATCCAGAGTAAGTTCAACTTCATTTCTTGCCTTACCCTTTACTGGTGGAGCTATATACTTTCCACTAGCAAGGAATCCATTATCTTTTGCTTCAAATACGATTAAGGTTTCGCCGTTTACAACATCAATATCCAGAGGTTCAACAACTTTTACTTCTGGAGGTGTAATATCTTTATAAGCCGAAGTAACGACATTTGTTACATGCCCCGAAATTGAAGTTGCACGAATATTTACCTTAATAAGGCCTTCTTCTTTTTCGCTGATGTTGATATCTTTGCTGAAAGTAACACCTAAATTATTTGCATTCTTTCCAGATGGCATTGGGAAGCTTTCCCAAGTTTCTCCACCATCAAGAGAATATTCTACACTCTTTACACCCAACTGATGGGCTGCGGTACCAGAAAGTCTGATTGTATTTCCGACCCACTGGAATAATTGTGGTGTCTGAAGTACTAATTCTGGGCCTGCATTACTTGCTACAAAGTTCAAACTTTCTGAATTGTAGCTGTCGTTCATACGGTCCTTAATCTTTACTACTACGTTTTTGTAAATTCCGTCCTTTTCGGCAGTTAGAACTACAAGATTATCAACTACTTCAAGATTTAAGCCACTACCGCCTGAAACAAACTCTGCAGAAATTGGTCCGTTTACATTTGCGTAATAATAGAATTTAGAACCATTTGTAAGTATATAATTATTGTTATCTGCATCATAAGCTGTAGCAGAATCTGGGATGGAGTAAACTTTTTCGGCATCATCAACCATTTCTGGCTCTACATTACGAATTACAGAAATTGAACCTTTAATTGTTGTTTCAAGAGCACCTGCCCTGATTGAAACTGTAAGATTATTTACACGAGAAGGAAGATTGCTAAGAGGAAGTTCTGCAACCCAACGAAGAGGATTTTCTTCCCCTGGTTTTGCAAGTTTTGCACTTCCTCTTTGTACAATATCACCACCAATTACTTCTGCACCACTGAATTCATAAGTTACAGATGAAACTGGAGCACCTGTATCAATATAAACATAAATACTTCCACCAGTTTTTGATGCATAATCTAATACAACAGGCATTCCACTCATGTATTCCTGATCATTTACCAGAGCAATATGGGCAGAAAGGCTTGGAAGTTTAATTGCAGTATATTTACCAGAAATAATCTTTCCATCTTCTGTTGTAACATCCATTTGGAGAGGATTATTTCCTTCTATCATTTCTTCACGAGAGAAAGATGCATATGTTCTATCCAAAACTCCCTGATAAAGAGCAAGGGCATATACATCGAAGCCACCATCCAGCCAGGTAATTAGAGGAGGTTTTGCAACTGGCATTTTTCCTGTTTCAAGTTCTTCCAAAGCAGGAATTTTAGAAAGTGCTAATCCACGACAAGATATATTTCCGCCCTTACTTTCAGCAACAATTTCAACAATGTACATTCCATTATCAAAAAGACTACTGTCAATTTCAAAACTATATGTTCCGTCTTTAGCTACTTCAATGTCTGTATAATTTTCTTCTACAGGAGCTGGTTTTGCAGAGGCAATTACACCTTTTTGAATATCTGCAATTACCGACATAAGTCTGTATTTAACTGGACCAAGGCCTGTAGCACAGGTAATTTTTCCACCAATCTTTACAATACCATTTTCAAGTTCATTTAAATTAATTGCTTCAATATCTGAATAATTATTTATACCAATTTCAGGAAGTGCTGAATCATTCTTAAAGATAATAGGTCTGGATTCAACAATTTTACCTTTTGTTGTTCTTACACGAACTTTTACTTCTTCAGAAGAACCATAGGCATCCATTTTTGGAACAAGTCTGATTTGATTTCCTACAAGTTCTGCCTTAGCAAATTGTGTTGCAGGATAAATTTCGGCAGACTGGGCTGTAGCTCCAATTAAGTAACCAGAAACTGGAAATTCTCCGTTACAAATGATGGAACCATCTTCTGCAACTGTAGAATCATCGAATACTACAAGAGGTTCTTCTGCTTTTACAACACCTGTATTTGTTACATAGAAAAGTGCTTTATATTCTGATTCACGCTCTATTGCATCTTTTGCTCTAACAGTAAATTTCATTACACCTTTTGGTGAATCTGGGCCAATAGGAAGTGTAATTGTATGAGATGTTTGAGCTTTTAGTTCTACATCATTTTCTACAAGGCCTTCGCTACCCCATCTAAGCTCTGTATGTATACTTGTAAGACCTACTCCAGAATTTGCAGTAACCGAAATTGATGAACCACTTTCCGGATGAATTGTAAGTCCATTTGTAAAGTCAATTACTTCTTTACCAGTTGAAAGTTTTGGATTAGTAAAAGTTGGTGCAATTCCCTTAGAAACAATATTTGTAACATAAGAGATTCCTTCAACATCGTTTACATCAATTGCGGAAATGGTAACTTTATGAGGTCCGGCAGAAAGTTCATCTGCTCCACATAAATCAAAATAATAAACACCCTTAGTTTCCTGAACAATTGCTTCCTGATTATCAAGCCTAACTTTTACAGCTTTTACTCCATCATCATCTGTTGCAAGACCACGAACATAAAGACGATCTGTATCAACATAGATTTGACCTTCGATAGGTTCACTAGTTGTAACTATAGGTTTATCCAGTTCCTGATTCAGGTTAATTGTAGTTGAAACATCAACAATATTAGCAGCACGGTCAACGGCATGAATTGTAAACTTCTGAGATTTTTCACTAGTTTTGAGAGTATCTAATGTTACTGCCCAATAAGGGTTTCCTGGAATAAGCTCAAAACTTCCCGTCTGTTTTCCAAATGTCCATGAAAGTTCTGTAATTCCTACTTTATCTTTTGCAAATCCTGCTACAGTAAATTTTCCGTTCATTACCTGTTCAGCAGTTGGGTATACGACCTGAACATCTGGTTTAGTATTATCTATATAATAAAGGAAGGAATACATACCTACAGATGTTGCCTTATCTACAGCCTTAAACCAAAGAACGGCAGGACCATCAGAAAACTTTTTAGTATCTACATTGATAGAGAAAGTACATGCATCTTGAGTTTTGTTAGATTTAATTTTTATAGGTAAAAAAGTCTTTCCGTTATCAACAGAATAAAAAAGTTCCTTAATTCCGTTACCATCAGAAACTACACCATCAAATTTAACATTTCCAGAAACCAAAAGACCCATGCTCTTGTCCAGAACTTCTGAAACTGGCTGCTTACGATCCAACTGCCATGTTAATGTAACTGGCTTTCCAACTACAGGAACATCGTTAATATCATAACCAATTACTTTGATTGTATGATCGCCTTCTTTTAAATTTGTAGTATCAAGATAATAAGACCAGAACTCTGTACCTTTAGCAACTACTCGTTGTTCAATTTCGGTTCCTTCATCAAGAACAAGTTCAACCTTTGAAACTCCATCATCATCTACACATGTACCAACAATGTTCAAGTTTCCTACAACTCGCATTCCCGGGTATGGGTTTGTAATACCACAAATTGGCAAATCTGAATTTGGATCAAGAAAAAGATTATGAGGCCCTTCAACGTATGTATTACCACCAAGATCCCTGGCTGTAATCATAATGTTATACTTACCAGGTTTTCGAGAATCTAGATCAAAATTTTCTTGCCAGCTGTTAAGGTTTTCGACTTTAATATCTTCGATATCACCTTTTCCGTGAGAATAAACTGGAAGTGAAAGTAATAATAGAAAAAGTATTCCCACTAAAACTTTAACGAATCTTTGCATTTGCAACCCCTATAATCAAACAAATAGACTCTACCTTATAAATATTATCGGTCAAATTCCTCTATTTAATTAAAAGAAAATGATTTATGATAAAAATATAAACTTTAATTGGATTAAATTAGTAATGGGTTAAATAAAATAGTTGGGTTAAATGAGCTTGAAAGGAGAATGATATGAACTCTTCCGATATTTCTATACTACAGAATATTATAAATAAAAGCAAAAGAATTGTGTTTTTTGGCGGTGCAGGAGTCTCTACAGAGTCAGGAATTCCAGATTTTAGAAGCGTAGACGGACTTTACAATCAGGAATGGAAATATCCTCCTGAAGAAATAATTAGTGCCAGCTTTTTTTATAAGAATACAAAAGAATTTTACCGCTTTTACAGAGCCAAATTATTGCCCCAGGGTATTGAACCTAATCCTGCTCATTACAAACTTGCCGAACTAGAAAAGGCTGGTAAACTACTGGCAGTTGTAACTCAAAATATTGATGGTCTGCATCAAAAAGCAGGTTCTAAAAATGTTTATGAATTGCACGGAAGCACTCTTAGAAACTACTGTTTAGATTGTCACACTTTTTATGATGAAAAAATAATCATAGAAAGCGAAAATGCCCCTGACAAATTGCCCCACTGTCCAAAATGTGGAGGACTTATAAAACCCGATGTTGTACTTTACGAAGAAGGATTAAATCAAGAAATAATTGAAGGTGCCGTACGTACTATTTCGCAAGCAGATACTTTAATTATAGGAGGAACTTCTCTTACTGTTTACCCTGCTGCTGGCCTGGTGAACTACTTTAGGGGAGAAAACCTTGTGCTTTTAAATAAATCGTATACACCGCAAGATTCCATGGCAAATCTTGTAATACATGAACCAATAGGTCAGGTGTTGAGTCAAATTATTGTAAAATAATTAAGATTTGTTTTAGAAATTAGCCTGACTTCCAAGAGTCCAGGCAAATCTACTTTTTGTATTTCCGCTTATTGCAAAACTCATAAGAGCAAAAAGATTAAGCTTAAAATTTGAAGATGCAAGAACGCCAATATTTGGTGTAAGTTCCATATTTAGTTTTGCATAAACAGAATCATATACAATACCTTTTCCCTGGCAAATACCAGTTATATAGTATGGCAAATAAGCTGCCTGAAAACCTTTTTTTGTTAAATTCCCAGGTCCTAAAGATGCCGCATAGCCCCCAGAAAAATATAAGTCATTTAAATAAAGAACTGTAAAAAATGGCAGTGCCTTCTGAATTTCAAAGGCAAACAGAACACTTTCGGTTTTTACATCCAAAATAATAGTTCCAATTATGTTTCGTATATTTGTGTAGCCAAAAATTGTACTTGTAGGGAAAAGATCAAAATCTATATGAGTAGGAAGATTATAAACAAAGTTTTTTTGGCACTTAATTGGAATTAAACAAGGTAGTTGGATTTTTAGATTTGAGTTTACATTAAATCCATCAACATAAGTTATAGGTGTTTTTTCAATTGAAGCGTCTTTTCTATAGCCTGCAGAAACTGATAAAGAAAAACCTGCCTTATCAAATCGACTGCTTCCAACTCTGTGAATATTGGTATATTTTGCAGTTAAAACATCGCTTACGGTGTAGTAATTTATATTACTGTTTGGTGCGGCAATTCCAAATAAAGATGAATCCCAGAAATAGAATTGATTGTAACTTTGCAGATAAGGGTATTTGGAATCTTGACGACCATAAGCAGCTGTAAAACTATTGGCAAAAGAAATATAAGAAATTTTTCCAAAAGGATAAGTAAAGGAATTTTTCAATTGTCCATAAACCTGTTTAAAACCATCTTTATCAAATTCGAGTTTAAAATCTGTCTCTCCATATAATAAAGAGGTGTCTGTCCCCTTCTGACTTTTAAATTCCAGCCCCAAAGCTTGAGTCAAATAGTTCCAGCCAGAAGTTAGCATAAACAAATCATTTTGGCCGTTTGTCCATGGATTTGCACTTATATAAGTTAGTCCCAAAAGTGATTCAGAAATATTTGAAACATAGGTAGCATTTTTTCCGAAGTAAGATGTTGTATACATACTTAAAGGAACAAAAATTCCCTTTTTCCAATATGAAAATGGTTTGAAAGCCTTTGAATCGGTAAGGACAGAAGCTTTATTTTCAGTCTCGATATTTTGTGTTTTAAGGTCAGCAGGGGCCTTTTTTTGAGCGGTAAAACTTTCTTCTGGCAAAAGACCTTGCTGAGGTTTTAAATTAAATTTTTGAGCAAAAAGTTCACCATCACCATCATCCTTTAGTATTAAAAGTCTATTTTGACGTAAAAAAATGCCCAAATAAACAAAAGAGTCACCCAAACAAATAGGTTGATAAATACCGCCCGAAAAATCTCTATCAGACAATTCCATCTGAGCACTAGAAAAGTCGAAACATCCTAGTCGTGGCATTGTTCCTGGAGCAGCCCAACTAAAGAAAACCTTTCCATCATCTACAGAAATTGAACGAATAACCATCCTTTCTTTTGGCATGGAATATTCTGTAATAAGATTACCGTCCAAATCAAAAACACTGAGAAAGTAAGACATGCCCTGCTTTTTGATGCAGACAAACTGACCATCAGCAAAATGTTTATAATTTGAAAGCAAAACTCCTGTTTGCTGGTAGATAATTTTAGATGGGGACAGACCCCTAATTTTTTGATTAGAATCCAAGTCCAGCTTTGCAAGATAAACCTGGTTTTCGTGATTTTCGTATTTATCGGCAATAAGGTAATATTCATTTTCTGAAATAATGATTGCAGGTGATTTTAGGCCGCTTTCTTTTACACTGTAAAAAGTTTTGTTTTGCATATCATAAATCTTCACCCTTGATTTTGTTGTGACAGATGCATTTGACATATAAGAAAGAACAAGAAAACGTCCGTCCGGGGAAAAATCTATTTTTGTAAGTCCATTTTGAGTAAAAAGGGTCTTTGGTTGTAGGTCTGGATTTCCAATATCAGCTTTGTTCACGTAAAATACTTTAGAACTGAAAGAATCTTTCCAGGCCACTCCCAAATTGCAGCTTGTTAAAGACTGATAAAGAGCACCAGATTTATTTAAAATCGAGTATTTTTTTTCATTGGGATTAAAAAAGTCCTGAATCTTGCCAGTTTCAAGAGGGTTACCAGGGATAGAAGGAACCGGATAATCGTCCATAAAAAGCTTCCAGGCTTTTTTTATAGGAAGTCCAAAAGCAGTCTTAAAAGAACCGTTTAAGGTAAGACGACGAAGGTTTACAATCTGGTACCAAAATTGAGCATAGGCTGGCAGTCCATACTTTTCTTGCAACCACTGATGAAAAGCCGAATTAAAATAATAGGAAGCACCTGAAGGTGTGTTATCGGCAGCACCAAGTACATCATAAAAAGAAGGAAAGTCTCCTTCCAGTTTGGCCTGTTTTACATAATGTTTTGCATATTCGTCATTCAAACGACCCTGGCCACCAGCAGATTCACTAGAAACAGCAGCACCTTCGGCCATTCCAGTATTAACCAGCAAAAGTCCAGGAACTGCTGCATCACCAAAAATAGCAGAAAAACCTGTCCAGAACTTATTCTTCATATTGTAAGTAACAGCATGTGTTAATTCATGTCTAAAAGTAGCGAGCAGATTTTCTGAAGAAACTTTTAATTCGTCTGTATCAATTACAGAAGTATCGTAAATTACAATGTGATTATAAGGAGCAATAGTCCAAAAGGCATTAAAACTGTCTACTGCGGGACAAATTACAACTGGCATTTTGAAACTTGGTGTAAAACCATATTGTTCCGTAACTTCATAGTATATTTGGTCAGCATTTTGATAAAGCAGTTCTGCAGACTTATTACAGCGTTCTGGATAAATGATATCGAACCATTGAGTTTTTACGATTCGGAGATTTTTTTCGCCAGATAAAGGCCCCGAAGCGGCACTTAAAGTTGAAAAAAAGATTGATAAAAGTGTCAAAAATAATACTTTTTTTTTCAAAATATCTCCAAAATCATAAAAAATAAATCAAAAGTGCTAATTACTTTGCAAAATTACATCAATGAGATTTTTTTTGCAGCATACTTAAAATACTTAGCCCCAATTGGTGCTGAAAGAATTGCAAATATTACAGCTAAAATTATTTGTCCTAAATCATTTTTTGGTAAAGCAAAAATTGCAAGAATAATTGCAACAGCATCTACAACAATAGAAAGGAAAGTACCAATTATGCTATTCATATTCTGTTTAAATGCTGCAGTAGGATTTTCCCACAAAAGTTTTGGATTTGCCGTATCAAGAAGCATATCTATAAAAATAAGCAGCATAGAAACTGAAACGACATTCAGAGCCATTAAAACAAGTATCTTTATCACTTCTGAAGCCAAAAATGGACAACCCAGTACAATATTTATTACTACAAGCAAAAGCGACATTACTAAATCTGCAATTATGATGTAGGTAAAAGCATGCCAGAACTTAGCTTTAACAATAAGATTATTATCAATTGGCATAGCTTTTAAGTCATACAAGGCCTTTCCTTCTCTTGAAAAGGAAGATGAAGCAATCTGCGAACAGTTACCTGTAAAAACAGCAATGCCTGCAGTAGCAACAGAAATCAAATATTTAACTTTTGTTAAGCCTTCTTCATTAAATCCCTGTATACCATTTAAAATTTCCTGCTGAAATTCGCTTAGAGAACCTTTTGAAGCAGAAATGAATCCAAAGGAAAAAGAAATGATTAAGATTACAGGCATAAGGAAAACCATAAGAGGTCCATTTGCAAAGAAAGCAGGTTCACGCAAAACAGTTTTTACATCACGCCAGTAAAGGGCCCTGAAAATAGATTGAGTATGCAGGTCCTTTGCCAAAAGTTTTTTTGAATCTGATGCAGAAAGTTTTTTAGACTTTTCATTAGAAAAACCGTCAAGAGTTTTGATGTAGAGTTTTGCCATTAAAGGAATGAATACAAATATTATAAGAGCTGAAATTGCAAGCAAAGAAAGAATTGCTAAAATATTTCCTCTTAGAGCACCGGCAAAAAAAGAAAGAACAGGTACTTTATCATTTAAATCCTGGAAGATTCCAACAAGAGGACTTATCATTTCTTCCATAGCCTGACTGTCAAATAAACCGCTAGACAGTTTAGAATTTCCAAGAGAGTAAACCAAAGCTACAGCAATTACAAAAAAAGATGCAATTCCATTTAAAATTCCTTTTTTTCTAAGGAAAGGAATAAAATACAAAAGAATTATTAAAAAGAAGTAGATTAATGCAACTCCCAATAATGAAAAAGACAGGTCACTAACCAACATTCCAATCCAGAAGAGTGGATTTACAAGTAATCTTTCGTGGTAACCATAAATAATAGAAGCAATTGAATAAAGCATGATTGCAAGAATTGCATCGGTTACAAAAGAAACTGCAAATTTAGCACCAAAGAATTGGGTGGGGGTGATAGGCATGGCTAAAAATTGGTCTTCGCCCTTTCCTGCATAATAGTTTGATGCTACAGATGTAAAACCAAAAAATAGAATTACAAGAAAGCCTGTAATCATAGCAATTAAAGGCATTATAGAGGTTTCGCCTATTTTGAATAAAAGCTTGTATGTTGAAGCCATTGAACTAACATACAATAAAACAAAAATTGCAATTATATATAAAAAGAGGAATGTAATAAGCAGGTTTTTAATAACACCTTTAGGTCCTTTTTTAAAACCTTCAATAAAGCTTCCAAAAGAAAAAAGATTGGAGGCAAATATCTTAAATAATTTGAAAATCATTGCTCACCATCCTAAATATTTGCCTTATTTTCTTCCTGAACTTCACTTCCAATAAGTTTGAGGAAAATATCTTCAAGTGACTGATTTCCAGAACCATATTCTTCTTTAAGCTGGGCCATAGAACCAACAAAAACCAGATTACCTTTTTTAATAATTCCAATTCGATCGCAAAGTTTTTCTGCAACTTCCATTACATGGGTAGAAAAGAAAACTGTTTTCCCCTGGGCAGCTCTTTCCTTCATCAACTCTTTAACAATAAAGGCAGCTTCAGGATCCAGACCAACCATAGGTTCATCCAAAATCCAGTTTTGAGGTTCTGTTATTAAACTGGCAATGAGGAAGAGCTTCTGCTTCATTCCATGGCTGAAAGAAGAAATTTTGTTTACTAAAACTTCTTTTAAACCAAAACGTTCACAATATTTATCAATTCGCTGTTTACGTTCTTCAAGAGAAACTTTATAAACATCACAAATAAAATTCAGATATTCAATTGCCTTAAGGCGTGAAAATGTTTCTGGATTATCTGGAACAAAGGCAAGAGTTCGTTTTGCAGCAATTGGACGTTCTGCCATAGAAATACCATCCAGCAAAACAGTTCCTTCATCTGGCTGTAAAATTCCAGTAAGCATTTTTATTGTTGTAGTTTTTCCCGCACCATTTGGACCAAGAAAACCAAAAATTTCACCATTATTAACCGTTAAATTAAAGGAATCTACGGCCTTAATTCCATTTTTGTTATAAGCCTTTGAAACATTTTGAATCTCAAACATTTTGCATCTCCAATATCTTTATATTAAAGTATCGGATTCATTTAGAAAAGTAAGAGACATTACTTAAAAGGAAACTTTTGCCAAAAGATAAACAAAGGCTGAATTCCAGTAAATTGCAACTTCGTTTGTAGAATAACTTGGCTGTGCATCTATAAAGCATTTTAGTGGAGGCTGCCCCTGGAGATTTTCCTTGGCACATTCATCCTGTAGCCATTCAGAAGGTCCGCCCGAAAGCATACCAGGCATAAGTTTACCGCTTGCACCGGAAGGCCTGTGATGAGGATTTACAGGATAACGACTACCCTGACAGGTTATGTAACATAAATCTAAAGGATTACAACCAAGAATATAGTCTATCTGTTTTTTTGCAGCCTTCTTAAATTCTTCTTTTTTGCTGATAGAGTATGCCATCATCATTACATGGGCCTGGTCACAAACCGCACCGTTACTACCCCATCCAAAATGTAAAAGACATGTTCCAAAGGCAGAATTATTTGAAATTTCAAGAATTTCCATAGCCTGAGTCAAAACATCGGCACAAAGGGAATTTACAAGTGCTCTATTCTTCATCTTTTCTGCATTAGCTAAAAGAATTTCTGTACCATAGCCTGCAACCATTCCCCAGCCAAAACTTTCAACCCAGCCTCTATCCCACGGACAATTTGGATCAAGAGGTCGATCCTTCTGCTGGGCTCTAATTACTAATGCACGATTAAGATATGTTTCATCACCTAAAGCAGCCCAAAGTGAACAAAGGGCAAAGTAACGTTCATCGGAAACATTGCGGTCACCATAACCACCTGTAGTAATTTCTGGAGGGTTGATAAAGAATTCGTCTTCGTGGCTATCAAGGTAAGCCTGAGATTTTTTTGCTGCTTCTATAAGCTTGCGGGCAAATTCGGGGTCTGTCCCCTCAAAGTATTGTGCAGAATAAGCTGTAACGCCTACAAAATCTGCAGTTGCGGCTGTTGAAACCGGAGAAAGCACCTGCCTTTCAGTTTCTTGAGCAGGCATTACAAAACCACAAAAGTGATAACAGGTAATTTTATGGTAAACTCCACCATCTTCCCTTTGCATTTGAAGCATCCATTCAAGTTCAAAACGAACTTCTGCCAAAATATCAAACTCTTTAAAAGAATCTTTTGAAGAGTTATAGGCAAGGAGCAGATCCATAATTGTTTTGGCACCTGCAACAACATACCGTCCATAGTCACCGGCGTCGTGCCAGCCCCCCTGAACATTTTTTGTTTGATCGGTTCCGTAGACATCGGCAGGAGTTGTATGACAAAGTCCCTGGCCACAACGAGAAAGTTTGAAATAATTCAATGTAGAAAAATACAGATCCCTGTAAACATCAGAAGATATTTGAAAATCGAAGCTTTTTTCCTGACCAAACTTTATAAAGTATTTTCCGCTGGTTTGGAAGTCAGAAAAGTCTGCTGTGTAGATGGCCTGACCCGCTCCCTTATCAACATTGCCGCTACCCTGAATTTTTCCAGAATAAAGAGTCTTGCCGGTAGCTGTGTCACATAGTTCAAAGAGGTCTGTCCCCTCTTGTGACTGACGAACCTGAGAAGAAATATAAGCAATTTTTGAATCACCTGGTAAATATCCAACCTGATTAATATAAATTGAATTGTTATCTTTCATAAGAAAAAATATAACTGACAAGAGAATATAAAAGTTGAATAAATCTCCACATTATTTGCTTAAAGTGGCAATAAAATGACTAATTATTTAAACAAAGAAGATAAGTAAGAGGCAGTTTTTGTTTGCTAACCTTTCCGTCCAAATCTTTTAAAGTGATATTGATAAAGCTGTCTCTAACTTCGTTGGCGGCATCTTGCCCATAAAAAGTTGCAAGCATTTGGATATATTCTGTTTCCGTCATTTCTTCATCATTAAAAACAGGGGCCAAAAAAAGGTCTAAAATCATTGAAGTCTGCTGATCTGCGGAATTATAAAAATCAACAAGGGCTTTACGGCTTAGGTTTAATTTTAGCTGCTCTTTTTCCTGACTTACAATTCCAGATGTAAAAATGTAAGAAGTTCTTTTTTGATCATGCATAGAAATGCGAACTGATGAAGTTCCCTGGGCCTGACTTTGTATGTTTGTAAAACCTGCTTTAGATAATTCATACTCAATTTCTTTAAAATCAAGTGATTGATTTAGTGCATTTGTATTTTGTTCACTTGAAATACCAGCCGCAGAAAGAAGCATTTGAGTAAATGCCTGGCCTGCACCGCCTTCAAAAGAAATTGCAAGTGCACCATCTTTAAGCATCTGCAAAGTTATATTCAGGCTGCAAGAAGTCATTAATAAGGCTGAAATTAAAATTGTAAAAACAAAAAAAATCTTCTTCATCTTCATCATTTTATTTGCTAGTCCTATTTCTTAAAAAATGATCCAGCAGAAAAAGTTACTCTAAAACCGGTAAACATTACAAGACCAGCAGAAATTGACTGTAAAAATGGAAGTGCCGCATTATCTGGCTGATTAAAAACTGTATAACTTATATCCTGTACCAGCTGAACTCTAGATTTTGCAATTGGGAATGATGGAGTTGAAAATGATATACCAATAATTCCTGGGAAAATTGATGCAGAAATTGCTTCTCCAGTTCCTATCATTTGTGGGCTGCCAAAAGTAAATACAGGACCTGCATAGAAACGTAGAAAATCATTTACTGTTGCGGTAAAGGTAAGTGGTAACTGAAAAACTCCCAAGCCGTGATTATATCTAAAACATAATCCAAAACCTGGTTCTAAAACCCACTTGGAATATCTTACATTGGTGTGTAAATCTATACCCCGCCACTTAAACATAAACTCATTAGGAGAAATTAAAGACCAGTTACAAAAAACTGAAGAATCTACTGTAAATGCATCAAACCCCTGGGCATCGGCCTTATAAAAAGATGACCCCTTATAAGCAACAGTAGTTTTTTTACTTTGTTTAGAAGACCTTGTGTCCGCCTTTACAACTTCTTCTTCAAACTCTTCTTCTGCATATTTTGATTTTCCAGATTTAATAAACTGTCCGCAAGCAACATATTTAGGTTTCCAATAAGGCTGATTAAGTGAAGAAATAATTACACCAGTATTCGGTCCATCGCTGATTGCCGAAATAAATTGATTATTTCCAATATAAATTCCTACATGGGTAATTGGGGCTGTATTATTTGTCTTAAAAAAGAGTAAATCTCCAACTTCCTTTTTAGAATCTGGAACAATTTTACAATAGCTGTAAAGAGCTCTAGAAGTTCTTGGCAACTGTTTACCAATTGATTCTCTGGCAACAAAATAAATAAGACCAGAACAATCGAATTTATCTGGACCTACAGCACCAAGAACATAAGGACAGCCCACATACTTTTTTGCTTCTGCTACAAAGGTTTCTCTGGCTACCTGGGCCTGTGCAGGAGTTGTATCATCTGCACAAAGTTTCAAACAGGAAACAGAAAAAATAATCATTAGAAGTACAAGGGCTTTTTTTGCCGGATGATTAGTTAAATTTGTTAAAGTTGAAAATCGCATACATATATTTTCGTTATTTTTTTGTGTTAACATTCTATTTTTTTTTCATTTTTTTGATTAGGTTGTATAATTCTACATAAGTCTTCAAAAAAATGAACATTAAAATTACAAAAAGATATAAAATTTAGGAGCAAAAAATAATTATGGCAAAACTTGAAAAACGAATTCCTTGGGCATATCTGGAAGAATTCCGTGGAACAGATTTTAAGGGCGACTGGCCAACCTTTCCAGAAATGCTTAAAATTCAAGCTAAACGTAATGGGGACAGACCCTTCTTTACTGTTTTTGACGGACCTGAAGATTCCAAAAACACTCTTACTTACAACCAGGTTTTAGCTAAGGCTGAACAATTAGGAAAATGGCTTCTTTCATTTGGAATTAAAAAGGGTGATAGAGTTGCTGTAATGGGAAAAAACTCTCCAGAATGGGCATTAGTATATCACGCTACATTTTTTGCAAGTGGAATCATTGTTCCAATTGATAATGGACTGCACGAAAATGAAGTTGTAAACATTGTAAATACAGCCCAACCAAAAATTGTTTTCTGTGATGATGAAAAAGCACCTTTCTACACCAAGAATTTCCCTGACCTGGCTATTAAATCACTTAATCCTTCTGCAGGTGAAAATTATGTCTACAATCTTAAATGCGATCAGGACATAAAAGAAAATGAACCTGTTCAAGAAAATGATACAGCAGCTATTTTGTTTACTTCTGGTACTACAGGAAAACCAAAAGGTGTAATGCTGAGTCATAAAAACCTTATTTCAGACGGATTTATTGCCCAGACAAATCTTACTATTTATCCAACAGATGTTTTTTATGCACTCTTACCAATCCACCATGCTTATACAATGCAGGCAGCCTTTATTGTTCCTGTAGAAACTGGAGCAGAAATTGTATTTGGAAAAAGCCTTGCAGTTTCTAAGCTGATGAGGGAATTGCGCGAAGGTAAAATCTCTATCATGCTTGGGGTTCCTTTACTTTACAACAAGTTGCTTTTTGGAATTAGAAATGGAATTAAATCTAAGGGTGCTCTTGTTTCTGGAGCCGTTGCCTGCATGAGAGGCATTTCATTCTTTGTAAAAAAAATGACTGGAAAAAATATTGGTAAGGTCCTTTTTAAGTCCGTTTTACAGCAGGCAAATATTTATTCTTTAAGAGTTGCAATTTGCGGTGGTGGCCCTTTGGCTTCAAGTGTTTTCAAGCAGTACAATGCCATGGGTATCGATTTTATTCAGGGTTATGGTTTAACCGAAACTTCTCCTATCATCACTCTTAATCCTCTTGAGCACTTTAAAATTGAAAGTGTTGGACGTTCCTTTGCTCCTTACGAGGATATAAAAATTATAAATGGAGAAAAAACCATTACAAATAAAGGTCTACAGACCGTTGGCGAAATTGTTGTTAAGGGCCCAATGGTAATGCAGGGTTACTACCAAATGCCAAAAGAAACCGAAGCAATGTTTACTGAAGATGGATATTTGAAAACCGGCGATTTAGGCTGGATGGATAAAGAACTTTATGTAATGCTTTGCGGACGTGCTAAAAACCTTATTGTTACAAATGGTGGTAAAAATGTTTATCCGGAAGAAATTGAAGATTCCTTCCAATTGATTGACGATGTTCAGCAGGTAACAGTTCGCGGCTATCACACTGATGAAGATAAGACTTCCGAATTAATTGAAGCACTCATTTACCCAAGTGACAGCCTTTACGAAAAACTTGGATGTGAACGAAATAATCAGTTTGTTCAGGATGAAGTAATGGAAGAAATTAAAAAGGATGTAGCCAAGGTCAACAAAAACTTCCAGAGCTACTCGCAAATTACAAAAATAACCTTGCTGAAAGAGCCATTGGAAATGACTACCTCCCAGAAGGTTAAACGTAATTTTATAGCAAAAACTTATTAATTTTTTTTATAAAGGGCTTACTTAAGGTAGGCCCTTATTTCTTTTGCCATCTCAACAAAACGGTCTCCCTGTCTCTGATAAACCGCAAGATATGGATCAGGAATTGGACCTCCTGCACATGAGGCAGCCCAAAATCTTACATCATCAGACTGGATATCATAAGCTTCAGCTCGGTAGTGAACTGGAGCAAGCATGGTTTTCATAGCAAGAACATTTTGTACTTCCAAAGAAAGAAGATTTTCCAGGATTTCTTTTCCATTACTATTATCTGTAATTAAAACACAAGAAATTGCTGGTGCCATAAGACCGTGCTCAACTCTATCTGTAATATAAGGTGCTTTGAATGTTTCAAAGTTTTTTACAACCTGATAGTTCAAATTTCTATGCTGAGTAAGACTTGTAAAGAAAAGTGCAACTTGGTTTTCACGGGAAAAAGCACTCAAATCTGTTGTGCTGGCACGGTACCACTGTGGGTGTGTAAATCCCTGGTCAGGCCAACTTTTTAAAGTATCAAGAATTTTTCTAAGTGTTAGTTTTTCATTATAGTTTGGTAGCTGTGCCAATTCTAAATCTATTACATCTGAAAGTGACTGAGCTTTTTTCAATCCCTCCATCAACTTATTATAAGCCTCAAGGCCTCCCTGAGATTCTACAAGAACACCTATAAAAGCCAAAAGAGTTCTATCTTCCCCTCCATCAGTAAAAAATGGAGAAAAAACATAAGATTTTGCGGCGTTAAGGAAGGAATTTAATTCATCATAAGATTTAGAAGGATCAATTTGAACTTTTTCTGCTACCGGTTTGTAATAATTGAATTCGTAGTGATCTAAAAGAATTGGTATACAGTCTTTATTGCGCATTGCAGTAGGAATGTTTTCTAGTATTTTATTTGGTATATGTTCAACACTTCCTGCAAGAGAATCTGTTACTTCGCCCTTCCAAGTAAAAAGCATGTCATATTTTTTTGTAATAATTGAAAGGTCCATCGCTCCTGGAGCTATAAGATCATATTTAATATTAATCTTTTCTTTCTGGGGGATGTTTTCTTTAAGCAGGTTTACATAGTCTTCTGAAAGACCGTAAAAAGCAATGCTAACACTTCTATCATCAATACGTTTTTTGATTGAAAGACCTGTGCAAATACCCGCAATAATTAAGCCAAGAAGGATAATGAGAATAAAGATTATTTTTAATGATTTTCCAGATTTAATTTTTTTTGTTTGCTTCTTTTTCATAAATTGATTATCGGCACAATAATATTATTTTTGCGTACTTTGTATGATTTCTAATAGATTTTTATCAATAGAAGAATGCCTTTTTCCACGTTTACTAGAGCTGTTTTTCCTGGTAAAACTTCATTGCTACATGCATATTGATAAGAGGTCTGGATAGCGGCATTTTCTATAGGATATTTGGCATTTTTTATTGTTACACCAGAAACATCTCCTGCCACACAAAGCAGGGAAAAATAGGAGAATGAATCAGGAATTTGAACGGGGTCTGTCCCCACCAGCTGCATTTCCGAATAATCATCTATAAGAAGTGCCTTTTTTCCTTCCTTTTGCAGATAAAGAAGTAAAGATATATTTACCAATGAATGGTCGAATCGCTGCCCTATAACGCCCAAAAGCAAAAAATCATTGAAGCCTCGGCGAATTGCCTCCTTACAAGCGCAGAAGGAATCGGTATCATCTTTTTCGCATGGCAGCTGGATGGTTTCAATTTTGGTTTGAGGTTTTTCGTGGGAATCAAAATCACCAATTATGAGATTAGGTTTTATGCCCAAATTTTCTGCGTGGTCCAGACCTCCATCACAACAAATATAAAAATCGTCGGGACGGAGGTAGGATTTTATCCGAGAATAATTAGAAATTTCAGCAGCACCAATAATAACACATCGGACCATAAAAACCTCTGGCAGAAAAATTTAGGACTTTTTATTACAACTTATCTGCGATATCGTATATTAATTTTTCTGATTTTTCCCAGCCTAAACAAGGGTCTGTGATTGATTTACCATAGCAGCCTTCACCAATTTTCTGTGCCCCATCTTCAATGTAACTTTCAATCATAAAGCCTTTAACAATGTTTTTAATACGATCGTTATGTGCACAAGAGTTCAAAACGTCCATTACAATACGAGGTTGTTCGAATGGATTTTTCTTTGAGTTGGAATGGTTTGTATCAATAATACAAGCCGGATTCTTAAGATCTCTTTCATCATATGCATCACAAAGACGGATTAAATCTTCATAGTGGTAGTTCTGCTGGTTATTACCGTGCTTATTTGTTGAACCTCGAAGAATTGCATGGGTATCTGGATTTCCTTCAGAATGAACTTCCCATCCGCGGTAGATAAAAGTATGTTTATGCTGAGCGGCATGAATTGCGTTCATCATAACGGCATAGTCACCTGATGTAGGATTTTTCATTCCAACAGGAACTTCAATTCCACTTGAAACCAGACGATGTTCCTGATTTTCAACCGAACGGGCACCTACAGCAACATATCCAAGCAAATCATCCAGATATTGATAATTATCGGGATAAAGCATTTCATCGGCAAATATAAATCCTGTTTCTTCAATTGCACGCATATGCATATGACGACATGCAATAAGCCCCTTATAAAGATCTGGCTTTTGATTAGGATCTGGCTGATGTAGCATTCCTTTATAACCGTCACCAGTAGTACGAGGTTTATTTGTATAGATTCTAGGAACCATAAAAATTTTATCTGCAACCTTTTCCTGAACCTTTGCAAGACGATTCATATAATCAAGCACAGCATCTTCGTTATCAGCCGAACATGGACCAATAATCAACAGTAATTTATCCATACGGCCTTCAAAAATTGCTTTAAGTTCGGCACGTTTTTTTTCTACAATCTTGCTAACCTTTCCAGTTACTGGAAATTCCTCTTTTACTTCTGCAGGAATTGCTAACTTACGCTCAAATTCCATATTCATTTGGTAAATCTCCTCTAATTTACAAAACTTTTTTTTAATTTCTTTCTACCTGAATGCCAAGTTTTTTTATTAGCTCAAAATAGCCTGGGAAACTTTTTTTAACTGCATGAGCATCGTCGACTTTTCCGCCAGTAACAGTCAAAAGAGTTGAAAGGGCCATTACAATTCGGTGATCGTTACAACCTTTTAATTTGCCTTTTGGAGCCTCAAGTCTACCGCCCTTTATCACTATTTGATTTTCAGAACGGGAACTTTGAATACCAAATTTGGCAAGTTCTTCGCACATTATTTTGCCTCGATCACTTTCTTTTATTGCCAGCCTTTTTGTTCCATTGAAAGTAGCTCCATTATGAGTAGCCGCAACAACGAACAAAACAGGACCTAAATCTGGACAATCCGATATATCCAAAGTTGGACAGCCTCCTACAAGCTGCTCAAACATTTGTTTATAAACTTTATCACCCTGCAGGCTTTGGCCATTTAAACCTTGAACCTGAACTTTACCACCCAGGGTATTAAAAACCTCTAAAAAGGCCGCATTGGAATAATCACCTTCAACTGCAATTTCACGAGCCTGGTATTTTTGACCGCCTTTTATAGATAAAGTATTCTGATCAAGCCATTCAGCTTTTACTCCAAAATCTGACATGGCCTGTAAAGTAAGGTTGATATAAGGACGGCTTTCTACAGGAGGCAGTAATTTTATTGTACTGTCGCCCTGCAACAGTGGAAGAATAAACAAAAGTCCAGTAATAAACTGACTGCTTATGTTTCCAGCAAGCTCGTATGTTCCTGAATGTAATTTTTTTCCATTTGTATCTATAAGGATTTTGTTTTCTTGACGCTCAAATTTAATAGCTTCTTTTTTGCACAAATCTTCGTAAATTGATTGAGGACGAGTCATTAAAACCTTAGAACCTGTAAACTCAGATTTTTGGGCAAAAAGGATTCCCATAGGAATAAAAAAACGGAGGGTCGAACCACTTTCACGACAATTAAACGTAATTTCTTTAGGGGTCTGTCCCCTATCATCTTTAATGCCAATTCCAGAAATTGTTACTTTATCACCCTGGCATTCAACTTTTGCACCGAGAGCCTTTATACAGTCCAAAGTAGCAAGAATATCCTGAGAATAATCTACATTTGTAACCACAGACTGGCCTTGAGCAAGTGCAGCACAAATTAAAGAACGATGAGCCAAACTTTTTGATGGAGGAGCCAAAACAAGGCCCTGGGCTTTACTTGGCTTAAAAATTGCAAGGTCGTTATCAATATCAGACTCAAGACCTGCATCTGCAATAATCTGACGGGCTATTTTTTCAGGACCAATTCCTCCAATAACCGTAGAATCTGCAGCAGCCTGATAAAGTGGAAAACGAGTTTCAAAAAGAGCCTTAATTTTTTCTGCTGAATTGGCAGTAGGCCTGTCATCAGTTGGCAAAAGTTCTTGCAAAGGACGATTTATAAAGTAGATTCTTCCGTTTTTCTTTAGATTATGAACATTTTGTGGATTTAGAATTGCTCCACCGCCCGTAGAAATAACACAAGCATTTTTCAAGGAAAGTTCTGCTATAACTTCAGATTCAACTTTTCTAAAATAAGCTTCACCTTCTTTGGCAAAAATTTCCGAAATCTCGCGACCTTCTTTTTTTACAATTTCTGCATCTGAATCAATAAGTTCTCTATTTAAAAGTCTTGAAATCTGCTTACCCACAGTTGATTTTCCGCTGGCAGGCATTCCAATTAAAACAATATTTTCCTTACGTCCCAAAATTGTATTAAAAATTTTATCTGCCTTATCAGCTGGAATAGGCTTTTCAAAAAAGAACTCTGCCGCTTTTATGGCTTGACCAACCAGCATGTAAAGTCCACCTTCCGCCTTTAAGCCCTTTTTTTTGGCATCCAAAATCAGATTTGAAGAATTAGGATTATAAATGGCATCCAAAACCCCTTCCAAATTACTAAAAGAGTCCAAAGCAATTGGTTGGGCATCGGTTTTAGGAAACATGCCGCAAGGTGTTGTATTTATAATGATATTGGTATCGGTTTCTTTAATTGCCTCTTCATAAGTAATCACCTGACAAGATGATGAAGATGAGGGGTCTGTCCCCTCTGAAGTTTCACTTTCAGGATGACGGCTTACCTTTGCAACACTCTTACAGCCAAGACTTTGAACCAGAGCTTTTGCAGTTTTACTGGTACCTCCAGTTCCCAAAATCAAAACCTTCTTACCCTTTACAGAAAGCCCCATTTTTTCGAGCAGAGATTTCATTCCGTAAAAGTCTGTATTGTAACCGTAAAGTTTTCCATTTTTATTAACAATTGTATTTACTGCCCCTATCATCTGGGCGGCCTGGTCAACTTCATCAAGATAAGGAATTACGTCCTGTTTATAAGGAATTGTTACATTTATACCAAGGAAATCACGGGCCTTCATAAAGGCATCTAAATCTTGAGGAGCAATTTCCTTAAGCTGGTAATCGTAATCCCCAATCATATTATGAATATCTTTCGAAAAAGAATGTCCTAAGTGTTCTCCAATAAGTCCGTATTTCATAACCACTCTCCACCGTCAAGTTCCTGATCCACCAAATCTAAATCATCATTCTTATCTGAATAAGGACCAAAAAAGTCTGTTCCATAGCGGCCAACCAAGGCATCGTAAATTACAAGAGCTGTTACACTATCCACAACCACACGAGCACGATGAATGATAGCAGGATCATGTCTTCCTTCAATTTGAAGTTTAGCATCGCTTTTTTCCTTCATGTTGATAGTATCTTGTTCCTTATAAATAGAAGGAGTTGGTTTTACGGCAGAACGGAAAATTATTGGCATTCCATTAGAAATACCACCGTTTATTCCGCCATTATTGTTTGATTTAGTTAAAACCCGATTTCCTTCCATAAAAAATGGATCGTTGAATTCGCTTCCCTTGTGATCTACCAAATCAAAACCGGAACCAAACTGAACACCTTTTATAGCAGGTACAGAAAAAAGTGCATACGAAAGAAGTCCTTCAAGAGTTCCAAACCAAGGCTCTCCTACCCCCGCAGGCATTCCTGTAACAAGAGTTTCCAGTACGCCTCCTATACTGTCTCCTTCTGCTGCAATTTCTTCGGCCTTAGCTTTCATTAAAGCAGCTTTTTCTGGATCAAGAACTGCAAAGTTTGTCTTACCAAGGGCTTCAATATCCTGGTCATAATTATTGAAAGATCGGTCTTTTATTCCGCCCAAAGACTGAATATGAGAACCAATTTTAATTCCTTTTTTTGCAAGTTCAGGAATAACAATTCCTCCTGCCGCAACTAAGGCAGCTGTTATTCGGCCACTAAAATGTCCGCCACCTCGGTAATCCTGGAAGCCATGGTATTTTACATTGGCGGTATAGTCGGCATGACCAGGACGAGCCAGCATTGCAGTTTTTTCATAATCTTTACTGTGCTGAACTGAATTTGGAATAAGAATTGTCAGAGGAGTACCAGTTGTTTTGTCATTAAAAACCCCACTTGCAAGAATAAATTCGTCCTGTTCTACGCGAGCTGTAGAAATTTTTCCGCTTGGACGACGCAAATCCAGCTGGTGATTTATAAATTCTTTATCTACAGGGATTCCTGGTGCAAGGCCATCTAAAACCACCCCAATATAAGGTCCATGACTTTCGCCAAAAATTGTGACTGTAAGATTTTCTCCAAGTGAATTTTTCATTTATTCCGCCTCCTTCTGAGTTTCCTAAGTCTTATAATTCCTTCAAAACCCAAGAGCTTATTTTTCTACAACAGTTTCAAGTCTTTCTTTCAACTGTTCCAAAGTCATATCTTTCATTTCAAAAGTTCCAGGTTCATTTACATGAATAGTAGAGATTGTTCCGTTTCCAGCTTTTTTATCATGTTTAATTGCTTCACACGCCTTTTCTATATCAACATTGCAAGTAACTGGAAGATTCATCTTTTTTAAAACAGGCAGTAACAACTGGCGAACAGGCTCCGAAGAAAGACAAAGCATTCCAAGCCCTACACACTCACCATGATAAAGAGCACCGTCTGAAACAATTTCAATTCCATGGCCAATTGTGTGACCATAATTCAAAACCTTGCGAAGGCCTGCTTCTTTTTCATCCTGCTCAACAACATTTGCCTTAAGCTGAACAGAACGCTGGATTATTTCTTCAAGGCATTCAAAAGGATTTCCTGTCTGGAAAGTTTTTACCAGTTCTTTATCAAAGGTAAGGGCCATTTTTAAGGCCTCGGCAAGACCGTTCGAAATCTGACGCTGAGGAAGAGATTTTAGCAAATCAACATCAATCAAAACTTTTTTAGGCTGCCAAAAAGCACCAATAATATTTTTTACACCATTAAAATTAACAGCAGTTTTTCCACCAACCGAAGAATCAACTGCCGACAAAACAGTAGTAGGAATATTGTAAAAATCTATACCACGCATGTAAGAGGCAGCTGTAAAACCACAAAGGTCGCCAACCATTCCTCCTCCAACTGCAACAACACAATCCTTACGAGTAAAGTTATTGTCCATCATCACTTTAAAGAGGTCTTGCATTGTCTCCAGATTTTTATGGTTTTCGCCAGACTTAATTACCGAAATTACAGGACTCTTACATTTTTCTGCAAGAGCCTTTGCGTATTCAGGAGGAACTCCATCATCAGAAACAATCAAAACTCTTCTATTAAGATTAAGTTCTTTTTCTGCACGGGCAAAAACACCCTTTTCTATAACAACATCATAAGTTTTTTCGCCTAAATTGACTGTAATAATCATTTTTTCACAATCTCCATTTTTTTATTAAATATTTTTATTCAAAGTATAAGAACCAAGAACTTTAAGCATTCGGCACTTTTCAGAAACCTCATTCAACATCTTTTGAGTTTGTTCAGAAGAAAGTTTACCTTCTGCTTCAACGTAAAAGTAATATTCCCACTGAGAATCCTTTAAAGGACGACTGCGAACAACCCTCATATTAAATCCAAAATCAGAGATGATGTTCAAAACTTTTACCAAAGAACCAGATTCATTTTTTACAACAAACATCATGATAAAGGTGCTGAAATCTTCAGTATTAATAATTTCTTCTTTGACTTTTGAGAAAACTGCAAAGCGGGTGGTGTTACTTGTATTTTCGTTGATATGAGGTGCCAGAACATCAAGTCCATAAAGTTCTGCAGTTTCTGAACTGGCAATTGCTGCTAAAGATTTATCGCCAAGATCCGCAACTTCTTTGGCCGCTCTGGCAGTATTACTTGCATTCTTAATCACCCATCCATGCTCTTTTATATATTTCTGACACTGATCCAATGCCTGAGGATGACTGATTACGGTTTTGATGTCGGAAAGATTTGCTCCTTTTACCGCAAGAAGATTCTGAGTTACAGGAAGTCCGTAAATTCCATTTACATAAAGTTTACCAGTGAACATAAGATCATTTACCTGACCAACTTCGCCGGCATAGGAATTTTCGATTGGGAGCACTGCAACATCACATTCTCCGTTTTCTACAGATTCATAGGCAGATTCAAAATCGGAATATGAAATAAGAACTCCATCCGGGAAGATTTTTTTAGCCGCAATATTTGCAAAGGCCCCCTCAATCCCGCTATAGGCAATTTTTGCACCTTCCAGAAGTTTGTGCTGGTACTTTTTAGAGATATCCATTAAATCCTGAATGAAGCTTACATAATATGGCTGAAGGTCAATATTTTTGATGTACTGAACACAACGTTCAATAACCTGTTTTTCGCGGCTTGAATCAAAAACCTGCATGCCATTTTTCTTTTTGTAATTGGCCACCTGAACTACTAAATTCATTCGTTCTTCAAAAAGTTCGGCCATCTTTGTATCAATTTCATTAATTTTACTACGAGCTTCTTCCAATTCAGTCATTTTTATCTCCAAAAAAATTCCTTATTCACGCTTAACCCTTATTTATAAACCACAGCTCAGTCTGAACCAAGGGGCAAAAAAAAACGGCTCCATTCGATAAAGAATAGAACCGTTCTTTGTATATAAACTGTTTCGTTTAATCTACAAGCAACTTGCCAGCCTACGCTTTATCGGGCATTCCCATTTTTACTAAAGTAATAAAAGGAGAAAGCCTCAAAAGAGAAGAATGCAAATGTGTTTGTATTCATTGATTTCATAATTGTGATTATAGTAAACGCATTTTTCCGTTCTTGTCAATAGAAACACTTTAGCAGGAGTAAATATTTTCAGCCAGAGTGATGTCCCCCCCTGCCTGTTCCCCCATGCATAATTGAAAAAAAAACTGAATTGTAGGAAACTGTTATTGATAAAGAAACTCGGAATTAATTTTTTTTATAAATTAGGAGATTTACATGTCTAAGATTTATACTTCTATTGATCAACTGATTGGTCATACACCACTTTTAGAATTCATTCATATCGAAAAAGAATTCGACTTAAAAGCAAAACTTCTTGCAAAGCTGGAATTCTTTAATCCTGCAGGAAGTGTAAAAGATAGAATTGCTAAACATATGATTGATCAGGCTGAAAAAAATGGAAAAATAAAACCTGGCTCTACAATTATCGAACCAACTTCTGGTAATACAGGAATTGGACTTGCGGCCGTTGCAGCTGCACGTGGCTACAAAATCATCATTGTAATGCCAGAAACTATGTCTGTTGAACGCCGTTTAATTATGAAAGGTTATGGTGCTGAACTGGTTTTAACAGAAGGTTCAAAAGGAATGAAGGGTGCTATTGCAAAGGCAGATGAACTTGCAAAAGAAATTCCTAATGCTTGGATAGCCGGACAGTTTGTTAATCCAGATAATCCTGCCGCACATTTTGAAACAACTGGTCCAGAAATTTGGGATGATACAGATGGAAAGGTAGATTACTTTATAGCAGGTGTTGGAACTGGCGGAACTTTAACAGGAATTGGCCAATATCTTAAATCTAAAAACCCTGATGTAAAGGTTGTTGCCGTTGAACCTGCAACTTCTGCAGTACTTTCAAAAGGAACTCCAGGACCTCACAAAATTCAGGGAATAGGTGCAGGCTTTGTACCAGACGTTCTTGATACAAAAGTTTATGATGAAGTTATTGCCGTAGACAACGATGATTCATTTGAATATGGAAAATTAGTTGGACACAAGGAAGGCTTTTTGGTAGGAATTTCTTCGGGTGCAGCAGTAAAAGCAGCTATAGATATAGCAAAAAGACCTGAAAGTGCCGGAAAGAATATTGTTGTCTTAATCCCTGATAATGGAGATAAATACCTTTCTACACCATTGTTTTCCGACAATTAATTTTTCTACTGGAGTTTCTAGAGTCCCGTCATTTCTTTGAAGAATGATACTTACTTGAAAGATCATTTATAAAAAGTTCAACAGATGAACGGGACTCCTCAGGAATGCTATCAAGTGCACGAATTATCTTGGAATACTTATATAAATTATCTAAATTTTGTTTTGGTAAATCTGGAGAACTTATTACTCCGGTAACAAGATATTCGACACTTGTATCCAAAATCTTTGCAATCTTTACGGCAGTATCCGCTGCTGGAATATTATTATTAGAAATACCTTTTCCTATATTTGAAACATCAAATCCTGCATCTCGAGCTAAAGCTTTTCTTGTTATATTTTTATCAACAAGCAAGGTGTCTACACGTTCCCAAAAGTTCATATAATATATTTTGACGGAAATTTTCCTAAAATGACCTAAAATAGGGATAATTCCAATTTTAAAACCATTAATGGAAATTTCCATATTGTGTATTTTTTTTCACCGTTACTATTGACAGAAACAAACTCAAGGCTTATACTGTTACTATAAACAGTAACAAAAAAAAGCCCTATGCGGGTACTTACAAAGGAGAAATAAATTATGAAAAAAATAATCGCAGCAGCCTTAGTAGCAGGCCTTTGTCTTTCATCACTCTCTGCAGCAAAAAAACAGAAATCAAAAAAAGTTAAAATTGGTATTGCTAAAATTGTTCAGCATGTAGCTTTGGATGATGTAGAACGCGGCGTTATGGATGCCATCAAGGCAGCTGGTTTTGATGCAAGTTTTGATCTTCAGAATGCAAATGGCGATGTAAACACTGCAAATCAAATTGCAAATCAGTTTAAAGATGAAGGAGTAAATGTAGCTGTTGGTATTGCAACTCCTGTAGCAATTGCTCTTGCAAACACTATGAAAGATACTCCAGTTGTATTTGGAACTGTAACAGATCCTCTTGGAGCAGGTCTTGTTTCAACTTTGGAGCATGGCGAAAGAAATGTAACTGGTATGTCTGACGAACTTCCTTCAAAAGAACATATCAAACTTTTTAAGGAAATCGCAGGAATTAAAACTTTAGGATACATTTATACAGCAAGTGAAGATAACTCTGTTTCTTCTCTTGAATTGGTAAAGGCAGGCTGTAAAGAAGCTGGTATTGAACTTGTAGTTCAGTCAATTTCAAACTCTTCTGAAGTTAAACAGGCTGCCGAAGCAATTGTAGACCGTGTAGATGGTATTTACCTCACTACAGATAATACAGTTTTCTCTGCACTTCCAAGTTTAGTTTCAGTTTTCAACAAGGCTAAAAAACCAATCTTCTCTGGTGATGTAACTGGAGCAAAAGATGGTGGATGTTTTATGGCTTCTGGTTTCAACTACTATAAGGCTGGTTATGCAACTGGAGAAATAGTTGTTGATATTTTGAACGGAAAAAAACCAAACAAGATTCCAGTTCGCTTTATGACAAAACCAGAAGATTCAGATCTTCTTTTCGACCTTGATGTAGCTAAAGCTTGTGGAATTACAATTCCTGAAAAATACCTCAAGCAGGCTTCCTTCATCATCGAAAACGGAAAATTACGCGAAACTAAATAATTTAAAAAATTAATCCTGTTTTTCTAGGACTATCCAAGACCTCCAAGGCATATAAGGCCCCAATACTAATATTGCCAAGGAACTTAATGGACAGTCCTTTTTTTTTGCTTTATAATGTTTCTAAAAATAGAAACATCAGGTAATAAAAATGATAGAAACAATTCTTATTGAAGGCTTAATTTATGGAATCATGGTTTTAGGCCTCTTTATCAGCTATAGAACCCTAAATTTTTGTGATATGACAGTAGACGGCGCCTTCCCCATGGGTGGTTGTATTCTTGCAGCCTGTCTTACCCACGGCATTTCACCTGTAACTGGAATTTTTATTGCCTTTTTAGGTGGATGTCTAGCAGGCTTAATCACCACTCTTCTTTATACAAAGCTTAGAGTTCCAGATCTTCTTGCCGGTATTCTGATGATGACCATGCTCTACTCCATCAACTTAAGAATTATGGAAAACAGAGCAAATATTTCTTTCCTAAAACTCAAGACTACTTTTTCTAAGATTTCAGATTTTTTCTACGAGCACGTAGAAGCCCTTCCAAGCGAAACAGGTATTCTCATTTTCCTTCTGGTCTTCATCATCATTTTTAAAATCTTGCTGGATTTATTTTTCCATACCGATTTAGGACTTACTATGGGAGCCCTTGGTTCAAATGAACAGATGGTAATTTCTCAAGGAGTGAACCCTCAGATTGTTAGAGGAATTGGTGTTTGTTTTGGTGATGGCCTTGCAGCTCTTTCTGGTGCTTTTGCCGCAATGTACAATGGTTTTGCAGATGTAGGCAGCGGAAGTGGTGTAATTGTTAGCGGACTTGCTTCCCTTATGCTGGGTGAATTTATTATTCGTTCAAATAAAATTGGACTACAGACCCTGCGAGTATTAATCGGTTCCATCATCTACCGTGCCCTTATGGTTCTTGCAAGACGTTACGGACACTACATCCACCTGACACCAAATGACCTTAAACTTATTACAGGCATTTTGATTATTATTTGTCTGATTGTAGCAAATGCAAAGGGAAAAGCTAATTTTTCAAAACACCTTAAGAGACCTGCCAAAAAAGGATGTCTGCAGCAGGCTTAAAATTCATACATATGGTCAAGCTAAAAATTGCTTTCGCGATTTTTTTAACGCTTCACTATATAACACCGGCCGCTAGCGGCCTTACACAGGAGATTATAAAATGATTAAGTTAGAAAATATTGGCATTACCTTTCATCCGGGCACACCAGACGAAAATACAGCCCTCAAAAATATCAATCTGGAAATTAATCAGGGAGATTTTATTACAGTAATCGGTTCTAACGGAGCTGGAAAATCTACTCTATACAATATAATTGCAGGTACTTTATCTCCATCAAAAGGAAAAATTCTTCTTTCAATGCCTGAGTCAAATGGTAAAACAACAGAAAGAGACATAACAAATGATGCAGAACACAAACGTGCCGCCTACATTGGCCGTATCTTCCAGAACCCACTTTTAGGTACAGCCGGCAAAATGTCGCTCGAAGACAACATGATTATTTGTTCTTCAAAGGGCTGGAAGGGACTAAAAATCAGCCTGAATAAAAAGAAACGTGAAGAATTTAAGAAACAATTGCAGCAGTTGAACATGGGCTTAGAAAACCGACTTTCAGATAACGTTGAACAGTTTTCTGGAGGTCAGCGACAGGCCCTCACTTTGCTTATGGCTGTCCTCTCTAAACCAGCAATCCTTCTTTTAGATGAGCATACAGCAGCCCTGGATCCAACAAATGCAGCACTCATTATGGAATTAACCAGAAAATTTGCTAAAGAATACAATCTTACAGTTATGATGGTTACCCACAATATGCAGCAGGCTCTGGATTACGGAAATAGACTTTTGATGATGGATGCCGGCGAAATTATTCTGGACATAAGTGGCGAAGAAAAACAAAAACTCACTTTGGACGATCTTGCCATGCGTTTCAAGGAAATTAAAAAACATTCCATGACCAACGACCAGATGGCCCTGCAATAGCTTTAATACCAAATCATATTTACAAATCATATTTTGATTTTACCCAAAAATAGAGTTACAATAATTGATTATGAAATATGTATTTATTGTAATTGGGGCTTTATTAGTCTTATGGCTGGCTTTTTACCTTTTAAGCTGGATTTTTATTGCAATCGTAAGCATTACAGTTCCTATGAAAAAAGTTTATGATAAACCATCTAAGTTTTATTATAGACTTTTTAATTACGGATACTGGCTTATATGCCATCATGCAAGAGTAAAAATCCATACAAGCGGAACAGAAAAAATTCCAAATGATGGAACTCGATTCCTTTTTATTTCAAACCACCGTTCTAAATTCGATAACATGATTCATTCCCTCACCATGAAAAAGCAGTTTTTAGCTTTTATTTCAAAAACTGCCAACTTCAAAATTCCAATGGGACGTCACTTCATGCAGAGAAGCTGTTATATAGCAACTGAACAGAACAATATTAAAAGTGGTTTAAACGCAGTTTTAAGAGCAATAAGCCTGATAAAGTCAGATGCAACTTCAATTGCTGTATTCCCAGAAGGAACCCGTAGCAAAGATAACACCCTTCTGGAATTTAAACCTGGTTGTTTTAAAATTGCCGAAAAAACTAAATGTCCAATTGTTGTAGGAATAATTCAGGGAACTGAAAAAATCCACAAAAACTGGCCATGGAAAAAAACAGATACTTATTTCGACATTATAGACGTAATCTATCCTAATCAATTGGAAGGCAAAGGAACCGTAGAAATTTCTGATTACGTTTATAAAGAAATGAATGATTTTTTAGTGAATAACCCAAAATAGGAGGAGTTATAAATAAATGATTTACATTTTGTACAATCTGCTCGCTAACAATAAAAGCGGCGAAAGTGCTTCGGAAGAAGTAAAAGGTATTCTTTCTGGAAAAGAATTTACTGTAAAAGACATTATAAAAGAGGGAAATCTTTCACAGTATATCAAACCACTGGAAGAAGGAGATTCTCTTGTAATTGTAGGTGGAGACGGAACTTTAAACCGTGTAATCAATAATCTTTATGGAAAGATTAAATGGGATAACGTTTACTACTACGCTGCAGGAAGTGGTAACGATTTTGCACACGATGTTAAAGATTGTGAAAAGTTCCTTTCTTTCTTAATCCCTTTAAAAAAATTTGTTGAAAATCTTCCAACTGTTTATGTAAACGGAATGGAAAGAAAATTCATCAATGGAATTGGTTTTGGTATTGATGGTTACTGTTGTGAAATGGGTGATGAACAGCGTGCAATTTCAACAGACAAAATCAACTATACAGCAATTGCAATTAAGGGACTTCTTGGAAAGTTCAAACCTTGCAATGGTAGAATTATTGTTGACGGAGTTGAAAAGAGATACAAGAAAATTTGGCTTGCCCCAACTATGATTGGTAAATACTACGGCGGTGGAATGATGGTAACACCTGATCAGGACCGCTTAAACGCAGAACACACAGTTTCTGCTGTAGTATGGCAGGGTGGCGGAAAGCTTGGCACTCTGATGAAGTTCCCAAAAATCTTTGAAGGAACACACCTCAAATACAAAAGAAACATTCATTGCTTTGTAGGTCACGAAATTGTTATTGAATTTGATAAACCACAGGCACTACAAATTGATGGAGAAACAGTAAAGAACGTTACTTCTTACACTGTAAAATACAACTAAAAAAAGCTTATATATAGCTGATTAAGAATCCAGGGTAGCAAAAAGCTTAAAACCCTGGATTTTTTTTTATTTTTTAAACGTTTCTATTGACAGTAACAAAAAGTTAATGTTACTATAAGTAGTAACAGTTACTATAAACAGTAACACAGCTTATTTTTGGAGTATTTAATAATGGAAAAAAGGAACGATGCAATTTATAAGAGCCTTTCAAGCGAACGCTACACCCCATATTCTCTAGCACGTAAAATCGGAGCTAAAGTAATTCTGGAATCTGCCAGTTTTGCAAAAGGTCGTGAAAGATATTCACTTTTAATGGCAGAAGAAGCATTCAAAATCATACAGGATGAAGACGGAGTAGCCTTTATTGTTGACGGTAAACGCGTTCCTTTTAATACAGAAAATATTGATAGCCGCGATGCCATAGGTCGAAAAAAGGAAGCTGATATTTTGGATGCTCTTCTTTATGTTGCAGAAGAAAATCAGACTCCTGCACAGGGAAATGAGGCAGAAATCCCACTACCTGCCAGTGGACTTGGTTACTTGAGTTATGAATTTGCAGCCCGATGTGACAAAATTAAGTTTTTTGAACAAAAAGACGATTTGAAAATTCCAGAAAGCCTTTTTATAGCCGGCCATATCTATGTAATTTTTGATCATTTTACAGAAAGCATGCATATTTTTGGGCTTAACTATAATGAGCACCAGATTGACTTACAGGCCGCTATCGACAACTTAATCAAACGTATGAATGATATGGACTTTTCTTATGTAGAAGAAGTTCCAAGTCATTTTAAATACAAGATGATTACAGATTTAGAGCAGTCTAAAAAGGAATATATCGAAAAAGTTCAGGCTCTAAAAAAACATATAATTGCAGGTGATATTATCCAGGCAGTTCCAAGCCGCAGAGTCCAGATTGAATGTGATGCATCAGCTCTGGCAGTTTACGGAAAACTTCGTCATGTAAATCCTTCTCCATATCTTTTTTATATTGATTTTGGAGATTTCCAGCTTACCGGTTCATCGCCAGAAAGCCTTGTAAGAGTTCGTAAGGGAAAAGCTTCAATCCACCCTATTGCAGGAACTATCCACCGCGGTAAGAACGATGCAGAAGATGAAGAATTAAAACAGACACTGCTGTCTAATCCAAAAGAAAGAGCCGAACACCTTATGCTGGTAGATTTAGCCCGCAACGATTTAGGTCGTGTCTGCAACGAAGGTTCTGTAACAGTTCCTCAATATATGGAATGCGAACTTTACAGCCATGTAATTCACATTGTTTCAAACACAGAAGGAATTGTCCGCGACGGAATTAAACCAATCCAGGTTTTAAGAGCTTCCTTCCCGGCAGGAACCGTTTCCGGCGCTCCAAAAATCAGTGCCATGCAGATTTTAAGTGGCCTTGAAGATACAAAACGCCGTTTCTACGCCGGAGCAGTAGGATATGTTCAAACAAATGGCGACTTAGACTTCTGTATCACAATCCGTTCAGCCCTAAAACAAGGCAAAGTATGGTCTTTACAGGCCGGAGGAGGAATAGTTTACGATTCAGATCCAGAAAGAGAATACACAGAAACCTGTGAAAAACTAGGTGCCCTAATAGACACCCTGACAAAATAAGGAGACACGACCATGATTTTAGTTATAGATAATTACGATAGTTTTACATTCAACCTTGTTCAAGCTTTCCAGCTTGCCACAAAAGAAGAAATCCGAGTTGTTAGAAATGATGAATATTCTATCCAGGAATTAGCAGCCATGAAGCCAAAATATCTGGTAGTTTCACCAGGGCCTGGAAATCCTTCATCAGCTGGAATAAGCAAGGAAGCAATTGCATTCTTTGCAGGAAAAATTCCAGTTCTTGGAGTTTGCCTTGGTCATCAGTCAATTGCAGAAGCTTTTGGTGCAAAAATTGTAAGTGCAAAGTTCATTAAACACGGAATTGTAGAAGATATCGATTTAGACGGAAAAGGAATCTTCCGTACAATCGGTAAATCTGCAAAATTTACCCGTTATCATTCCCTGGTAATTGATGAAAGTACCCTGCCAGAAGAATTTGAAGTTACAGCCAGAGCAAAAGATGGAGATATCATGGGTATTCGCCACAAAACATACCCAATTGAAGGAATTCAGTTCCATCCAGAATCAATTGCATCAGAAAACTGTCAGAAACTTATCCAGGCCTTTTTGAATTACAGACGTGACAATCTTCCTGTTGCCCAGTATCTTAATCAGCTTATGGATAAAAAAGATTTATCTGAAGAAGAAGCAGCTTTCTTTATGGAAAACGTAACCGACGGAACAATGGAACCAAGCGTTATGGCTGCAATTCTTACTGCCATGGCGGCAAAAGGTCCTGCCACATCTGAGATGATTGGTTGTGCAAAAACTTTGCTCCGTAAAAAAAGAGAATTCCCTTGCCAGAAAAAAGGTCTTGCAGAAATTGTAGGAACTGGTGGAGACTGCAAAGGAAGTTTTAACATTTCATCTTTATCTGCAATTATTGCCGCTTCTTGTGGACAGCCAATGGCCAAGCACGGAAACAGAGCCGTTTCTTCTAAATCAGGTTCAGCAGACTTTTTTGAAAAACTTGGAATTAATATTATGGCAGAACCAGAAAAAACTGCCCGCCAGGTTGAAAAAACAGACTTCGGCTTTTTGATGGCACCTGTTTATCACTCTGCAATGCGTTTTGCGGCACCTGTAAGAAAGGCCTTAGGAATTAAAACAATTATGAATATTTTAGGACCTTTATTAAATCCTGCTGGAGCTGAATACGAAGTTCTTGGAGTTTATTCAAAGGACCTTTTAAAAGATTATGCCCACGCCGCAATTTCTCTTGGTGCAAAAAGAGTTATGGTTGTCTGCTCTGAAGATGGATATGACGAAATCTCTCCTTGTACAAATACTTATGTTTACCAGATGGATAACAAGGGAAACGAATATCATTATGTAATTAATCCTGAAAAATTCGGAATTACAGATGCTTCTGAAACTGAGTTGATTGGCGGTTCTGGAGAAGAAAATGCCAAGCTCGGTTTGGAAATACTGAACGGTGGTGGAAGAAAAACAATCCGCTATGCAGTTGGCTTAAACACAGCTGCAATTTTGTACATCACAGGAAAAACCAGAACCCTAAAAGACGGCTACAAAATGGCTTTGGATGCAATTGACAGCGGAAAGGCCTTAGCAAAACTTGAAGAAATCAGAGAATTTAGTAAGAGTGCATAATGACAAACATAGTTGGACAAATTGTTGAAAAACGTAAAAAAGATATAGAAAAAAAAGGCTATACTTTTGGATTTGAAATTCCTGCTAAGAGGGACAGACCCCTCAATCCTTTTATGCAGGATAAAGGGGTGATTCTTGAAGTAAAAAGAGCTTCTCCAAGCAAGGGTGACATAGCCCCAAATCTTGATTCAGTTGAAACCGCAAAACGTTACCAGAAAAACGGAGCTTCTGCCATTTCCTGTCTTACAGAAGAAAATTATTTTAAGGGTTCTCTAAAAGACCTTATGGCAATCTGTAAGGCTATTCCAGATATTGCAGTTCTCCGTAAAGACTTTTTGCTGGAAGAAGAAGAAATTGATATTTCCTACCGCTGTGGTGCCGATGCCGTCCTTTTAATCTGCGGAATTTTGAGTCTGGAAAAATTACTTTCCATGACAAAACGCTGCAAGGAGCTTGGAATTAGGGCTCTGGTAGAAGTAAGAACTCAGGATGATGTAGAAAAAGTTTTGCAGGTAAAAAAAGAATATGCAGACACAATAGTTTGCGGAGTAAATTCCCGAAATCTTAAGGATTTTACAATTGATCTTTTAGTTCCTGCCATGCTTAAGAAAAAACTTGGCGGACAAGTGATTTTTGAAAGTGGAATTACTACTGCCCAGGCTGCTTCTACAATTGCTTCAATGGGCTTTGCAGGACTCTTACTTGGTGAATTTGCCGCAAGAGACCCGGAAAAAGCCGGAAGATTTGTTCAGGCATTTAAAGCTCAAAAAGAAAGTCTTTACGGCAAAAAAATGCTTGAGCTGGCAGAAGTGATTGAAAACAAGAGTAATAAAACCAGAGGGGACAGACCTCTTATAAAAATATGTGGACTTACCAGAACAGAAGATTTACTTTTAGCAGATCAGCTGGGAGCAGATTTTACAGGCTTTATTTTTGCTCAGGAATATGGCCGCAACGTTTATGGTCCAAAGTTTAAAGCAATGGAACCTTATCTTGAAAAAATAAAGGCTTTTAAGGTTGCAGTTATTACAAATCCTCTTTCTGAAGAAGCAGAAGAAGCAGCCCGCCTTGTACAAGAAGGAAAACTTGATTTTATTCAGTTACATGGCATTCCATACGCCAAAGTTCCAGAAAAGTTTTTGAACCTGCCCCACTATTTTGCAATTACAGATAAAATGGGCAATTTAGAAAGCCTGAGTCATGAATTAAAAGATTTGGGTCAAGCCCGTTTTATCCAGGATTCAAAAGAAGGTAACTACAGCCAGGAAGGAAAACTCTGGATGGCTGGGGGTCTGTCCCCAGACAATATTTCCCAGTTGGTAAAAAAATACAATCCAGAACTGGTAGATTTAAGCAGCGGGCTGGAAGATTCTGGACAGACAGGAATTAAAAACCCTGATAAGATGAAAAAACTATTTGAAGCCCTACAGTAAAGGGGGCGTTACGGGCCGCCGATTGAGGCCCGTTAGAAGGGGTAGCGGACAAGACCGGAGCTTTGCGAGGACTTGGGAGCGAGGGGAAGTCTTTCCCCACCTTAAAACAAATTGAGAGGTATTTATGACACATTCAGATAATGGATTTTTTGACCGTTTTGGCGGTAAATATGTTGCTGAAGTTTTGCGTAGTCAGCTGGATGAACTAGAAGTAGCTTTTAATAAGGCTATGAAGGATCCGACATTTTTGGAGGAATTTGCCACAATTCAGAGAGATTATATTGGCCGCGAAACTCCACTTTTATATGCAGAAACTGCCACAAAACTTTTGGGCGGAGCAAAAATCTACATAAAACTGGAAGGCCTGGCAAATACAGGTGCCCACAAAATCAACAACGCAATTGGGCAGTGCTTGCTGGCAAAATACATGGGTAAAAAACGAATTATTGCAGAAACTGGAGCTGGTCAGCATGGTCTTGCAACTGCAGCAGCCTGTGCAAAACTTGGTTTGGACTGTACCGTTTACATGGGAGAAGTTGATGTTCGCCGTCAGCAGCCAAATGTTGCTTCTATGGAATTATACGGAGCAAAGGTTCAGGCTGTAACTTCTGGAAGTCGTACACTCAAAGATGCTGTAAACGAAGCTATGCGTGACTGGGCAGCCCATCCAAACGATACTCACTATGTTCTGGGCTCAGCTTTAGGTCCTGCACCTTTCCCAGATATTGTACGCGAATTTCAGTCTGTAATTGGAAAAGAAATTCAAAAGCAGTGTGCAGAAAGAAATATTAAACCTACAGCAATTATTGCCTGCTGCGGCGGTGGTTCAAACTCCATCGGTTGTTTTGCCCCATTCATTGATCAGAAAGAACCTAGACTTATTGCAGTTGAAGCTGGTGGAATTGGTCCTGGAGTTGGAGAAAATGCTTCCCGCATGACAGGAAATGCCAGCCGCGAAGGAATTATGCAGGGCTACAAATCACGCTTTTTGCTGGATGAAGATGGCCAGGCCCTCCCAACCCGTTCAATTTCTGCTGGCCTTGATTACTGTGGAATTGGACCTCAACTGGCCGCTTTGGGAAAATCTGGACGTGTTGAATTTACTTCTGCCCTGGACAGAGAAGCCTTGGATGCCCTTAAGTTTTTTGCCAAAAACGAAGGTGTTCTTTTTGCCATGGAATCTTCCCACGCAGGAGCTCAGGCAATCAAAATGGCTCCTACAATGAGTAAGGATGATGTAATCATTATTAATATGTCTGGTCGTGGTGATAAAGATATTTTCATCACAAGCCCAGTCTTCCGCCCTCAAGAATGGAAAAACTTCCTGGAAGCAGAACTTGAACGCCTAAATTCTGCAAAAGATATTCACGATGCAGATTTGATGAAAGACCATTAATTTTTTGAGGGGTCTGTCCCCCCACCATCATATTCAGGAGAAACTATGAACGAAAAAATAAAACTTATGTCACACCTGGTAGCCGGCTACCCAACAGATGAATATGCCCTCACCGCAGCCCGTGCCCTTATTGCAGGTGGAGCAGATATATTAGAAATCCAGCTTCCTTTCAGCGACCCAAGTGCAGACGGTCCTGCAATTCAGGGAGCCTGTACACAGGTCCTTTCCAGAGGCTACAAAACTGTAGATGGACTAAAATTTATTGAGACAATCCACAAGGAATTCCCAGAAATCCCAATTTATCTTATGAGTTATGCATCTTTGATTTACACTCCAGGCGTAGAAACCTTCTGCAAAAAAGCGGCACAGGTCGGGGTAAAAGGAATGATTATTCCAGACCTCCCTTTTGATAATGATGAAGGCCTTACAAAAGCCTGCCAGGCAAACGGCATGATAAACATTCCTGTTGCAGCACCAAGTATGAGCCGTGAAAGACTTGAAAAAATGGCTAAAGCAGGCTTCCCATACATCTATGCAGCCCTTCGCACTGGAATTACAGGCCAGGACACCCAAATTGACCAGGCAACCTTAGATTTTATTAAAGCAGTTGGTCAGGGCGGTTCTAAAATTTACGGTGGATTTGGTATTTCCAATGGTCAACAGTCAGCTGCTCTGGGGCATTCAGTTGAAGCTGTAGTTGCAGGTTCAGTTTTTGTCCGCACCATCACTCAAAATCAGGATGATAAAGACAAGCTTTTCCAGGCTGTAGAAGCAAAGGCAAAAGAAATTACTCATTCTTAGGGGAAAAAATGGAACAATTATCGATTTATGCAGAAAATAAAAAAGGAACTATAAAATCAATACTCTCCATCCTGTCTAAATCTCAAATAAACGTACTTGGAATTATTAATGATGATAAAGGAGAATTTGGAACAATCAGATTAATTCTTTCAGATACAGACAAGGCAATCTCCTTGTTGGAAAAATCCTTTATCTGTAAAAAAGCTCAGGTCCTCGGAATTGAATTACAAGATAACCCCGGGGCACTTGAGGAACTTTTGAGTCAAATAGAAGAAATGAACATCAACATTAATTATATGTATGTAGGTTACAGAAGAGAAAACTCTATGCCTGTAATCATTCTTCACACCGATGAACTGGAAATTGTTTCTAAAAGCCTGCAAAAGAAAGGATTTAAGATTCACTAGAAACTTTTACAAGCTGGCTGGAATTTTTGTCACGCTTTGTATTTTGAACCTTAAGTTCTTTCTTGGAAAAAATATTTAGTTTTAATCCATGACGTTTATAAACTTCCTCTCCATTCTGAACATTCCATAAAGTTGTGTAGCGTTCAGTAGTACAAGGAAGTTTTTCAAAAACCAGAAGTTTATCTTCATCAAGATTTGGAAAAAAGATATTTTTAAGCTGCATAAGGATATCTGGATCTGAACTTAAATCATTTTTTTGTTTTTCTATAAGGGCATTTAATTTTTCAAACTGCTTATACATGTATTTTTGTTTTGTTTCAAAATTTAATTCTGCTGCATTTTCACTGTAAAAGGCTTCAAAAAATTTACTGTTTGTAAAATTTCCTGCAGTTTTTATAAACACTTCAAAATCAAAATACACATGCAAATTAGAATCTGAATCTTCGTAAACCTGAGATTTATCGATATTTATACAAAAGTTTATATCCTGAAGGTTCCAGTTATAAGAGCATTTAGCAGGTAATTGTTCTGCATATTTAGGATTAATTATCCCAATTATATTACTCTTAGAAATTACAGTTGTTGGATTATACGACTCCAAATTACAAAGAGAATAATAATGCTGTCCTTCTTGATTAATTTTTATTTCAGGCACCAGGCTTCTTTCATCATCATCATTTTCAACTTCCGGCTTTTTTTCTACCAGACCTGCTTTACCCTTCTTAAAAACCCACTTAAGACCTTCAAAACCTAAAATTGAAACAAACAAATAATAACAGGCAATAAAAAAACAGATAATAGCATCGCTGGAGTTCCATTTATAAATCACCAGCAGAGGACCTGCAATTACCAGAAGAAACAACAAGGATGAAAAGCCCATTGCGAGACTTGTAAAAAAACGTCTTATTCCTCTTTTTATACCTTTTGCCATAATCTAAATCCTCATACCTTATTATATACTCATTAAATTAATATACAAATTTTTCAATCATACAAACCTTCAGAAAGTATACTCTTGTTTCTATAAGAAAAATCATGTATTATGAAATAAATGAGCAATGGCGTTCGTTCAATTAACTGATATAATCATCGGGTAATGGAATGAACGCCATTTTTTTTACCTAAAATACATTTTGGAGTTTTTATGTATACAGAAAGCGAAGTTTTAGATTTTGTTCAGGAAGAAGATGTAAAATTTATTCGTCTTGCATTTTTTGACGTACACGGAAATCAAAGAAATATTTCTATAATGGCATCACAGCTAGATAGAGCTTTTAATGATGGAATCTCTTTTGATGCTTCAGCAGTAGGATTTGAAGACGCCAGTAAATCGGACCTTTTCCTTCATCCTGATCCTTCTACTCTTTCAATTTTGCCATGGCGCCCAAGTACTGGAAAAGTTGTTCGTATGTTCTGTAACATCAAAAATCCAGATGGAACTCCTTACAAAGGATGTTGCCGTACACTACTTCAAAATGCCATTAAAAAAGCTAAAGATGAATGCAATATCTCCATCAATATTGGAGCCGAAGTTGAATTCTACCTTTTTAAACTGGACCAGGAAGGAAACCCAACAAAAATTCCATTCGATAACGGAAGTTATATGGATTTAGCCCCTGTTGATAAGGGAGAAAACATCCGTCGCGAAATATGTTTTACTATGGAACAAATGGGTATTACTCCAGAAGCCAGTCACCACGAAGAAGGACCAGGTCAGAACGAAATTGACTTCCGCTACTCTGATCCTCTAACTGCAGCGGATAATACAGCAACCTTTAAATGGATTGTAAGAACAAAAGCTGCAAGTAATGGTCTTTACGCTGATTTTTCTCCAAAACCAATTCAGAATCAAGCCGGCAGCGGAATGCATATCAACTTTTCTTTATCTGACTCAAGCAAACTAAAAAATGCTTTGGCAGGAATTTTAGCCCACATTGCAGAAATTACTTATTATTTGAACCCTACTGAAAATTCTTATAAACGCCTGGGTGAACAAAAAGCTCCAAAATTTATTTGCTGGGGCCAGGAAAACCGTTCTACCTTAATCCGAATTCCAGCCACAAAAGAAGACAAACGCCTTGAAATCCGTTCAAGTGACCCAGAATGCAACCCATATCAGGCTTTTACTCTTTTAATTTACGCTGCAATTGAAGGAATTAAAAATAATATGCAGCCTCCAGCACCAATTGAAACAAACTTGTTTAAGGCTTCAAATGCAGTTGGACTCACAGCACTTCCAGATACTTTGGATGCTGCACGTGATATAGCAGAAAACAGCTCTTTTATAAAAGGAATTCTTGGTTAAAAAATGACTGTTGACTCGCACAGCGTATTAGTTGTAACAAAAGACAGTAAAATATCCTCACTCATAGAAACTATGCTGATTGCACCACTTTTTGAGACTTCCATTGTTTCAGATTTTAATGAAGCTCGTCGTCGTGCAATTGAAAGAGTTTTCAACATCATCCTTGTGGACTTTGCGGATGGAGAAGGCGTCGACTTTGCTACAGACCTTGCCGATTCTTCATCAACCATAATGCTAATGGTACCAGCCGAACATTTTGAACAAGTCAGCTACAAAGTGGAATCCTACGGCATTCTTACAATGAACACACCTTTCGACCAGTTTTACTTTTATAATATGATAAAGGTGGCAATCGCTGTAAACTACAAAGTCCAGATTCTTTCATCACAAACAACAAAATTAAAGGAAAAGATGGAGGAAATAAGGATTGTAAACAGGGCTAAAATGTTGCTTATGTCTAACTTAAAAATGTCTGAACAGGAAGCCCACCGCTATATTGAAAAAGAAGCAATGGACCGCTGTACAAAACGAATTACTCTAGCCCAGGAAATAATCCGAACTTACGGCTAAAGTGCCAAGCAAAGCAAAAAAAATCCCGGATTTAAATGACCCGGGAATATCCTACTTATAAAAATCAATTTTCATTTCAAAGACGAAACGGTCGCTTTCCTTAATCTTTATGATATAGGCACCATTTTCTTCCTTACGATAAATTCTAAGGGTCTGTCCCTCTTTGCTTTCACCTGTGTAATGAACTTCCAGATTTTGAACCTCGTGACTTTCAATAAAATCATCAGAAAATACATTGAGTCCAAGTTTTATGTATTCCAGATTATTCATGTGATGTGACATATCTATGTGCTGACTTCGAATTACCTGCTCATAAACAAAATCATCTTCTGTCATCTCCTGATTAAGACGCTCGAAAGGCTCTGTAAAAACTGCTTCAGGAAAGCCTTCTGTTGGATAAGGCAAAGTTGTTAGCTTTACAGGACGATGTTTTTCCATATCAAGGACGCAGGCTTCCTGGTTAGCTTTTGCCAATGTTTTACCATTTAAATCCTTGAGAATAGTATTTACATGAGTACGCATTCCTGCATTGTTGATTGGGAAGGACGACGCAATAATTTCTTCTCGCCAGTCAGGTCGACGTTCAAAATGCATCTTGGTCTTTGTAAAAACCCAAAAAACATTGAATTTTTCGCGGTAGACAACTCCATCACACTGGAGCTTTGAAAAACATTCTGTAAGATTATCCTGAACCATTAAAACGGCCTGGGCAATACCAAGCTTAACTGTACTATCTATAAAAGCCGATGTAACTTTTCTGTTTTGTGTAAAGATTAACTCATTTTCCATATAAATAATTTATCGAAAAACGGAATATCTCTCAAGTTAAACAAAAAGGCCGCAGATTCAATTCCCTTTAAAAAGAAAACTGTAATCTGCGGCCCCTTTGTCGCTTACAAGTAATACTTTAACACGTTTTAGATTCCTTGTGAATAGACAGTACAGTTAAAAAAAGAAACGGTGGCCAACCTCTTATGAAGATTCTAAGCGACAACCACCGTTCCCAAAAATTTTTAACTATGTGTGTAAGCGACAGTTAAAAAAAAAGATCGTAAACAAATTCACCAGGAATTTAAAATAATTCCTCGAAAACTTATTTACGACCTCTTTGCCGTTAATAATTTTATAATAAAAGATTTTGTTTAATCCGTCAAGTTTGCTATAAAAACCTGCTATAAATGCATACTTAAAGCTTGCCAGGCCAAATCTAATGACTGAACTTCTATATAGGCTGGCTTTTCCTGATGATGAAGAAGACTGCCTTCCTCCAACTTACGGTTCAAATAAATCACATTAAGACCAAACTTCAAAGCAGGTTCAATATCGTGAACAAGACTATCTCCTACATACCAGCATTCTTCTTTGGAAGTCCCTGCTTTTTCCAAAGCAATTTCAAAAACTCTTAAATTTGGTTTACTTACCCCAATTTCATCTGAAATGATAATAGGATCAAAAAACTGAACAATTTTTCCTTTATCTAATTTCCAACGCTGATTTTTAGAATCCCCATTAGAAATAAGGCCAATTTGAACATTCTTTGCTTTTAAGTTTTCAAGAATTGATAAAGTATCGGGAAAGTTTTCTACCCCCTGGGCATATATGTTCCAATAAAGGTGAAAACGTTTAGCGGCTTCCTCTTCATCAAGCTTGATTAAGTTTTCTTCAAACATTCTAACAACACGAAGCCTTCTCTGCTGATCAAAAGTAAGTTTTCCAGCACTGTATTCATCAAAAGTTTTCTGAGCCACAACCTTCCAGGTAGAACGAAAGGTTTCATAATCCATTTTAAGTTCTGACTTATAGGTTTCAAAAATAGCCTTGATTCCCATATCTTCAGCATTTTCAAAATCCATAAGTGTTCTGTCTAAATCAAAAAAAACAGTCATTACAATTCCTTTTATAGGATAACCTTATTTCGTCTCTTCTTTTTTTTGGTAAAACTTCTCTTTAGCAGCATACATTCGCTTATCAGCAATATCTACCAACTGGTAAATTGTTTTGTCTGGCTCTTCAGAAGCCTGCACATAACCATAAGATATAGAAAGTTTGTTATTATATTGTCCTTTCCAAACTTCCAAAATATGTTCAAACTTATTCAAAAGGCCTTCTACTGAATCTTTATCTTTATCTTTAACTATAGCTACAAATTCGTCGCCACCAATACGATAAGTCTTTCCGTATTTTCCAAAAAGTCCGTCTATACATTCTGCCGAAGCCTTAATCAGTTCATCACCAGCAACATGACCTAGTTTATCGTTTGCAGCTTTAAGTCCATTTACATCAAAAAGAATGACTGTCATTTCATTTGTATCATTTATATTTGCAAGACTAATTTCGTAATTACGACGATTATAAATACCAGTCAACTGATCTTTTAATATAAGATGATTTGCAATACGCTCACTATTGTAACGGGCTGCCTTTACAAACATAAGATAAATACCAATTGCAATACTGATTAAGCCAAAAATTACTGCATCTTCAAAATTTATAAGAAAAAGCTCTCCGCTTTGAACTTGGCTTATTAATATAGTAAAAACAATTTGCGATAGAATAATTAAAATTGCGAACCCCAAAGGTGAAATTAAAAAAAGCCCAGATAAAGCTGTTAAAAAACCTATGTATGAAACCGTTCTTTCTCCAGGTGTTACTATTACAGCCAGATAAATACCATAAACCAAAAGTGCAACCATAAAGAAATATGTAGCTATATTTATGATGATAGGATACTTAGGACCAAAAAATAGAATTACAAACAAAAAACCAAGAAAAAATACAAAGGAAAGAGCATAAATCAGGTCGTTTTCCTGAAAAGCACCAATGTTTAAGCTTGATAAAATCAGCATTATGCCAAAACCAATCACACTGATTAAAGAAAAAATAATCAATGTATTTCTATTGTGAGCGATTCTCTTGTCTTTGATAGCAGAGAAATCATTCTCGGTCAAACCTGCATAATACATTAAATTCTTTAATTTAAGTAATTTTGAAGCCATATAAACCCATTTTTAAATAGAATTAATCGACTTTTATAAATATATTTTTTTTAATTATAATGGAATATTATCGTGTTTCAAGAGTCCAATAAGCCCTTAATCTAAGAATACTTCCTTAAGAAAAATTTTGACTACTTGGAAACAAATTCCCCTTTATCATTTTTTTCCATAAATCTAAATGTATGATAATTATTGTACCAAATACTTGATGCCAAAACACGACCACTTTCATCCATACCCAAAAAATTAAAATCATTAAAAAGGAAGGATCGCATTACAAGACCCTGATTTTCCTTGTAGAAAAACTCAGTCATCATAAACTCATAACCAGCAGCATAATCTGATTGTGGATTTCTTAAAAAGGCAGTGCATCCAAAATCTGCATTAAATTCTTTTTTAACATCACTGTCGTTAAACATAGAAATTACTCTTGGATCAACATCATAACCGGCAGCATTGTTCAAACACATAAACACCATGGTTGAATAATCCATTTTAAGTGTTTCAGCTTTACCACCCTTATCCGTAAAAAGGGAATAAAGAACTTTTGCATTTATTCCATCTTTTTTGATTTCAAAGGCTTGTGTAACGTGTAAATCATCGTTTTTTTCGACTTTTGTCATTTTCAATACATCAGTCAAATAATACATAACATCGAATTCTTTTTCAGATTCGGTTACCTTGAAACGGCTTTTCATAATTTCTGCAGATGAAAGGCTTAGAAGAAAAACAGTGCAAAAAATGAAAGAAATTCTTTTTTTCATTTTTCAGTCTCCTCTTTTAACTGTTTTCTTTTTTATTTTGTCCCCGCCAATCTTTTGGCAGGTCCTACTACAAGTTTAATATAATATTGGGAATAAAGACTAGACCGCAAACTCATTTCTGAAAAAAAAAAGCCAACCTCACAAGGGTTGGCCTTTTCTGATAACATGAGAAAGCAATGTCTCCTTTTTACTCTTTTTCAGTACACTTAATGTGTAAATCGTCTAACTGACTCTGATCAACTTCACTTGGACAACTGTCCATAGGTGACATTGCCAAATTATTCTTAGGGAAGGCGATTACTTCGTGGATTGA
>DGWD01000008.1:204190-249372 GCA_002395155.1 Treponema sp. UBA4267
TCTTCGTGGCACATGAGCATGATTAAGCGGTCCAAGCCTGGGGCAATTCCTCCGTGTGGTGGAGCACCAAACTTGAAGGCCTGTACTAAGAAGCCAAATGCTTTTTCGGCACGTTCGCGGCTGTAGCCTACGATTTCGAAAATACGTTCCTGAAGAGCTGGATCATTAATACGCATAGAACCTGAAGCCAATTCATAGCCGTTCAAAACTAAGTCGTACAAATCACCTTTTACAGCACCTGGGTCACTTTCGAGTGTATCCCAATACTGTTTCTGAGGAAGAGTGAACATGTGGTGTTCTGTTTCCCACTTATTTTCTTCTTCGTTCCATGCAAAGTATGGGAAGTCAATAATCCATGCAAAGTGGAATTCATCATCTGGATTATAAAGATTTAAGTCTTTTCCAAGCTGTTTGCGTACTGCACCAAGAGCTGTACATGCCAGCTGCCAGCTTTCATCACTTACAAACAAAAGAAGATCGTTCTTTTCTGCACCAAGTTTTGCACAGATTTCAGCTTCTTTTCCAGCGTAGAACTTAGAAATTCCACCTTCAAATACGCCTTCTGCATTAACTTTCATCCATGCAAGACCTTTTGCCTTGTATGTTTTTGCAACTGCTTCAAGAGCTTCAATATTCTTGCGGCTGTATTTATCTGCAACGTTCTTTACAACAAGAGCCTTCAAACCAGAACGTTTGTGTCTCTGAACATCGCGACCAGCATTAGCAGCACCTGCTTTGAATGCGTTAAAGTCTGCCAAATCAGCCATAAAAGTAGCGTCCTGCATCTTCATGTCAAAACGTAAATCTGGCTTATCTGAACCGTAAAGATCAAAAGCGTCTTCCCAGGCAATGCGGTCAAACTTAGCAGGCAAATCATAATTCAAAGTCTTTTTGAAGATGTACTGCATCATTCCTTCTGTTGTAGAAAGAACTTCTTCGCGGTTTGTGAATGACATTTCCATATCAATCTGAGTAAATTCAGGCTGACGGTCTCCGCGGGCATCTTCATCGCGGTAACAGCGGGCAATCTGGAAGTATTTGTCGAATCCAGAAACCATCAAAAGCTGTTTATAAAGCTGTGGGCTCTGTGGAAGTGAATAGAATTTTCCAGGGTGAACACGGCTTGGAACTAAGTAGTCGCGGGCTCCTTCTGGAGTAGATTTGATAAAGGTTGGAGTTTCAATTTCCAAAAATCCTTTTGAAGTCAAATATTCGCGTGTTGCAAAAGTTACCTGAGAGCGGAGGATGATGTTGTGCTGCATTGGATCGCGGCGCAAATCAAGATAACGGTACTTAAGACGGAGATCTTCATTTGGAATTACAAGACTTCCATCCTTCTGGCGAACTTCTTCAATTGAGAAAGGTAAATCCTGAGAAGTTGTAAAGATTTCAATATCATCTGCCTCAACTTCAATTTCACCAGTTGCCATATCCTTGTTGATATCTTTTTCAGCACGAGCGGCAACAATACCTTCTACTGCAATACAATATTCTGATTTAAGTGATGATGCGATTTCTTTTACTTTGTCGCTGGCCTTATCACCAACTGTTACCTGAGTAATACCATAGCGGTCACGAAGACGGATAAATATAAGTCCGCCCAAATCGCGAGTGCGGCTTACCCAACCATTTAATACTACTTTCTTGCCGACATCAGCTTTTGTAAGCTCACCGCAAGTTACTGTACGTTTTGAGTTTTCCATAGATAACTACCTTTAATTAAAAATCCATATTATTTTAGTGATATAGAAGATTTTGTACAATTAGATTTTTGAAAGGCAGTTTTATGGCAAAAAAAACGGACTCCTCAAAACTGAAGAATCCGGTAATTATTTTTAACTTAGAAGAAACAGGCACTTTCGAACTTAACCCGAAAACCTTATCTTTATCTATCCTAGTTAATAAAGAACATTGAAAGGAATATATAAACACTACCCAAAAGCATGATTACATTTCCAATAAAATGCATGTACTTTATCTTTCTTAAATTATAGAAAACAATTCCTACAACATAGAAAACTGCACCTATAATCAACATTGAAAAACTCTTTGTTGAAAGAACCTGATAAAGATTTCTTGCAACAACAAGACCAGAGAAACCTGCAACAACATAAAGAATTGTATTTAAGTTCTCAAACTTACGACCTGCAATTGCGTAAAAAAGAATACCTACAAAAACTACAGTCCAAACAATTCCAAAAAGAATCCATCCGCTTAAGCTCTGTAATTTTGTAATTGTATATGCTGAATAACAGAATCCAATAATCAGGAAAGTCCAGGTATGAGCCAAACGATTAAAAACGGCTTTAGCTGTAAAATTTGTAAGGGCATGCTGTAAAAGCGAGAATAAATACATCAAAATCATTGAAGCACCAAAAAGTGAATAGAAAATGATAGTTGTAGTAATATATTCCTGAGCTTTACCAATAGCAATTGTATCAAGAATTGCTGTGCCTGCAATAAATAAACAAGCTCCAATTCCCTGAATAATTGAAGAAGCAATTTCTTCACCAACAGTAAGATGACGAACTTTCTTTTCCGCTTCAATCAACTTCTTTTCGGTTTCGATTCGCTTTGCAGCTATTTTCTGCTTTCTTTCGTTTTTAGCATAATTTTCAGCTGCATATTTTGCCTTTAAACGCTCGGGGTCTTCAGAATACTGAATGTTAATTTCCTGAACTGACTTTTCATAATCTTCTTTTAACTGGCGAAGACGAACTTGTTTTTTCTCTTTTATTGATTTAAGAGTTGATTTGCGAACTGCCTTAGCAGCAATATCATCTTGTCGTGACATAAATACCTCTGCCTACATTTTTACACATTATGACATTTTTTGTCAATTTTGTCGACGATATAATTCGTATAAAAGAACTCCGGCAGCAACAGAAACATTCAAACTGTCAATTTTTCCACAAGTTGGAATTGAAACAATTGAGTCACACTTCTTTTCCAAAAGCTGAGAGATTCCACTTCCTTCGCTTCCCATTATAATACAAGTCTTTTCTGGGAAATCGATTGTACCCAGGGTCTGTCCCCCTGCATCTGCCCCGTAAATCCAAAATCCTGCTTCTTTTAATTCCTCTACCGCCCTTACAAGGTTGTTCACAATTGCAACAGGAACCCAGGCACTTGCACCAGCACTAGTACGGCCAATAACTTCGTTTCCTTCTATATCATTTGCACTATTGTGTTCTGGTAAAACTACAAGACTTGCACCAAACTGATCGCAGGAACGGATGATTGCACCAACATTGTGAGGGTCTGTTACCTTATCCAAAACAAGGACACTAGCCTTTTTAGGAGCTGTCTTAATCCAGTCATCAAAGTTTACTATATTTGCAGTTTGCTTACTTTCACCAGAAAGAGTCATTACAATTCCACGATGATCCTGTAAAGCTTCGTCTAAATCTGCAACCATACTGTCCAAAGTTTTATTATCAACTTCCTGAACTTTAATGTTAGCTTCTTTTGCAGCAGCTAAAATCTTTTTTACACGAGGACCAGGCTTACTGTAAGAAATTGTAACGCCATTTGAATTCTGGCTCTTAATTATTGCCCTAACCTTTTCTTCTATTGAATGAAAACCTGTTATAACCTTTGCCATAAAATCACCTTAAAAAATAAACGGTCCCCCAGAATAACCAAGGAACCGTTCTTAATAATCTAGTTTAATTTTTTAGTAAACAATCCTTTGGAATTAACGTCCACAGCACTGTTTATATTTTTTTCCTGAGCCACAAGGACATGGATCATTACGACCAACTTTTGCACCAACACGTTTTACTGTAGTTGGAATTACGTTTCCTGCAACATATTTCCAGTCACCATCAATATTTCTGAATAAAGAAATTTCGTGATGAACATCATGCATATTATGAAGAGTGTAATCAGCTGTAAATTCTACAATCTGTTCATTATCTTTTTCGCCCTTTTCTGTACGTAAAATTTTAAGACCATTCCATGTAGACTGATTACTCCAGTCTTCTGTTGCTTTACGGTCAACTTCACCAATTCCTTCGCCTTCTTCACAAGAATTAATGATGTAGTCAATTTCGTGTTTAACATAAGATGTATAACGTGCACGCATACAAGCTTCTGCACTAGGAGCTTTAATAGTTCCCTTAATAATTGGTTCGCAGCATTCGCCGTATTTTTTTCCTGAACCACAAGGACATAAATCGTTATTTGTACTCATAATTTTTATTTTAGTGAATTTTTTTTCTCTCTACAAGATTTATAAAATACATTACACTTAAAGATATGAATAAACATGATTTAAGCAGAAATTTCTGGATGCTTGACGGTTCTTTCGCCAAACAAGGGTACGACTGGTGGTGGCACAGCCTTACTGGTATTAATGAAAAAACTGGGCAGGAAAAAGCCTTCTTCGTAGAATATTTTACCTGTAATCCTGCTCTTGCAAATAAAAAAGATGGGGGACAGACCCCTACACTTGGACAAGCCCCTGAAAGTAAAGAAAAAGGCCTGAAACCCTCCTATTTAATGGTAAAATGCGGATGGTGGGGACAGGACGCTAATCAACTTCATCAATTTATTCCATGGAAAGATGTTTCTATAAAAAATGAAAAAAATGGATTCCAACTCCAGGCCCCAGGTTTTTCTGCCAGCGATACCCATATTACTGGAAAGGTAGAAATTACAGATTCCGTAAATCATCCTGAGTGGATGTGTGGGGATGGTTCTATGGAATGGGACCTTTCTATAGAAAAAGACGTTGCCTTTAATGTAGGTTACGGAGCCAGTAAAATCTTCCGCGATTTAAAAGCTTTTGAAATGTACTGGCATGCAGAAGGCATGAAATCACGTTTTCAAGGTTATATAATTGCAAATGGCCAAAAGTACATCATCAAGAAAGAGACTTCTTTTGGTTATTCCGACAAAAACTGGGGTTGCAATTTTACAAGTCCATGGGTTTGGCTTTCTTCAAACGATTTAGTCAGCAAAAAAACAGGTAAACGCCTGGAAAATTCGGTTTTTGACATTGGAGGTGGTTGTCCAAAAGTTTTTGGTATAGCCTTAAAACGCAAGCTCTTGAGCGACTTCTGGTACGAAGGCAAATCTTATGAGTTTAACTTTTCTAAATTTTGGACTTGTTGCCGCACTAAGTTTGACTGCAAGGAAACTGAAGATAAAATCATCTGGTATGTTCGCCAGGAAACCAAAAAAGCAATTATGGAAACTCAGATGGAGTGCCCAAAATCTCAAATGCTTTTAGTAAACTATGAATCTCCTGATGGAAAAAAACGCCATACCCGTCTATGGAATGGTGGTACTGGATATGGCAATATAAAATTATATAAAAAATCATTTGGTAAGACTGAGCTTTTAGATGAAATTGAAGCAAAGCATGCTGGATGCGAATGGGGTGAATATGAACGTTAAAGAGTTTTTTAGCAAAAAGACAGTGATTTTTGGAATAGTCTCGACTATTATATGTGCATTTTCTTTTATCTGGTTTACAAATACCTGCGGATATCAGGGAACATTGAACTGGCACAAGGCAATTCTTCTTGCAACACGCCTTTTAATGATAACTGTATTTTTACCAGCCATTTTCCTTATCATTAATTTGATAAAAAATAATAAAGTTACCCGAATTGTTTCCTATGCTTTTTCTGGATGTTTTGGAATAATCTGGTTGGGCATTTTTATTGCTTTTAATATTATTGCTAGTGCAAAAGTTGATAATTCCGGAATCAATCTTATAAAACTTAATCAAATTCCTGCATTTAAGCATATTGCAGTTGCCTCTGACCCACACTGGGGAGCTTCCAGTGCAAATGCAGAAGCCCGTATAAAAATCTTAAAAAATATTGAAAGTAAAGATTATGATATGTGTCTTCTTACAGGCGATATTTCTGACTTTGGAATGATTACTTCCTACATGGATGAAGCAGTTTCTGATATTAGAACTTACATGCCTACTACCCCTCTCAGAGCAATTCCAGGTAACCACGATGCCCTTATCAATGGTCTTCCAATTTTCAAACACACTTTCATGGACGCACATGACAAATACAATTTCCGCATGGACAGTGGCAAGGTTCACATCATCTTTTTAAATATGCTTTGGGATTCTACAGAACTTGATAAAAGCCAGGAAAAATGGTTGATTAAGCAGCTTGAAGAAATTCCTGAGGAAGAAACTGTTATTGTAATTTCTCACTGTTATGTTATTTCTTCTGGTTATTATGATCCTGCTGCAGGACGTAGCTGGGGTGATTTAAGTGATGTAATGAACCGTCTCTGTCCAATTTTTGAAAAATATCATGTTGACCTACATATGAGCGGACACGACCACTTCTTTGAATATCTTGAAAAAGATGGAGTTAACTATATGGTTCTTGGAGCAATGGGTGGAAAGCTTGATGATCCTCTTACCTATAATTCTCCATATTCTAAATGGGTAGATAATAAAGTTTTTGGTTATGTTGATTTACTTTTTACAGACAACACAATTGAACTTACTTGTTTTACTCAGGATGATGAAGTTTTGTTCACAAAATCAATCAAAACAAAATAAATTAATATAGAAGCTTAGAATGTCAGACACCTTAATTAAGATTAACAATTGTAGAATTGAAAACTCTCGACAGGCCATAATTCCTGAATTGACCTGGCAGATGGAGGAAGGCCAAAACTGGCTGATAATTGGTCCCAACGGTGGAGGAAAAGCAGATTTCGTAAATGCCCTTGCAGGCAACTTTACAATTTGCCCAAATCCAAATAAAACAAATGAATCTCCATCAATTTATTCAAATCTTTTTCAGTCTTCTACAGAAATTGTTTCATTGGAAAGAGCTGCAAAAATTATTCAGGAAGAACGCGAAAACGATGAAAGCGATTATGTTGAAGGAGGTGTCGATCACGGAAGAAGCGGCCGTCTCTTTATCACACAAGGCTTTATGAATATTAAAAAAGGTGATCCCCTTCCTCCTGAAGCTCAAAAACTTGAAGGCCAACCTGCAATTAAACTTTGCGGAATCGAAAAAATTTTGGATCGCGGCTTAAAATACATGTCTACTGGCGAAATCCGTAGAACTCTTTTAGCCCGGGCTTTAATTTCTGGAAAAAAACTTTTAATTTTGTCTGACCCTTTTGCAGGCCTGGATATAGAAAGCCGTACAATCCTCTTGGACTTTTTTAACAGTATTTCTTCTAAATCTTCAAAGAATAAAGATACAACTCACATAATTCTTGGAATGGAGCGCTGGCACGAAATTCCCGATGCCATAAGTCACGTCCTTGAATTCAGCGATAAAAAGGTTTCTTTTTGTGGTAGCCGTTCTGACTACGAAAAATTACTTGCAGAACGAAAGGCTAAAAATGCAAAAAAAGCTGATAAAGAAAAAGAGTTTTTTTCGGAAGAACTTAAAGCTCTACAACAAGAGTCAGAAAAATCTTCAGAAGAAAGCAGTAATGTTTCTCAATCAACACCAACTCCCCAAAATAATAAAGAAATCTTAATCCAAATGAACCATGTAAACGTAGGCTGGGGTGAAAACCACGTTCTTATAGACTTAAACTGGACTTTGCACAAGGGAGAACACTGGCTGGTTCGCGGTCCTAACGGAAGCGGTAAAACCACCTTCCTGGAACTTATAACCGGCGATAATAAGCAGGTATACTGCAACGATATCCACATTTTTGGAATAAAACGCGGAAGTGGAGAAAGCATTTGGGACATAAAAAAGGACTTGGGTATTGTTTCCTACAGAATGCATGTAGAATACAGAATGCTGGGTGGAACTAGTCTTCAAAACGTTATAATCAGCGGTTTTAGAGATTCCATCGGTCTATATGGCTCTGCTTCTGATAATGAAATTGCAAAAGCAAGACAATGGCTCAAACTGGGTGGATTTCAAGGACGAGAACTAGAGTCTTTTGGTTCTTTGAGTTACGGTGAACAGAGAGCTGTTTTAATTTTACGTTCCGCAGTTAAATGTCCAAAGGTCTTAATTTTAGACGAACCTTGTCACGGTTTGGATGAAGCCTACAGGGGAAAAATTTTGCAACTGATGGAAGAAATTGCAAAAAGCGGAAGTACAACTCTTTTACATGTAACCCATGATCCTTCCGAAATCCTTCCATGCGAAAAACATATTTTGGAACTGCAACCTGGTCAAAATCCAATGTATAAAATAATAAATAATTAATAATACAAGCCGATAATTTTTGTATGAAAAAGATTATCGGCTTATTTTTTGTACTCTCAATCGGTGTTAATTTCAGTTTTGCAAAAGGCAGAGCTGATATAGATATTCCTTCCGAAAACGTTGAATATGCACTAAGTGCTCAAGACATAAAAGAAGAAGAGGAATTAAAACCTCTTTACACCCTTAAAAAACCAGCAGGAGAACTCATCAACTTAAAAGAAAGTTGGGGTTATGTAATGCAAAATCGTAAGAGTGAATATAATTCCGATATCCCTCTTACCGATGTATGTTACTTTGCCGCAGAAATTAATTCCTACGGAGAACTTGTTGGCGTTCCAAAACGTTCCAGCTTAGATGTAGGAAATGCCCGCTGCCACCTTGTAATAGTTTGTGACAGTAAATCTTTGACACACTTTATATTAAATCCAAATTACGATCTGAGGAAACAACTTATAAAAGATATTGTAAAGGCTGGAGCTGCTTACGATGGCGTACAAATTGATTTTGAACTTGTACCAGCACGCGACCGAAAGCACTTTATCACTTTTTTATCTGATTTAAGATACTCACTTGGAAGTGCAAAATGGTTTACAGTCTGTGTTCCTGCAAGAGTTAAACTTCTATCTGAAGATATTTATCCTTATGCAGAAATTGCAAAATACAGCGACCGTGTTTTTATTATGGCTTACGATGAAAGCTGGTCTGGAAGTAAACCAGGTCCAATTGCCTCTGTTGACTGGTGCCGAAGGGTTATGGAATATGCCCAAAAGACTATACCAGAGCGAAAACTGATAATGGGACTGCCATTTTACGGTAGAACTTGGGCCAGCGAAACCACAGCAGGAGCATGGTACTTTAGTGGGGCCAATCGAATTATGACAGAGCATAAGGTTGAAGAAGTGACTTACGAAAATGATATTCCAACTTTTAAATATACAGCTCAAGTAGAAGTAACAGGATACTTCAACGACACCTGGTCCGTTTTACAACTTTGCCGACTTTATCAGGAGGCAGGAATTAAAAAAATGGGCTTTTGGAGAATCGGCCAGGAAGATCCAGAATTCTGGAAATGGGTAAGACTTTCAAAATAAAAAATAATATATATGAAAATTTCTACTTTCTTTGATTTTTGTTCCGGAATTGGTGGCGGACGATTAGGACTTGAACAAATTGGCTTAAAATCTGTTGGATATTCTGATACAAGCAGACTATCTGTTGCAACTTATAAACAGTTATTTAATACTGAAAATGAGAAAAATTTTGGAAATTTAAAGAAAATTAAAACAGAAACTATACCACAATTTGACCTTTTGATTGCAGGTTTCCCTTGTCAGACTTTTTCTGTGATGGGAAGAAAAGCTGGTTTTGACGATACTCGTGGACAAATCATTTTTCATTTGGCTAGAATTTTAAAGGAAACACAACCAAAATGTTTTATTCTAGAAAATGTTAAAGGTCTTGTTACTCACGATAAAGGGCAAACCTTAAAAATAATTTTAAATGAACTCGGAAATTCTGGATTTGATGTAATTTATAAAGTTTTGACAAGTCTTGACTATGGCGTTCCACAAATGAGACAAAGAGTTTATTTTATTGGAATAAATAAAAACTTAAATATGAATATCGAGTTTTTCAAGTGGCCACAAACAGTTGAAAAACCTTCCTTAAAAAAATATTTGATTGATAATAATAAAGCTAATAACAAAAGGCTTGAAATACTCCAGTATTATTTAAATAATCCAACCAATAATGGAAAATATACGATTTCCGATTTAGAACAAATGGAAGGAAAAATCCTTGATACAAGAATGTCTGATTTACGGATTTATGAAGAAAGATGTCCAACATTACGCTCTCAACGAGATGGAATTTTATATGTTAGAAACGGAGAAATTTATCAACTAACAGGTTACGAAGCTCTTTTACTACAAGGATTTCCTAAAGAATATGCCGATAAAGTAAAAGACACTGTTTCTGATAGACATTTGTTAATGCAAGCTGGAAATGCAATGACTGTAAATGTTATAAATGCATTAGGAAACAGTTTAATAGAATTTTTTAAGGATGTATAAAATGGAAAATTGGCAGATTTGCGAAGCAGAATGTTTGCAATACCTCAAAAAGAATTTTTCAGATTCGAAGTATAATTTTAAACCAGAAGGAGGTTCTGATTCTACAAAATCAGATATTTTGCTTACAAAGAGTGGAATTGCAATTTTCTACATTGAATCAAAAATGAAACAGGCTCAATGCGGTCAATTTGTTGTTTATCAGGAAGACAGAAGATTTACAAATTCAACAAGAAACAGACATTCAACTTCCTTTGCAGAAGAAATTATAATTGAGAAAATGAATGAGAAATTTGATTTTTTAGCAAATCCAGGAACAACAGGGAAAGATTTAGACTTAGACAAGAGCTATTATTACGATTGGATAATGAACTATTATGAAGCAAAGAAAGTTAGGTACTTCATTGTTGAAAAAGAGGTTGGAAGGAATAACCTATTTGCAGACAATTTTATTATCTTCCCTATACAACACTTTTACAAGTATTTCGATGCAACTGCAAAATACAGAGTAAAGAAAAGTGGCTCAACATCTCCGTCTCATAATTCAATCGATGAAATTGAAGATATTTTTAGAAAAAACAAAATTTCTTATTCAGATTTACATTTTGAAGATACGAAGGTTTTTGTTTCAATACCAAGGAAGAATGAAAAATTTCAATTGGAAGGAATATACTATGATTATCAATTCAATCCAATTAAAAATGAAAAATTTGAAATAAGGCGACTCTCAAACACAAGAAATGCAAATGTTATTTTTTCAATTTCTCTTATCCAAGACCAGCAAGAAAGAGATTTAGAAAAATTCAGATTAGAGTTTAATTAGATTCCAAAAAAGAAATGTATTTTTTTACAGCATATTTTAAAACTGTATATTGATTTGAAGTTCCTTTTAAACTAAGCCCTTTTGAATAAGGGCTATTTTTGCATCCCTCAGATAAATATTTTAACAGTTTTTGGCATTTATCAGATTTGTATTCTTCATCAATGTCAAATATTTCAAGTTTTATTTCAAGACGTTTCAACCTTGAAACAAAGTCTGATTGCATTTTTTTTGAAACGCCATTTTCATTAAGCCATTTTCTAAAATCAAGTTCTTTCATTTATGCAGATAAAGATTTTACAACTTCTTGTTTTGCAAGAGTTTTTCCAATTTCTATAGCAATGTACTGTAATACATCAACTACAACAGAATTACCAAATTGTTTATAAGCCTGATTTTTATTTTTACACATTTTGAAAGTATCTGGATATCCCATAATTCTAGCACATTCACGAGGATGTAGCTTTCTAGGACGACCTTTAACAAGATAACCGCCAGTTTTTGCAAAAACACCACCACCGTATGCTGAAAGAGTGATTGCAATTCCCTTTGTACTGTAAATTCTTTCTCCTTGCCCACCTTTGTTTACAATTCCAAGGCGAATAGAAGTATCACTGTATTTATCGTCTTTTTCACCATTATAAAAAGTGTCACTTCTTTCTACATACAAATCTTTTACAAGATTTTCGTCATCAAGCAGAAAATCTTCGACATGTTTTGTAAGTTTGAATTGTTTTGGATAAGAAAACTCTTTATTAATCAAATCATTTCTGAAGCAAATCATATAAATACGCTCACGTTTTTGTGGCATACCATAATTTACAGCATTTAAAACTCTTTCGTAAAAAGTATAGCCCAATTGTTCCATTGTTGCTTTTACAACTGCAAGAGTATTTCCATTATCATGAGTTGCAAAATTTTTTACATTTTCCATAAAAACAACTTTAGGATGTTTTGCTTTTACAACACGAGCAACATCAAAAAATAATGTACCCCGACTATCTTCAAATCCCTTTTGTTTTCCACTGATTGAAAATGCCTGGCAAGGAAAACCAGCACATAATATATCGTGGTCTGGAATTTTATTTTCATCAACTTTTGTGATATCACCTTCTGGTTCAATTCCGAAATTTTCTTTATATACAATTTGAGCAAATTTATCCCATTCATTAGCATAAACACACTCAGCACCAAGGGAAGAAAGAGCTAAATGGAAACCACCTATACCAGCAAAAAGATCTATATACTTATAACCTGTTAATGTTTTTTCAGAAATCTCAATCATACAACGATTATAGCGCAGTGCGCTATAATCGTCAATAATTTTATAAATTAAAAAAATGGGCTTTTGGAGAATCGGCCAGGAAGATCCAGAATTCTGGAAATGGGTAAGACTTTCAAAATAAAACCCGTCATGCTGAACTTAGGGAGCGACGGCTGAAAGCCGATAAAATGCTCCAGTGGAGCATTTTAAGCGAGTCTCCGAGCAGCTGTGCTGCGAAGGGGCAAGCATCTATAAAAAGATCCCGAATCAAGTTTGGGATGACATTTTTATTTAAAGTGACACTTTTTCTCCTGAATATGGAGCTTCCTGCAGAAGGTAGCAGGTATGACTCTTTCACAAATTAAAAAAGACTCCCGCGCCACATGTAAGTCCCACAGAAACAAAATCTTTTTCACTCTTTCTAAATTACTCTATAAAATCCAGTTTACGCAATACCATTTGCATTACAGTACTTCGGTCAGTTACAATACGGGCTTCAGCACTAATTCCAGGCAGCAGCTTCGCTGTCTGTCCATGTTTCGCATGAAGATATGGATTTTCAATTACTGCTTCAACTAAAAAAGCAGCTTGTCCAGTAGGAGCAAGTGTTACATCCGGTGGAACAATTGATACTTCAGTTTCGACCATTCCATACCTGCTGGGTGCAAGCCCTGGAAACTTAATCCTAACAGGATTCCCAACCTTTACTCTTGCAACATAAGACGGATCTACATAAATATCTGCCTTTAATGATTCGTTATCCTGAGGAACTATCCTTAATACTTCCTCACCAGCCAGAATATAATCCCCGGAATTCATTTTCTGTATTTCAGTTATACGCCCGGAAATAGGTGCATAAATTGTAGAATTTTTTATAGCCCGCTCAAGTTCACTTATACGACTTTCTATACTTTTTCTTTCTGTTTCCAGCGATGAAAGCTTTTCATTAGTCTGAATATTCTGATTACTAAGCCATGTTTCATAAGTAAGCTTTGTCTGTGTATATTGATTTTCCAAATCAACAATATTCTGAGGAATTCGAAGTGCAGAAGGGGCATCTTTCTCACGTTCATATTTTACCTTCGCATCCTCAAGTACTGTCTCATACCGTGATTTTTCCAGAAGATATGAATTTGATTTTAGAAATGCATCTGTGTCATCTTCTGGCACCCCAACTTTCCCAGTACTTATAGTCATAGCAAGAGTTTTATAAACATGAAGATTTTCAAGATTTTTTTTCTGAGAAAGACTGTATGATTCCAACTCTGTTTTCAAAGCAGAAGTATCAAGACTAAAAAGCAAATCACCTTCATTGACTAAATCATCATTTTCAAAATTCTTTGATGATAATTCCCCACTGGTAACACAGCGTACCGAAGAAACCGCCTGACTTGGCCTTAATAAAACTGATGCCTTTACAACATCATCCATAGGTGCAATAAGAGCCCAAACGATAACAGAAAAAATTGAAAAACACACTGTGATAATAAAGCCATATATAGCATTCACAGGTTTGAGCATAAAGAATGCGGAAGTCTTTTTCATATCATCAAAAGTTTTTAAATACATTACACTGCCTCACTCCACATTTCACTGTAAAGTCCATGTTCATTAAGCAGCTGAATATGATTTCCATGCTCAACAATCTGACCGTCTTTCATAACAAAAATTTTATCACATCCAGTGACAGTCGTAAGACGATGAGCTATTAGGATTACTGATATCTTTTCATTCTTCAACTGTCTTATAACTTTATGAATTTCCATTTCACTAACTGTATCAAGGCTGCTTGTAGCTTCATCAAGAATTATAAGACTCGGACTTCCTAGCAGTGCTCGTGCAAGAGCAAGTCTCTGTTTTTCACCGCCGCTTAAGCCCCCACCATGCTCGCCCAAAAAGGTTTCATAACGTTTAGGCAGTTTTTCAATAAACTCATGTGCTCCAGCTTTTTTTGCAGCTTCAATAATATCTTCAAGGCTGGCATCTGGATTATGAAGCGCAATATTTTCCCTTACGCTGCCAGAAAATAAAAATATATCCTGGGGTACATAACCGATTTTACTTCGTAGATAAGACGTGTCTATGTCGCGAATGTCATTTCCGTCAAGAAATACTCGTCCCTCATTTGCTTCGTAGAATTTTAAAATAAGTTTAACAAAGGTCGATTTTCCTGAACCGCTAGGGCCAACAAAAGCCGTCCAGCTGCCAGCAGGAATTTCAAGATTCAGATGTTCATAAACAGGACGTCGACTCCCATATGCAAAGGTTACGTCTTCAAATTTGATATGTCCTTCTATCTTTTCTGGCTTCATATACTGTATAGAATCATCTTTCTCTTTTTCCAGTTCAAGAATCTCACCAACGCGCTCTGCCGCAACCAGTGCTTCCTGTACCTGATTCTGAATATTGATGAGCCTAAACAGAGGCCCCGTAAAATACCCCAGAAGTGAATTGAAAGTTATCAGAGTTCCGAAACTCATTGTTCCTGCGATAATTGCAGAACAGCCAATCCAGTAAACAAGAATTCCACTGATGCCGCTTATAAGCCCGCTAACCAACCCCTGAGAGATTCCATAGCGGTTTAATGTCCAGCCTGTAGCAACCGCAGTCATCTTTTTCTTCTCATATTCAATGTTTACAATTTCTTCTGCATTTAAAGCCTTTACAGTTGCTACACCATTCAAAGATTCATACAAATATGACTGAACTTCTGCTCCTTGGCTCATAGACTTTGCATAGTAACTGCGGTAAATTTTTGCATAAATTACAGATACAGCAGATGCAATTACAACAGTTGCGATTGAGATTCCAAAAAGCCGTGAATTGATAGAAAAAAGGATTGGCCCACTCACGACGAGCATTACTACATCCATAATTCCACTTAAGGCTGCCGAAGAAAGCGTCTGCTTTATTTTGTCCAAATCCCCAAGACGCGAAAGAACCTCACCAGATTTTCGGCTCTCAAAGAATGAAAGAGGCAGGCTGAAAATATGAGACAGATACGAAAAATTCAGCTGCAAATCTGTCTTGAAAGAAAAATGAGAAAGCAGCACGCTTCGAACAGTTCCCACGAGGCTTTGTATTATAGTAACCAGAAGGATTCCCGCTGTAAGCGTGTGCAGCGAAAAGGCCGCTTTTGAGTAAATCACCTCATCAAAAACATATTTATAATAGAAAGAAGATATTATTCCAAACACAAGGAGTAGAACTGAAGCAAGAAATGAAAACACAAGAGTTTTTGTATGAGGCAGAAAAACAGGAATGAATTTAAGGAGCAGGCTGTCTTTCTTTCCTGATTTCTTAAAATCTGCAGCAGGTTCAAAGAAAACTGCATAACCTGTCCAGCTTTCAAAGAATTTTTCGTAAGTTAGCTTCTGCTTTTTATACAGTGGGTCTGGATCCCAGATTTCAATTTTATACTTAGTGATTTTTTTTATTACAACATAATGGTCTACCCAATTTGTTTCATCACGTTTAATATGCATATGGACTATAAATGGTGCAGGAAGTTTAGGAGTAATTGCGTCCTTACTCCCCTTAACTGCAGTTCCCTTTAACCCATATTTTTTTGAAGCCATAAGCAGCCCATTTATATTCGTTCCAATTATATCTGTTCCAGCCTGACCTCGTACTTCGGCAATACTAAGTTTTTTTCCATAATGTGAGGCTATCATTGCTATGCATGCTGCACCACAATCGGTCATATCCAACTGTTGGAAATATTTCATTATATTTTTCCCTCACTAATATAGTTAATTTTAATTTTATATTTCTGCTCAAGGAGATTTGCTATTTCTATCCCCTGAGATTTATCCCCCCAACGATACTTTTCTTCACTATCAAGTTCAATATAATAGTTAAAATACTTTTCAAATAATGGATTTTTCGCACGTATTCCAAGACATATAAGATGTGATGTTACATTTTTAGGTAATGCATTTTTAATTCTGTATAAATTATTTTCTGATAATTCAAAATCTAAATAGTCCAAAGAATAGACATACCACAAAGAAGAATTTTTCTTACTTGTCTTAAAATATTTATGAAAATTCCTAATTCGTTTTTTTAATTCGTGTCTAAATTTCAAAGATTTAAAATTATTATGAACAATACTAAAACCTTTTTCAAAAACAAAAATTGTATTTCCAAAATGATATTGCTTTAACTCTAAATCTGTTGCTTGTTTTGTCGCATAATTACCCCTGAATACAGCTTTCTTAAACTCATTATTAAAAAGAAGAGGTGAATCCCAAATATGAAATCCTGCAAAATTATCAACAGGACCTCTTTCGCGAACTCCAAGATATTTTGTAAAATCTAATGCGAGACAATTTGCTCCTATACTGATTAATTTATTTATTTCATTCATTTCAAAATTTTCTTAATTATCTTATAAACGGCACAAACTGAACTAACGAAAAGTATTCCCATCGTTACTATATTGTTATCAAATTTCCAGTATAAAAATCCAAAACAAATAATTACCATTATTGTACTCAGCAATTCTTTTATGTTCATTTTTATTCCCAGAATTCTTTTTTTTTGATTTCATGTAAATATCTTTTCTAGTTTTGGTAATGGCAGATATACAAAATTGTATATCTGCTATAAATGCTATTCTTCCTTGTTATATTTTGCTGACGAATTTTTAGCAATCTTTCCAAAAACAAAAACATGGTATATTGCTAAACAAGTTTCTATCAGACAAATACCCACAAATACATAATTCATTAATTGTGATATAGGACCTTTGGATTTAATTAAAGTAAAAACAAAAAGGGTAATCGAATTTATAAGTAATAAAAAAGAAAATATCTTATTTTTCATAAAAAACTCCTATTAGTCATCTGGTAAAAAATAATTCTTACTTAGGCTTCTTTTTACCAGATGACTTTATTTTTTATTAGTTTCTTAATGCATCAATGGCCAGAGCAAACCCACCTGCCGCTGCAACAGCATTTGACCAAAGTGCAACTGTTGCTGCTGGACCAGCAGGACCTGTTACTGGAGTTGAAGCCGCAGAAGCAATTCCTCCCGCTATTAGTCCAACTACAGCAGCGCCTGCTGTTATTACACCTATCACGGTTGTAGCAGTTACACTACCACCATTGATAAAATACAATTCATCTGCATTAAGTGCAGAGAATCCATTTGACTGCTCGTAACTTGTTAAAGCTAACATAGCATACCTCGCTTGTTTCCACTTTTTGGAAACCACTTTTAATTTGTGATAGTACCTAAAGAATTTCATTGTCTTTTAGATAACTACTTATCAGGAACTAGCCCTAGCCGGCTGATTCCCTTTTTATCCTTCAACGAAGGATTATTTTCTTACAAAGAAAGTATCGATTATTCGATATGCCTCCTGTGCAATCTTCGTTTTAAGTTCATCTGGTAATAACTCTTTTGTTTCCGTCAGACATTCAAAAAGCTTTTGAGAATTCATTCTGAATGCTACATACGGAAGGTTCAGACATGCTGCAGGAACATTCAACTCTCCCGCAAACTCATAAGGAGCTGCTTCGACAATTGAGCAGTAAGGCTGAAGCCAGTTCAATATCATATGATGCTGACCAATTACTGTTTTTTTACCCAGAAGCAAAGCAATATAAACCTGAGGCGGAACAGAACAGCCCCTTGAAGCAAAGATAAGACTCTCACTTTTATCAACAAAATCTACAACTTCGCTGATTGAAAAGTTTTTCTGAATTATTGATACATTCTTTTCAAGACCATTTTGATTAATCATAGTCACCAGATTAATCAGATCCATGGCCCGCTTCTGGTTGCCGGAGAAAAGCTTGCTATTTTTTGAAATATCATTATGAAGTGTAAAAACAACATTTAAGAAGGCAGAAGGATCTGGCATTTTGATTGTAAGTTTTGCAGAAGTATGATCTTTTGCATATTCTGCAAAGGCCTCCAGAATCAAATCGATTCCATCTTCCTTAAAACCGTTTTCCATAAAACAACAGAATGAATCTTTTTCTGCCGCGCAGCTTTTTTCTCTTTTATAATTCTCAACTGTCTCAAGAACACTTAAAAAAGAAAGGGTATCAAAAACCGCTTCATCAAGATGATTTGCATTATTGAACATACGGAACTTTAAGCTCTGAAATTTTAATGCATAATCTTCATCATGAATAATAAAGGTTCTCTTTGAGTTTGGAATAGCAGGACTTGAATCTACAAGCAGCATTGAAAGAGAATTAATAAACTGCAAAGTAGTTTTTCCAAAACAGCGCTCAAAGTTATTCTCGATTAACTTCTGAGAATCCTCCGGAAGATAAAAATCATCGTAGCGGACATTTTCAGTTTTCTTCATATCGCGAATGTTTACATAAGTTCCATTCTTAAGCATATGAGAAGCAAGCCATGAATAAACATAGCGTTTTTCCGGTTCAAAAATATCAGGCAGTAGCATTATAAAAATCTGGGAATTAGTCTCTTCCTGTTTCTTAAAAACGATCCTGTCTTTTTCAGCGTTGTAATCAATTATAAGACCTGCTTTTTTTGCAATCTTAATAAAAGCCTTTATTTTTGATATTTCATTATCTTCAATACAAATGCACTCTGATACACGGAAAGCTTCTGCAAGAATTGACATCTGAATAATTTCTGGCAGACTGAAGAAGGTTTCAACAATCAAAAGATTTTTACAGGATTTATCCTCTTTCATACTGTATGCACCTAAATACATATTCTTGTATGAAACATTCTCCATAGAAGAAAAAAGACATCCGAATATCAGATCATATTTCTTTTGAGTCTCCTTAGAAGGAAGAACAAAAGACTTCTTAAGCTCTTTTAAAACCGGGTAGAATTCATCAAAACTTGTATAAAAGCTTTCGTAAAGTTCACACTCAAAACAATTATGCAGCTGAATAAAGAGCTCTGCATTATGAGACATTTCATGCTGCTCTTTATTACTCTGTGCAAAATGAGGCTGATGAAATGTAAACTGGTCTGTAATAAGTTTAAATTTACAACCTACAAGCTGAAGATTAAATCCTAACTCAAGATCTTCGAACCCCCAATGCTCACCAAACTCTCGGTTAAAACCACCTGCCTTTATATAATCTGTTCGTTCAACACTCAGCGTATGAGAAAAAACAAATCTCCATGGTTCATCTTCATTAAATAACCTGATTCGCTCATCTGTATAAAAGGGAAGCTGCTCAAGAATATTGAAATTTGTTTGTAATGCCTCTTCTCCTATTTGTGCGATATCAAAATGTAGAAGGCTTTTTCTGCAGCCCAATAAAACTGTATGCTCATTATTTTTATGCTCATTAAAATGAGTCTGTATAAAATCTGGAGGAGTAAGCATATCGTTATCAAGAAAACATAATATAGAATAATTTGCACAATCAGCACCAGTATTTCTAAGTAAAGATCGATTCTTGCATTTCTTTATTTTTTTATAAACTATAGATAGCTTTCCTCTATTCTGAAACATACGAACTACAGGTTCTGTTTCATCATCACCAGAATCAACAATAATAATTTCAAATTCTAAAGTTTCTTCAACTTTCTGATTCGCAAGACATAATAAAGTCGGATATAAGAATTTAACACGATTGAAAGTTGGAATTATTACGGATACTCCTTTTTGACTTTCTTTTTTCATTTTAAGTTTCCTTTTTTAAGATATTTTAAGGATACAACGGTCTCGTATTTCTACAAGTCAAATTAGGTCACATTAATGTCACTAAAAGGTCATAACAATACAAGCGTATGGGGAGGGGTATTACTTATATGACCTGGATATGACGTTATTTTTCTTTTAAAAAAATATTTTAGTGTTACAATATTAATTACAATAAAAAATTATAAAAAAGAGTTATAAAAAAATGAAAAGTACAAATCTTGCAGAAACAATCGAACCTGAAAATTTTATTGAATGGGATTATCTTGCTACAGAAACAGCAAGAGTTTTTAATCTGACAGACAAAGAAACAGTGCAACTTTACAACAGTAACACCGCAAAAATTATTGCTGCAATTCCTTTTGTGGCTGGATGTAAAGAACCAGAAAGGACAGCTATTGCCCATCTATGTATTTATGAAGCCGAAATCAAAGGCTTTCAAAAATACTATGCACACCTTCCTTCTGATGATGAAGATATTTATAACCGTCTTGCATTTATTTATACTTTTGAAGGTGGCAATCCTGCAATAATAGAACATGGAATGAATATTCTTGCATACATAATGGTAGAAGGTTATAACCGATCAAAAGAAAAAGATTTAAGAAATGGCATATATAATCCAATTGTCAACGGAAAATGGGATTATAGAAAATTAAAAAATCAATTACTAAAAAAGATTTATAACTTTGATTGCCCTGAAATAGATAGATACTTTGTTTCTACAAATGCAATGTGGAAGTAATAAATGAAAATAAAAACATTTTACACAAAATATGCACTTAAATACTTTAGAATAATTTCAATAATCTGTGTTCTTTTTCTTATAGTTACAGAAATAAGTGAATTACCAAAATTATTACCATTGCATGAAAAAGATTATTATTATTTGTTTACTCGCTTAGTCAATTTCATAGCAATTGTGTTTTTTATTTTTGTTGTTATCCTTCCACAAAAAATTGAGAATCTATCTATTATCACATATATTTATTCACTTGCAATTATTCCATTTGAGCCTGAAAACTATATGGGTATTCTAATGTTCTTTTTAGGAACTTCTTTATTACAAGCAAGGGGATTTCTTAAGAAACAAAGAAAATTAAAAATTCTTTGTTTATACATTGTTCTGCTTGGTCTAAATCTTACCCACTTAAGATTTGGGATTTACAATTTTATTGATTTTTTTATAAAAACAATTGGTTGTATATTAGTATTACTATTATATACTTTTTTTATACATGGTTACTCTACAAATCTTCTTACATATGAGGATAAGAAACTTAATCTAGCCTCTTACCCCAAACTAACAGAACGCGATTGTAGAATTCTTCAGAGAATTCAAAAAGGGGAAAAATATTCTGTTATTGCCAGAGATGAAAACATAACAGAAGGTTCCCTAAAAAACCGGCTTCACTTTGTTTTTAGCACTATGGAAGTTGGCGATAAACAGGGATTTCTTTCGTATTATGATGATTACGAATTATTTTTTGAATCTGAGGATGTGAAATTACCTGAATCACAAGAGGAATTGCAATAATAGATTGCTTCGCCTATGGCTCGCAATTGACGCCCCCCCCTATTATCATTCCTTTAATTCCGCTGTATAATATTAGAAACATTAAAATTAATAGGAAAGCAATATGATTTTTTCACCAGTAGAAATCCAGGAAACAGTAAATATGTTTATGCGCCAAAAGCTCGATATCCGATGTATTACTATGGGTATTTCACTTTTGGATTGTGCAGATTCAGACCCAAAACTTGCCTGTGACAAAATTTATGACAAGATTATGAAAAAAGCCGGAAATCTTGTAAAAACTGGTCAGGATATTGAAAAAGAATTCGGTGTACCAATTATCAATAAACGTATTTCGGTAACTCCAATTTCTTTAGTTGCCGGTGCATCCAACGCCAAAAATTATGTTCCTTATATTAAGACTCTCGACAAATGTGCAAAAGAGCTTGGTGTAAACTTTATTGGTGGTTTTTCTGCTTTGGTTCAAAAAGGAATTACTCCTGCAGACCGCATCTTAATCGATTCTATTCCAGAAGCTCTGGCTACAACAGACTATGTTTGTTCTTCGGTAAATGTTGGTTCAACTAAATCTGGAATTAACATGGATGCAGTTAAATTGATGGGTGAAACAATCGTAAAAACTGCAGAAGTTTCCAAAGATAAAGAAGTAAACGGTTGTGCAAAGCTTGTAGTTTTCTGTAATGCCCCTGAAGACAACCCATTTATGGCAGGTGCCTTCCACGGACCTGGAGAAGGTGACTGTGTTATTAATGTTGGTGTTTCAGGACCTGGAGTTATTTTGGCAGCAGCCCGTGAATACAAGGGTCAGCCAATTAATGTTCTTGCAGATGGAATTAAAAAAATGGCCTTTAAGATTACACGTATGGGCCAGTTAGTCGGAAGCGAAGCTGCAAAACGTCTTGGTGTAGATTTTGGTATCCTTGATCTTTCTTTGGCCCCAACTCCAGCAGTTGGCGATTCAGTTGCTCGTATTCTTGAAGAAATAGGTCTTGAAGGTTGTGGTGCTCCTGGAACAACTGCAGCTCTTGCAATGCTTACAGATATGGTAAAGAAAGGCGGTGTTATGGCTTCTACAAATGTTGGTGGCCTGAGCGGTGCCTTTATCCCTGTATCTGAAGATGAAGGAATGATTGAAGCTGCAAAGAAAGGTTCTATCTGCCTTGAAAAACTTGAAGCTATGACAACAGTTTGTTCAGTTGGTCTTGATATGATTGCCATTCCTGGCGACACTCCTGCAACTACAATTTCTGGTATTCTTGCAGACGAATTTGCAATTGGTATGGTAAACAATAAAACAACTGCCTGCCGTCTTATTCCTGCTCCTGGCAAAAAGGCTGGTGAATGGGTTGAATTCGGTGGATTACTTGGCGGCTGTCCAGTAATGCCTGTAAGCAAGTTCGGCTGTGCAGACTTTATCAACCGTGGTGGCCGTATTCCAGCTCCAATTCATTCATTTAGAAACTAAACTTTTCGAAGAAGTTTTTACAAGTTCTAGGCTTGCCTGCCAATGACCCTGTTTTCTATAAAAGAATCAGAAGACTTTCTTCTGGCAGAACAATTTATAGCTCCTCACGAAGAAACATGCGTTTTTTTAGCATCACATATTCGCAAGCATCAGGAAAAACTTTTTTTTATTCTAAAAACTGAAGGGACAAAGGGGACAGACCCCTCATCATCTTCATCACCTAATAAAAAAGAAATTCTTGGACTCATTTACCTGGATTCTTCTCTTTTTCACTGTATTCCAAATCCAAATTTGATAAATGGAGAAGAGCTTGCAAGACTTATAAAACTTAATCAAAAACACAAAATAAAATGTATAAGCGGCGAAGCTCAGACCTGTGAATTTCTTTTAAGAGCCCTTATGCCAAATCAGGGACTTCCCTATCAAACTAACCACTACAAACTTATGACCGTAGAAAAAGTCCAAAGTCCAAACCAAGAACTTGCCAACGATGACCAGATTATCCGTTGTACCGAAGATGATATGGAAAGACTTTTTCCAATTCAGAAACAATATTTAAAAGAAGAGGTAGCCCCTTTTGGAAAAACTGTTACAGATGCAGAAGTTTCTATAGGGCTTAGACAGACATTAAAAAATCAGTTATGCCTGGCTATTTGTTCAGATGGAGAATACGTTGCAAAGGCCAACACCAACGCAATTGGAATTAACTGGATTCAATTAGGAGGCATTTATACCTCTCCACTTTATAGACGAAACGGTTATGCCTGGCAGTTAATTTCTGCAATTTGCAGGAGGACTGGAAAAGCCGGAAAAAAGGCGGCCTTATTTGTAAAAGATATAAACATTCCAGCTATAGAACTTTATAAAAAACTCGGATTTAGAGATTCAGGTTTATACGAAATTGCCTATTTTTAAGCTAATCCAATAAGGTCTTTACAACACTTTCATAGTTTCCATCGTAAGTGGCATGAATAAGAGGTCTGGCTAAAATAACCCTGTCGGCACCATAGTAAATAGCTGTTTGAACATCCTGTTTAGAACGAATTCCACCGTCTACCCAAAGTTCCTTACAGTACTTTTTAAGTTCAAGAGCATTTTTTGCCAAAAAATCGCCGGAACTACCAATTCTAGTTTCAATTCGTCCACCGTGGTTTGAAATGTAAACTACATCAGGTTTTACTTCGCGAACCAGTTCTATATCATCTTGTGTAAAAACACCCTTAATCACAAAAGGTCTTTGTGTATAGTTACGGAAGTCCTCCAACTGTGCAGATGTTTTTCTTTCAAGGTTAACAAGATTTCGCATTGTTACAATGTTGTAGGAATCTATATCAATTCCAATGTAATCAGCATAGTCTCTAACCCAGGAAGCCCTTTCTTTTAATTTGTCCTGAGGATAAGGTTTTAGAAAAAATGCCGCAGAAAACGAAGAAAGCGAGGGGTCTGTCCCCTTTTCTTTACGAATTGTTTTTACCGCATCAAGCCCAAGCTGCAACTTTTCATCAGGGCATCCATCCCCAATACAAAGTCCAAAACCTGCCAGTGCTGCATTTGTAAGATAAGGAAGATAAAAATCTTTTTCTTCTGCATAACCAATATTTTCAACTGCACCCGTAACAGGTCCGCAGCGAATCATATCTGGAGTAATTTGAATATCTGAAATTTTTGTCTGATTTCCCTGAAGGCAGGCTTTTTCATAAAGCTCTTTCCAGGCTTCAACATTGAGCTGAAAGTTTTTGCTGTTAAAAACACCACCCAAGCCAGGCATATTGCCTTCGCAACCATAACCATCGCAAACAGGACAACGGTGACATTTTAAGTTGCCAGAAAGAGATGCTTCGGAATACTTTTTTTGCTCCCCACCCAAGGCCATCAATTAGTCTCCAAAGCAAATACCCAAATCACGGGCAGTTTTAAGCATAGAATCATCTTCTGGAATTGCCTTAACTTTTCCAGCAACTTGACTTAAAGGTGTAGCAACAATTTCTCCATCTTTTACAGCAACTAAATTTCCAAATTCCTTGTTTGCAAGGAAGTCTGCAGCGGCATTTCCCAACTGAGTAGCCAAAAGCATATCATAAGGAGAAGGATTTCCACCTCTCTGTAAATAACCCAAAACCGATGTACGAGTTTCTATTCCAGTTTCAGCTTCAATTTCTTTAGCTACACGGAATGCAACCGACTGAGTCATAGCCTCACGAGCTTTTTTAAGTTCTTTTTTGCCAAGTTTACCTTCAGCTAAATCTAAAGCACCTTCTGAACAAGCAACAATAAAATAATTTTGACCTTTTGCTTTTTTAGCCTTAAGGAATTTACCAATTTTCTTTACATCATAAGGAATTTCTGGAAGAAGGATAACATCAGCATGACCTGCAACACCTGCATAAAGACCAAGCCAACCCACCTTGTGACCCATAATTTCTACAACCATACAACGACCATGACTTTTAGCTGTAGTTCTTATAGCTTCAATTCCAGCAGTAGCAACATCAATTGCAGAATGAAAACCGAAAGTTTCATCTGTGCCCACAATATCGTTATCAATTGTTTTTGGCATTCCAATTACATTAAAACCAGCTTCCGATAAAAGAGATGCAGTAGTATTAGTACCATTTCCACCCAAACAAACAAGAGCATCCAGCTTATTTTTCTTAAAGGTTTCTCGAATTCCATCTACAGGCAAAAGACCAGTTTTAGGATCTGGAACAGGATTTTTAAAAGGCTTTACACGTGATGTACCAAGGATTGTTCCGCCCAAAGAAATCATATTCTCAAGGTCAAAATCATCCATCTTAACTACATCATTATCAATTAAACCCCTGTAACCATTTTTAATACCAATAAATTTCATTCCGTAATTATTCTTACCGGAAATACAAAGAGCTCTAATTGCAGCATTAAGACCAGGTGCATCACCACCAGAAGTCAAAATACCAACTGTTTTAATAGAAGTTGCTTTCATAATTTGATTATAACCTTTTTTTCAGAAGTCTAACAATACGTCAAGTCAAGGCACGCGTACGCTTAAAGCCTTGGCTTCGCCGTTTTTAGGGTTTGTAATAAACCCTAAATAAAAAAACTTCTAAAAACTTTTTTTATATATCCGATAATGGAAGTATGAAAGCATCTAATAAATCTAGCATTATTACAGGAGTTAGCTTACTTTGTTTAGCAGCTCTATTTTCAATCTGTTTGATTACTCAGGCCTTTGATTTCGGAGCAGGAGGACCTGGGCACAATAACATTTTCTACCTTTTGGGAAATGTTTTATATTCCGTTTATGGATTTTCAAGCATTTTGATTCCGGGATTCCTTTTAATTTCCGGCTTGTCATGTTTTGCTACCAAGTGGACTGCAAGAAAGACAATGAGACTTATTACTGCTCTAATTCCATTTTTTACAGCGGTTGTAACAGAAAAAATAATCCGTTCAATTGTTGATTTAGGAAAAGGTTCCTTCTCCGGCTTAAAAATTCTTATAGCACTTATAACAGGTGCAATGCTTATAGTAATAGAATACCTTGGTGCTGGAATTATTGCCGACAAAATTCAGCATTCCAGTGGTAAAAAGGCAAATGGATACGCAAAACTTTCAAAAGTTTCTATCCCTTCAGCAGAAAGCAATACAGAAAATGATGATGAAGAAACTCCAAAACACAGATCAATTTTTGACCGCGTTTTAGATGCAGTTGATAATCCTGAACAGGACGCACAAGAAGAAACTTCTGTTGATGAAGAATACGACGAAGATGAAGAAGAATATCAGGACTACAATGCTGAACAGACAGAAGAAGCAGATGAATCAGAAAATCCTTATGCTTCTTACGAAGAAGAATTAGAGCAGGAAAATGATGAAGAAGAAATTGACCTGGATACTGAGATTACAAACAGTGCAGACGAAAGTTCTGAAATAGATATTCCTAGCTTCCAGGAAAATAATGAAGAAACTTCTGAAACAGTTGAAAATAATGATTCAGATGCAGAAGAAAGTTCTAACCCAAACACAATGATTACTCAGGAAGAGTTTGCTGCCCTCACATCACCAGAAGAACCTGCAGACGAACTTGAGTGGCCAGATCTTCCTCCACAGCCAGAAAAACTTCCTCCAGAATATGACGAAGATTTTGACGAAAACGATCCAGACTTAGAATTTCCTCCAAAAGAACTTCCAAAAGAAGAAAAGGAAAAAGAAGAATATAACAGCAATGACCCTTATGCTGCAGCACGTTATGTGGATTCTGTTGTTGAAAATCCACGCTTTCCCCACGGAATTGTAATTCATGATTATGGTGAGCAAACTGAGGAAGAAGACGACAAGGAGTCAGACCCGAAAGAAGAAAAGAAATCTAAATTTCCTTCAAGAATAAATTTATACGAAGATGCCGTTTCTACATCATCACCTGAACCAGAAGTAGAAGATGATGACGACTATGTTGAAGACGAAACACTTCCTATGCCAGAGTTTGATATTGAAAAGCCTGCAATTACTCAAATTGAAGAAGCTCAGACTGCTTTAGATAAAGAAATTGAATTTTACGAAGAAGATGATGATGACGAAACCGACGAAAATGATTCTGAAGAAAACTTACAGAATTTTTTTAACCAGGTAGATCCTTCATCAACAGTACAGGATATAGACGATCCTTACGAAGCCGAAAAAAAAGAAACTCCTGAAGATGATGAAGCAGAAGTTGAATCACCTGTTTTTAATCAGATTGCTCAAACAGAAATGAAATCTGAAGGTTCACTTTCTGAAACCGCTTCGGATGTTTTTTCTGATATGGAAGAAGATATTCGTAAAAGTCAGCCTGCAAAAATTTTGAAACCTGTTCAAGATTCTTTTGATGAAGATGAAGAAGAAGTTGCAGATGCTTCTGATGAAGATGATAACGATGATGAAGAAATGGACATTCCTGCTCAAAAATCTTTATCAAATTCTAGTAATCCACTTTCTACATCTGCCACAAATCTTACTGCCGATGAACTTACAGACTTTTTCCATGCCCAGCAGGAAGAAAACAAACCTAAGGGAACCGAAATATTGGCAAATCCTCCAAAACTGGATCACACAGCTACCAAAAAAGGCCCTTATGTTATTCCTTCAGATTTACTAACTGCCTATAAAGACGATGAATACTGGGTAATTGATGAAGCTACAAAACAGGCCGCCTTAAACCTTAAGCAGACTCTGGCAGAATTTAACATTGAAGCAGAAATTATTGGAATTAAAAAAGGTCCAGTTGTAACAATGTTTGAGCTTTTACCAGCACCTGGTGTAAAACTGAGTAAAATTGTAGCCCTCCAGGATAACATTGCCCTTAGCCTTGCTGCACAGTCAGTTCGTATTGTTGCACCAATTCCTGGAAAACAGGCAGTTGGAATTGAAGTTCCAAACCGTCACCGCTCTGTAGTTGGATTCCGTGAAATTATTGAAATGGACCTTCCTGAATGGAAAAAAATGGCCGTTCCAGTAATTCTGGGAAAAGATATTTTAGGAAAAGCCCAGCTTATAGATTTAGTCAAAACACCACACATGCTTATTGCCGGTGCGACAGGTTCTGGTAAATCTGTTTGTGTAAACTCTTTAATTCTCTCAATCTTATATAAACGTTCATTCAAAGACGTAAAAATGATTCTAGTGGATCCAAAAGTAGTTGAATTGAAGCTTTACAACAATATCCCACATCTTTTGACACCAGTAATCACAGAACCTAAAAAAGCTTTACAGGCTTTAAAATGGGCCCTCTGCGAAATGGAAAGACGTTACGCCCTCTTAGACCAGATGGGTGTTCGCGATATTTCTAACTATAACCAGAAGATTAAAGATCAAAAAATTTGTACCGAAAAGTTGCCTTTCATCGTAATCATTATTGATGAATTTGCAGATTTAATGGCTACTTCTGGAAAAGAACTTGAATCGGTAATTGCAAGACTTACAGCCATGTCTCGTGCAGTAGGTATTCACCTTGTTCTTGCTACCCAGAGACCTTCTGTAAACGTAATCACCGGTTTAATTAAGGCAAACATTCCTACTCGAATAGCCTTCATGGTTGCTTCCCGAACCGACTCCAATATCATTATTGATACAGTAGGGGCTGAAAAACTTTTGGGCCGTGGTGATATGCTTTATGCCTCTGCCGTTGACCCAGCTCCAGTTCGTATTCAGGGTACTTTTGTTAGCGACCAGGAAGTTGAAGACGTTGTTAGAGCTGTTAAAGAATACGGTGAACCAGATTATATCGACGAAGAAATTTTCTTTGATGATGAAGATGATGACGGAGCAAAAGATCTCTTTGGACAGCCTATGGATGATGATGATCCTCTGTACGATCAGGCTCTGGAAATTGTTGTTCAAGCTGGTAAGGCTTCTGCCTCTTACATTCAGAGACGTCTTAAAATTGGTTACAATAGGGCCGCTCGATTGGTAGAAGAAATGGAAGAAAGAGGAATTGTCGGTCCGGCAAACGGAAGTAAACCTCGCGAAGTAATCCATATCCCTTAATCAGAACTTTTCTTAACCAGGGATGCCTACACAAAGATAAACTTTTAACTTAAAATAAAGCTATGAATCTAAAAATTGTTCTACTTTTTATTTTGAGTTTACTAATGAGCTTTGTTCTTATTGCAGTAGGCATCTATTTTGCATCTGAAAAATTCTTAAACAAGCTGAACGAGTCTTCTGCCATAAAAAATGCCCAGACATTTGCTAAAAACAAGGTCCGGGCAAAAGGAAGTGCCTATATATCATTGGGATTAGGTGCTTTAACTTTAGTATGGGCAGTTATGCTGATAATGTTTCCAGGCCTTTCATCTTACCTGTCCTTAATCTACATGGCTGTTTTATTTATTTGCTGCGTTTTCTTAGTATTTCTTTACAAATAAACCCAAAACTAGCGGATAGTTTTAATTTTATCTACAAGCTTTTTACTGGCCTTTGTATGAGTTGTTTCAGAAGGATGCCAGTCCGCACAGATTGTATCGCTCATTAGTTGTGGATCTAATCTTAAAGCGGAAATTCTTTTATCACCACTTTCCAAAGTATAAGTTGAAACAGCCTTGCTTAAAGCCTCGTACAGTTCATCTCCCATCATTCCAAGACAACAAATAATATGTGCCTTAGGATTTTTCTGACGCACATTTTTTAGGAATACTACATAATCATCTACATATTCCTGTACTTTATCAGCATGCTTTTTAGTATAGCTGGCATCATTTGTACCAAGATTTATTACAACAAAATCAGGTTGATAAGAGGCAAAATTCCAGTTTACATTTACAGGATTAAGACCAAAAATCGTATTTCCCCAGCTAAAACCAACTTTTTCATAAATTCTTGGAATTACAGAATCAGCATTTTTGTGACCATTGCTTGTATAGCCAGAAGTAATCCCCCATCCGCTTACACTTACAAAAGACCAGTCTGCATTCAAAGCCTGAGCAGTCTTAAAAGCATAAGTTTTTGTTGAATCTTCTGTTGAAGTCTTAAAATGATGTTCCTTTACAGGATCATCTACACCATAACCACAAGTAATTGAATCGCCAATAAATTCAATTTTTAACTCTCTTGGCTCAGAAGCACTTACTTTTCCTTTTTTATCAACACAAAGATTTGTAATTGCAGCCAGGGAATTAGCAGATTCAGAAACTTTTAAAATCTGAACAAGTCCCTCTACATTTTTCTTACTGTCAAAAATTGTAAAAGTTTCAGTTTTTTTAGTAATTAATGTATCAAGAGTCCTTTCTCCGTTTACAAATGCAACAATTCTTGCAGAGCCATCATCTTTTTTACCTGTAACTCCACTATCACCCGCAATAGTTACTTCCAGATATTTTGCTTTTACATTAAATTCAATTCCACTTGAAGAAAAAGCCAGAACCAGACCATTTGAATGTTCATAAGTTCTTCCAATTTTTCTGACATGTTCTGAATCAAGATTTACAGATTTTGTATCTGCCCAAATAGTTATTGCCGAGCTAAAAATAAAGGCAAGTCCAATTAAAAATGATAGTTTTTCAGTTCTTTTCATAAAAGAATTATAAGTAGGAAGAGTTTTTTCAATCAAGCCTGATAATGCAATTTTTAAAATTTTATGTTGGCATGACGTCATCATTATCATATTTATAACAAGACTCCTTTTAAGCACCTATATATGAAGAGAATTGAATTTATCCCCATAAAAAACTATAATTACATATTAAAATTTTCGAGGAAAAAAATGCCAAAAATTGAATGTAACGAAAAACTCTTTTTTGAAGCTATTGGAAAAAAATACACTTATGATGCTTTGGAAGATGTACTTCCTTGCGCAAAGGCTGAACTTGATGAAAAGCCTGATACAAGCCTGCCAGAAAACGAACGCGTAGTAAAAATCGAATTAAATGATACAAACCGTCCTGATCTTTGGTCTACAAACGGTGTTGCCCGCCAGATTAAACTTCACGAAGGTGGAAAGACTGTTGATTACATGAAACTTATGTCTAACTTCGGTAACAATGATTACGAAGGACGTACAATCACAGTTGATCCAGAACTTAAAGACATTCGTCCATACATGGTTGCATTCATGATTGCAGGAAAACCAATTGATGATGCCATGCTTAAGGATATCATTCAGACACAGGAAAAACTCTGCTGGAACTTTGGACGTAAGCGTAAGACAATTTCTATGGGCGTTTACCGTTCAGATTTAATCAAATTCCCAGCTCACTATAAGGCTGTAGATCCAGATAAGACAAGTTTTGTTCCTCTCCAGTGTAATACTCCAATGACATGTCGCCAGATTCTTACAGACCATCCAAAAGGAAAAGATTTCGGCTGGATTATTCAGGATTTGAAAAAATTCCCACTTCTTACAGATGATAATGACGAAGTTCTTTCTATGGCTCCAGTTATCAACTCTGCAAGCCTTGGTGCCGTTCAGGTTGGCGATAAAGATCTTATGGTTGAACTTACTGGTGACAACATTGAAAGTCTTTTACTTTCTGCAAACATTGTTGCCTGCGACTTTGCAGATCAGGGATACTCAATCAAACCAATTCTTGTAAAACATCCTTATGATACAGGACTTGGAAAAGATATCATGGCTCCATACTATTTCCAGCCAAAAACAAAAACAACTCTTAAAGCAATCAACAAACTTTTAGGTTCAGATTTTGACATGAAAAAAGTTGAAGATGCTTTAATCCGCATGGGAAATACAATTGAAGTTAAGGGCGAAGAAATTACACTTTCTCCAGCTCCATACAGAAACGACTTCCTCCACGAAGTAGATATTATTGAAGATGTAATGATTGGCTGCAACGTTGCCGCATTTGAACCAAGAACTCCACAGGACTTCACTGTTGGTCGTCTTCTTCCTCTTACAGAATTCAGCCGTAAAGCAAAAACTTTGATGGTTGGACTTGGCTATCAGGAAATGATTTTCAACTATGTTGGTTCAAAGAAAGACTACATCGACAATATGATGATTGATGGTTCAAAGGTTATTGAAATTGCAAACCCAATGAGCGAAAACTATCAGTTTATCCGCCCTGAGATTTTGTCTAGCCTTTGCCGTGCCGAGGCTGGTTCTGCCAACGCTATGTACCCTCACAAGATTTTTGAAATCGGTAAGGTTGCATATCTTAAGGAAGATGAAAACACCGGAACTATTACACGCCAGCACATTGGATTTATGACCGCTTCTGCAGATGCTAACTTTAATACTTTGGCTTCAGAAGTTTCTTCTTTGGTTTACTTCCTTGACCACGAATACAAAGTTGTAGAATCAAATGATCCACGCTTTATCCCAGGACGCCAGGCTGAACTTATTGTAGACGGACAGCCAGCTGGTGTATTTGGTGAAGTTCATCCACAGGTTTTGGAAAACTGGGGAATTACAACTCCATGTGCAGCCGGTGAATTAGACCTTGAAACTTTAATGGCTACAGCTGATACAAAAACAGAAGCTGAAAAAGCAAAGGACAAGAAAGCTAAGGAACCAGCTCCTGCAAATAACAATCAGAAATCAGAAGCAGAACTTAATCCAGTTAAGTACTTCAACGAACACATTGAACTCCGCGTTGCAAAAATTACAAAGGTTGAAACAAACCCACAGGGCGATAAACTTTATATCGAAACTTTGGATGATGGCACAGGCACAGAACGTATTATTCAGAGCGGCCTCCGCCCATACCTTACAGAAGAAGAACTTTTAGGTCAGCATGTAATCATCGCCGCTAACCTCGCTCCAAGAAAGATGAAGGGCGTAGAAAGCCGCGGAATGCTGCTTGCCTGTGACTACACAGAAGACGGTAAAGAAAAGGTTGAACTCCTCACCGCCCCATGGGCAGCTCCAGGTACAATCATCCAGATTGAAGGTGCCGATTATGATGGCGAAAAGCCAGCCAAAATCGACATCGACAAGTTCTGTAAAATTGAATACCGCGTAAGTGGAAAAACTTTCACAATCGCCGGAAAGAAGGCTATGGCTGCAGGAAAGCCTGTTACTACTAACAAGGCAGACAACTGCGAAGTTTGCTAACCATTGCCGTTAAACAAAAAGACCGTCCGAAAAATCTCGGACGGTCTTTTTGTTTAAGTCATTAATTATTTTTCTCCATAAGAAACACTCTTTTCTGCTACTTGTAAATTATCATAATTTTTAATTTTATAGTAATTCTCTTTTCGCTTAAAATTTAAATACGAATTGTATTTTTTCTGCATTATCTTTTTTATATAATTTTCCATATATTCATAATCAGGATTTCCAGATGAATCGATTGGAAGAAGAATATTTTGTGCTTTCATTCGCTTTTCGTTAAATTTGTATGCATATAAAAATTTGCACTTTTGTTGAAGTATGTTAGTTTTCATAAATAGAAGTACAAATTTATTATCTTGCAAATTTTTCAAATGGAATCTTTTTACATCATCAGAAAATATGCATTCGTATGGATGATAAAAATTTTCAACCACACTTCCATTGTAATTAACACCAAGTACATTTTTATCAAGTGAATTATTTGTATTTGAAACAAAATTTGTAATTCCATTATTTGAGTCAGATGCGCCAATAAAAGGTCTTTTCCCATTTACCATGTTCGCAGCTGTAAGTCGCTTTCCGGATTTTATTTCAAAAATGTTAGTAAGTTTGAACTCTTTCCAGTCCCTATTTTCAAGAGTTTCTGTATTTTCAACCGAGCCAATTTCATCAACTCTTTTCAAAGCATATTTTCGGTATTCTTCGAGCTTTTGTTCTTCAACTTCTTTTACGTATGATTCCATAAAATCATAATCGATTTCACCATTGGCATTTACAGGTAGAAGTATCTTTGTACGAGAAAGCCTGCCTAATGTCGCTCCGTTTCCACCCCAATTGAATTTTACCATTTGTAATTGTATTAACCTAACGATAAAAAGAGCATTGCTTTTGGAACAGTTTTTATATGTCAGGATTTGAATGTTTTGTCCTGTATAAAAATTATGTGGCTGATAGAAAACCGTCTGTGTATCCAATCCTATAGTTATACAGTTTCCAGAATCCTTATTAAATCCAATATTCTGTTTTTCTGAAACAAAAAGGTTCACGCCATTCGTAACATCACTTCTTGTAATATAAGGAACATTTCCGATTTCAGAATTTAACTTGTTTTTATCAATTCCGCTAGAAGTCGCTTCTATTTTAAAAACACCTTCTTCGCCCGAAATAAAAAATTCTTTCCATTCCCTATTTGTCAGTTCATATTTAAAGTTTTTTTTTACGTCTTCTGAGTTATTTTTTTCAAACAAGTATTTTCTGCCCTGCATTATCATTGAAAATTCAAAAGTCAAATAATCACTGACAGTCTTTTCAAAATCTTTGTCACTCGGAATCTCATCATTAAAATAGTAGAAGCTATGCAACCATTCATCTTCCGCCGTAATGGTTGTTTTTACGCAAAATTTTGTCGGAGATTCCATTCTGTCAAACCAAACATCAAGCAAATGTTGTTTTTTGTCTTTTGCACTTTCTGTTTCCAAAAGCCCGATATGTGGCGAAACTTTAAATCCATCATCTTCAAAATTGATGAATTTGCAAACTTTTTCTTTATCGTGTGGAACACCAGCTGTGAAAACTGCAATACACGGAATAACACCGATTCCATAAAAAGTGTCTTTTTGGAGCATAATTGTTCCTTCAAGAGTATGCTTTTTCAAAATCGATTCTTTTATAGCCTGTTCTTCTTTTGATTTTCCTGTCATTGAGCTTTGCGGAACAATAACAGCACACCTTGAATTAGGCAAAAGCGAATCAAGTAAATGCTCTGTAAAGGCAATTTCGTATAAATCTGAATTATCTTTTGACCCTTGAGAATAAGGTGGATTAAGCATTCCAACTGTTGCTCTGAAATCTGTTTGTAATTGTTTTGGATTTTTGGAAAGGAAATCATCACAATGTAAATTGCTTTTACCATCGCCTCTCAAAATCATATTTGTAGTTGCGACTGTAAACATATCTGGTCGAATTTCAATACCATAAAGTTGATTCTTACGAATATGCTGTTTTTCATTTTCAGTTGTACTTTTTGATAACATTGCATGTAATGCTGCAACAAGAAATCCGCCTGTTCCACAACACGGATCAAATATTCTGTCTGTAGTTTTTAAATCCAACAAATCACAAAATAATTCTGTTATATGTCGAGGTGTTAAAACAATTCCTAAAGTCTGTCCACTTCCTCCAGAATAACGCATAAATTCGCCATAGAATCTTCCAAGATAATCTTCTGCAGAACGTGTATATTTTATTGATTTATAAAGTTTTTCATCCAAAAACTTTGCAAAGAACTTTAGAGGTGTTTCTCCAAGATTTTGATTCTTCTCATTTAGTTTTGTACTATCCTTTATGATTGCAAATTGCGAAAGAATCTTATCGATTTTTGTTATTGGTGAAAGGTCTGTCCTTTTGAAGCTTGATTCAATGGCATTATAGATTTTTTGCCCATCAGTTATAAAACTATCAGCATTTAAGGAATCAATACTGAAATTGTCATTGTCACGTTCACGAAGGGCAAGTAGAATACCTGAAACTACAAGAGGTTTTTCCTCATCTTTCATATTTCCATAGTTTCTAAGATGTTCATGTAAAACTTTTGCATCCGACAGTATTTCTTCCAATTCTTTTTCTTTATCACTGGATTCTTTTAAAACATCACAACGATAATACTCGTCAATGTTTTTTTCGTTAAATGAAATAAAGGATTCTACATCTTCTAATTTGTCAAATACATTTAAACGGTCATCTACAAAGATAGGCGTTATACGATGATTTTTTGCATTACCTGAAATTCCAAAAGCAAATATTTTTTTGTATGTTGTATTGTTAATGAGATGTTTTGCATAAAACAAAGCGCCATTAACGGCATAATCAGTTACATCTTTTGTTTCAAGGCTTATAAGTTTATCGAAATTGTATTTTATATGATTTTCAAGACTTGATTTATCTTCTATCACGAGAATAAAATCTTTTACAACACCAATATATTCTGGAAAACCGACTTTTCCTGTTCCTCGTTTGCTTGCTGTTTTTAAAGCCTCATTTATTTCTTTTATTTCACTACCTTGCGCATCAAGTTCAATACCAGATTCTTTTAATAAATCATGAACCCATAAATCAGTTTTTACTTCTTTCTTAGCCATAAATTACCTTTGAATACATATAACATTAACTTTTCTTTAAAAAGTATAAAATAAATAAACCTAAAAGTACATCAGATAGATACTAATTAATAAAAAGTACTTTTCTTATACATGTGATTTATGTCATTTCTGTATAAGAATATAAGAATGCAAGATTTAGAGATAAGAAATCGAATTGCTATAAATTTAAGAAACATACGCAAAGAAAAGAAATTGACGCAATTTGAATTAGCCGAAAAAGCAGATTTATCTGAAGGTGCAATAAAACGTATTGAACTATCGCTGTCTTATCCTGAAGAAAAAACTCTATCTCAAATAACAGAAGCTCTAGATATTGATGTTGTAAAACTGTTTATGCCTGTTGGAGATTCATTCAGAAACAATAAACAAAATGCTACTCAATTAAAAGCAGCAATTGCAGATAATATTAAACAATTTGTCGAAGAAATATTTAAAGAATTGGAATAAAACAATCAGAAAGGATATTGTAAATTAAAGGGTTCGAATTCGACCCCTTTAATTCATTTTAAGCTAGCTTATTCAATTCTATCAATTCTGTAGCAGCTAAACGTACTCTTTCAATTAATGTATTGAGAGATTCATCTTCAAGAACAAGACCAGGAATAACATCACTTTGAGTAATCCAGGCTTCTGTTTCAGCATCCCAAGTAAAATGCAATCCGTATTCATTTATTATTTTAGCAAGTTTTAATGATTGCTCTAATTGTTCCATAGTCTGGAATTCGCTTCCACATACGGAACATTTATACATAGGTGCAAGGAAAGAAATATTTTTCCCATTAATATCAACATTTGTTTCTTTTTTGATTTCAGAGACTTCAACAACTTTCTCACAATCTGGGCATGACATTTTAATAAGCATATTTCTATTTATTAAAGAAATCCCCGCCACCAAAATCTTTCCAGGTTTTATACATATCAATGTAGTTAGCTTGAATAAACTTTTGAATTATGGTTATTTCTTTGTCTGTTAAATCGCCTCGTTTTTGCATTACAGATGAACCGTCAGCTCTTACAAAAAACTTTGCTGAATCTTTTTCTGTCAGTTTTTTATCACTGGCATGAACATGCATGGCTTCAACGATACATTGAAGCGTATCCATTTACGATGATTTTTGCATTTTCTGCAATTTTCTGAAGTTCTTTTTCAGGCATATTCTATTTTTACCTCTTTGATAGGTGCAAGGAATTTTTCTTTATCCATATATAGACCTTCAAGTACAGGAATAAGGTCTATATATTCTTCGATTTCTTCATCTTTGTGTTTATACTTAGCCATGACTTCAATGTAACCATCATCCCACTGTAAAACTTTTGTATATCTTTCCAAACCATTACAAGTTCGGAAAGTCAGCGTTTTTCCGCCAAATAAGAAAGTTGTGTATTTGTCGAAGCTACTTAGAATCGCTGTGTTCATTGATATTATTATAATTCAATTTTTTTTGATTTACCACAATAACTACTTCACCTCATTCACCAGCTCTTCCCCAGCCGCAAATGCCATTACATTCTCCAGCGTTGTATCCGCCAGATTCTTCAAGGCATTGGTGGTCAAAAACGCCTGGTGACCAGTTATTATTACATTTGGGAAAGTCAAAAGTCGCGCAAGTGTATCATCGGTCATGATATCAGTAGACCAGTCGCTGAAGAAGTATTTGCTTTCTTCTTCGTAAACGTCCATTCCAATGCCGCCGATATGGCCGTGCTTAAGAGCGTGAACCAGGGCTTTTGAATCAATCAAGGCACCACGACCGGTATTAATAATTACTGCATCGTGTTTCATCATCTTCATTGTGTCATGATTTACAATATGTTTTGTTTCTTCTGTAAGCGGACAGTGCAAACTCAATACATCACTCTGGCGAAAAAGTTCTTCCTTGCTTACATAAACTGCACCACTTTCATCAGCCCATTTTTGATTTGGGAAAGGGTCATAGGCAATAATCTTCATTCCAAAACCTTTAAGAATACCTGCCATAATCTGACCGATTTTTCCAGTTCCAAGGATACCGCCTGTAAGCCCATGAAGATCGCGGCCGGTAAGTCCTTCTATATTAAAGTTTGCAGTTTTTGTACGAAGATAGGCCTGTGGAATATGACGAGTAAGAGACATGAGCAAAGCAGCTCCGTGTTCTGCAACCGCATAAGGTGAATAAGCAGGCACACGAACAACTTTTATTCCAGCTTCAGAAGCCGCTTTCAAATCAACATTATTAAAACCTGCACAACGCAAGGCAATCAGCTTTACACCAGCCTTTTTCAGCTCAAAAATAACCTGTGCATTTACAAGATCATTTACAAAAACACAAACTACGTCATAACCAGCAGCGGTACTTGCCGTATTTTCATTCAACTTGTAATCGCGGAAATCAATTTCATAATTAAATCCACCATCTACATTTGCCTTTGTAAACGAAGCCTTATCATAAGAACGGGTATCGAAAAATGCAATTTTCATGTTGTGAGCCTCCTCTAACTCTATAAATAAATTAACAATTAGGCCTATGAATCGTCAATTAATTAATTTCGACAACAAGAAGATTTAATAATGTGATATCAATAAAAAAAAATCTAAAACTTATTCAATTTCTTTCTTTAATTCATCAATAATAGCTTGAGAAAGACCACTAGCTTCAATTATTTGCTGATCACTTAAAACTTTCATTCTTAGCAAGTTAGATGCAACTTCACGCCTTCCTAAATCAAGTCCACGTCCCAAACCATCTTCAAGACCTTCTTCTCGACATAACCTTCTGTACTCATCTTCATGTACATGCGTCAAAGTCATAATAAGCACCTCCATTCTAAGTTTATAAACAACTCTCTTAAAACATCATACTATGCTTTTCGCAATTATTTAAGGTTAAAAAACTACGGGAAGCCCTTTATTTTGAGCTTCCCGTAAATTTTGTGTATTTTAATGTATTTTTTCTAACGTCGCCTAATTAGAAACTACATTGATGTATATCCACCATCAACAGGCAAAATTACACCTGTTACATAGCTTGATGCAGGACTTGCAAGGAAAATTGCAGCTGTATCAAGTTCACCTTCGTTACCATAACGGCTTAAAGGAATCATTGTCTGTGCATTCTGCTGGAAGAAATCTGAATCCAAAGTTTCCTTTGTAAGTGGTGTGTAGAAATATCCTGGGCAGATAGCATTAACATTGATATTGTATTTTCCCCATTCTGCAGCAAGACCACGAGTAAGGTTTACAACACCACCTTTTGCAGCGTGATAAGGAGAAGCAGGAGCAACTTTATTTCCTACCATACCATACATAGAAGCAATATTGATTACACGACCATATTTAGCAGGAATCATTGCTTTTTTAGCACAAGCACGTGCAACACGGAATGAACCGAACAAGTCAATATTCATTTCGTTATAGAACTGTTCATCTGTAATATCTTCTGCTGGAGCAACTGCACCAGTTCCGGCATTGTTGATAACAATATCAATACGACCGAACTTCTTCAAAACTTCATCAACAGCAGCATTAACCTTATCTGTATCAGTAATATCGCAAGGAATTGCCAAAGTTTCAACTTTGTAAGTATCAGCAATTTCTTTTGCAACAGCTTCAATCATTTCCTTACGACGTGCAATAGCAACAATTTTAGCACCCTGATTAGCAAGTGCTTTTGCCATCTGTACGCCAAGACCAGTAGAACAACCAGTTACAATAGCAACCTGTCCTGTCAAATCAAAATAATTTTTCATAAATATATCTCCTGATTACCTCAAAAGGTAATAATTTATTTCTTACAGATGTTAGAATAATCTAACACCTATTAGTATCAAATATAATTTATTTCTTCATTATTTCATAGAAAATAATTGATGAAGCCTGTGCAACATTTAACGAATCAATGCAAGATTCTTCAACCCCATCAGACATTCCAGCCCAAGGAATAATAACCAGTTCATCACAGTTCTTTTTTACAACATCACTAATACCGTTTTCCTCGTTTCCAAGAACAACCAGCAGGGGTCTGTCCCCTTTATCACCCTTAGATAAAGACGGAAGATCGCTTACTTTTTTCTTTGCATCAAGACTAGTTCCAATCCTAATCATTTTACCCTGCATTGCTTCAAGTAAACGAGCCGAAGAACGAACAGAATAAATGTTTACATACTCCATCCCACCTTCTGCAACTCTGTATGATGATGTAGTGATAGAGGACTGAGCTTCATCCAAAGGAATTACAATATTTTTAATACCAAAAAAAGCAGCTGAACGTACAATTGCACCAAAATTATTAGCATTTCCAATACGATCAAGTAAAACCGCATTTTCGTGATTTTCTACCCATGAATCAGTAATATCAGAATCCAAAGGCTGAATTTCTGGAGCTTCAATCATTGCAACAACTCCCTGATGGTGAACAGTTCCACTCAACTTTTCCAAATCACCGGCAGGTTTCTGATTATAAATTCCATGATTTTTTGCAAGTTTACGACAAAGTCCTCCAAATTTTGGAGCAACTTCTTCTGTAAAATAAAGTCGCCTGATTTTTTCAGGATGATTTTTTTCCAGTTTTTTTACAGTTGCAAATCCGCAAACTGCAAGTTCATTTCGTTTTGTGTTTTTCATAATTTTTTATTATTATAGTATTTATAACAAATTAACACAAACGAGTAACAAAAGGACTTCAAAGTTATTATTTTAGCAGAGGGTATAAAAATATGAAAAAATCAATTCTTTTTATTACAGGTTTGCTTTGTGCATTCCAGGCTTTCGCTTTTGAAAAAAATCTTTTAGTTAAAGAAACTTACAATACAGACAGCATCACCAAGCTGAATTTTAATCTTACATATGAAGATGTCGTTATACAAAAAGTTTACAGCGATGAAATTACAATGGAAATTTACAGTAACTACAAAAAAAAGCTCCCTTCCTATGAAGTAAACAACAAGGCTCTGGAATTAAAATCTACAAGCAGTCACATTTTTAATTATGATTTATGCAAAATTTTTCTTTATATACCAGAAGATTACAAAATGCAGGAAGTTTTAATTAATACAACAAGTGGTGACATAAAAATTAACGTATTAAATGCAGAAAACCTGTCTATAAAATCAACAAGTGGTGATATTGATGCAGAAAATATAAATTCTGATGAAGATTTTTCTGCAACTGCTATAAGTGGTGATATAGATATAGAAGATATAAAGGCAAAAACAATCACTCTTAAAACAAATAGCGGCGATATAGATGTAGAAAAAATTCAAGTTGAAGATATGAACCTTAGAACCACCAGCGGCAGTATTGAATCTGACAAGTTCGATGGTGAATACCTGAGTTTAGAATCTAATAGCGGAAGTATAGAATGCAACAATACAGGCTGTAGTTATTTTACAGCAAGTGCAATCAGCGGAGATATTACTTTGATATTGAAAAATGCACCTTCTGCCGCCTCTTCAATTAAAACAACAAGTGGAGAAATAGAATTAGTTATACCTAAAAACCAGGGATTCGATATTGTTGCCTCATCAAACAGTGGCCGCCTTCACGATGAAATAAATGATATAAGCACCTCGGCTCGCGGTGAATTCCGCAGCAGCTATTACGGAGGAGGTTCTGAAATTACAATAAAAACAACTTCCGGCGATATTACAATTGATAATTAAGAAAAAAAAAGGTGCCCTGAAAACCAGAGCACCTGAATAAAACTGCTTAAACCTTAAAGGTATTAACAACTGATGTAAGACTTTGAATACTATCTTTTAGATTATGGGTCTCATCATTAACCTGATTAATACTATTATTAATATCAGTCAAACCAAAGGCCATCTCTTCCATACTGGCTGTAATTTCATCTGTAATGCGGGTAAGTACATTCATTTCCTTGTTTACATTATCAGTTGCAGCCTGCATAGATTCACTACCATTTCTAACATCCATTGTAATGTCATTAATTTCCTTCATTGCCTGAAGAACCTGACCACCACCTTCTGACTGTTCCTGCATAGCATGCATAATTGTAACTTCCTGCTGAGAAACTTTCTGAGTCAAATCATAAATTTCACCAAACTGAGTCTGCATCTTCATAGTTGAATTTGAAACATCTTCAATACTTGCAAGAACATCATTAAGATTTTCTGTAATTTTCTTACCCTGAATATTTGAATCTTCAGCAAGTTTACGAATTTCATCAGCAACAACAGAGAAGCCCTTTCCTGCTTCACCAGCATGAGCCGCTTCAATTGCAGCATTCATAGCCAAAAGGTTTGTTTGTTCTGCAATATTCTGAATAACGGTTGAAGCTTCCAGCAAAATATTAGACTGTTCACGAATCTTTTCAGTAGCATCAACACTTGAAGCAATATTTTCTTTACCTTCCTCAGAAGACTTTTCAAGATTTGCAATTGTATCACTATTAGATTTAAGGATGTTTGTTACAGAGCGGATATTTGCAACCATTTGTTCAATAGCAGAAGAAGATTCAACTACACAAGAACTTTGAGATTCAATACTTTCAACAAGTTTTTTAACCTGATTATTAATTTCTTCAACAGAGATATTGGCACTCTTTACATTATCAGCCTGTTTCTTAACTTCCTGATTTACACTTTCAATATTTGCAGTAACCTGATTTGCCGCAGCTGCAGTAGTATTCATATTATCAGTAAGAACAAGACTGGTTTGTTCCATAGATTCAGATTCGTTTTTAACCTTCCCAATAGAGTTCTGAAGTTTTTCCATAGTCTGATTGAAATAAGTGTACATCTGTCCCAATTCGTTATCTTTTTTAGCTTCAACACGAACTGTAAGATCTCCATCACCCTGGGCAATATTCTTAAGAGCAGAAAGTCCAATTTTAAGAGAAGAAGAAATGATTGAAACAAAAATAAAGGTAAGAATAAAAAGAACAATAGTTGTGATTGTAAATCCTATAATTACAAGAGAAACAATTTCTTTTATAGGTCGATTTACTTCTGAAGAAGGAACATTTACAGTAAGATACCAGACTTCATCAGCACCAGCAACCTGAATTGGATCCACAATATGAATAAACCCATCAGAGGTGTAGAATCCCTGTGACTGAAGAGAAGATCTTACTTTCTTAAAAATCTCTCCAAACTCATTATCTTCATAATATGTATAAGTCTGTCCTTCAAGTTCCACATCTTTATCTACCGCAGTAAGTCCCACATTTGAAATAAGAGAAAGATATCCTCTCTGATATACCTCAGCAGATTTAAGCAAACTGGTCAAAGTATCAAGCGACATATCAAGTCCCACAACACCAATCGATTTTCCATTCTTATCTTTGATTGGATATGCGGCACCACAAACCCACATCATTTTTCCACCAACTTCATAAAGGTTTGGATCAATCAAAATTCCTTTATCATTATTAAAAGGATCTACATACCAGCTGCCATCTTCATAATCAGTAAGTGGTGTACATTCGATTGTTGAACCGACCTGAGTCCAGTATGGAATAAACCGACCAGTATGATCTGTATCTAAGGCTGTTTGTCCACCATGAGTTGCAAATTCCGCATCCATTCCATCAAGAGCATCAGGCTCCCATACACACCATGTATCTACCAGAGTTGGATTTGCAACAAGAGTTTCTCTTAAAAGCTGATTAATAAAATCACGACGATTTTCAGGTTCAATTTTCTCAAAACATTCCAGAGAAGCCTTCAAGGTAGTACCAATCTTAAATTCACCTTCAAGAATTTTTTCTGTCGATGCAGAATAATATTCACTAACTTGATTAAGATAATCATCAGATATTGCTCTAAAACCTTTATTGACCCTAACTGCAAGAAAAAGACCAAGTGCAACCAAAAGTGCTATAAGTACCGCACCAATACTAAAAGACAACTCTCGTGTAAGAGTTCTGTCAAAAATTGTTGTTTTTTTCATCTCTCCATTCCTCAAAAAGTTTTCCACTATGTGGTATATAAGAGTATAAGACTTTTTAAGTATATTTGATGATTTATGAAATAGCAAAAAAATTCGGAATTAATATGGTTGATTTACTTTTCCGTTATGATAACGCTTTTCTATCTTTGTTATTATTTTCTAAAGCTCTTTCCGTTTGTGCTGCCTCCATCAACAAGCACATCTACACCAGCAAGATATCCGTTCCTTTCATCTGCTACAGTCGCAATTGCAAATCCAAGCTCATCCGGAGTACCCATCCTTTTTTCTGCTGCATATTCAAGCATGCTGGCACCTTCCTTTTCTTCAAGTTTGCCCATGTCAGTCGCAATAAGTCCTGGACTTAGAGAGCACACACGGATTCCTTTCTGCCCATACTCAAAAGCACACTTCTGTGCATACCAGACAACGAAACTCTTGGAAAGAGCATAAGCAAAGCCTGACTTCTGATAATCCGTTTTGGCAAGGTTACTTGTTTTGATACACTTTGCTATGAATTTTGCTTCATCTGTTTCAGCAAGGGCAAAGGTCTTTTTATTTAGGAGGATCTTCGGTAATGCATATGCAGAATTTGAAGAGATATCCACTATCACGCTGCCCCTTGGCATCACTTTTG